>DBPK01000025.1:50124-69329 GCA_002304835.1 Firmicutes bacterium UBA1422
TGTGGGCAAATATAAATACAAAGTGAGAAAAACAGGAGAAACAGGCGGTACAGTTGGCTTTGCGGGAATGACTAAGAAAACATATAAAAAAGCTGTTATACCGTCAAAAGTAAAGATAAAAGGATACAGCTTTAACGTGATTGCTATCAACCATAATGCATTAAAGAAATATAAAAAACTCACAAAGGTAACCATAGGAAGCAATGTGACAAGAATAGGAAGAAGTGCTTTTTATGGAGACAAAAAATTAAAAACCATAATTGTTAACAGCAAAAAAATCACTAAAGCCTATAAAGCTGCATTCAAGGGAATAAACAAAGACGCAAAAATAAAAGTACCCAAGAGCAAACTGAAGAAATACAGTAAGCTTTTCAAAAACAAAGGGCAGGCAAAAACAGTAAAAATCGTCAAACTGTAAAGACAGTTTGGCGATTTTGTTTATGCCGTATAAGAGACCGATATAAAGGATAAAGATATTGAAAGCAGTGTATACGAGTGATATAATTTATTTGATATTCAGGCACAGGAAGGAGTAAAAAAGATGGGAAACGATATGTTTGGCGGACTGATGAAAGGATTATCCAGCGTTCTTCCGCAGGATGACCCCAACATCAAAAAATTCACGGCACAAAGCAAGATCAATGACTTAAAAGAAGAAGAGACCGGCATTTATGCGGAATTGGGGAAAAAAGTAATGGAGGAAGAACCCGGCAAATATCCGGGATTTGAAGAAAGACTAAGGGCAGTCCGGATGGAATTAAGCGAGGCGGAGAGCGGCGCGAAAAAAGCAGACATGGAAGCAAAAGAAGCCGAAAAAGTCAAGGAAGCAGAAACTGCAAAAAGGACATGCCCAGGCTGTGGGACTATCAATGAAGAGGGAGTAAAATTCTGTTCCGAATGCGGCACAGAGATAGGCCAGGGACTAACGTGCCCCGGATGCGGAGCAGCGCTCTCTCCCGGAACAAAATTCTGTGGTTCATGCGGTGCTAAAGTAGGAGTATAGATATGGCTACATATAAGCAGCCCTGCATACACTGCGGGACATTTATAGAACGCAGCAGCAATTTCTGCCCGAAATGCGGCAGCAACAGCCCCTTCGGTTACAGCTGCCCCTCCTGTGGTCAAAGCATAGAAAAAGAGCAGAAGCGTTGCTCAAGCTGCGGAAGAGACCTTTATGTGAACTGCCCGCACTGCGGGAAACTCACTTTTGTACAGGAAAAATGTGAGGTCTGTGGCAAAAGCCTTATTAAAATATGCGGAAACAGAAGGTGCGGGGCAGAACAGTTTTTTGATCTGGTAAAATGTACTGCCTGCGGCAAAAGCCTTATACCTGAGACCGAAAAAAAAGGATTTTTCAAAAGAAAAAAGCAGGATGATTGATTTGGAAGGAGACTAACGAAATGATGAAAGCATTTACAAGGAATTATGATGATAATTCCACCGAAGCCGGCTTTCAGTTTACATTTTATTGTGATATATGCGGCGATGGATACAAAAGCAGTTTTATAGAATCAGAAACATATGATAAAAAACAGAAGATACAGGGAGTGGCCAGAGGAGCAGGGGTACGTGGCAGTCTCATAGGTGGAATAGGTTATAATACCGGCTGGGCAGCCGAAAGAGCCGGAGATGTCATGGCTGAAAGATTTGAAGAAAGAAGCCCGGAATGGCGAAAGGAATACGAAAATGCATTCAACAGAGCACAAAATGAAGCCCAGCAATACTTTCACAGATGTCATGCCTGCCAGAAATGGGTGTGTGACTCCGATTGGAATGAAGATGAAGGGATGTGCGTTGACTGTGCTCCGAGAACTGAAATATATGCGGCAAAAGCCAAGGCAGATGCCATCAAAAGGAATATAGATGAAAAGGCAGAGGAAGCCACCATATGGAAAGGTGATCTCAAAAGCACCACCACTGTCTGCCCTTCCTGCGGGAAACCTGCCGGCAGCGGCAAATTCTGCAATAATTGCGGTGCATCCCTTGAACTGAATAAGTGTCCGGCCTGTGGAGCGGAAAACGCTCAGGGAGTAAGATTCTGCAACCAGTGCGGAGCCAAGATGGACGGACCAAAAGTTACAAAATGCCCCGGATGCGGCAAAGAATTGGAACCCGGAGCCAAGTTCTGCGGAGAATGCGGAACAAAAATCGAATAAAAACTCACCATTTATTGAAAACCTTTTCGGCAAAGCCGGGAAGGTTTTTTATTGTGATCAAAGTGCCATCGTCAAGAACTGCTTTACCGGAGAAATTGCCGAAAATCTGATGCTGATCCGAACAGATAAGGCCCAGATCCGTGCGGGAACTTCTGTCTATGACAGGAATAAAGTCCATCTCGAAACGACCATCGTCGGATGTGAAATTCCACGGAGAAAGAAAATCTTCTCCTCCCATTTTATCATCCGACTGCTTGATACCGGGCATGCTTGGGATATTGAACTTGACCAGGGATATTTTATGACCCTTGTTTTTATAGAAGATCATATTTTCACTGGCGGCCCCGGTGTCACCAAAGCCGTATCCAATATTGAAGCCGAAAGGACTGCCCTCATAAAGGCCTGATGCACTTCCCCAGAACCAGGTATTCTTGTAGGTCCAGACTCCCCGCCCCCAGTCCAGTACACCGAAAGAATCCGAGGGATCAAAATTAAGATCCTGTCCGTCAAATCTCACTATGCCCGAAGCGGGCATACAGTTTATTTTTTCGTTATAGTAAAATGCAAGCTTATCTTCTTTGAAAGGAGTTGCTATGACTATGGAATCCATATCGGGACATTTAAGAGTCAATTCTCCTTCTATAGGCTTTCCTTTATAGAAGTCATCCATATAAAATGTTAAATGCCTGCTGTCTTCCCGGTGTTCAAAGCAAATAAAATGATTCTTACCTTTAGTTTTGACGTTGCCCTCAAGGGTGGAAGAGGGCATTTTCTTTTTACCGAAAGTAAAGGGCTGCATGGGGCTTTTTGTATGCTGCCAGGGCTTTGAGAAATCCAGCAGAGATATGCTGTCCAGGCCCATATAAGAGTTGTCTGCCACAGTTAGAGCTATGCCGTATCTGTCATTCCCTATATAGTAATAATCCCACTCCTTGATCCTTCTTCCGGAAGCCTTGATGTGGCTGCGGTTATATACCTGCAGATGACGCCTGGAATAGCCGGGAGCGGAAAGATGCCCCTCCGGGGTCAGCAGATTTTGTTTTTTTGTTATTTCTTTCTGCCCGATATTTTCATTTATAAAATTGCTTTCCATAAGATCTATCCATAATACTTATAATGCCGGCCGTCATATACTGTTTTGGGTATATGAACGGTCAAAAGTAATAACTACAAAGTAACCCGGATCTATTTTCTGAAGCTCATCCTGTACCTTTTCTTTGATTTCTTTTTCTTCTGTCTTGCACTCATGATCCAGCACCAGGTCAAAAATTATGTTTGTATGGGTAGGGCCGGGAACAACGCGAAGGTCATGCATACCTGTTACTCCGTGAAAAGATTTTATTGTTTCGGTTATTACAGGCGCAACTTTTTTTACTGCGGGATCGTTTCTTTTTATTGGGTCCATATGGACTACGCAATGTATTCCCAGGGTCTGGCCGATCTCCCGCTCTATATTATCCACCATATCATGGCTTTTCATTATATCTTCATCGGCATCGACTTCTATATGTATCGAAGCAAAGACTTTGCCGGGACCGTAGTTATGTACCACAAGATCATGGATGCCCATCACTCCCCAGGGAGCAGAAGCCATTTTTTCGATCTCGCTCACCATGTCCTCATCAGGGGCCTCCCCCAGCAGCGGGCTTGAAGTTTCTCTTATGAGGGTTATACCGGACCAGATAATAAAAAGTGCAACAAGGGATCCAAGCCATCCATCCAGTTGAAGCCCTGTAAATTTTGTTATTATTACGCCCATAAGCACAGCGCTGGTGGCGATCACATCGTTTCTGCTGTCTGTTCCCGTGGCGATCAAAGTCATGGAATCGATTTTTTTGCCCACATACATATTGAAAAAAGTCTGCCATAGCTTGATGGCTATGGCCAGAAGCAGAACTATTATGGTGATATAGTCAAAAGAAAGCATTTGGGGGTCAATGATCTTATATACAGAGGATCTCAAAAGAAAAAGACCCACTATTATAATGAGTATGGAAATAAAAAGTCCTGTGAGATACTCTATACGGGCATGTCCGTAGGGGTGATCCTTGTCTTCGGGCTGGGAAGCCATTTTGAATCCCACAAGAGTTATTATGGAAGAGGAAGCATCCGTAAGGTTATTCACTCCGTCTGCGATGATGGCTATGCTTGAAGAAATAAGTCCTATTACTATTTTCATCACGCAAAGAAGAAGGTTGGAAACTATGCCTACTATGCCGGCAAATTTGCCGTAACTCTGCCTGACTTTCGGATCCTTTACATCTTCGTAGTTTTTTATGAATTTTCTTATGAAAAATTTTCCCATCTATACTATTTTTCCCGGTTTTCTGAAAGAGCTTTATTTAAGGCAATGGCCAGCTGATCGGCACAGGATGTTGATTTCATGCCGCAGGTATTACCATCCAGCTTTTCGGTGATCTCTTTGACGGTCATGCCTTCAAGCAAAGAACTCATGGCCTTAAGGTTACCGTTGCATCCGCCGGAGAAGTTGATATTTTTGACAACGTCGCCTTCCAGTTCGAATTCCAGTTTCGTCGGGCAAACGCCCCTTGGGATATAAGTGTGTTTCATTTTTTTCCCTTTCATATGCATCAAAAATCAGTATAATATATTATATCACAAGAAGCATGGAGGCAAACATGAAAGTTGTATGTGCAGGTAACAGTATAGTCAATGGATTCCCTCACCGCAGAAGCTGCAGTTTCCCTTCGGTACTAAGGGAATTGACCGGTTGGGAAGTTATAAACAAGGGGATCAACGGTGAAACCACAGCCATGCTGGCAGAAAGGTTTGACAGGGATGTGATTTCCCATGCACCCGAAAAGGTCATTATACTGACGGGCACAAATGATTTTATTTTTAAAACTGAAACTCCCGAAGGGGCAATGAAAAACATAGCCGGTATGGCAGAAAAAGCCAAAGAAAAAGGTGTGGAAGTCGTACTCTTGACACCCATAAGCTGTGACGAAACACAGGCGGCGGAATGCTGGATGAAGGGGTCGGGGACAGATTATAATGAAGTCAACGGTAAGCTTTCCGAATTGGCGGAAATGATAAGGGAATATGGCAGTATGAACAGTTGCAAGGTGGTGGATTTAGAGGTAGAATATAAGAAATTCGCAAAATTCCATGACGGCATACATCCAACAGTAGAAGGACATGCTTATATAGCACAAAAAGTAAAGGAAGGTATTTGAGATGCGTTCAGACGGAACAAGAAAGAAGAAAAGTAAGGCACCCATCATTATACTTGTTATAATACTGATCGCCGCACTTGGTGCAGGGGCATATTTTTTATTATCAAAAGACAAAAAAAAGGGCGGAGGAATAGTTTCCGATGAAATAATAAATCCCCTGACCGGCGAATCGGTTGAAGAACTGCTTCCCAGGCCGATACAGTTTTCCATTGATAATGCAGCTCCCGCAAGACCCCAGTCGGGTCTTTCCGCGGCAGATATTGTATTTGAGTATCCGGTGGAAGGCAGCATAACAAGGATACAGGCAATATTTTATACAGAGCTTCCCGAAACGGTGGGACCTGTACGTAGCGCAAGGCCATATTTTGTGGATACAGCCAGAGAATATAAGGCGGTTTTCGTGAATCACGGATGGTCACCGGAGGCAAAAGAATATCTTGAAAGCGGAGTCGTTCCATATATCTCCGGACTTACATACAGTGGAGGAGTCTTTTTCAGGACGGACGACAGACCCGCACCGGATAATTCAATGATACACACAGACAAACTTCTTGAAGCCATCGAAAAAGAAGGATATGACGAAGAGCAGGATGTAAGGACTTTTAACTTCATTGAAAAGGGACAAAAAGCCAAAGGACAAAAAGCCACAGAAATAGATATAAACTATCTGACAACAAAGTGTTCATACGAATATGACAGAGAGAAAAAGCTGTATAAGAAATTCTCCAATGGCGAAGTATATATTGACAAAGAGACCGGCGACCAAATAACAGCAGCGAATGTTATCATACAGTTTGTAAAAAGCCAGGTGCTTGACAACAAGGGAAGACTGGGCATAGACATGAAAGCTGGAGGAGATGCGATACTGTTTCGAAAGGGGAAGGTCATAAAGGGCACTTGGTCAAGGGAAGACATGGATTCTCCCACTGTTTTCACGGCGGCCAACGGCAAGGAAATGAAAATGGCAACAGGAAACACATGGATACAGGTGCTTGATCAGAATCACAAATTAGAGTATGATGCAGGCGAAGAAGAATAATAAAAAGAAGCGGCGGAGACTTTAAGTCTGACGCCGCTTTTGTTTTGCTGATAAATCCATAAAAGGGTATCTATTCATTTACGAGTTCCTGAAGGACCTTGTTGGCCACGCTGCCGGCGGCATTTGCACCGCTTCCACCGTTTTCCACCAGCACTATGAAGGCATAAGGATTCTTTTCATCTCTTAGAAAACCCGTGAACCAAGCGTTGGGGGCGTTACCTCCGCCCACTTCGGCAGTACCGGATTTTGCACAGATATCAAGATCAGGGAAATTATATTCACCGTATGTCTTGATGACATTATTACGCATCATATCCGAAAGCACTGATGCGGTTTCAGATTCGATAAGAGTATCTGTTTTGCGGCTCCAGTTTATTCCGGCAGGCAGACCGCTGTTGGTTTCGATGCTGTCTATAAGATTGGGCACTGCCGCTTTTCCGCCACCTGCTATTGCTCCCGCATATATCATCATTGAGCATGGATTCACAAGATCGTGATACTGTCCTATTCCGGTCCAGGCAATATTAACATCCTCGGATGGGAAGTCAAATGATCCCGGTGTCGTGTGTATACCATTGATATTGTAACTGTCCATTAAGCCGGTCTTTTTTGTATATTCCTTTATGTTGTCTATTCCCAGAGAAAGGGTGAGGTCCGCAAATCCGCAGTTGCAGGAAACAGCAAGAGCCTCTTCAAAATCCACTTCGCCGTGGGGGTAAGGACATGTGATCCTGTCCACCTCGGAAGACTCGAACTGTTCTTTGCCGGTGCAGTTATATGTCCAGCTTTCCAGATCCTTCTTTTTTTCTATTACGGCGGCGGAAGTTACCAGTTTGAAAATAGAACCGGGCACTATCCTGGCGGTGGTGCATCTGTTAAGGTATACCCCGGAAGTATCATCTTCTTTGATCCGGGGCGGATCCGTGGGGTCGTAATTAGGCGAACTGGTCATGCATAAAACATCTCCGGTCTTGTAGTTGTAGACCATCACGGCACCCTTGTGATCTCCCAGTGCTTCATTGGCTGTTACACAGGCATCTGCATCTATGGTCAGATATATCTGTCTGCCCTCTCCGCCTGCGGAATATGTGCCGGTAACAGGATTATATCCCACCAGTTTGCCGGCAAAGGCCCGGTTGGCTCCTGTCAGGATGTTACCGTCGATATCGCCCACTGCATGAAGGGTGGCAGTACGAACACTGTAACTGTCGCTGTATTCGGGCTCACCGCTTTCTGTGTTTTCAAGAAGCAGCTGACCGTTTCTGTCATATATGGAACCTGTATTTATTTTCCCATCGGTAAAAACATGCTTGTTGGCAGGATAGCTTACCCACTCGGAACCGTAAACAAGCCACTTACCTATATATAAACCAAGACCGGCAGCTAGCATTCCTGCCAGAAGGAGACACATCAAAGCACGTCTTTCAAGCTTTTTCATAGCGTACCCCCTTCTATTTCCTCTTCATCTTCTATTTTTCGCACAGCTATACTGGCACCCTGCCTGGTATCCGCAGCCTTAAGGAAAGCCAGAAGACCCCATGAAACAAGCATGCTGCTGCCTCCGTTTGAAACGAAGGGGAAGGTCACACCGGTAAGAGGAAAGATATCAACGGCACCGAATACGTTGAGCATGGTTTGGAATATAAACAGCGAAGTAGCTCCGCATGCGGCTATTGTATAAAAAGTGGAACGTCCTCCCATGATGGAGCGAACGGCGAATACGCCAAGAGTTATAATTGCAAGTACAGCCAGCACGGCGATTATAAGTCCCCATTCTTCGCAGAGTATGCCGAAAACAAGATCTGTATCGGAAGCAAAAACATTATGCAACCAGCCGTCGCCGGCACCGTATCCCACAAGGCCGCCGCTGGCACCCGCCGACATGGTCCTTGTCTGCTGAAAGCCGCCCGCATCTGCATATTGCCAGGCATGCCCCCATGTGGCGAATCTTTCTGCTATATATGGCCGGAACCGGAGGACCATGAGCCCTGCAGCAAAAGCTCCTCCCGCAGTAAGGATCAGTTTTGAAAATTCACCGCTTCTCAGGAAGGAGATAACAAGATATGTCACAAAGAATATGGCAGCTGTACCGAAATCCCCCATTACTGCCAGGCATCCCAGACAGAACAGAGAAAAAAGCATGAACAGCCCCAGATTTTTCTTTTCGTAGAGTTCGTCCAATGTGGCAGAACCGATAAAAATAAAGGCTATCTTAACAAATTCGGAGGGTTGGAAAGAGAATCCTCCGATGGATACCCAGTTTGTGGCACCATAGGTCAGCGTTCCGAAAGCCAGATTCACCAGAAGGAGCAGGACGCTGGCCGCCACCAGGATCCGCCTTATAAGAAGAGTCCTTGACAGGTCTCTCAGATATATGCAAAGGCAGAAGAAAAGCACTACTCCCAGGATTATGGTTATCAACTGTTTGCTGACTTCATTGGGAGCTGCCGTTGCGGTCACGGCCAGATTGAGTGTGCACAGAAAAAAGGCTATTACTTCCATTTCAAAATTTGTGCTACGCATCACTTTCAGGAATGTACAGAATGCCCACATAAGAATCGTCAGTCCGGCAAAACTCAGAGGCACGGTGATGGGAAGGTCTCCACCTTCGGCAACAATTAGCTGAAGACAAAGCAGTATCTGGAATATGGTAAGGGAAAGCAGAAGGGTCCACGGTGGGAATTTACGGCTTCGTTTTTTCCGCCGACCCAGCTCTTCCATTTTTTCCTGAAGACTTGCAGGTACCAGTACGCAGTTGACGCCCGCCAAGGAAATGGTATCTCCCGCCTTTACGGGAGTGGATCTGTACACATGTTTTCCGTTTATCATGGATCCGCCCTTGGAGCCCAGATCATTGTAACGCCAGTTACCGTCCTCGTCTCTGCAAAGGGTCCCGTGATTTCTGGAGACAGTAAGTATATCAACTACAACATCCGCGCTTTTGGCACGGCCTATAACATTTTCCCAGTGAGTAAGAGGGACATGACTTTCGTCGGGCAAAGCAAGAAAAGCCCATGTTTCAGGAGTGTTTTTTGCCTCCAGAAGAGAGCGTATGGACTTGAACAGAATGAAAACGGCCAGTATGACGAAAATCCATCTGGCAGCTGTAGTAAAGTATACAGCAAAAGTCGGATCTGATTGAAAAACATCGGAGATCTTTTCCATAAAAGGTTTTGATGCTTCCGAAAGTGAAGTGAATAATTCCAACTCTATTCCCTCCTGCGCATCATTATATCATAATCATTAATAATTAGTTGAAAAAAGGGTGAAAAATAAATATAATAATGGATAATATCCATATAGGGAGAATCATTATGACAAAAACAAAAAAGAGGTGGGGAGACAGAAAAGACGGGAGACGTCTAAGGGATATAGACGGGCTGCATCAGGCCATGGCGCACCTGCTGCCAAATCGCTGTGATTCAGAGATCTTCATAAAAGAAAAAATGGATGTCACGAATATTATCCGTTATATTGAAGAAAAAAAGGCGGAGGATCCGGCATCGAAACTCAAAGCCTTCCATATTTTTGTGGCAGCTATAGCAAAGACTGTATATCACAGAGAACAGCTGAACAGATTCGTGGCGGGAAGAAGATTTTATCAGAGAAATGTAGTTTCTCTGGCATTCGTAGTTCGAAGAAAATTCAATGATGAATCGGAAGAATCCCTTCTTGTTCTTAAAACCAAGGAAGACACAAAACTTAGTGACATCAGCCGCAAGATAACGGGAGATGTAAAGGAAATCAAAGACGGCGAAAAAGGAAACGTTGATAAAGCTTTGGACTTATTTTCCGGACTTCCAAGACCAATACAGATGATGGTGGCCAAACTGGTAAGGATACTTGATTTTTTTGGAAAAATGCCGGAGGCAATAACAAGCGGAGATACAAATTATGCTTCTGTGCTGCTGTCCAATATCGGCAGCATAAAATGTGAAGCCCCCTATCACCATCTCAACAACTACGGGACAAATTCCATCATGATAACGATCGGAGAGATAAAAAAAGAACAGGTGCCGGATAAAGACGGTATCCTTGTTATACGCGATGTGGTGGATTTCGGTATCACACTGGATGAAAGGATAGCAGACGGATTTTATTTCGCACGATCGGTAAGGCTGCTAAAATATATTATAGAAAACCCCGTTCTGCTGGAAGAACCTTTGAGAGAGGTAGTAGAATATGAAGGTTAAAACACCATGGTACTCATCATACAAAAATGTACCAACCCACTTGGATTATCCTGACTGTTCCATGATAGAGTACATAGAAAAAAACGCAAAAGAATATCCGGAGCTTACGGCCTATGAATTCCTGGGAACTTCTGTGACATATGAAGAGTTCCTGATGCAAGTGCATCAATGCGCCAAGGCATTGAGAGCAACAGGGATAGAAAAGGGAGACAGAGTAACGATCTGTATGCCCAATACTCCCCAGGGAGTTATAATGTTTTATGCCGTTAATCTTATGGGGGCCGTTTCGAATATGGTACACCCGCTTTCTGCAGAAGGAGAGATAGAGTTTTTTATAAACATCTCCAAAAGCAAGGCAATACTTGTACTGGATGCATTCTATCCTAAAGTCAAAAGCATAAGAAAAAAAACGCCATCCCTTGAGCACGTCATCGTTGCTTCCATAGCCACAGAACTTCCGGCTATAACCAAAATAGGGTTCAAGATCACAAAGGGAAGAAAGATTCCGAAGATACCGTCAGGAGATGATTTTGTTTCATGGACTGAATTTATGTCTTCCGGTGAAAGATATATTGAAGAATATATTGCCCACAGCGGGGCAGATGACCCGGCATCCATATTATACAGCGGAGGTACCTCCGGAAAAACAAAGGGAATAGTTCTTTCAAACCTGAATTTCAATGCACTGGCCATGCAGACCGGCGCAGCCAGCGAGACCATAGCGCCGGGTCAGAAGATGCTGGCCATAATGCCAATGTTCCATGGATTCGGCCTTGGCGTGGGCATACACACCATGTTCCAGGGCGGATGCTGCTGTCATCTGGTTCCCCAGTTCAGTGTAGAAACCTATGCAAAGTTGCTGAAAAAAGTACAGCCGAATTATATAGCCGGGGTCCCCACCATTTATGAAGCCCTTTTGCGTAATGACAATATGAAAAAAGTTGATCTGGCATGCCTTTTGGGAGTTTTTTCGGGAGGGGATTCACTTTCAATCGAATTAAAACGCAAGGTCGACAATTTCCTCAAAGAGCATGGTGCCACCATTCAGATAAGAGAAGGATACGGACTTACCGAATGTGTCACGGCCAGTTGTCTGACGCCAAAAGATATGTATAAAGAGGGCAGCATCGGTATACCTTTCCCGGACACCTATTACAAGATAGTAAAGGCCAGCACCAAGAATGAAGTGCCATATGGAGAGGAAGGGGAGATCTGCGTAAGCGGACCATCGGTAATGATGGGATATCTGGAAGATGAATCAGAAACCGAATCGACACTGCAAAGACATGAAGACGGATTGCTTTGGCTCCATACAGGAGATCTTGGGATGATGGATCAAGAGGGCTTCGTTTATTTCAAACAGAGACTCAAGAGGATGATAATTTCATCCGGGTATTCCATATATCCGTCTCAACTGGAGAATATAATAGATGCCAATGAAAACGTTCTTATGTCCACTGTCATTGGAGTGCCGGATCCATATAAGATGCAGAAGGTAAAGGCCTTTGTGGTCCTCAAAAAAGGCGTCAAAGAAACGGAAGAGATCAAAGAAGAAATCTACCGGCACTGTCTCAAGAACATAGCCAAATATGCTATGCCCTATGAATTTGAATATCGTGAGAAACTTCCCCAGACTCTGGTGGGGAAAGTGGCATACACCGTTCTTGAAATGGAGGAACACGCCAAGCTCCGCCAGATGCAGGACAAAAGCAAAAAGAAAGACATCAAAGATAACAAAGACAGCAAGGAAACGAAAGATTAAATCGCCGGCGCGGCCGGAAAACCCAGAAGAAAATCAAATATCACATAATTTCTGCACATAGTGAACAGTAGCCATGGCGTCCCTCGCATAGAAGTGGGCGCCAATTTCTTTTGCATAGCTTTCGCTGAGGACAGCTCCGCCCACAACGAAACGGCATTTATGGTAAAGGCCTCTGTCCCTGAACAAGTCTATGGTATCTTTCATAGAAGGGGCGGTGGTGGTCATAAGAGCACTTAAGCCTATAATATTTATATTTTCTTTTTCCGCCGCCTCTGCGATTTTCTCCGGCGGCACATCTTTCCCCAGATCCATTACTTCATAACCGTAGTTTTCCAGAAGCACTTTCACGATGTTTTTGCCTATGTCGTGTATGTCTCCTTTTACGGTGGCAAGGATCACGCGATCCTTTTTTTGCTGAACATCAGACTTCATGGCAGACTTCAAAACCGCAAAAGAACTTTGAGCCGCATCAGAACTCATCAGAAGCTGAGGCAGGAACAAACTGCCGTCTTCGAAGCCTCTGCCCACTTCATTAAGGGCAGGGACTA
Organism: Firmicutes bacterium UBA1422; assembly: GCA_002304835.1. GTDB lineage: Bacteria > Bacillota > Clostridia > Peptostreptococcales > Anaerovoracaceae > UBA1422. The sequence goes on from DBPK01000025.1 coordinate 63,020, forward strand.
TCTGGCTATCGATTATATCAAGAGGTTTTTTGTTTTTCAAAAGTTCCCGTGTGAGAGCAGAGGCTTTTTCCTTCAGACCTTCTTCTATGGCCTCTTTCAATGTGGAAACATCTGCGGTTTTGTTTTGCATATTTTCAAGACTGCGCTTATACGCGCCTTTGGCATCTTTGGATCCATATGCTGCGGCCATCATATTCTCTGAAAAAGGATCGATTATGCCCATATCAAGACCACGGCTCACAGCTTCTTTGTAAAAAGCAGAATTTACGGCATCCCTGTCAGGAAGTCCAAAAGAAATATTTGAAACACCTAAAACAGTGGCTGTACCAAGTTCCTTTTTTATCATCTCCATGGCGGCCAGTGCATTCTCTCCCGCATTTTCATCTACACTTATGGTCATGGCAAGGGTGTCTATTATGATATCTTTTTTATCAATGCCGTATTCTTCAGCGGTTTCTATGATTTTTTTTGCTATGACAAGGCGGCCCTTTGGAGTTTTCGGTATGCCGTTTTCGTCCAGTGTAAGGCCTATAACAACGCCACCGTATTTTTTAACAAGAGGAAAAATCTTTTCCATCGAATCTTTTTTGCCGTTGACGGAGTTTATTACGGCTTTTCCGTTATATATCCTAAGAGCCTTTTCCATAGCCTCAATATCAGAAGTGTCGATTATCAGAGGAAGGGTCACAACACTTTGAACTTCCTTGATCACATGGGGAAGCAAGGTTTTTTCATCTATTTCAGGAAGGCCCACATTGATATCCAGTATGTCTGCTCCTGCGTGCTGCTGCTTCGCCGCCAGCTCTTTTATGGCGGCGGTATCTCCTGCCTTTAATGCTTCCTTCACAAGTTTGTTTCCGGTGGGGTTGATTTTCTCCCCGGCTTTTTTATGCCGGTTTAGGAGCTGTTCTCCAAGGCTGATATCTGAAGATTCGCCTTGTATGGCTCCGGCCCGGTTCTCGGGAGAGAGTCCGCTCCCGTTCCGGGGAATAAAGCCAGTCCGGTCCTTGTCACTAAAGCCGATTTGGACAGCCTGTGCATAGGAGGTCGCAAAGGTCTCATGTTTTTTTATAACGGCAGGAGGAACAACATTTTTGCAGAGCTCGATCTCCCGCCTGATATGTTCCGGAGTTGTTCCGCAGCAGCCGCCCAAAAGCCAGGCGCCGGCTTGGGCCATGGAAACAGCTTCAAGGGCATATTCTTTTGGGCCCATTGTGAAAACGGTTTCTCCGTTTATTGTTTGGGGAAGCCCGGCATTGGGGTTGGCCATCACCGGAACAGAAGCATATTTGAAAAATTCTTTAACGATATCTTTTATCTGTGCCGGGCCGAATCCACAGTTGGTGCCGATGACATCAGCACCCAGGCCTTCCATGACAGCAACGGCAGTTTTAACATCGCCGCCGGTCAGGTATTTTTTGTTTTGTTCAAAGGTCATTGAAGCGATTACGGGAAGATTGCAGTTTTCTTTGGCGGCGAGAATTGCCGCCTTCATATCGTAAATGTCGGGCATGGTTTCTATTATGATGGCATCGGCACCTTCGTCGGCGCCGGTGCGAACAAGATCAGCAAATACTTTATAGGCATCTTCAAAACTCAATTCACCCAGGGGCTCCAGCAAGCTGCCGGATGGACCCAGTTCCGCCGCTACAAAAACTTTATCTTTGCCTTGGATCCGGTTTGTATCCCCTGCTGTCCTGGAATTATATTTTTCTACTGCTTCTCTCGCCAACCTTACGCCGGCGGCCATATATTTTTCATCTCTTGCTCTGAATGTATTTGATGTCAATATGTTGCATCCTGCATCCAGAAATTTTTCGTGTATATCAAGGAGGACCCCGGGTTCTTCCAGATTCCAGAGTTCGGGAGATCTGCCGCCTTTAAGACCTGCCGTCTGAAGCATTGTGCCCAGCCCGCCATCAAAAAAAAGCAGTTCTTTTCCAAAAAGGTCTTTGATACTCATACGATCCTCCCTAATCAACATGATCTTTTGCTTGTGTTTTTTTTGGATATTTCTCCGGAGATCAGTAATTGAAACAATTATAGCATAAAAGCTGATTTTTTGCGTTATGTGTTTACATATCGGTTATTACCGATTCTGGTCGGTTCTAGTCAATTATGGTCGATTCAAACAGGTTCTGTTCAGCTATGGTCGATTCAAATAGGCCCAGTTCGGCTATGGTCGATTCAAATAGGCCCTGTTCGCCTATGGTCGATTCTGATCGGCTATGACCGTTTATGATCTATCCCGGTCAATTATTTTCATTTTTGTTCAGTTATGGTTGATTCTGACCGGTTTTGATGGATTATTACAGGTTATGGATTTTTCTGAGCGATTCTGACCGATTATGTTTTCAAAATAGAGATGTTTGGCAAAAAACAGGCAAAAAAACGTAAGTAATCTGAAATTTTAACCCTTTTTGCCTCAGATCAGCTCCTCTGGGGTTAAGAAAAAAGGTAAAAGACGGCTTTTGGCCGTCTTTTTACTGCATAAAAAGGGATCGTATTGCATTTAATAGCAAAAAAAGCGGATTTTTAACCCCAGCACGTTGTTTTTTGTGGAAAAGGGTTAAGGTTTAACATTTGAGATCCGATTTATGGCACGAAAGGGTTAAAAACAAAAAACTGTTCAAAAGTGATTGAAGAAATAAGAAGAAAATGCTATTATGTAATACGTGCCGGGGCGTGGCGCAGCTTGGTAGCGCGCTTGACTGGGGGTCAAGAGGCCGTAGGTTCAAGTCCTATCGCTCCGACCAATTAAAACCCTTGTGATTACTTGATTACAGGGGTTTTATATAATTTGAAATTTAAGCGAGTATGCTAAATTTGTATAATATTTGTATAATATCAAAATGAAAATCTTGTTTTATTCACTTTCTTATTATATTTATAACTGACGAAACTGACAAAACCGACAAAAGTCTATTTTAGGTAACGATTATTGTATATAGTTATCCTTACATAATGCAATATACGTTAAGTTCTTTTGATTTAATTGGTATTGTTTATTTTGAAGCTGCTTGCTAGCTTACTGGAGCAACTCTGTTCTTTTTCCTTTAGTGCATGAGAGTAAATACTTTGAGTTGTTTTGACCGACTTATGGCCAACGAAACCGGCAATGGTTGTAAGCGCTTCTCCTTGGGCATAAAGATGTGATACGACAGTGTGCCTGAAGGTGTGAATATCGGATTTTGGCAAATTATGTTTCTCAGAAAATCTATGTAACCATCGTGTGAGGCCTTGAGGGCTAAGGGGTACTCCGTTATCAAATGTAAATATCCTGTTAGAAGCTTTAAACATTTTACAGTTATGATTACAGAAACCTGTACATTGTTTATTACACTTGTCGTGGTTCTCGCAATAATGCTCTGAAGGATTGTTAGGATTACTTTGCCATAATGCACCTAGTTTAAGTTTGTTTTCTGCTTGTTTTGTTTTATATGTTTTTAGTATGCTAATAACAGAGGAGTCAATAATAAGAGTTCTTACTGAACTTTCATTTTTTGGAGACTGAAATATTATTCCTTTTCCAGGCACATAAATGGATGATTCGGCAATGCTGATCTGATTATTGTCAAAATCAATATCTTCCCACCTGAGACCTAAGAGTTCACCCTTTCTTGCACCTGTTACAATAAGAAGAGAGAATAAGGTCCTATAGACTAAAGGAGCACAATGATCGATGGCCCTTAGTATTTGCATTACTTCTTCGCGTTCTAAGAGTTTTAATTTTTTGGAACTTGCAACGGGAAGCCTTATACCTTTTCCACAGCAAACATTTGTTTCGAGCAGATCGTTTTCACAAGCATATGTCAGCACAATAGAAACAGCCTTAAAGTATCCCCGAATTGTAACCGGGGAGAGCCTGTATTCTTTTGTTATCTTTTTGCCTTGCTTGTTTTTTGATATTCTTTTGCGTGGTTCTTGAAGAGATTCTATATACCCTCTGATATCTTGCCTGGTTATACTTTGTATTTGAAGATTACCGAGATATTCATTTGCAGGTTTCAATCTATACCTTATGCCTGATACTGTCCCTGGCTTGTGGCTTTTTTCAGCGTCCTTTAGGTATTTTTCGGACATATCTTTAAAGAGTGTTTCTTTGGTTGAAATTCCGCGTGATACTCTGCTTTCAAATGCTCTTAGTTCTTCATTAAGCTGCTTTTTTTCCTCTGTTTTTGTGATACCTTTAGGCACTCTCCATGTATAAGTAATAGGTGTGCGTTGATTTCCTTTTTCATCATATCCCATAGCATGAGTAAATCTGTATGATCTGCCTTTTTTACCTTCTCTTATCATTATTGATGACATTTTTCTTACCTCCATTATTTTTCAACCACTCTATCATGACTGCTTCCGATATTCGCCCCTCTTTAAAAGCCTTTTTTTGTTTCCGATAACCCTCTTTATATTCTTTAAATTCCTCCATGCATTTATCACTTTTATATTTGTTTGAAGTTAAAGTCCGTTTGTATAATCGGTCATAGTTTTGTTTGTGTAGTCTATTTATCAATTTATTTTTTGCTAATTTTTGAGTAATTCTTATTACTTCTTCAGCACAAGTCTTACCCCTATCGTTAATGAATCTACAGTATTTTTCATCCGTTCTATTCTTTGAAATGAAATACTTCCCACAGTGTTTGCATTTTTTTATTACCCTACCTTGGTCAAAAGCCGAATATAAAGTTGCCCAAACATAATCTAAAACGTGATGACAAATACAACTAGTCTCAGTTTTGTTATCTGACTTGGCCATAATTTTTAAATATTCATCAATAGACCTGTCGCTTTCTTCAGATATTGGCAGACCACCTGGGGATCCCGCTCGTAAAATCGGAGAATAATGTGGCAGTATTGGATGGTATTCATTAACACGGAGCTCAACTACCATGTCTAACCCTTTCCCAGCATTATAAGATTTATATACGGAAGACTTATATTTATCTTCTAATAATTGCAGATTTTTTATGGTGCATTTTTTAGGATTTTCGGCAAAAAATTCACAGATACGAGACAATTCATCAAAGTGATATTTATATTCATGGGCCATTTCATATTCAATTAGCATTATTTCATTCAAGAAATTGCAAGGTATACATTTTTTAGGGCAATCCAGCCCAAATATGAGTTCTGCATCTTCATCGCGTTTTAAAATATATGGTCCGCTTATGGGCCTTTTTGGTTTTTCATTCATATATACCTCCAACGACACCAAAAAGTCGAGAACAAACTAAAAAAAAATAAAAATTACGAAAACTGATGACTACATTATATATCTGAAATAAACTATATGCAACAGCAAAAACAAAATTAATTTTTTTTAGGGGGATTATATCATGAACAATAAGCAGATAAGAGAAAAAATGAAGCAAGCCGGACTTAAGCAGTGGGAAGTAGCCGAAGCTTATGGGATTTCGGAATTTACGTTTTCCAGATGGCTACGAAGAGAGATATCAAAAGAGAAGCAAAAAGAAATATTGTTGATAATTAGAAGAATGAGTAGGTGATTAAAATGAGAATGCTATCAGCAAAGAAAATGCATGCTATACATAGGGCTGAGAACCCTAGTAGCCAATTGTCGCTTCAGACAGTTTATCAAGCCATAAAAAAAGGAGATCTAAAGGCAATAAAAGTAGGAAACAGGAATCTGATTGCAGAAGAAAATTTCAACAGATGGTTAATGGGTGAAAAAAATGGATAGTTTTAGGAAAGTAAAAGAACAAATAGACATAGAGCAGGTCGCAGCATACCTTGGAATTGAAGTTAAGAAACATTTTGTACTATGCCCATTTCATTCAGAAAAATCATCTTCTCTTAGATTTTATAAAGATTCTTTCTTCTGCTTCGGATGTGGAGCAAAAGGAGATGCAATTAGTCTGACAGCTCATATGCTTGGATTATCTCAAAGAGAGGCAAACCAATATACTTTTATAGAAGGGTGGCACAAAATTACAGAAAAAGAAGCAAAGAAACTTCGTGGTCAAATAAGGAAAGATAAAGCTGAACTAAAATCCAGGAAAAAGGAAGCCCGGAACAAATGTCTTGATGGAACTCTTGTGCATGTTAAGTCCGGGAACAAGATCATGGTCAATATGCCATTGCTAATGGATTACTTAAACGGAGAGAGGGGAAGTGAGATCAATGAAGTGTAAAATTATTGCGACTCACAATCCGCAAGACTTTTTCCAGGGGAATGAGCCGGAAGAACTAACCATCCAAAACGAGATAGAAATATCCGATGTGGATTTACAGAAAATGCTGAACGGTGGATATGTGGTTGTCCTTGCATTATTAGACAATACAAACGAGA
>DBPK01000026.1 GCA_002304835.1 Firmicutes bacterium UBA1422
AAAGAAAAGACCGTCGTATATGTTAACAACGGTCTGGGAACAACAAAAGTCGGTGCCAGATTTATGGCCGTGCCCGAGATAACCTATTTCTTCTTATGCGGCATATGAATGCCCAGCTCAAAGGTACTTATCCCCTGAAGAACAAATATTATACCANNGCTTTTCTTGATTATCTTCTACTTAAGTAGAAGATAATCAAGAAAAGCATAAGCTCCTGCAACAACGCATATTATACCCGTTCCCATTGCCCAGTAATGATTCTTTTTCTTTTCTTCTCTGTCAATATTTGTGGCTGTTACAACTCTCTGCACTCCCGATGTAAGGGCCCACATGCCAAATACACCATTTACTGCTATTTCAGCCACCAGCTGGTTTGAAAGTACCAGTATGCCAAGAATGAATGTAATGGCCGCATCGACCATTATCCATCCGTTGTTATCCTGCTTGCTGCCGCTTCTTCCGTAAAGATATCCGGATGTCTGTATCCCCCCGTCAAGTATCATAACTATACCCAGAACGAAGGCCACTGCCAGAAAAGATGCTCCGGGATTTGCGAAACAAAAAACACCTGTCAGCACCAGTATGCCTCCGCTGACTATTATAAGTACCCTCATGAATCTCCTCCTTCAGAAGGAACGACCGTAAGCTTTGCCTGTTTGTCTATTTTTTTGCCAAACATGGCTATAAGGTTTTCTTCGTTATTGACCTGCCCTGCTGCACCCATTACAACATGACATATTTTGTTTTTGTTTACCAGATCCACCAGAGTGTCCATTATATTGTTGGATCTTACAACGGTAAGATTGGCTCCGTATTCCAATGCTTTTTCGTAAAGATAGTCAAGAGCCTCTCCTTCCTCTGAATTGCCGAGAAATTTGAATGCCTTGGGGGCCACATGTATTATATATAATTCTCCTTTTTCTCCTGCCAAAAGCTCGTGTCCGTATTTGATAAGTCTGTCACATGTTTTTTGCTGAGTCACACAAACCATAACGTTTTTCATAAATATATGCCTCCTTTGAATCAGGACTAATATTGATATTATACAACGAAACATTCTTTATTGCCACAAAAAAGAGGTGCGGGATCTTATCCCGCACCTCTTTTTGGATATTCAACTGTTATACGCAGGAAATTATTTCTGCTATGCCATTATAAATCCGAATATGAGGAACAATAAACCGGATAAAACAGCGCCCAAAATGCCAAATGGCATTTGAGTGAATGCATGATCGAAGTTGTTGCATCCGGTGGCTGCGGAAGTCAAGACCGTTGCATCGGAGTAAAAACATATATGGCTTCCGAAAACTCCGGCAGACAGTACCGCTGATACGGCAAGAGGCATATATACACCCATTTCCATGCCAAGGGGTATTACTATGGGGAGTGCTATGACATACATTCCCCAGTTGGTGCCCGTTATGAATTCTGTAACTGCCAGTACGCAGAAGATTATGAAGGGCATCAGTGCAGGCGTCATTACAGCCGTGGCGGATTCAATACAGTATCTGGTGAATCCGATCTGGTCATTTACATCCGCAAAGACGAATGCCAGCACCATGAGCATCAGAGGAAGTATCATATTCTGTATGCCCTTTATGGTGATATCGGCAAATTCCTGGGCCGACATCAGCTTTTGGGCAAGATAGGTCACGAACATGAATACCATGGTGCAAAGAACGCCCATCTGCATATCCACATCAAAGAAGATGGTGGAAGCAACAAGAACTATTATGGGCAGGAAGAAATTAATCATCTTCGGATTGTCGGGAAGTTCCATCTGGACTCCGCCGTGGATATCGATCTTGTCCGATCCCGGAGGTGCCAATAACCCGGTCTCTGCTACACGCTTCTCAGCCTTTTTCATGGGTCCGAAGATGGGGATGATACCCAGGATTACCAATGGAACGATCAGTGCCGCCAGCCATCCGTAGAAATTAAAGGGTATGGTTTTAATAAAATATAAAAGTCCGTCTCCTTCGGTTGCCCATCCGTTTTTCTCAAGAAGCCTTCCGCAGAACACAGCCCATGTGGAGATGGGTATTATTACGCAAAGGGGTGCTGCGGTGGAATCCACCACATATGCCAGGAATTCTCTGGGTACTTTGTGTTTGTCTGTCAAGGGTGCCATGCAGGATCCCACAGTAAGGGAGTTGAGATAATCGTCTATGAATATTATTACTCCCAGTACCCAGGACCACATCAGTGAGGATTTCCTGGTTTTCGCCTTTGTTGCCGCCCATTCGGCGAATGCAAAAGCGCCTCCTGCTCTTTCGATAAGTGTGATTATGCTTCCCATAAGTCCACATACGATAATAAGCCATGCTATGTCCTCGCTCATCATTACTCCCAGCAGTGAATCACTGAAAACCATCAGGATGTTACCTGTGCTGCCGATCATAATAAATCCTATGACTGATGCCAGGACCAGGGACTCCAGTATCCTTTTCGTTACAAATATGTAGATGATAAGGAATACGGCAGGTACCACGGCCCAAACTCCGAATTTTTCCGGATCGTTGGGCAGCATAAACGACAAAAGGTATGCAGCCCCAATTACTATAAGGACTGCGATCAAAGAACGTACCGGACTAAAACCGGCCACTTCTTTTTTTAGTGCTTTGGTCATATGAGTTCTCCTCTCTTAAAATAATAATAAGTAGAATAGTATGTTACTATTCTACTTATTATTGTATATTCTTGCAAGTATAAATTTTTAAAATATTCGCATTATTTGTTGTATTTTTTAATAAAACAGTCCCGGATCAACAAATTTTCCTTTCAATATGACTTCAAAATGAAGATGGGGGGATCTGGCATCACCGGATGATCCTATTTTTGCTATTTTCTGGCCTGCTTTCACCTTTTGTCCTACCCTGACCAGAAGTCTGCTGCAATGGGCATACCTTGTTTTTACTCCTTGGGAACTGGCTATTTCAACGCATTTGCCATAACCGCCCCAACTCTGTCTTGCTCTTGTGACCTTACCGCTTTTTGCAGCATATATGGCGGCTCCATAGGGCCTTCCGAAGTCCATTCCCTTGTGAAATCTTCCCCATCTTGGTCCGTATTTTGAAACGCATCTGACTTTTGACACGGGTTTTGAAAGAGATATCCCCTTGTAGCTTTTGAGGGTCTTTGCCGATGCTTTTTCGGAAGTACTGCTATAAAAGGTTTTATTTCCGGATGATGTATACGCCTTTATCCTGTATGTATATTTGGTTTTTCTGGAAAGTTTTGTGTTTGTATATGATGTCTTTTCCATACCTTTTATATCAGCTATTTTTATATATTTATTCTTTTTTTTGCTCCATCTGTAAACAATATATCCGACTGCCCCTTCCTGCTTTTCCCATGTAAGCTTTATGCTCTGCCAGCTTTTTGCTTTTGCTTTTAAGCGCCTGGGTTTTGAAAGCCCCAGAGGAACCGAAGAAAATAACGGCGAGAACTTCTGGTTTTCAGGAGATATTTCTGTTCCTTCAAAGGAACACATCCTGAAATCATATCTTTTGCCCGGCTGTAGCCCTTCTGCTCTGTATGACAGACAGTCAGCAGGAAAGGCTGTAAGTTTTGAAACCGTTTCCCCCGCCGTATTACAATTATAAATAATATAACCCGCTGCTCCCGGCACCTGTTCCCATGAAAAAGTTATGCTGTAATTTCCGGCCACCGGATCTTTGCATATAAGCTGCGGCTCTGTACCCGCAAATACCGGATTTGGCAAAGAAAAAACTGACAGAGCGACCATGCCTGCCAGAAATAAACACAAAAATTTTCTTATCATCACATTTGACCTCCAAAACAATACTTGTTTATTATATAATACATTTATGGACAGAACAATACTGCATTGCGACATGAACGGTTTTTTTGCCTCCGTCGAGTTGCTGGATCATCCGGAATTAAGTAAAAAGCCCATGGCGGTTTGCGGAAATCCCCATAACCGTCACGGCATTATACTGGCAAAAAACGAAATAGCAAAAAAATACGGAATAATCACCGCCGAGACCCTGTGGCAGGCCAAAAAAAAATGCCCCGAACTCTTATGCGTAAGGCCTCATATGGGGAAATACAAAAAATACAGCCGCATCATAAACAGCATATATGAGTGTTTCACAGATATGGTGGAGCCCTTCAGTATAGATGAATCCTGGCTTGATGTCTCAGCCAGCATGAAACTTTTCGGTTCGGGCAGAGAAATAGCGGATGATATAAGAAAAACAATAAAAAATGAACTTGGCCTCACCCTTTCTGTCGGCGTCTCTTTCAACAAAATATTTGCAAAAATGGGCAGCGAATACAAGAAGCCGGATGCGACAACGGTGATCTCAAGGGAAAATTACAGGGAGATCCTTTGGCCGCTGCCTATAGAAAAAATGTTTTTTGTAGGCAGTGCATCTGCCGAAAAACTAAGAAAAACAGGCATGCTTACCATAGGCGATCTTGCCCTGGCCGAAAAAAAGTATATTATCTCCCTCCTTGGCAAACACGGAGAGATGATATATGATCATGCGAATGGTCTTGATCAAAGCCCTGTCTCTCTTTCATGGGAAAGAGACAAAATCAAGTCCGTGGGGAACGGCATTACATTCAAAAGGGATCTTTTGGGAGAAGAGGACATAAGAACAGCTTTGACCGGACTTTCAGACAAAGTTGCCAGCAGACTGAGAAAATACGAAATGAAGGCGGGAGGAATAAAGCTGGATATAAAAGACCCGGGATTCAATGTTATATCACGCCAGAAACAGCTGAGCATCCCCACAAATATTTCCGAAGAACTTTCAAGATCCGCTTTTGAGATTTTCCTTGATTCCTGGGACATAAAAAAACCTGTAAGACTTCTTACGCTTACAGGCATATCCCTTTGCAACGAAAATGAGAATGAACAGCTTTCTCTTTTTGCCGAGGATAACGAATCGAGAAACAAAAAAGAAAAAATCGAACGCACTCTGGATGATATAAGGCACAAATACGGAGACTCTTCCATAAGTTTCGGCCGTGTTATCGATAACGACATAGGAATCAGTCTGGACCTTCACACAGAAGAGGACTAAAAATAATCAAATACTTCTGTACCGATTCAGCATGAAAGTATTTCTATCAGTTTGAGAAGCTCAAGGTCGGCTTCTTTTTTTATTTTTATTGCTTCTGCCATATCCATTTCTATTATTTCGGCTCCATGTATGCCTATGGCTCTGCTTCCCGAATCATCTCTTATGAGATCAACTGCCCTTTTTCCCGTCAGTGTGGCCAGCATCCTGTCTCTGGCGGAAGGAGACCCACCCCTCTGAAGATAGGCCAGTGTAACAGTCCGTACCTCCATTCCGGTACTCCTGGCCAGCATGTCTGCCAGCTCCATGGTGGGGATATCTACGCCTTCGGCTTTTATTATTATACTATGGCTTTTTTTCTTGATCATGGCCTCCGAGATCTTGGTACAAATGGCCATAACATCCACCGGGAGTTCCGGTATCAGAATATATTCCGCTCCTCCCGTGACCCCGGAAGTAAGTGCTATATCTCCGCAGTTTCTTCCCATAACTTCCACAATGGTGGTCCTGTCATGGGCAGATGCAGTGTCTCTTATATTGCTTATGGCGGACAGCACTGTGTTTACAGCAGTATCAAATCCTATGGTATAATCCGTATATCCCATATCATTATCTATTGTTCCCGGTATACCCATAACCACTATACCCTTTTTTGTAAGATCCAAAGCTCCCCGAAAAGTGCCGTCTCCGCCCACGACTACCAGTGCATCTATTTCATTTTTATTTATGGTCTCTATTGCCCGTTTCTGTCCTTCTTCTGTCATGAATTCTTCGCTTCTGGCGGTCTTTAGCATGGTCCCGCCTCTTTGTATGATATCTCCCACTGAACGTATATCAAGAAAGACATGCTCATCATTTATCAGACCGTCATATCCTCTTTCAAAACCTATTACTTCGATCCCCTCGTCAAAGGCGGATCTTACTACTGCCCGTATTGCTGCATTCATTCCGGGAGCATCTCCTCCGCTGGTCAAAATACCTATTCTCTTATTCATTTTTTTGTTCCTTTTCATTTTGGAATGCTTTTTTTGCATCATTTTTGAATACTTGCATTTTTACATTTTTTTCTCCCAGAAGATCTTCAAGCTTTGTTTTTAGCTCTTCACTGGGGGCCACCCACAGATCTCCTTCCGTCTTTAGAATGCCCCTTCCCGTGAATATTATCACAGGGGCATCCCCTTTATGCTCTTCAAGTATATATTTTATTTTTTCGAGTTTTTTTCGTTCTTCGTGTTCATCTGTTTCAGATGTTATCCTGAGTTTGATGGTTTTCCCTTCTGCAAAGGGTTCTTTGCTTTTTATTTCCCATATGCGGTCAGCCAGTATCTTGGGGACTTCCTCTTCTTTAAAATTAATGCTGCCCGATACTGCTATCACTGCATCTTCCCTTATAAAAGAAGCGGTTCTCTCATAGATATTAGGGAATACTATTATCTCAACCGTTCCCACAAGATCCTCCAGCTGCAGGAAAGCCATCATTTTGCTGTTTTTTGTTATCAGTGTTCTTTTTCCCGAAATTATTCCGGCAATGGTGACTTTGTCACCGTCTTTTATGTTTGCTTCCATCATTTCATGAGCCTGATCATTAATATGCATAAGGGTTTCTGATGTGACTGTGGAAATTTCTTTTATGGTTTCTGCATATTCTTTTAAAGGATGATCCTTTATATATACCCCCAGCATTTCCTTTTCCATGGCACTTAGAATTTCTTTAGAAAACGGTGCTATGTCGGGAAGATTTTTTTCTATGCTTACGGTCTGCATTTCATCGGCATTCATCTGGAACATGGACACCTGCCCTTTTATGTTTTTTCTGGAAGAGCTTTGTGCGGATTCTATAAGTCCTTCATATGTAGCCATAAGTGCTGCACGATTTTCGGAAAGAGGCTCCATGGCACCGGCTTTTATGAGGCTTTCGATGGCTTTCTTGTTTATCTGGTGCACGTCCAGGTTTTCTATAAATTCATTTATGTCTTTCGGTACACCTTTTTCTTTTCTTGCTTTTACTATCGCCTCAATGACTCCTTCCCCCACATTCTTTACCCCGAGAAGCCCAAACCTGATCTTGCCATCTGCGACTGTGAATTTTGCTTCGCTTTCGTTTATATCCGGGGGTAGTACCTCTATGCCCATTTCAGTACAGTTCCTTATATAACCCGCTATCTGTCCCGCATCCCCCATAACGCTGGTCATGAGAGCCGCCATGAACTCTACAGGATAATATGTCTTGAGATATCCCGTTTGATACCCTATTACAGCGTATGCCGCCGCATGGGATTTGTTGAAAGCGTATTCGGCAAAACTTGCCATCTGATTATAAATTTCTTCAGCTGCATGTTCTGATATGCCGTTTCTTATACAGCCTTTGATCTCTATATTACCTTCTTCGTCATCCTTGCCGTAAATGAAATATTTTTTTTCTTCTTTCATTACTTCGGTTTTCTTTTTGCTCATGGCCTTGCGCACCAGGTCAGATCTGCCATATGTATAGCCCGCCAGATCCCGTACGATCTGCATGACTTGTTCCTGATATACCAGGCATCCGTAGGTAACCGAAAGTATAGGTTCCAAACTTTCATGTATGTATCTTACACCAAAAGGTTTCTTTTTGTTTTCAATATAGGTCGGTATTGAGGCCATGGGACCCGGCCGGTACAATGATATCCCCGCCACTATGTCTTCAAAGCAGTCTGGTCTTAAGTTTTTCATGAAGGAAGTCATACCGCTGCTTTCCAGCTGAAAAAGACCTTTTGTGTTCCCCGATGAAATAAGATCATATACCTTTTTGTCATCAAAGTCTATTTTTTCAAGGTCCGGTGCTACGCCGTGGTTTTCTTCTATCATGGCAAGGGTGTCCCTGATGACCGTGAGATTCCTAAGCCCCAGAAAATCCATCTTCAGCAGACCCAGTTCCTCAATGGTAGTCATGGTGAACTGGGTGGATATGCCTTTCTCCGCCAGATAAAGGGGCACATATTCATCGATGCTTTTTTTTGCTATCACTACTCCCGCCGCATGAGTGGAAGCGTGCCTCGGCATTCCTTCCAGGGCCATGGCCATATCAAGGACTTTTTTTGTCCGGGGATCATTTGTGTATGCTTCCTTAAGCTCGGGATTCATTTTTAGAGCCAGCGATATGGTCATATTGAGCTGGAAGGGTATGGCCTTGGCTATGGCATCCGTATCCGCATAACTGACATTCAAGGCTCTTCCCACATCCCGGACAGCAGCCTTGGCTTTCATTGTTCCAAAAGTTATTATCTGAGCGACTTTGTCTTTGCCGTATTTATCCACCACATAATCTATTACTTCCTGCCGTCTCTCATAGCAGAAGTCTATATCGATATCAGGCATGCTTATTCTTTCGGGATTCAAAAATCTCTCGAAAATAAGATTATACTTTATTGGATCTATATCTGTTATCCTTAAAGTATAAGCTACGATGCTTCCTGCGGCGGATCCTCTGCCCGGGCCCACCATTATTTTGTTCTGCCTTGCATAGTTGATAAAATCCCAGACTATGAGAAAATATTCAACATAACCCATTTTTTCTATTACGGAAAGTTCGTACTCAAGTCTTCTTCTTAAGACATCAGCCTTTTCTTCATAACGGGCCCTGAGGCCTTTTTCACAAAGCTCCCTTAGGTATTCTATGTTTGTTTTACCTTTGGGAGCCTGAAATTCCGGCAGATGGAGACTGTTAAAATCAAAATCCACATTACACATGGCTGCTATCTTTGAAGTATTGTCGCAGGCTTCGGGCAGTGCCGAAAATATCTTACGCATTTCATCTTCGGATTTAAGATAAAACTCGCTGTTGGGGAACTTCATTCTGTTCTCTTCATCCACGGTGGTGGCTGTCTGTATGCAGAGCAGGACATCATGAGCCTGTGCATCTTCCTTCAAAACATAATGAACATCATTGGTGGCCACCAGCGGTATGCCGGTCTCCATGTGGAGTTTTTTCATATCCGGCAGTATCATTGCTTCTTCCGCAAGCCCCTGATCCTGAATTTCAAGATAGTAATTGCCTTCCCCGAAAATATCCAAGTATTCAAGAGCTTCTTTTTTTGCTCCTTCATAATCCTTGTTAAGAAGCTTCGTCTGGACATCGCCCGCAAGACATGCCGAAAGACATATGATGTTTCCGCTGTATTTTTTAAGAAGAGACTTATCTACTCTGGGCTTGTAGTAGAACCCTTCTGTGAAGCCGCGGGATACTATTTTCATAAGGTTGTGATAGCCTTCATTATTTTTGGCCAGCAAAACCAGATGGCCCTGCTGCTTGTCTTTTTCCGGATCCTTATCCGTCATTGCCCTGGCTGCTGTATAGACTTCACAGCCTATGACAGGATGAATGCCCTGGTTTTTACATTCCTTCCAGAAGTCTATGACTCCGAACATTACTCCGTGATCTGTTATTGACAGTGAATCCATTCCCAGTTCTTTTGCCCGACGGACAACGTTTTTTATCTGGGCAGCGCCATCAAGAAGACTGTATTCTGTATGAAGATGAAGATGAGTAAATGCCATTTTTCTTCTTTCTGTTATTTCTTTTTCACCATTTCACATATTAATTTGGTTTTTTTACAGATATGATCATAAGAATCTTTTTTGTGAGGGATCATGCATCCGCTGCAGTCTTTTATGCCCTTTTCATTTTCATAGCTGAAATCACCGCCGCAACGCTCACCCAGAGCATAAAGAGGACAGAAACAAAAAAGGCAGTTGAATTCCTCAGGATTTTTTGTTTCATGACAGGGAAAAAATTCGCATTCTTTATGTTGGAAAAATCTAAACTTTTCTTCGCCGCTTTTGTAGCTTTCATTATTGTTTTTCATTTTATGCTATCACCTACCTTTATGCCTGTCTTTTTTTCTATCTTTTTTTCTTCTTTGTTTCTTCTCTTCTTTTTCCTTTTGACTGTTCCCTTTTCTGCTGTCCCTTGAATCTCACAAAGGCAAGGCCCCAGTATACCAGCGAAAGAGATATGAGAATGACTATAAAGTCGGCAGGATCCCTTGCGAAACCCAGTATATAAGTAAAAAACATGCCTCCCAATATAAATATCCAGAAATATATCATCTTTGCAAATATAGTGTTTCCCATTTTGTTTCCTCCAATAGAATTACTTTATTACTTATTTATGCTCAAGTTATCATTTTTTTTTGAGATGAACATCCATCCTCATTCCCGGCATATCCATGCCCGCCTCATGAAATGCCATCTTTACATTTTCTTCGATAAAGTATTTCACATCCCAGTAATCTGATGTACGGCACCATACTCTGAAATCCAGCAAAACGCTGTTTTCAGAAAGTTGTGCGACTCCCACAAAGGGTTCGGGCTCGGTTTTTATGTTTTCATTGCTCTGTGCAACGGCCATAAGTATATCTTTGGCCTTATTTATATCATCATCATATCCAATACCGAAAGAACAGTCAACACGCCTTAATCCTTCTCTTGTATAGTTTATAAGGACCGATGTGGTCACCATGCCGTTTGGTACAGTAACCACTTTATTATCATAGGTCTTCATTGTGGTAAGCAAAAGATCTATTGACTCAACTATTCCGGAAGTCCCTCCTATATCTATATAATCGCCTTTTATAAAGGGTTTTGTCAGAATTATGGTTATTCCTCCTGCCACATTGGCAAGACTGTCCCGCATGGCCAGAGCGACTGCAGCTCCCGATGCACCAAGAACTGTGATAATGGGAGCAGTGGCCACATCAAGATAGCTGAGTATAATTATAAAAAGTACTATATATAAAATTACTTTGAGTGCACTTATGAAAAACCTGTAAAGCATTGGATCTGCAGAAGTTTTTTTGAGGGCATGTGCAGTTACCAGCAGCAGTACTTTGATGGCTATCAGTCCTCCTATCAAAATAGCTGCAGCAATACCCCAGTATGTTAAGAGTTCAACGCTTTTTCCCGACATTTCGTTCTCTCCTTCTTTCAAGTTCTTTAAGGTATTTCTTACGAAGTCTTATATCGTCCGGAACTATTTCAACCAGTTCATCATTTTCTATGAATTCCAATGCCTCTTCCAGGGTCATTTTTTTCGCGGGAGAAAGCTTTAGAGCATCATCACTCCCCGAAGCGCGCATGTTGGTGCTTTTTTTTGCCTTGCAGGGGTTTACCACCATGTCTTCCGCTCTGGCTGTGACACCGATTATCATTCCTTCATAAACCTTTGTTCCCGGTTCAATAAAAAGCACTGCCCTTTCCTGTATATTGAATAATGCATATGATGTGGCAGTTCCCGGTTCCTGGGCTATGGCCACACCGTTTGTTCTCCCGGGGATCTCTCCTTTATAGCTGTCAAAACACTTAAAGCTCCTTACCATGGTCCCTTCTCCCCGGGTATCGTTGATAAATTCGGTCCGATATCCCAGAAGACCTCTTGTGGGCAGTATATAGTTGATTTTTGAATATCCGTTTTCACTTATCATTTCCGTCATAATGCCTTTTCGTATGTTCAATTTTGATATTACTGCGCCGGCATACCCTTCGGGAACAGAAATAATAAGTTCTTCGAAAGGTTCAAGTTTTTCTCCTTTTTCACCTTTCTTCATTATGACTTCCGGTTTGCTGACAGCCAATTCGTATCCTTCTCTTCTCATGTTTTCGATAAGTACGGAAAGATGCAGTTCTCCCCTTCCGCTAACCTTGAACACATCCGTTGAGTCGGTTTCTTCCACAGTAAGCCCCACATTGACTTCCAGTTCCCTGAAAAGTCTTTCTTTTATGTGACGGCTTGTTACATATTTACCTGATTTTCCTGCAAAAGGAGACTTGTTTACAATGAAATCCATTGAAAGTGTAGGTTCCTCAATATTTATCATTTCCATGGGTGCAGGTGACTTTTCATCACAGAGAGTGTCACCTATGGATATATCTGAGATCCCCGATATCACCACAATATCTCCGCACTGAGCACTAGGCACAGCTGCTCTTTTCATGCCCCTGTATACGAACACCTGATTTATTTTTCTCTTTTCTCTGATGCCGTCTCCCCGGCAAAGAAGGACCTCCGAAGCTTCACTTATTATCCCCTTTGTCACTCTTCCTATTCCAAGTCTTCCTATGTAATCATCATAGCCAAGGCTTGATATCTGCAGCTGAAGAGGTTCAGAAACAACATCCGGATAAAAGGAACAATGCCTTATGATAGTATCAAAAAGGGGAGTTATATCAAGCCCTCCTTCGCCTGCAGCATTTTTTTTCTTTTTTGTGCCTTTTTCAAAAACATCTATATCTTTCACATCGTCAGGATCATAAACCACTATGCCCTGTCTTGCTATACCATAGAGTATGGGAAAGTCCAGCTGTTTATCCGTGGCGTAAAGATCCATAAACAGTTCATATACTTCATCGACTACTTCTTTTATCCTTGCATCTTTTTTGTCTATTTTGTTGATCAGAAGTATGGGGATGATGCCCTGCTCCAGAGATTTTTTCAGCACGAATCTTGTTTGAGGCATGGGCCCTTCTGCGGAATCCACCAGAAGTATTACTGTATCTACCGTTTTCATTATACGTTCAACTTCCGAAGAAAAATCGGCATGTCCCGGTGTATCCACGATATTTATTTTTATGTCTTCATGCATCACGGAACAGTTCTTGGAATAGATGGTTATTCCTCTTTCCCGTTCTATATCATCACTGTCCATTACACAATCCGCCACTGTTTCATTTTCACGAAAAACACCACTTTGGTTGAGAAAGGCATCTACCAAAGTGGATTTTCCTGCATCTACATGCGCTATTACCGCAATATTGATTATCTTTTGTCTCTTCATGTATTTATTGTAACATATCAGACGGCTGTTTATGAATATTTCTTTATGAAAGTTTCATCACCATGAGCCGCCGCCGCCGCCGCCCATGCCGCCTCCGGAGAAGCCACCGCCTCCGCCGAAGCTGCCTCCGCCGCCTTCCACTGAAGATGAGGGAAGCACTATGCTGCTATCCATTGCTGAAGTATAGTGGTTAAAAGAGTTGACAAAAACAAGGGCTGAAAAAGTATCATAACGATAATCACCGTAATACCATGTGGGAGGTTCAATAACAATGTTCTCAAACTTTTTGGCCCACTTTTTGGTAAGGCCAAGAACATAAGCGTAGGGAAGGATATCATAGAAATATTCCGGGTTTTCGTTTACCATCATTTCTATCCTTGCTTTGTCTGCAACTTTTATGTATTCTTTGAAACCAAGTATTTTCCCCAGCATTTCTGCGCCCCTCCTGGTCCTTTTCTGCATATATCTGGTGGCCCACAATCCCACTGCTTCCATCAATACAAGAATCAGTGCAGGGATCAGTTCCCCTGTCATCCAGTATATGATGAAGAAAGTGGCAACCATGCCGGCCAAAAGACATATGATACTTAGGATCATTGTCAATGTCTTGGTGGTTTTCTTTCTTATATACTTCTTGTCATGTTCTTTTGCCGATATCGTATAGGAAAGTATCACAAGCACCAGGGCCACGGCAAATCCGATCATTATGCTGAAGCTTCCGGTAAATACACAGGTCAGAAGACCGGATATCAGCAGCGCCGCCGATGCCGACGCATATGCGGCAAGTCTTGCCCTCACACTGGATAGAGCGAATATACGCTTATCCTTCTTTTTTATGAATTCGTCAGCCAGCTGTTTTTGGGCAGCGGCAAAGGTGGGATAAAATCCTGTTCCCAGCTGGGAAAGGTCAACGGTATCTCCCTGCCCGCGATCAAACAAACCGTTGAAAAATGTAAGCTCATAAGTAAGACTGTCTTCAGGAAGATCCTTTAATTTCCTCAATGTGAAATCACGTCCCTTTTCATCGGCTTCTTCAATGGTCAGATAACCTTTGTGGGCAAAATATATGATAAGAGAAATGAGATCCTTTTTGTCGCTTATGCCGTCTATGATATATCCCACTTCTGCGGGGGATATCCCTTCGGGGGGGTCGAATTCCACAGTCTGAACATGTTTTGGATCTCTTCCGTATCTGAACCAGAAGAATACAAGTGTAAGTATGGCCAGTATGCCTGTTACTATCATCAGCGTTATGGCCCAGTTATAGCTCAGTTCCCCTTGGAAATAATCTTCCGGAAGTACAAGTCTTATGGTGGTACCGGCACCTGCAATAAGCCTTTGGGTGTTATTTATATGTATGGTGTTGCCTTTTACGTCCCATTTGACTTTATTTATGTTATCACCGATGCCTCCGGCAAACACTTCCAGTTCATCCTCATCAAAGCTTTTTGGCATGTTAACTGTGATATCTGTATTATCAATGGCATTTGGCCAGTCTTTTGGGATGAGATCAAGATAAAGGGTATCAGAGTTTTTTGACTTGTCCGCTGCCATCCTGTAATTGTATGAGATGGTATAGTTATGTATCCCTTTTATTGTCTTGTCTTCTTCTCCTATTTTTACAACTGTATATCCGCTGTCATTATAAGTTTCATAATTATAATCGGAAACGGTTATATCCTCTATTTTGTTATGATAATTTGTTTCCACCTTTTTGCCGTCAATTTTCTCATAAGTAGTTCCTGTGTAAGGTATATTTCTGAATATGCCTTTTCTGGGTTCAAGAAATCTTACCTTTATTTTTTCTGTAATATATGCAGACTTATCTTCTTTCACATTTACCTGTACATCAAAATCCATGGTTTTCATGCCGGTATCGGCAGCGAAAACCACAGGAGTAGAAAAAACAAGTATAACTGCCACCGCAGAGAAAATCGCAACTATTTTTTTGAATGATTTTTTCATATCAAAATCCCACCTTGACATTTTCTCTTTCTTCTTCCGCTTCAACTTCAAACATCTTCTTTCTTTCAAACTTGAATATCCCGGCAATAATGTTGCTGGGGAATACTTCTGTTTTTGTATTGAACTGCTTGACCACTGCGTTGTAATATTTTCTTGAATTAGCTATGTCCTCTTCCACTTTTTTGAGCTGGGACTGAAGATCCATGAAGTTCTGATTGGCTTTAAGATCCGGATAATTCTCAGCTACTGCAAAAAGGCTTTTCAGTGTCCCGGAAAGAATATTTTCTCCCGCTGCTCTTTCTTCCATGCTTCCCGCATTCTGTACAGCAGCTCTTGCCTCGGTCACCTTTTGAAAAGTTTCTTTTTCATGGGATGCATATCCTTTTACCGTTTCAACCAGATTGGGTATGAGATCGAATCTTTTCTTCATGTAGACATCCATTGTGGCGAAACCTTCTTCTACATTGTTCCTTAACTTTATGAAACCGTTATAGGCCGCTATAAACCAGATGACTATTACGGCCACCACCGCCAGTATTACTATTAGTATTATTGTGCTTGTCATGTAAATACCTCCTATTCTTCTATGGCCCATTTTACGGGCTCACCGAATTTTGACAAAAAATCATTGGCAGCAGAAAAATATTTTCCGCCGAAAAAACCTTTATAAGCCGAAAGCGGGCTGGGATGAGCCCCTTCCAGTACAAGATGAGCCGGATTTTTTATGATCGCTTTTTTGCTTCTTGCATTTGCTCCCCAAAGGATGAATACCATTGGTTCTTTCCTTTCATTGAGAAGCTCAATAACTTTGTCGGTGAATATCTCCCATCCTTTTCCTTTGTGAGAATTTGCCTGGTGTGCTCTTACCGTCAGGCAGGTATTGAGCAGAAGTACACCGTTTTTGGCCCATTCTTTAAGATGTCCGTGGGCGGGTGGTTCTATGCCCATATCATCTTTTAGTTCTTTATATATATTAACAAGAGAAGGCGGGATTTCAATACCCTTTTTTACCGAGAAGCAAAGTCCATGGGCCTGACCCTCCTCATGATAAGGATCTTGCCCCAGTATGACGGCTTTTACATCTTTGTATTGTGTGAATCTCAGTGCATTGAAAACGTCATACATATCAGGATATATGATCCGGCTCTTATACTCTTTTTTGAGAAATTCCCGCAGCTTTAAATAATATTCTTTTTCAAATTCTCCCTTCAGCAAAGCATCCCAGTCATTGCCCATATCAACCATTGTCCTTCTCCCCATCTTTGAAACATCTGTCGATATGCTCACTGCTGAATTTTTTCGTAAAAAGGCTCACAAGAGGAACTGCTACCAACGAGACGATCATGGCAGTTACCCCAAACTGGGGAGCCATTGATTTTGCCACAGCAAATCCTTCCTGTAATGTGTTTGCTACCGTAAGGCCGGTAACCGTAACAAGTCCGCTTAATGCACCTGCCCAGGCACCCATTTTTGTGACACCTTTCCAGTAAAGGCCCCACAGAAAAGGTCCGATGAAACATCCTGCCACGACTCCCCATGAAAAAGACATAAGATTGACTATGAAACTTATATTCATTGTTGCAAAAATATATGATAGTGCCACAAAAAGCACACAGAAGCCTCTCATTATAAACATCTGTTTTTTCTCATTTATTCCCGGTCTTAAGGTTCCAAGCAGATCAACTGCCACTGCAGAACTTGATGAAAGTACCAGTGCCTCAAGGGTGGACATGGATGCAGAAAGCAATAGAATCATTATTATGCTGAGTAATATAATAAGAAAAGTATTACTGCTGAATACAGACATTAGTATTTCAGGCATCACTCCATCAAAGGACCCGGTAACATCCGGGGTACCGTCGGGCAGTGCCGGCACAAAAAGACGGCCAAAAGTCCCCACCAGATAAGCTCCTCCTCCTATGATAAGGGCAAACATGGTGGCAATAACCGTCCCCTGCTTTATACTTGATTCATCCTTTATGGCATAGTACTTATGAACCATCTGCGGCAGGCCCCATACAGCAAAACTTGTCAGAGAAATATTTATAAGCAGCGGGAACCAGTTTTTCCCTCCAAAGGGGCTGATGAGATCCGGATCAATGCTTTTCAACTTCTGAAAGCCTTCAAACAATCCTCCAACTTCAGGCTGACTGATAACAACTATTACCATAGCCATAACTCCCGTAAGCATTATTATGCCCTGGAAAAAATCTATAAGCGAAGTGGCTTTGTATCCTCCGAGGAAAAGCCCCGTTGCCGTAAGAAGGGCAACCAGTAACATTATGATCTCTTCCGGTACTCCAGGGAATACTGCAGAAAAAAGAGAGCCCAGTCCCTTGTAAACTCCCGCTGCATAGGGGACCAGAAATAAGAAAATAATTACGGCTGCATAGATTTTAAGATTCCGGCAATCATATCTTTTTGCAAAGAACTCCGGCATGGTTTTTGCTTTTATCCTGTGGGTCATCCTTCTAGTGGGCTTGGCCAGAAGGATCCATGCCACCAGTGCTCCAAAGGCTGCGTTTCCTATACCTATCATAATGCTTCCCGCGCCGATGATCCAGCCGAACATACCTGCATAGCCTATGAATATAACTGCCGAAAAATATGCCGTCCCATATGAAAAGGCCGATACCCATGGTCCGACTTTCCTGCTTCCCAACAAAAAAGAATCCATTGTCTTTGTAGTTCTATAGCAATATAAGGCAATGAATACGACCATAGCTACATATAATAATATCGTTATAAGTGTCACTATCTGAAGCATTTTCTCTTTTTCCTTTCTCTTTTTTTACTGTCCGTTCATGCCGTTATTCGGGTCATTTCCGGAATTTTGTTCATAAACTCTATTTTCATTTTCTTCATCGGGATAATAAGCTTCCCAGGATCCGGCCATTACCGGTTCTCCCGGGGATACGATCCCTATGAATTGACTAAGACCCTCTCCTCCTATTACTCTTGTCCTTGGCAAAAGAAGGGCATCACGACCAGGAAAAACTCTTCCGCCTTTCGTAGTCACTGCACATATAAAACCTGCTTTTTGTAAAATGTTCCTGCAGCTTTCTGTATAATCACCATAGGGATATGCAAAGGCTTCTTCATTTTTGCATATTGCCACTGATGTTTTCAGATCTTCAAGGGCTTCTTCTTCGGGAAGAGCCGTAAATACTCCTCCCTTTCCTATAAGTCCCCCGGATCTGTGCATATTATGTGAATGGGACTGGAAAGAAACATATTTGCTTCCATAAAGATCCACTTTTTTTTCTCCGCTGTTTTTTGTGATAATGAATACTGTGGCCGGTATCCTGTATTTTTCAAGAGCAGGAGCGATATACCTAAGTGAATCCAGCTCTCCGTCGTCAAAGGTCATAACGACACTTTTTTCAGGCAACATTATTTTTCCTTCTGTATAGTCTCTGACTTCTTTCCATGTGGGAAAATAGTAGCCGTTTTCACTGAGATATCCGAGCATTTCTTCCAGCAGATCTTTGCTTATGTAATTCTTATATCTTGCTTGAAGATCATATGGTGGGTCGGCAGGATCATAAACATGATGAAACATCATTATGGGCAATCCGGTAGTTTCGTATAAGGTATTTTTTGTCACGGTGAATACTCTTTTTCTTGTGGTACTGTTTCCTTGACTGTCTGAAACCGTGTATTCCAGTTCATGCTTTCCGGTTTTCATGAATCTATTGTCGTCCACCTTGACATTTTCTGTTATGTCGTTCCCCATCTTATCAAAAGCCTCATAACCCGTTTCACTATATTCTTCACCAAGGCCTATTGTGACATTCAAAGGCCCCTTTAGTTTCAACACCGGATCCATCTTTTCTCCTACTTTTACTGTCCTTGTTTTTTCTGCATTGCGGCATAGATATGTTATTTTATATGTGCCGGGCTTTGACGTGTCCAGATCGCTTTTTATTTTTATTTCTGAAGTTATATCCTTTTCTTTGAAAACGGCTTTTGCTCCTTTTTCAATGTATGTGCCATAAAGTCCTATGCTCAAATCGTCACTGCCTATTATGGTTATTGAAGGCTGACTAAGGGACCGGATCAAAGCTGCGGCAGAAATACCTATGAGTGCAATAAGCACAAGTACTATCAAAGCATAAAGTCTCTTGGCTTTTTTCTTTCTTAGTTTTTTCTTTTCCTGTCTCATAGCAGTTTTTTTCTGTTGTTCGAAGATTTTTTGTGTTGACATGGTATTCATTATAGCATAATTTCATTATTATGGTAGAATAATATCTATGAAGAAACATGCAATTATACCTGTTTTTATCCCGCATATGGGATGCCCCCATAACTGCGTTTTCTGCAACCAGGACACCATAACAGCAAAAACTGCTCCCGGCTCTGCAGACACTGTAAGGGAAATAATAGAAGAAAGGCTCCCTGCACTTAAAGGGCGTGGTCTTGATACTGTTGAGATAGCCTTTTTCGGAGGCAGTTTTACAGGAATACCATTGGACTGGCAGAAAAAATACCTGGCAGTTGCAAAGGAGTACAAGGACAATAACCGGGTTGACAAGATACACATCTCCACAAGACCCGACTATATAAATATACCCGTTCTCGAGAATCTGAAAAAATTCGGTGTAGATATAATAGAACTGGGAGCCCAGTCCTTTGACGATGAGGTTCTCTCACTATCAGAACGGGGACACGATGCTTCTGATATTGAAACGGCTTCTTCACTTATTACTTCTTACGGTTTTTCTCTGGGGATCCAGCTTATGATAGGTCTTCCGGGAGACACAAAGGAAAAAGCGATCACCTCAGCAAAAAAAACTGTTCTTCTGAAGCCTGATATAGCAAGGCTTTATCCCACTGTTGTATTTGAAGGGACCCGTCTTGCAGAAATGAAAAAAGAAGGCAGTTATTGTCCCTTAAACGAAAATCAAGCTGTAGAAATAACAAAAGAAATGTATAAGATCCTTGATGCAGCAGGGATAAATATAATACGGGTAGGTCTTAAAAGCACGGATCTGGTCAACCCCGAAAATGATCTTTGCGGGAACTATCACCCGGCTTTCCGCCAGCTGGTGGAAGGAGCCATTGCCCGCGAAAAAATGGAAGAGCTTATTTGGGCACATGGCAAAAAAGAAAAATCCTTTTGTTTTACATGCAACAAAAAAAGTTTTTCCGGCATGATAGGTCATAAGGGTTGCAACAGAGACTATTTCGAAAAAAAATACCCTTCACTGACCTTTATGTACACTGCAGATGAAATGCTCCCGGACAGAACATACAAACTCAAATCGCTTCTTTCCGGCAAATAAATACCGTATGTAGCAGGCAGAAAATATATTTTTTGCGGATACGATGGAAAAAATAATAAAACAATTTTTTAGGTTTGCTGTGACCGGGACTTCCTGCTTTGCCATAGATTTCGCTTTGATGGTCCTTCTGAAAGAAGTCTTCGGCGTTTATTATCTTGCGGCTTCTATCATTTCATTCTGCAGCGCCACCGCCGTAAACTATATAATAAGTGTCAAATGGGTATATTTTGCAAGAGACAGTTCCATAAAACCTTTTGAAATGTTTGTATTTATTTTGCTGAGCATTATTGGACTCATTATAAACACTTTTCTCGTGTGGGTGTTTGTTGAAAAAATCGGCATCTATTACATGCCGGCAAAAGCATTAGCAGGAATAATATCGGGATTTTATAATTTTATCACACGAAAAATATATCTGGAAAGATAAATCTGCCCCAAGGGGAGCCGGAGGTAAAAATGAAAGCAGTAATAACGGTAATAGGAAAAGATATGGTGGGCATACTGGCCAAAGTCAGCGGCACGTGTGCAGAAAAAAATGCAAATGTACTGGAGGTAAACCAGTCTGTTCTTCAGGAATACTTCGCAATGGTAATGCTCATCGACATATCCGCCCTTACCTGTTCTCTTGAACAACTCAAAACTGATCTTGACAAAAATGTGAAAGACATGACCATACATGTGATGCACGAAGATATTTTCAATTCAATGCACAGGATATGAGAGGAAATGCCATGTTGAATATGAATGACATCCTGGAAACCATAACCATGATCCAGGAAGAAAATCTTGATATAAGAACGATCACAATGGGTATATCCCTGCTGGATTGTGCAGACAGCGATGCAGAAAAGGCCTGTGAAAAAATCTACAAAAAAATATACTCAAAGGCAAAGGACCTTGTTAAGACCGGGGATGCCATAGAAAAAAAATACGGCATACCCATCGTCAACAAGAGGATATCGGTCACTCCCGTGTCCATGCTTCTGGCGGCTTCCGGAGGAGATCCGTTAAGATATGCCAAAATTCTGGACCGGGCGGCAAAGGATGTGGGGGTGAATTTCATAGGAGGCTATTCTGCTCTTGTTCACAAGGGATTTTCCGCCGGAGATCTGGAACTTATCCGTTCTATCCCCCGGGCTCTTTCTGAAACAGAATTCGTATGTTCCTGTGTAAATGTGGGCAGTACCAGATCGGGAATAAACATGGACGCGGTCAAGCTGATGGGAAAAGTCATAAAAGAGACTTCTCTCCTTACAAAGGACCGGCAGTGCATAGGTGCGGCAAAACTGGTTGTCTTCTGCAATGCTCCCGAAGACAACCCATTCATGGCCGGTGCCTTTCACGGCCCCGGAGAGCCGGACTGTATAATAAACATCGGAGTTTCGGGCCCCGGCGTCGTACGGGCTGCTCTTGCTAAAATGGATGATAATGAAGACCTCAACGCTGTATCAGATGCCATCAAAAAAACAGCTTTTAAAATAACAAGAATGGGTCAGCTGGTAGGCGCAGAAGCTTCCGCCGCCCTGGGAGTGCCCTTTGGTATAATAGATCTTTCCCTGGCCCCTACCCCTGCAGTGGGCGATTCGGTAGCTCATATCCTGGAAGAGATCGGTCTTGAAAAGTGTGGATGCTGGGGCACAACGGCAGCCCTTGCCATGTTAAACGATGCTGTCAAAAAGGGAGGGGTCATGGCTTCGGGAAATGTGGGCGGTCTTTCAGGCGCTTTCATTCCGGTCACAGAGGATGCAGGTATGATATCCGCTGCGGAATCGGGAGCCCTCTGTCTGGAGAAACTCGAAGCAATGACGGCAGTATGTTCTGTGGGTCTTGATATGGTAATAATCCCCGGCGATACCCCGGAAGAAGTGATATCTGCCATGATCGCCGATGAAGCGGCCATAGGAATGATAAACTCGAAGACAACGGCGGTCAGAGTCATCCCCGCCATAGGTTCAAATGAAGGAGACGAACTGGATTTCGGGGGTCTTTTGGGCAAAGGTCCCGTCATGAAAGTAAACAGATATTCTCCCTCAAAAATGATCAACAGAGGAGGCAGGATACCGGCTCCCATGCAGAGCTTAAAAAACTAAAAGTCAGAAACTCCTTATTGGTATTTTCCCTTTTGCCTGCGCTGATTGGCTTCACAACAACTCACCTTCTTATATTTTTCCTTGTCATGATGTTTATATGTCGTATAATGACTGTATAAGGAGGTGTTTTTATGTCTATCATAGCCTCATATATATTCCCCCACCCACCGCTTATTATCCCGGATGTGGGACGGGGCCAGGAGAATGATATCTCCGCCACAGTCGATGCCTGCATTAAATGTGCAGAGCAAATATCAAACATCAAACCGGATACGATTATAGTGATTTCGCCTCACACGACCATATATGCAGATTATTTTCATATATCCAAGGGGCATAAAGCCTTTGGCAGCATGGCCCGTTTCAACGCATATAATGTACGTATGGAAGTTCTTTATGATGAAGAAATGGTTTCTGCTATTTCATCTGAGGCCTTTGCCTCAGATCTGCCCGCCGGCACGGAAGGTGAAACTGACAAGAATCTGGATCATGCCACCTTTATTCCTCTATGGTTCGTAAATAAGTTTTATACAGATTATAAAGTTGTAAGGATGGGTTTTTCCGGTCTTTCTCCCTATGAACACTATTCTTTGGGAAAATGTATTGCAAGGGCATCCGAAGCTTTGGGAAGAAACACCGTCATAATCGCCAGTGGCGACCTTTCACATAAACTGACTTCGGAAGGTCCCTACGGTTTCGCCGGCGAAGGTCCTGAATTCGACAGGAAAATAACATCCGCTATGGCCAAGGGGGATTTTCTGGAATTTCTTTCTATGCCATCTTCCCTTTGTGAAAAAGCCGGGGAATGCGGACTCAGATCTTTTCAGATAATGTCGGGAGCTCTGGACGGGCTTTTCGTCGAGCCGGAGCTTCTTTCCTATGAAGGTCCTTTCGGTGTGGGATACGGTGTGGCTTCTTTCAAAGTAACAGGCACAGGCAACGAAAAACATTTTGATGAGGAATATCTGTCATTTGAGCAAGACCGATTACTAAAGACAAAGTCAAATGAAAGTGAAATAGTTAAACTTGCAAGAAAAAGTCTGGAAGCATATGTGAATACCGGAAAACATATACCCCTGCCAAAAGACATTTCAGATGAGCTCATCCAAAATAAAGCAGGAGTTTTTGTTTCTCTGAAAAAACACGGTCAGCTAAGAGGCTGTATCGGTACAACTTCTCCCACCACAGAAAGCATTGCCGCAGAAGTTATCCAAAATGCAATCTCTGCCGGCATTAATGATCCAAGGTTCCCATCCGTAAGGAAAAACGAACTGAAGGATCTTTCCTACAGTGTAGATGTTCTTGGTTCTGCAGAGCCTATAGATTTTCCTTCAATGCTTGATCCAAGGCGCTACGGGGTCATCGTGACATCCGGTAAAAGAAGAGGCCTGCTGCTTCCCGACCTTGAAGGCATAGATACAGCAGAAGAACAGATAAGAATCGCCTGCAGCAAAGCAGGTATTGACCCGGGAGAAGATGTATCCCTTGAACGGTTTGAAGTGGTACGTTACAAATGACAGAAAACAAAAGTGCAGGATCCGCCATATGCGGGATATGTCCACGCAGATGCTCACTTGCACCGGGGCAATATGGATTTTGCCGTGCAAGAAAAAATGAAAGCGGCCTAATAACATGTGATAATTACGGCAGGATAGTTTCCCTTGCCATGGATCCCATAGAAAAAAAGCCCCTGAAGCATTTCCGGCCAGGAAGTATGATACTTTCCGCCGGCAGTTACGGATGCAATCTTATGTGTCCCTTCTGCCAAAACCACAGGATCTCAATGTCTTCCCGGGAAGATATCGCCTGGGAATACATTTCTCCCGATAAAATAACAGAAACTGCCCTAAAACTTAAAGACCGGGGCAATATCGGAGTGGCCTTTACTTATAATGAGCCTCTTATAAGCTATGAATATGTTTATGACTGTTCAAGCTCCTTAAAGAAAAAATCAATGAGCCCTGTCCTTGTTACAAACGGATATATATGTGAAGAACCATTAAAAAAGCTTCTGCCGCTTATCGATGCCATGAACATAGATCTTAAGGCGTTCACAAAGGATTTTTACAATAAAATCGGAGGAGACCTTGAAACAGTAAAGAGAAGCATAATGCTGGCATCTGAATTCTGTCACATAGAAATAACCACCCTTGTGATACCGGGTATGAATGACTCCCATGATGAAATGGAGAAAATGTCATCATGGCTGGCGGGCATAGAGAAAGATATCCCTTTGCATGTGAGCCGTTTCTTCCCCCAGTACAAAATGTCTGATAAGGATCCCACTCCGGTGAAAAGCATTTACGAATTGGCCGATACTGCAAGAAAGCATCTAAAATATGTTCATACGGGCAACTGCTGATTTTTATTCAATTCCGCAAAGATATATTTCCCTTCTCATCTCACCAACTTTTGTTATAAGTTCCTTTATGGAGTGGTGACCTTTTTTCATGTTTTCTTTTATAGAAGCAAGATATTTAAAGGCTTCCTCCGTTACCCCTTCAGAAAGCCTGTCGATATAAAATGAGATACTATCATTAAGGCTTTTTGATTTATTTTCTGAGGGTATATAAGCTATCTTTACATCCTTTTGTTTTAGATTGTAGTAAACAGTTTCCGGAGTAAGGGTTATCTTGAGGGGGTCTAGAAGAAATTCCGTGGATTTATTCAGGCTTATAAGTGTTTTCTCAAGTATCTCAAACACATCTCTGACCTTTGATATTTTCAGTTCTTTTATAGAAGCATATCCACTGCACTCATAAGTTATTTTTCGTTTTCCCCCATAACTTGAAAAAGACATGGGAATAATAAAATCACAGAGTCCTGAAAGCAGTACTTTTTCTTCAAAGGGCTTTATGCTTTCTTCCGGGATCTCGATCTCATAGTTATTTTCTTTCAGTTCCATCCTATACACCTCCGCATTTCAGACAGGGAGTATAACCTCTTTCTTCCGCCTGATATTTTTCCATTGAAATGACATACTTATCAACCATTTTGCAGTCTCCTTTGTGATACGCATATCCGGACGTCATAAAGCAATAAACCAAATTGCCGTTTCTGATATTCTCCGGATGACAAAGTCTGCAGGGAGAGTAACTTCCTGTAACATTATTATTTTTTATCATTTGTCTCGGATATGAGGCGATATGGCTGCAGCTCTCTTTATGATACCTGATCCCGGAATAGGGAAAGACCCAGACTGTCCTTGAATCCAGTTCTTTCTCCATATCGGCAAATGGCATAGGTCCATTTCTTGCCGAATACCCTATAAAACCTCTGGATCTCACCCTTTCTTTTCCGTCAAATCCTTCCTTGAGTTTAAGAGGCAGTTTTACATCGACTCTGTAATCCACATCAAATGAGATCAGACCGTTTAACCCGTCTTTTTCATGAAGGTAACGAAATCTTTTCACGTCTGCCCAGGTTATATCTTTGTTCTCACTCATAATTCTTGATTCGAGCTTTTCTTCGAAAAAAGGCGCTGTGCTTATGTTGTATGCCCTTGATGCTGCATATCTGCTTTCATCGGCAGCTGCATGAATGACGTTCTCGTTACATCCGTAGACTTTTATGATATACCCCACCGTCAGTAGTGCCAGTATGAAAAGCGGCAAGAATAAAGCGGCTTCAACAGTATAATATCCTTTTTTGCTTCCACTAATATTCTTCATCATAATAAAACTGTCTCCCGTCCACATTCGCCTTAAAAGAGAATCCACAGTTGTGATCTTTGATAAGAAATGTTTTATCATGATTCCCCTGGATATTTATCTGTATCAGATCCATGATCCTTGTTATCTTTGTGGCACGATCCTGAAAAAAAAGAAATATCTGAAGGTATCCCTGATAATCAAGACCGCTTTTCACATGTGTGTCTATATATCCGGTTTCCGTTCCCTTTACTATGGAGTCCAGATCCACTGCCCAGGTTTCCTTTGTTTTATATACCGGCACCTTTTTCCCGTTTTCCAGAAGTCTCAGGTCATTTTCCGATTCTGCCAGAGCCCATGCTTCCGCCAGTATCAATTGTGTGACCAGTCCCGCCGGCCCCGGTGTGACCAGTTCGGCGGCTGCAATCAGTTCTGCTCTTTTTATCGGGTCTGAAAATATGTGGATATAATTGATCACATTTCTAAGAGAAAACAGCATGGCTCTAAATTTATTTTTATTTTCTCTGTCATCAAGACTTCCCGAAATTATATACTCCGCTTCATATGAAAAAAATGTTTCTCTGTCTATTTCTCTGTTCTGTGCGTTTTTAAAATTCATAAGTATATAACGGTTTGTAAAATAATTTGTGCTCCCTTTTTTTAGTGCATCCTGCCATGAAGATATGCCCTCTTTTACAGTCTCCAATATGTTGCCGTTTTTGCTGAGCTCACCGGAAGGAAGACTGTTGGTTACTCTTTCATTTCTTAATATGTGATCTCTTTCTTTGCTTTCTTCCTGTGAACTTTTTTCCGGATCATTATTTATTTTTCCCATCGATTCAATAACATCATCCACCAGTCCTCTTGCAAAGGCATATTTCATATAATCTGTCACAGCACTTTCGAAAATATCCACATTTGCCAGGGAATGTCTCCTGTTATCCACATCAAGGGAAAGAAGCCTGACCCTTTTGTTTTTTTCAAAAGTGTAGTCTGCATAGTATGAAAATTTTTCTTTTATTTCATATTCGTTTCCGCGGAATGCAAAAACTCCGTATTCATCCATCAGCGCCTTATCGAATTCCGACAAAACCGATCTGCCCGCCAGATTGAGTATACTGTCCGCATACCCTGTTCCGGCGATTTTGCCCGCAGCGGTTATATATGCGAATACCAAAGAAAACATCACTGCTGTTATCATTATCAAAAATACTGATGCACTGCCTTTTTTCCCAAAAACCAATAAACCTCTCCTTATTTGAAAAAATCCGAATAGCGTATATATTTTTTTTCATCTACTGAAAAAACTCTGCTCTCTTTTTTCTTCGAAAAAGAATTTTGCAGAAGGCCGCCCCTTCTGAACTTTATATCTTTCTCCGACAAAAAAACTTTTTTAAAACTATATGTCCCCTCATAAACCGTTATATTTTGCGGTACATTTTTATAGGTCTTTACTGTTCCGGTTTCACTCCCCATCTTTTCATTCAGTTTGAGATGCATAAGGGTATTCGTGGCTGTCTCATTGTACATGAAAGCAAGTATGTATATTACCGCCATTACTGACAGTATTATCAAAGGTAGAACAACTGCCGCTTCCACCATCGTTCCTCCTTTTTTGCAGGAGAGGATACTTGGTGCCCGAAAATTTTTTTTCGGACGTAACATCAGAAGCCTCCGTTTAGATTCTCAAAGGTTTTGTTTATAAAACTTATTATCTCCGTTTTGAATATCAGGCCCAGCACTATGGCAATGGCCACAAGTATTGCCACCTGGACCATTTCCATTCCTTTTCTGTTTTTAATTTTCGATCTCAGTTTCTTGATCCTTTCTCTGTTTTTCATTTTCTTCCTCCTTGCTATCAACTCATATTCATCATGGCGGGCGCTATGGTTATCATAACCAATACGAGAAGAAGTATAACTAATGTAAAAGTGAGTTTTGTCTCTGCGATACGCCCTTTTTCTTCGGCCTGCTTTTTTCTTACAAACCAAAGGACTTCACTTTCCTGCTTGAGTTTTTTTACCAGCTCTGAACCCTTACTTATGTTATCGCTTATTATGTTTGAAAATCTCATCATTTCACGTACGCCGCTTCTTTTTGCAAAACTTCTTAATTCTTTATGAAGAGAACTGTTTGTCCCGCTGGTTTTTGTATGTATTTTATAAAGTTGATCATAAAAATAGGTCCTGCTGTTGCCGTTCATTTTTTTGTGATCCCGGATCACTTTTTCGAAAGCCTGATGTATGACTTCTCCGGCATCAAGTAAAAGGACTATCTTATTTATGAATCCGGGAAGATCTTTTATGATACAAGCTTTGGCCTCTTCTTCTTTTTTTGTTATATTTGCATATCGGCTTTTGTATAAAAAGAAAAAAACAAAAAATCCGGCTGCCAGAATAAGAAAAGTATTTGCGGAAGTTTTTTTCTTCCATATAAGCTTTGTTCCATCCGGAAGTTCCAAAGGGAGTATGACCTTTGTCTTTTTTGTGTCCTCGTTCAAAGCCCTGACAATTGAATTGATATTTCTTTTCAATCGTTCCTCCCGTGTCTCGTTTCTTATAAGCCCCTCTTCCTGCCGGTCATTGCTTATACCGCTGTTTTTCGGTTCTATTACGAGTTCTAAGTCTTTGCTGATCTGCCCGTTTTCCCATACGGCTTTGACACGGGTATCCATGACTGCGGAGCTTTTCCCCTCCTTTGGTCTTTCAATCGATATGAGAACTCCGTTTTTATTTGTTTCGATTTTTGTGTCTGTCAGTATACCGTTTACAATATTGATCAAGGCAGCGAAAAAAAATATCATGCCCGTAAAAATATAGCGCCTCAGTATTTTTTTCTGTTCTTTTTTGACAATTTCGGTATGATCCCCTTCTCCGTAGAGATTTTCATATCTGGTCAGCATGACATCCTGTTCGGATGAAAGCATACCTTTTTTTATTTTCATATTTCAGACCTCTATCCTGGTGTATTTTATTGTAAGAAAATATGCAAAAAGTATTCCTGCAAGGGCCAGGGTCATGATCAATCTTCCCTGGATCGTCAGATACATGACTTCGAGATAATCGGGCGAAAACACATTAAGCAATAATATGACAATGACAGGCATTATGCTTATTATTTTCCCTTCGAACTGCTTTTGTGCAGTAAGTGTTTTGATTTCTCTTTCGATTGACATCTTATCCATGATCACCTCTGATGTGCTTTCTATGACTTTTTCCATGTCTCCTCCGGTTTCTCTGCAGGCAAGATAGACATCTACAAAATTTCTTATATCTTCAAGGCAGCTTCTTCCCGCAAAATCAATAAGAAGTTTTTCTTCATTGTCTCTGTTTTCTGAAATACTTTTTACCATATAACGGAGCTCTCCCATAAGAGGAGTCTCGTCCTTATACATGAGTTTCAGATTTTCGAAGGCTTCCGCCAGGGCTTTTGCCATGTTTCTTCCGGTGGCCACTGATGCGGACAGAGAATACAGCATATCTTTGAACTGTATAAGCAAAAATGCTCTTCTTTTTTCGGCCTTGTATCCGCTGTACTTTTCAAAAGCGAATAAAACCAGAAATCCACAAAACAGTGAAAGAAAGATGCTGTTATAAAACAACAAACAGAGAGAAAAAGCCGAAATGTAGCCTATTGCAAAAAAATTTCTTCTTTCTTTATT
>DBPK01000029.1 GCA_002304835.1 Firmicutes bacterium UBA1422
TGCTCCTATGCCCACCTGTTTTGCGGTTATTTCAATATCGTCCGTATTCACGTTCTTCTCTTTTATTATTTCCCTTGTTTTTTCAACTGCCCTCGAAAGGACTTCCTCCAGGAAAACAACCCGTCCCTCTCTCGTGGACATGGTGCCGTCTTCAAGACTTACAAGACCAAAGGGTATGTGGACGCAGTCCCTTGCCCACTCATATCCCAGCAGTTCAACTATTTTTATCCACTGCTGGAAATGCAGGTTCTGTCCGGACGATACCACATATATATTTTTGTAAAAATCGTAATGTTCTTTTCTGTATACTGCCGCCGCAATGTCCCTTGTTATATAAAGCGTAGAGCCATCGGATTTGGTTATAAGCGCCGGTGACATGCCGTATTCTTCAAGATCCACTATCTGTGCTCCTTCTGATTTTTTCAGCAGTCCCTTTTCTGTAAGCTCCCTGACAAATCTGGGCATTTTGTCCGAATAGAAACTTTCTCCCGCATAGGAATCGAATTCTATGCCCAGCATTTCATATACCCGTTTGAACTCTTTGAGGGATTCATCTCTGAACCACTGCCAAAG
This sequence comes from Firmicutes bacterium UBA1422, assembly GCA_002304835.1. Lineage (GTDB taxonomy): Bacteria > Bacillota > Clostridia > Peptostreptococcales > Anaerovoracaceae > UBA1422. The sequence continues at coordinate 574 of DBPK01000029.1, forward strand.
CTCAACTTCTTCCTTTTGGCCATGCTCCAGTTTTGTGAATATCTCCCTTGCTTCCTGATCCAGTCCCGGATCATTTTCTACTTCCTGATAAAACCTGGTGTAATATCCAAGCAGTGTCTTTATCGGCTCTTTTGCCACGTCTTCTCTGTTTCCCCAGTGCCTGTATGCACAGATCATCTTTCCGAACTGAGTGCCGTAGTCTCCCAGATGATTGATCCTTACCGTATCATATCCGAGAAAATCGTATATCTTGTAAATGGAGTTGCCGATCACCGTACTTCTTATATGCCCTATATGAAAAGGTTTCGCGATGTTGGGTGAAGAATATTCCACTATGACCTTTTTGCCTTGGCCTATGATGCTCCTGCCGTAGTTTTCTTCTTCCGAGACTGCCTGCTCAATGACTGATGAGACAAAGTCCTCCCTTGAAATGAACATATTGACATATGCGTTGACCTGTTTCACCTTATCAAACAGCGGGGTCCCCTCTATTTTTGCGGCGATATCCTTTGCTATCAAAGGAGGCGCCTTTCTCAGAGTCTTTGCCAGTTTGAAACAGGGTAAAGCATAGTCCCCCATTTTTTCATCGGTTGGAACTTCGATCATGGCTCTTACCTGTTCTTTTTCCAGTCCTTCAGCGCTTTCGGTAATCAGTTCTGCAATAATGTCTTTATAGTCGATCATTTATGTTCTCCTTTTTTCAATAGTTTTTTGTAATATGAACCGGCATTGTACAGGGGTGCAACCGGATTATGCCCCGTGACTCTGTCTTTTGCCACAAGGGTGGTCACGGGCGCCTTTGAATATTTGTAAAAAAGACTGTCGTGCCCCACGCAAAGACCCATAACTATGTTCAAGTCTGTTTTTGCTTCATTCATCAGTTTTGCCTGAAGCAAAGGATTACACATTGTGTCGCCTATTTCTTCGCAGGTCTTCATGAATCCCGTTTCTTTTTTTTGTATGCTGCCTGTTTTGCATACAACGGCCATTACTTCAAATCCCTTTGCCCGAAGTATCTTTGCCAGTATCCTGCTCTCATTTATCATGCCGACACAAGTGGCTATACCAAGCTTTTTTGCGTCGATTTTTTTTGCGAATTCCATGGTTTCTTCCACTCGTGTGAGCCTGCAGTAATTCTCAAACTCAACCTCCGCCGCCGCCAGAGAAAGCTTTCTGTTTTCTTCATCATCCCCGTAAAGGCTTATAAGTTCTCTTTTTTCCTTTTCGGTAAAGTTCCTTCCGGGGCAGAAATCCGGGTATTCCCCTTCTTTTGTACTGCATTTCATAGTGCCGCAGTCTACACAGCTTTTTGTATTTTCCATGCCCATAATTATAGCACATCCTCCTTTTTTTTTCAGAAGTTTTTCCTGTATATCCCTGTATACTTCTGTTTTCCGTTCATCCTTCTGCTTTCCATAAAGCTTATCAGATGCTTTTCCTATTTCAGCTTGACAACGGTGACTCCGTCTCCGCCCTCGTTATATCCGCCTTTGCGATACTCGGAAACATGTCTGTGATTTTTCAGCATTTCATGTATCCCCTTTTTCAGGATACCCTCTCCTTTGCCGTGTATTATCGTAACTTCATTAAGATGTGCCATGAATGCATCATCCAGATATTTGTCAACGTTTTCCCTTGCTTCATCCAAGTTCTGGCCCTGCACGTTGATGCTCACCGAAACACTCTTTGCCTTTATGCTGTAAAGCTGCCTGTAGTGTCTGTCTGCCCGGGTGCTCTTTTTCTTTTTCCCTTCGTTTATTATTTTCAGATCTTCCGTCTTTGCTTTTACTCTTAACCTGCCCACCTGAACAGTCATTTCACCCTTGTCATCCGGAAGAGCTATTATCTCTCCGTTTTGACCCAGGGTGAGCACCTTTACCCTATCCCCCGTCTTTACATCTTCTATTCTCACAGGATCATCGTTTATTTCTTTTATTATCTGCTGTTTGTACCTGCCGGCCGCATCCTTTATCTTTCTTCTGGTATTTTCATTTCTTTGTTCTTTTTGGGAAAGGCTTTCTTTTTTTGATATGTTCCTAAGCTCTTCTCTGACCTCATCGGATATCTGCTTTGCCTCTTGGATCATATCACGGGCTTCTTCCTTGGCTTTGCTTATGATTTTTTCTTTTCTTTCTTCAAGTCTTCTCAGGTCCTCATCCATTTCTTCCTTCAATTTTTTCATTTGGATATTGAGAGTGATGGCCTGATCCCTTTCCTTTTCTGCGGCTTTTTTGTCTTCTTCCATGGCGGAAATGACTTCTTCGAATTCAAGATCGCCTCCGGAAAGCAGTTCCCTGGCCTTTTCCGTTATACTGTCAATAAGACCGAGTTTTTTTGAGATTTCAAATGCATTGGACTTGCCCGGGATCCCCATGGTAAGTTTGAAAGTCGGACTCAAAGTTTCCACATCGAATTCCATTGAGGCATTTTCCACGCCCTCTGTGGAAAGCGCATATTTTTTCAGTTCTGTATAATGTGTCGTTGCCAGTATATTGGCATCTTTTGCCCTCAGGTATTCCAGCAGTGCTATGGCCAGAGCCGCTCCCTCAGTGGGGTCCGTCCCGGCACCCAGTTCATCAAGCAGGACCAGAGATCCTGTTCCCGCCTTTTTTGTTATTTCTACTATATTTTTCATATGGGAGGAAAATGTTGAAAGGCTCTGTTCTATGCTCTGCTCATCCCCAATGTCAGCAAATATATCGCAAAAGACCGGCACCCTGCTATTTGACGCCGCAGGAATAAAAAGTCCCGTCTGAGCCATCATGCAAAGGAGTCCCGTGGTCTTTAGAGTCACTGTCTTGCCGCCGGTGTTGGGTCCCGTAACTATCAAAGCATTGTACGCATCCCCTATGGAAACATCAATGGGAACCACCTTGTCCTTTTCGATAAGGGGATGTCTGGCAGCAACCAGCGCAAGATGGCCTTCTCCCGATATAAAAGGTCTTTCGGCTTTCTGGAGCTTTGCCAGTTTGCCCTTTGCGGATATGAGATCCATATGCACCAGAAGTTCCTGATTATTCATTAGCCCATGAAAGTGCCGGGCGATTTCCTCTGAAAGCTCGGCCAGTATTCTTTCTACTTCGGCTTTTTCCTGGATTTCCAGCTGTCTCAGCCGGTTGTTCATGTCAACTATCACCTGAGGTTCTATAAAAAGAGTAGCTCCGCTGGCCGACTGGTCGTGCACCACTCCCGGAAATCTGGTCTTATATTCCTGTTTCACCGGTATAACATATCGTCCGTCTCTCATGGTCACTATATAGTCCTGCAGCATCGTCCGATTTTCAGAAGAGCTTATGATACTGCTGATCTTGTCTTTCACAGCTTCGTTCTGCCTGATCATATCCCTTCTGATGCTTTTGAGTCCGCTGCTGGCATCATCGGCCATCTCCTCCTCCGACAATATGCATCTGTCTATTTCCTCTTCCAGTTC
>DBPK01000019.1 GCA_002304835.1 Firmicutes bacterium UBA1422
GAACCTGCGGCCTTTGCGTCCCGAACGCAACGCTCTACCAAGCTGAGCCACATCCCGCTGAAAGCGACCTCAATTATATTATCATTTTTTCCGATCCGATTCAACAAAAAATATGCATTTTCATCAGGGATACAATATAAAAATCATCTCTGCCCCAAGGGTTTCTTGAGGGCAGAGATGATATTATGATCAGCCATGGATCTGTTTGTATTTATCTACTGTTTTGTCGAAGCATCATAAAGCTCTTCTGCCTTGTCCCATTCTTCTATGATCTTTGGTATGACCTTGTAAAGGTCACCAACGATGCCGTAATCTGCAACTTCAAATATGGGTGCATCCGGATCTTTGTTTATTGCCACGATCATATCGGATGTCTGCATTCCGGCCAGATGCTGTATTGCTCCCGAGATCCCGCAGGCAAAATATATTTTCGGTTTAACGGTGGTTCCTGTCTGTCCTACCTGATGGGAATGATCTATCCAACCCGCATCCACTGCGGCACGGGACGAACCCACAACGCCTCCGACTTTATCTGCAAACTTCTGGATAAGCTTGAATCCCGAAGCATCGCCCAGTCCTCTTCCGCCTGAACAGATTATTTCCGCATCAGTAAGGGAAACAAGTTCTTTTGCTGATTTTACTATATCAATTATCTCGACCCTTATGTCATCCTTGCTTATAGCAGGCTTGTAGTCTACCCTCTCTCCCGTTGCACCGGGGGCCTTTTCTCTCTTCTGCATTACACCCGGCCTTACAGTTGACATCTGAGGTCTGGTCCTTGGGCAGATAATTGTAGCCATCAGGTTTCCACCGAAAGCCGGTCGGGTCTGTTTTATGCCTGTGCTTTCATCATTGGGGTCAAGGGTGGATGTGTCAAGAGTAGTATTCTTTTTTGCATATTCTATATAGCTTGAGACCTTGACATCAAGTCTTGTGCAGTCAGCAGTAAGACCTGTATCCAATCTTGCAGCGACCCTTGGGGCCAGATCTCTTCCTATATGTGTTGCTCCGTATATTACTATCTCCGGTTTCATCTCTTGGATGGCATCAGTAAGTACTTTGGTATATCCGTCTGTTGTATAGTTTTTCAGTAAAGGATCCTGTATCATGATGACCCTTTCTGCTCCATACTCATAACATTCCTTTTCAAGGGCATCAACCTTTGCATTTTTGTCGCCTATGATAACAGCGCATACTTTTGTGTCCGGACTTATTTCCTTTGCCAGTCTGTATCCTTCGCCTATCAGCTCCAGGGCCACATTCATAAGCTTGCCGTTTCTCTGTTCCGCAAATACCCATATATGTTTATATGCAGAAAAATCCACTTCCCCGCCCTGTGTCTTTTTTTCGATTATTGCACCGTATTTGCAGGCAGTAAGGCACTGGTTGCAGAAGGTGCATTTAGAATTTACTTTTGCCACCTTCCCCAGCTTATTGCCGTCATAAGGCTCAAATTCAAATGCATCCATGGGGCATGATTTGAAACATATGCCGCATCCTATACATTTATCTTTTTTTATCTCAATTGCCATTTTTGTTTTCCCTCCTTCTTATACTACATGCTTGCCTTTTAGGCCTATCAGAAGTTTTTCCGCAACTTCCTTTTCGGTGTCGCCTTCCAGGATAACGCCCTTGCCTTTGGGGGCAGGAGTGAATGAACGGAAAACGTTGGTCGGAGATGCTTCAAGACCTACAGTATCAAGATCAACTGCTATGTCATTTGCACTCCATACATGGATGGGCTTTTCATTGGCACTGAATATTCCCTCAATGGTCATATATCTTGGGGCATTAAGTTCCTTTATGGCCGTCAGCATACATGGCGTCTTGATTTTTATGACTTCATAACCGTCTTCCAACGCTCTTTTTACTGTTATGCTTTTCATGTCTTTTTCTATTTCAAATTCCTGAACATATGTGACCTGGGGAAGATCCATTTTTTCTGCTATCTGTGGTCCCACCTGGGCGGTGTCCCCGTCTATTGCCTGACGACCTGCAAAGATAAGATCAAACTCACCGATCTTTCTTATGGCAGCGGCAACTGCATTGGATGTTGCCCATGTGTCGGAACCTCCGACGGCTCTGTCACTGACAAGAACTCCCTCGTCAGCTCCCATGGCCAGACATTCAAGAAGCATGTCCTTTGCCTGAGGCGGACCCATGGATACCACTGTTATATGAGTGTCAGGATATTTATCTTTTATTTTAAGAGCTTCTTCCAGCGCATTTGCATCGTCATGGTTCAGGATGCTTGGAACGCCTTCTCTGATCAATGTGCCTGTTTTAGGATTGATCTTGATAACATTTGTATCAGGTACCTGTTTTGCACATACGATTATTTTAAATGCCATTTTCGTTTTCCTCCTGTCTTTATTTACCGAAAACCGATGCTGCGATAACCATCTTCTGAACTTCTGAAGTACCTTCATATATTTCAGTTATCTTGGCGTCTCTCATCATTCTCTCCACCGGATAGTCTTTTGTGTATCCATATCCTCCATGGAGTTGAACAGCTTTGGTTGTAACGTACATAGCAGTCTCTGCCGCAAAAAGCTTTGCCATGGCAGAATACTTTCCGTAGGGCAGGTTTCTGTCCTTCATGTCTGCTGCCTGGTATATCAGCAGCCTTGCCGCCTCTATCTGTGTTGCCATATTTGCCACCTCAAACTGCAGAGCTTCCATCTGGGATAATTTTTTGCCAAACTGTTTTCTTGCTTTCATATAATCAACGGTCACATCAAATGCACCCTGGGCTATGCCAAGTGCCTGAGATGCTATCCCTATACGGCCTCCGTCAAGAGTTGACATGGCAACTTTGAATCCGTCTCCTACTTGTCCCAGAAGTCTATCCTTTGGAATAGTGCAGTTCTGGAAAATAAGTTCTGTTGTAGAAGACGCACATATACCCATTTTATCCTCTGTTTTACCTATTGAAAATCCGGGATCGTCTTTTTCGACTATAAAAGCACTTATCCCTCCTCTGGTTTTCTTTTTCTTATCGGTCATGGCCATTATTATGAATACATCTGCATATCCGCCATTGGTTATGAACACTTTTGCACCGTTAAGTACCCATTGATCTCCGTTAAGGTCAGCTCTTGTCTGCTGTCCACCCGCATCTGTTCCCGCATTGGGCTCTGTCAGCCCGAAAGCTCCAAGCTTCCTTCCGGAACAAAGATCCGCCAGGTATTTTTCTTTCTGCTCATCATTGCCCCATGCATATATGGGCCAGCAACAAAGAGATGTATGCGCAGAACATATAACGCCGGTTGATCCGCATACTCTTGAAAGTTCTTCTACAGCTATTGCATATGAAAGCTGGTCTCCGCCTGCTCCTCCTACTTCTCTGGGAAACGGTATACCTAAAAGCCCGTAATCTGCCATTTTCTTTACATTCTCTTCAGGAAATCTGTGTTCAGCATCGATATCGGCTGCGATCGGTTCAACTTCATTGGTCGCAAACTCTCTCACCATCTTCCTCACAAATTCCTGTTCTTTGGTCAGTTGAAAGTTCATGTAATTGCCTCCTTAAATATTTTTATCGGTTAATTATTATCTTGAATATACAATCCGTGTTTTTGTCAAAAGTATATTGTTATATTTCTAACAATATACCATAATCAGTAAACCATGTTTTGGGTATTTTTGCAAGCAAATTTTATTATTTTTTCACTTAAGTTTTAATAAAAACATTGCTGAAATTCCAACGTTTTTTAACGGAAATTTCTGACTTTTCTAACTTTTGGCTTGCTCCTTTTGCATTTGTCATGTTACAATAAAATAAAGCATGATATATTGCTTTCAAGGAGGTATTTATGAATAATAGATCCAAGCTGCTTTTAGTCATATTTTCGGTGGGTTTTGCTGCCGGCATAACTGCGCTGGCTTTTTGTTTCTCTAAATGCAAAAAAAAGCATTCGTGATTTGCAGCTTTCATATCAGATATGTTCATTAAAAAAAGCGGAGATCCCGCTTTTTTTTATTTTGGGTATATTTCACATATCTCTTCTGAGCCTAAAGCTTTCTCGATGAGCTCGTCTGCGCAAAGCCGTTCTTCGGATCTTTTTATCCTCTCAATCTTTGGCCTTGTGACGGGATGTTTTGGGAGGAAAACTGTACAACAGTCTTCATATGGCTTTATAGATACTTCATATGTTTCTATTTCTTTTGCAATATCCATGATATCAACTTTATCCATGGCGATGAGAGGTCTCATGACAGGCATTTGTACCGCTTCGTCCGTTACTATTATGGCATCAGCCGTCTGGCTTGCCACCTGCCCCAGGCTTTCCCCTGTTATAAGCATTCCGCATCCGGCGGCTTCGGCGACTTTTTCTGCGATACGCATCATGAAACGTCTAAGCAGCACTGTGGTTTCCTCTTCGGGGCAATTCTGTACTATCTTTTCCTGTATAGGAAGCAGATTTATCATATGCAATTTGAATCTGCTGCAGTATATGGCCAGTATCGATGCCAGCTCAGCCACTTTTTCCTGTGCTCTTTGACTGGTATAAGGGTATGAATGAAAATGAACTGCTTCTATCTGCATCCCTCTTTTTGCCATCATCCATGCAGCCACGGGACTGTCTATTCCCCCGGAAAGCAATATCATTCCCCTTCCGTTGGTGCCCAGGGGAAGCCCTCCGAAACCTTTTATTTTCTGCTGATATATATATGTTTTATCATGTCTGAGGTCAACAAAAAGATGTACATCGGGATCGTGCACATCAACACCGAGTACACCGCATCCCTTTAGAACTGCAGCACCGATTTTTTTTGCTATGTCAGGTGATTTCACGGGAAAGGATTTGTCTGCCCGCTTTGCCTCGACCTTGAATGTCCTTATACCATTTTTCTTTATCAGGTCATTCATATAGGAAACTGCCGCCGTTCCTATTTTCTCCATGTCGGACTCCACCTCAACGGCAGGACTTATGGATGCAATGCCGAAAACTTTTCCTGTTTCTTTGAGGATCTCTTTTTCATCCGTTGCTTTTTCTGCCCGAACAAAAATAAGTCCCTCATGTCTTTTCACTTCTATGCCGGGGAACTTTTTGAGTATCTTCTTGATCCTGTCCGCCAGCATACGCTCAAAATATGGTTTGTTCTGACCTTTAAGAGCAGTTTCTCCGCATCTTATGATATAAATGTTTTTTTCGTTCATCTCAGGCTCCCGAGTTTTCTGAATCTATCAACTGCTTTTTTTAGATTATACACGACACGGTCCATTTCTTCAATCGTATTGCCTTCACTCAAACTGAACCTTATTGCGCCTTCAGATTCTTTTTCCGAAAGCCCCATTGCTGCAAGGACATGGCTTTTGGTCTTCTTGTTTGAGGAACATGCAGCTCCTGTAGAAACAAAAATACCCTCCTGCTCCAGGCTGTGAAGGATCACTTCCCCCCTTGTCCCTAAAAAAGAAATGTTCAGAATGGAAGGGCTGCAAAGGGGCATACCGTTTTCCTGATTTTTCTCATAGCATGAATAATCAGGGCTGTTTACCCTTATATCCTCTATTTCCTTTTTTATACCTTCAAGCAGATATTTTCGGACTCCTGCCACTCTTTTCATTTTTTCTACCATACCGCCTGATGCTTTCTCTGCAGCGATACCGAATCCTGCTATGGCCGGAACATTTTCCGTACCTGAACGAAATTTGTTTTCCTGACCGCCCCCCAGTATCAAAGGCTTTATGTTGATCCCTTTTTTTATCCATAGTGCTCCCACGCCTTTGGGCCCATGTATTTTATGCGAACTTATTGATATCATGTCCGCCTTATGAACCGACTGGGGAACCCTGCAAAAGGCCTGAACTGCATCTGTGTGGAACAAAGCATTCTTCTTCTGCTCTGCCGCTTCAAGTACGGGCTGTATGGTCCCCGTTTCGTTGTTTACCTTCATTAAAGATATAAGGATGGTATCCTCGTTTATTTCTGATTTCAGCTGCTCCATATCGATCCTGCAGTTTTCATCAACTCCAATAAGAGAAATCTCAAAACCCTCTTCTTTCAGTCTTTTGAATGACTCAAGAACGGCAGGGTGCTCCGCTTCCGATGTTATCAGTTTGTTTCCATATCTTCTTCGGGCTTTTGCAGCTCCCATTATTGCTGTATTATCGGATTCCGTCCCTCCGGAATTGAAAAAAAGATGTCCTTCTCCGGAAGCACAAAGACCCGAACGGGAAAGGGCTTCACTGACCTGTTCTCTGGATTTTTTTACTATTTTTTCAGAAGCAACTCCCATACTATGCAGGGATGAGGGGTTTCCGTATTCATCCTGCATGCATTTAAGCATTATTTTCGTCACTTCGTCATATTGCTTTGTTGTGGAACTGTTATCAAGGTATACTATCATTTTTTCTCCTGTTCCTCTTTTCTTTGCGATGTTGCTCTTCTTATTAAAGAAAGGGCAGTAAAACTGCCCTTTCAGATCAAATTCAAAACTCTTATTTTGCGTAATCCACTGCCCGGGTCTCTCTTACGAGATTTACTTTTATCTGGCCCGGATAGTCCAGCTCTTCCTCTATTTTTTTTGATATCTCTCTTGCCAGGAAAGGCATTTCTTCATCCTTGACCCGATCAGGCTTGGCTATTATTCTTATTTCTCTGCCTGCCTGTATCGCGTATGATTTATCCACTCCGTCCATATTGTTTGCTATCTCTTCAAGCGCCTGGAGTCTCTTTATATATGTTTCAAGAGTTTCTCTTCTGGCTCCCGGCCTTGCTGCAGACAATGCGTCCGCCGCTGCTATAAGTACCGCTTCCATGGTGGTTGCCTCATAATCACCGTGATGGGAAGCCATGGCATCGATGATCGCCTGGGGTTCCTTGTATTTCTTCAGCAGCTCGATCCCCAGTTCCACATGGGTCCCTTCTTTTTCGTGATCTACAGCCTTGCCGATATCATGCAGAAGTCCGGCTCTTTTTGCAAGTTTTACATCAAAGCCCAGTTCTCCTGCCATAAGTCCTGCAAGATAAGCTACTTCTTCTGAGTGTTTCAAAACATTCTGTCCGTATGAAGTTCTGTATTTGAGTCTTCCAAGATATTTGATGAGTTCAGGATGCAGGTTGTGCACTCCCACATCAAAAGTCGACTGTTCTCCGGCTTCTTTTATAGATGCATTGACTTCCTTTTCGGATTTGTTTACCATCTCCTCTATCCTGGCGGGATGTATCCTGCCATCAACAATCAGTTTTTCCAGAGACAGTCTGGCTATTTCTCTTCTTACCGGATCAAAGCCCGATAAGATGACCGCTTCGGGTGTATCATCTATTATTAATTCAATACCCGTGAGAGTTTCAATGGCTCTGATATTACGTCCTTCCCGCCCTATTATACGGCCCTTCATTTCGTCATTGGGCAGGGGTACAACAGATACTGTACTTTCGGCCACATGATCTGCAGCACATCTTTGTATGGCACCTATTATTATCTCTTTTGCCTTTTTTTCTCCTTCTTCCTTTGCTTTTGTTTCGATGTCTTTTATAAGCACCGAAGCTTCTACTCTTATTTCCTTTTCAAGATTTGAAAGCAATATTGCTTTGGCCTCTTCGGCCGTATATCCCGAAATTTTCTCCAGTTCCTCATTCTGTTTGTTTATCTGTGTTTCCAGTTCCTTTTGTTTGTTGATTATATTCTGTTCTCTGCTTGTAATGCTGTCTTCTTTTCTTTCGATGTTTTCAAGCTTTTTATCAATAGTTTCTTCTTTTTGTATAAGTCTTTTTTCTGATTTGGAAATCTCGTTCCTTCTCTCCTTTATCTCTCTTTCAACTTCACTACGCATTCTGTGCGCTTCTTCTTTTGCTTCAAGCGCAATTTCTTTTTTTATGGTCTCTGATTTATTCTCTGCATCCAGGATCAGGTTCCTGGCCTTTTGCTCCGCACTTCCAATGGCCTTTTCGCCTAAAGTTTTTCGGATGATGTATCCGGCTAAAATGCCGATCACCAATGCAACCAGTCCAACTATTACAGCTAAAACTATGTCTGGCATTAAATAACACCTCCTTCCGATATTCTGTTGTATTTATTCAAACACCTAGCTTGATTTTAATATATTTAACACGCATTACCGAATTAAATGTTGATATAATCTACATGTAATATTATAATGTTTTTATTGTTATTATGTCAAGGTAAACGAAGGGCAAAGCATGAAGAAATTAGACGATTTCCAGGATCTTTTCAAAAATGTCAGCAAGCCGTTGATACTTATCCCGGTTTTCTTCTGTATCCTTAGCATATTGATGATGTTCAGCACTTCATACGATAAGGGTATAATATTTTCAAGGGATGTTCTTGTCCAGTCAGCTGCATATTTGATAGGCTTTGTTCTTATTATCATAATCGCAAATATGGACTATTCCGTATTTAAAGAAATAGAAAAACCCCTTTATATAGGTTCAGTAGTATTTCTGCTTATGCCCTATCTTCCCTTTGTCGGCCTCGAAGTCAACGGAGCCAGGTCCTGGATCAACCTTGGCTTTACAACTCTGCAACTCTCAGAAATAATCAAAATATCTTTTGTTCTTTTGATGGCCAACTACCTTACCCGCAACCGTGATAAACTTTATACTTTTAAAAGCATAATAATGGCGGCACTTTATGCGGCCCCTTTTATACTCATTGTCCTGAAAGAGGATTTCGGCAGTGCTGTAGTCTTCATAATCATGTGGATCGTAATGATATTCTTTGCCGGTATAGATTCCCGTCTTTTTGCCAAATGTGCAGGTCTTACATTACTTTTTTTTCCTGTTGCTTACAGTCTCCTTGATGATTATCAGCAAGAAAGAATAACTGCATTTATCCATCCCGACAATCTGGCTCTCCAGGGCAATTATCAGGTGTGGCAGTCGAAGGTTGCCATAGGCTCCGGCGGTTTCTTCGGTAAAGGCCTTTTTCAGGGTACACAAAAGGATCTGGATTTCCTTCCTGTTCGAAATTCCGACTTCATATTCTCGGTGGTGGTGGAAGAACTGGGCTTTATCGGAGGTGCAGTTCTTATTGCCGCATATACCTGGTTCATATATGCCATATCCAAAGTTGCTTTCGCCGCAAAGGATCTTTACGGCACCCTGGTAGTTATGGGATTTTTGGGCATGTTCGTTTTTCAGATTTTTGAAAACATTGCAATGTGCATGGGTGTAATGCCCTGTACGGGAATAACCCTTCCGTTCATAAGCTACGGGGGCACTTCTATTCTTTCATGCATGATAGCCACCGGCTTCATAATAAATGTAGCCATAAGGAACCGCGGTGTCACCTTTTGATATAAACCATAAAAAAAATCAGGCTTTCGCCTGATTTTTCATTCAAGTATCCTCTCAATTATCTTTGCCATGTTTTTCTCTATATACGTTCCCTTTTTCATTACAATGGGTTCTCCCTTGTTTGTTGATATATTTATATTGTCATCTCTTTGTATCATGCCGACTATTTCCATCCTTAGTCCTTTTGATATGCACGATATCCCAGGCACAGCTCCTGATGTCATCAGCTCTCCATTTACCTTGTTGACCACACAATATGTTTCACTTATGCCTTGATCTTTTAATGCTCTGTGCAAAGCATCCGCATCTCTTACCGATGCAACTTCCGGTTCAGTTATCACTATTGCCATATCAGCGTCTGCCGCTGCCAGTTCCAGTCCTTCTCCTATACCCGCAGGGGCATCTATTATTATATAATCGAACCGTTCTTTCAATTTTTCGCAAAGAATTTTTACATGCAGTGGTGTCACATCTCTTTTGTCATTGGCAGTGGCTGCAGCCATAATATAAAGGTCGCTGAAGCGCTTATCCTTTATAAGAGCCTGCTTTATCTTGCACACCCCTGAAAGGACATCCATGATATTATAAACGACTTTGCTTTCAAGACCCATATAAAGATCAAGGTCGCGGAGACCCATATCCATATCCAGGATAACTGTCTTATGTCCTTTCATCGCCAGCAGTGCTCCTGCATTGGCAGCAAAGAAAGTTTTACCGGTGCCGCCTTTTCCCGATGCTATCAGAACAGATCTGCTCATCCATGTTTTCCTTTCTACTGAATACCTGTTTCGTTCTTATAGGTTTTATATTCTATGCTTTCACCGTTTACGTTCAGGTAGTCGCCTATCACTTCCCGGGCTATGGGGCCGGCATTGGCAGCCGTACCTCCCTGCACTACCATTACACAGACGGCTATCTTGGGATCATCGGCGGGAGCCATGGCTACCACCCATGCAAAATTATCATAAGTTGACTTGAACTGATCAAGTGTCTCTGTAGTAATTTTTCTTTTGCTTAGATTTATAACTGCCCGTCTTACAGCTGTATTTTCATTTGTATAGGTTTCCGGATATTCTTTCATAAGACGGTTCATCTCTTTTTTTATTTTACTCCAGCTCAGAGAACTGTCAAATGCATAAAGGTGCTGCTTTATATATGTGACTTCCGATTTGGGCGGCACATATCCTCCCCTTTCGGCTGTACCGGTTTTGGCCGCCACTTCCACGGGAAAATTCCTAAAAAGCGCTCCCAGGCTTCCTCTGGATCCCACGGCCGCCTGCTTCATGCCTTCTCTTATCTGATCGAAATATTTATCACTGCTCACCTTGACTTTTTCAGTCTCTTCCTCTTCGGTCTGTCCTTCATCTTCAATACTTTTTACAACGCTTACTTTGTGTTTTCTGCCTTCATTTCCAATAGTTGCTATATAATTGGCCATCTGAAGAGGCGTATAGGCATTTTCTCCCTGTCCAATGGCGATATTCATGGCATCTCCCACACTCCAGTCCGCCTGATTAAAATATGTATAAAGGCACAAATCAGCCAAAGGTTCTATCTGGTTTTCTCTGACTCCCAGATCAGGCAGCCTTTCGTTTATCATTTCTGCACGCCCTATGTCCTGGCCCACCCAACTTATTATTTTTTCTATTGATTCCTCCAGCAGTTCTTTGTTTTTTACGGTCTTGGGTTTAAAATATGTTTCAGCTCCGGCATAAAGAACATTTTTAAGGCTGGTCTTAAGGTTCTGGGTCTTACCCTCTTCAGAAGGTACCGGAACCACTGCCTCGGGTATCTCTATGCCTGTGGCTTCACCAAGGCCGTACTGGGAAGCATAATCTGTTACTGTATCAACAGTTATCTTTTTTTTGTATCCCAAAGAACCACCATTAGCCCAGTCTTTCCCTGTGGCCACATCATAAAAATAATAGTTGCAGGAGGCTTCCAGAGCATCTGCCATATCCACATAACCGTGGTTACTTTTGCTCATATTCCATACGACACAGGCAAAGGTCTTATTTCCTATTTCTATATGTCCTCCGTCTCTTAGCAGTCTATAGGGATTAAGGCCGCATTCAAGTCCCGCAGTGGCAGTTACCATTTTGAATGTGGAACCGGGCTGCACGGCTGATTGTGTTGCCACATTATAAAGGGGGGAAGGAGCAAGAGGATCTCTCAGATTTTCGCTTTGCAAAGAGTCCCAGTCTTTTTCGCTTATTCCTTCAGCAAAAAGATTTGGATCGTAATCAGGGTAACTGGCCATTGCCAGCACATCTCCGGTTTCCACTTCCAGAGCGACCACCGCTCCCACCTGTGCCGGCGCAGCTTTTGAAATGGGTGCACTGCCATACTTGCTTCTGAATCCTCCGCCGGCCCTTATGGCAGAAAGTCCCTGCTCAAGGGATTCTTCTGCAGATTTCTGTAGATCAAGATCCAGTGTGAGATATATGTCCTTGCCTTTTTGCGGTTCCCAGGCGCTTATCTCTTTGACCATATCTCCATAGGCGTTGACCTGAACTTTTCTCGCGCCATTTATTCCTTTGAGAATGGATTCATATTTGCCCTCTATCCCCGAAAGCCCTATTACCGCACCTTTTTCATACCCTTTTTCCTCATATTCTTCCTCTTTGTCTTCGGATATTTTGCCCATATAACCAAGTATATGGGATGCGGTTTTTCCTGCAGGATAGTACCTTGTTGTTTCCGATGCTGTTTCTACTCCCTGCAGTTCACTGCTGTTTTCCTCGATTATCATAATTGTATCGTCTGATACATTTTTTGATATGGTGGCCGGCATATATTTTTTGTATCCCAGCATTTCCAGCTCATTTCTTACAGCCATTATTTTTCTGGCCTCTTTTTCAGATGATGCCTGTGATATGCCCATTTCTTTTCTTATGACTTTAAATGCTTTTTCTGCACTGACATTTTTGCCAAGGCCATAGCTCTCCAAAAATTCCTCTTTCTCTATTTCCGGATTGTATTTCATTCTGGTAACGGATATCGGGGGATACTCATTGTACATATTCTGCATTTCCAGCTGGACGTCATATCTGTCAAGCTGCTTATCTATACCCAGCTGATCTCTAAGGGCAAAAAAAGCCTCTTCCGCCGTATAGTCTTGAGGAAACCCCTTTTTTTTGAGCCATTTCTTTATTTCTGTTTCATAAGTATAATAATAGTTTCCGTTCTTTTCTTTTATGGGCAAATTGTCTTCAAAACTGTCACCGTTATCTTCAAGGATTCCGATAAGCTTTGTTATTACACTGTTCAGCTCTTTATCGGTCATATCTTCAGCACTCATTTTTACTGTAAAGGTCTGTTTGTTTCCGGCAAGAAGATTCCCGTTTCTGTCATAGATATCTCCTCTGGGAGCCGTGGTGGATATATTCCTTGTGCTTATTCCCTCTGCTGCTTCAGACCAGTCATTGCTTTGTATTACCGTAAGTATAAAAAGCCTTACCAAAAGTATAATGGAAAGTGCCAGAAGTAAAAAAAGTATTTTATTGTATCTGGAAAGAAAATCATTCATACAAAATACCTGTCATTTCTGTGTCTGACTGCCTTTTTTATCATGAATAAATACAAAATAAATGAAAATGCAATATTGTATGCCATATAAAAAGGCTGATACATGATCACATATAATATACTCGTGGGATCATTCAGCATGGCCATGAAAAGCCAGCAGAACAAATTATATATAAAAGTTCCTGCAGCAGTTACTATTACAAAAGACAACTTGTTTTCCCGGTTCATGCTCCTGCATAAAAGTACTATCCCCGTCATGACTATGATCATGCCAACAGAACTTATTCCCACATATTGACCGGCACACAGATCCAGCAGAAGAGCGCTTATGATGCCTATGGCACCGTATCTGAAGCCGTCTTCAAATAAAAAAGTTATCATTATTACAATGCAAAGAGTAAGATCGGGTACGACTCCCTTGATGTTTATCAGGTTTATCATGGAAAGCTGCAGTATAAATGCAAAAGCAAACAGTAACACGGCCTTCTTATAACTCATTTAAAGACCGCCACCTTTTGAAGACTTGTGAATTTAACAGTTGATTTTACCGTTATCTCTTTCAGCTGCATATCATCGTTATAATCAACTGAAGTGACTTTACCTATCCTTATACCTTCGGGATATATTCCTATCCCCGATGTAACCAGCACATCACCTTTGACAATTGTAGCCTTATTATCCATAAGATATCCCGTGATCTTTCCTTTTCCATCGCCGGCAACTATCCCTGTAATGGATGTTTTTCTCTGGACTTTGAAACTTATGCTGTTATTTTCGTTAAGTACTGAAACGACCTTTGCCCAGTTGCCTCCGGTTTCTTTGACTTTGCCAATAAGTCCTTCTCCGTCAACGACGATATCGTTTTTCTCTATTCCTTTTGAAGAACCTGCGTCTATGGTAAAAACATCATATGTGTTTGAATTGTTCAATGATATTATCCTAGCGGCAACAGCTTTGCCATGCCCGGAATATGGTTCAAAATCAAATGCTTTGGATAATTCCGCAAGGCGGTCAAGCTCATCTCTTTCCATGGAAAGATCAATATTTTCCTGCCTGAGCATAGCATTTTCCTCTTTGAGCTTTTCATTCTCTTCAAGTACACTGCTGAATCTGAATACTCCTCTAAAAGTATCCCTGGCCCCGCCGGTAAAAGCCGAAAGAGGTTTTTCTATTGCCGATACCACACTCTGGATCCCTCGACCAAGCACGCCCGAACCACCGCCTGCAAGATATGAGCCCAGCACAAATAAGCATAAAGCAATAACTATACCGGCTGTAACAGAAAAAATTTTATGCTGCCTTATCCATTTCATTTTTTAGTTTCCCTATCTTTTTTTGGCATCAACGTATTTTCTCAGTTTCTCAATATTATCAAGACTCTTGCCTGTCCCCAGAGCAACTGCCTCCTGGGGATACTTTGCTTTCTCGACTATCATACCTGTTCTCTGACTTATGAGTTTGTCAAGGTTTTCTATCATTCCGCCCCCGCCGGAAAGGACCATGCCTTTTTCTGCGATATCAGCAGCAATCTCCGGTGGAGCTTTTTCTACAGTGGATTTTAACGCATCTATTATAAGCTCCATGGATTCATAAAGGGCAGCCTCCATATCCTTGTTGGAAACTTCGAAAGTTTTGGGAAGCCCCGAGATCAGATCCCTTCCCCTTGCTTTCATGGAATAGAGGTTCTCCTCACCGGAAGCATCTTTTTCAACAAGGGCGCTTCCCACATTTATTTTAAGTTCTTCTGCCGTCTTTTCTCCTATAAGTACTCCCTTTTTCTTTCTTATATATTGTATTACTGCCTCATTGAATTTATCTCCGGCATATCTTAAAGATGTGCTGACGACTATACCGCCCATTGCAAGTATGGCAATGTCCGTTGTTCCGCCGCCGATATCCGCTATCATAGAAGCTTCGGAAGTATCAATATTAAGTCCTGCCCCTATGGCCGCCGCTGTGGGTTCATCAAGTATGTATACTTCTCTTGCTCCCATCTGTCTTACCACTTCTTCCACAGCACGTTTTTCAACTTCTGTGACACCGCTGGGCACTCCTACCACCACTCTCAGTCCCGAGGGTTTTCTTTCTCCCAGAGATCTTTTGATGAATCTCTGAAGCATCTCTGAAGTCATATCGAAATCGGATATGACCCCGTCCTGAAGGGGCTTTACCACTATTATGTTGGCTGGGGTCTTGCCGTACATATCCTTTGCCTTCTGACCTGTGGCAATTATCTCACCAATATTTTTGTCGTAGGCTATAACTGAAGGTTCGTTCAGTATTATCCCCTTTTCCTTCATGTAAATAAGTGTGTTTGCTGTTCCCAGGTCTATCCCCATATCTCTTGATGAAAAACTGATCACTTTGTTATTCCTCCATACATTTTTTCTGTTAATATATCATATCAGTCCCTGTTCTTTTAGACTGATGTAAATTCCGTCTCCTATTATTATGTGGTCAAGTACGCTTATTCCCAGTATCCGCCCCGTTTCACAAAGCCTCCTGGTCACATCGATATCTTCTTTGCTGGGTCTAGGGTCGCCGCTTGGGTGGTTATGCATGAATATGACTCCCGCAGCGCTTCGCTTTACTGCGCAAAGAAATGCTTCTCTGGGATGGACTATGCTGGAGCAAAGGTCTCCTATCGCTATGTTTTCAGATGCTATTATCTCTTTCTTTGCATTAAGCATTACCGCATTGAAATACTCTTTTCTGCAGTAGCGCATTTCTTCCATATATATTCCTGCTATATCTCCGCTGCTCTTGATCCTCTGTCTGCTTTTTCTGGGTGTGGCAGCTACCCGCCTCCCCAATTCCATTGCTGCCGATATCTGGCAGGCTTTGGCTTTTCCAATGCCCTTTACGGCACAAAGCTCTTCTACAGAGCATTCTCCCAGTGAAAATATTCCGTTTTTATCCATTGAAAGCAGCTTTTCCGCCAGCCGCAGGGCAGACATGTCCCTGCTGCCTGTCCTTATGAGTATGGCGATGAGTTCCGCATTGCTCAGGGAACTTTTGCCTCTGTAGATCAGTTTTTCTCTGGGTCTTTCGTTTTCCGGTAGTTCTCTTAGTTTCATAATGCCGTTTCCTTTCCGGTACTTGATGTACCATTAAGGTCTTATCCGGCATCTCCATTCTTTCCCGTTTCTCAAAACCGCCTTATATTTTAACATTTTTTATAAACCTATACAAGAAAAAGGCTACGTTTGACTCAACATGTCTTTTATATCCTGTGCATGAAAAGACCGCTGCCGAGTTTTGGTTCGAACCAGGTGGATTTAGGTGGCATCACCATGGCATTATCTGATACCCTCATAATATCTTCTATCATAACAGGGTATAGTGCAAATGCTATTTTCATGTCATCACTTACCCTTCTTTCGAGTTCGTCAAGTCCTCTTATCCCACCTACGAAATCTATTCTTTTATTTTTTCTGGGATCCTCAATACCAAGTATGGGCGACAGTATCCTGTCCTGAAGAACAGAAACATCCAGTGAATCTGTTATGTGTTTTGGTATAACCGATTCTTTTGCAGTGAGTTTATACCATTTGCCTTCCAGAAACATGGAAAATGCGTGCTTTTTTTCGGGCAAATACTGTTTAGCCCCTTTTTCTTCAACCTCAAACCCTGCTTCTTTTATTTTATTGATTATTTCTTTAGGTGTGTTGCTGTTCAGATCCCTTATAACTCTATTGTAA
This sequence comes from Firmicutes bacterium UBA1422, assembly GCA_002304835.1. Lineage (GTDB taxonomy): Bacteria > Bacillota > Clostridia > Peptostreptococcales > Anaerovoracaceae > UBA1422. The sequence goes on from DBPK01000019.1 coordinate 16,496, forward strand.
TCCATTATATTAAGATCTTTGTCAGGGAATATAACAGCCATGAAATAGTTGAATTCTTCTTCTCCCGTGTAGCTCGGTTTTTCTTCTCTTCTTTTCTTCCCCACCTGGCAGGCGGAAGCACTTCTGTGATGTCCATCGGCAATATAAAGTGCCGGTATTTCCGCAAAAATTCCGGCAAGCCCGGCAATAACATTATCATCCGTTATTACCCAGAGTTTATGCTCGACACCATCGGATGTTGTCACATCATATTCAGCCCGGTTATTTGTTATATACCCTTCCATAAGGGTGTCGATTTTTTTGTTGTCCCTGTAGGCAAGAAATACCGGCTCGGTATGCATGCTGCATGCATCAAAGTGCCTTATCCTGTCCAGTTCTTTTTCTTCTCTCGTATATTCATGCTTCTTTATTATATCGTTGATATAATCGTCCACCGAAACGCATCCCACAAGGCCGGTCTGTATCTTGTCTCCCATTTTCTGTCTGTATATATAAAACATTGGTTTGACTTCTTCAATGAAAATCTTGTTATCAAGAAATTGTTCCAGATTCTCTTTTGCTTTTTCATAAACATCAGGTCCATAAGGGTCTTTCTGTTCGGGCAGGTCTACTTCAGATCTGGATATATGAAGGAAACTGTATGGATTATCCTTTGCCATTGCCGCAGCTTCTTCTCTGTTCATTACATCATAGGGCGGTGAAACCACCTTTTCCGCAAATTGCTTGTTAGGTCTTATTGCTCTAAAAGGTCTTACTAAAGCCATTATTTTATCTCCTTGAGTATTCTGCTTACCACTTCCTCTACAGTCATTCCCGTGGTATCTATTAGTATTGCATCATCCGCCTGTTTCAGAGGATTCAGCTTTCTTGTCGTATCTTTATTGTCCCGTTTGATTATGTCCCCCAGCACTTCTTCGTAAGAAATGTCTCTGCCTTTTTCAGATAATTCTTTTTGTCTGCGCTTTGCCCTTTCATCCGGGGAAGCAGTGACAAAGAACTTGTACTCTGCGCCGGCAAGTACGTTTGTGCCTATATCTCTTCCATCCATTATTATACTTTTTGTTTCTCCCATTTTTCTCTGTGTTGCCACAAGTTTTTTGCGAACAAAGGCATAAGCAGAACACAAAGATGCCATTTCTGAAACTTCGGGAGTCCTGATCTGGCTGTTTACTTTTTCACCGTCAAGTAGGATGTCCCCCCTTACAAAATCTATATCTGTTTCTGAAAGCATCTTCTCAACAGCCTTCTCATCACCCGGATCTATTCCATCTCTTATTATTTTATATCCGACGGCACGATACATGGCTCCTGTGTCTATATAATCTATGCCCAACGCATGAGCCACTTCTTTTGCAACAGTGCTTTTTCCGGCGCCACCGGGCCCATCAATGGCTACCCTGAAAATATCCTTCAATTTTTACTCCCCTTATTTTTTTTGCTGCCGAGAAGATTTTCTATCTCAGCCACAAAAGTATTGATATCGGTAAACTGACGATATACAGATGCAAATCTCACATAAGCGACTTCATCCAGCTCTTTCAGATTGTCCATTATAAGCTCTCCTATAAAAGTGCTTTTGACTTCTTTTTCCATCATATTGTTGAGACCTCTTTCAATGTCATCAACTACCTTTTCTATTTCAGAAAGAGGAACCGGTCTTTTTTCACAGGCTTTGATTATACCGTTCATTATCTTGCTTCTGTCGAATGCTTCTCTGCTGCCGTCTTTTTTTATTACCATAAGTATGATTTCTTCGATTTTTTCGTAAGTCGTAAATCGTTTGCCGCACTTCTCACATTCTCTGCGTCTTCTTATTGCATGCCCTTCTTCTGTATGCCTTGAATCAATGACTTTTGTATCTTCATTCTCACAAAACGGACACCTCATATATGATTTTCCTCCCTCAAATACACTAATAAAATCTTATCTTTATAAGTTTACTACATATTGTGGTATCTAACAAGAAAAACAATATAAAAATACTGTAATAAAAGAGCTGTTCACGATGATACCGTGAACAGCTCCTGCTTATCAGAAATCTATTTTTTTCGGAAGCCGTCATCAAGCTGTCCTGTATTCAGTCTTTTGAAATAGCTTCTGCTTTCGGCAACTACTACACCGTTTAGAACCACCAGGGCTATAAGGTTTGGTATAGCCATCAGCCCGTTGAAAATGTCTGCAAAAGTCCATACAAAAGAAAGAGTCAGGAACGGTCCTATAAGAACTGCCAGTATGTAAAGCCATCTAAAAACCGAAAGGGCTCTTAAATTCTTGCCTGTCAAATATTCAAGACATCTTTCACTGTAATAATCCCATCCTAGTATGGTGGTAAAAGCAAAAAATGCAAGGCTCATCATCAGGATAAACGCTCCTGTACTGCTGCTCCAGGGAAGACCTGTCTGAAAGGCATTTATGGTAACGTCAACGCCTTCCAGCCCTTTGTCCCATGATCCTGTTACCATTATTGTCATTCCTGTCATTGCGCAGACTACTATCGTATCCAAAAAAGTACCGGTCATGGAAACAAGTCCCTGTCTTACAGGCTCGTTTGTTTTAGCTGCCGCTGCGGCTATGGGCGCGCTGCCAAGCCCTGCTTCATTGGAAAATATTCCTCTTGCTATTCCTTTTTGCATTGCTATCATCATTGCTCCCAGTGCTCCGCCGGCAGCCGCTCTTGCTCCAAAGGCACTGGCGAATACCGTCTCTAAGGCTTCGGGTATTTCCTTCACATTCAAAACGAGTATTGATACGCATACTGCCACATATGCTATTATCATAAACGGAACAATAACTGTGGCCACCTTGGCGATCCTTTTTATCCCACCTATTATAACCAGTGCCGCCAGCACTGTCACCACGACTGCAGTTATTACTGTTACCCATGAATATTCCATATCGCCTATGCTGAAAGCTATCTTTGTGTTTTCAGGATCAAAAAAAGTATTCGTTGCAGATGCTATCCCGTTTACCTGTGTTATGGTGCCTATGCCAAGGAGTCCGGCAGCAGTTCCGAAAAAAGCAAAGGTCTTGGCCAGCCATTTCCACCGGCTTCCCATCCCTTTTTCTATATAGTAGAAAGGTCCTCCCAGTGCATGCCCGTTGTCATCCAGTGTACGGTATTTTACAGCCAAAAGACCTTCCGAATATTTTGTTGCCATCCCAAAACATGCCGCAAGGATCATCCAGAACAAAGCTCCCGGGCCGCCGGCGATTATGGCTGTTGCCACCCCCACTATATTTCCTGTTCCCACCGTGGCGGCCATTGCCGTGCAAAGGGCACCGAAACTGGTGACTTCTCCCTTTCCGCCTTCTTCATTGTGGACCATATACTTAAGTGCCTTGGGAAGATGTCTGAACTGTAAAACTCCCAGTCTTACCGTGAGTAATATACCGGTCCCCATTATGAGTATGATAAGGGGCACTCCCCATACCACATCATCAATGCTGACCAATATGTTTGTAAATCGTTCCATTTCGCTTCTCCTCTTTTCCTGAAAAATAAATAAAAAAAAGCCGATAATTTCGACTTTCCAGAGAGAAGACATCGCTACTATGCTCTGTCCTGTTGCCTGAGAGACTCACCGGTATGACCGGCCTCCACCTTCGGCGCCCCTTATGGGGCTCTCCAGAGAATCGTAGTTTCGTTCTTGTCCTTGTTTCCTTTTGTGTTTGTTTGCTTTTGCGCAAAAAAAAGGCTGCAATCAAGGGCCGATTGATAACTAACGTACCGATATTACCACAAATTGCAGCCTCATACAATATTTTTTAATAATAAAACTTTATTTTGCTTTGATGATCTTATTACTCTTCTTCTTTTATTTTTGCTTTTGAGAATATGAAATCTTTTACTTTCTCCATATATATCTGCCTTTCGATAACGCTCTTTCCTACAGCTTCTTCATAACTCTGCCCCTGAGCTTCTTCGAACTGCTCTCTTGTGTACCCGTAAGTCTTCAAAGTTTTTGTAACAAAGGAATCATATTCTTTCCCGGTCATGATAATATCTTCCTTGTCTGCAATATAATAAAGTACCATTTCTTCCTTTATTATTATCCCGGCATATTCCTTTGCCTGTTTTTTGAACTCCTTGACACTTTCTATCCCGGCATACTGTTTGAGAAAATCCTTGAATTCCATCTCATACTGCTTTGCATAATCTTTGTATTCATTTATCAGATCATTCTGTAGAGATTTCATTTCTCTCTTAGGATATTTTATCACTTCAGAGTCTTCCACCACCCGGTTCCACAATTTTGTTTTCTGCTCTTCATCCGCCTCTTTTTCTTTTTGTTTATAGAGTTTGTCTTTTATCTCTTTCCTGTATTCCTTTACTGTGTCGCTGTCACTGTTTTCTTTTACGAATTCCTCGTTAAGTTCCGGCACAACTGTTACTTCTTTTGAATTGATGGTGACTTTGAATACCACATCTCTTCCGGCCACACTTTCATCCGAATAATCTTCGGGGAAAGTAAGATCCAAAGATACAGTGTCTCCGATTTTTTTGCCGACAAGTCCATCTTCGAATCCATCTATAAAGGTGCCCGAACCTATGGTGAGNNATAATCTATGTTGACTGTATCATCTTTTTCTACTTTGCCTTTTTCTGTCTCTTCTGTGGTTGCCGCCGCTTTAAGGTTTTCGTCTATTTTTTCCTTTACTTCGGAATCCTTTACTTTTATTGAGACCTGCTCTTTTTCAAGTCCTTTATACTGACCGACTTTTACATACTTTGAAAGATCATAAGAACTGTAAGCGGGCCCGAAAAAATAGTCATACCCAAAATAGGCGGATACTGTAAATACCAGAGCCAGTACCGCGGCTATTATCAGATCTCTTTTTTGCGGTTCTTTATGTTATACCTGCTATCACTTTTTATTCTCAGCAGGATACATATAAAAAGGGCTGCAGCCGCTATTGCTGCCACCGGCAAAAGCCATGTGATCCCTCCGTTTAATAATGTCATTCTTGTAAAGGCTCCCGTAAAAACTGAAAGGGCTACAAAAATCAAAATCATTCCTGCGGTTTTCAGAATTATGCCTGCAGCTTTTCCAAAACCCCTTGCTTCATATTCATCTTCGGTCTCAATGCCTCCGGGAAGCTTTTCACTCCCATACCCGTAAGCACATATGAAAAAAGCTGCTATCTGCAAAACATAAAAAACCACCGGGAATATAAAATAATATCCTCCCATGGTGACTGCCGCATAAATAGGGTAAGCATAAGCNNTAATTATGCTTAAAACAACCGATGCGGCAAAAGTTGTCAAAAAAAGTGTCCATCCGAATTTTTTCATTTATTTTCCTCGTTTCTTCCTGTTTTACCGGTTGTTCTTGATTTACCGGATCTGTCCGTTTTTTGTTTGTCCGTCCTTTATCTGGACATTCCCCCTTTACCGGGATCATTAAAGTCCATATCAGCCAGTTTAGCATGCATCATCCGGAAATCAAAGCTGCGTTGAAAAACAACACGCTTTTTTCATTTTCTCAACATAATGCAAGTATTTATTCATGTGTTCATCATAAAAAGCAGGACAATGTCCTGCTTTTTGACTTTTTATTTTACCGCTTTCTTTGCGGTGTCGCAAAGTTCTGCAAAAGCAGCTTCATCATGTACTGCCATTTCCGCCAGCATTTTTCTGTTTATTTCTATACCGGATGTTCTCAGGCCATTCATTAACCTGCTGTATGATAAACCGTTCATCCTGGCACCGGCATTTATTCTTGTTATCCAAAGTTTTCTGTACTCTCTTTTTTTGTTTTTTCTTCCCACATAAGCAGATCGCAGTGCTCTCATCACTGCAGGATTTGCAGCTTTGAACACCTTGCTCTTCTGCCCGTAAAAGCCCTTTGCTTGCTTCAGTACTTTTTTATGTCTTTTATGCGCATTCACGCCTTTTTTTACTCTTGCCATTTTTTCTTACCTCCCTTTCTATTTGCCCATCGCATTCTTTATGCGTTTCATATCGGCACCGGTCATTATAGTTGCTTTTCTCAGCCCTCTTTTTCTCTTTGCGCTTTTCTTGGTAAGAATATGGCGTTTATATGCCTTGTTCCTCTTGACTTTTCCGGAACCTGTCAGCTTGAATCTTTTGCATGCGCCTCTGTGTGACTTCATCTTGTTTTTCGCCATGGTGATAATTCCTCCTGTATTTTTGTTTTATTTACTTTTCCTTTAATTTTTCCGCTTTTGGTGTCAGGAACATGGTAAGACTCCTGCCTTCGAATTTTGGTCTCTTTTCGATTTCACTTACTTCCGAAACGGCTTTTGCGAATTTCTCCATAACTTCCCGTCCCTTGTCAGTGTAATCTCTTTCCCTTCCCCGGAATCTCAATGTAACTTTTACCTTGTCTCCGTTCTCAAGAAATTTATATGCAGTATTAGCCTTGACCATAATGTCGTGATCTTCGATAAAAGTGCTGAGACGTATCTCTTTTATCTGTACAGTGGTCTGCTTTTTCCTGGCTTCTTTCTCTTTTTTCTTAAGTTCATAACGGTACTTCCCGTAATCCAGAAGTTTACACACAGGCGGTTTTGCAGAGGGTGATATGTTGACCAGATCAAGACCCTTTTCCTCTGCCAGTTTTAACGCTTCATCACGGCTCATTATACCAAGCTGCTCTCCGTCCTGGCTTATTATTCTAAGCTCTCTGTCTCGGATTTCCTCGTTTATAAGATTTTCCCTGCTAATCGTTCTTTACCTCCAATTTCGCCCTGCCCAAACCGGCAGGATAACGGCATAAAAAAAGCGGATAGAAATATCCGCTTTAATGCAAAAATGCAATTCTTTTTTATCAACCAATCCAGCACATGCGCCGGAAAGGTGAGAAGCGGATAACTTCTTCTTAGTTACCCGCTTAATATACCACTTGCTCAAAGAACTTGTCAAGTACTTATTCTGACTTGAGCATTGTATAGTACTTGTCGTATGTCTTCATGGCATCTCCCACATCAAGCTGAAGGAAATAGTTCTCCCTAAGATCACCCGGAAGGTCGAATGCTTTGCTTTTTTTGTATGAATCCGGCATGAGTTCCACTGCTGCGCTGTTGGGACATGTGTATTCGTGTCCATCCTTCATGTTTGCTGCCATATTCTCCGGATCCAGCATGTAGTTAAGAAATGCTTCCGCATTTTCTTTGTTCTTTGCTCCTGCAGGTATAACGAATTCGTCAACTCCCAGCTGTATGGGATCTTCCAGTGCTGCCACTTCCCATGTATCATCTTCCGGGAGCACTCTTGTGAACATTCCGTCAAAAATAAATCCTACTGAGCATCCGCTGCTGATCAACTCTTTTTCGGCATCATCACTATTAAGATATTTTACATTTTTCATGTAATCCTTAAGCCACTCATATGCTTCTTCAATTTCAGAATCTTTGGTGCTGTTTGGGTCATATCCCAGTGCAACCAGTGCCATTGGGAACAGATTCCTTATTCCGTCTACAGATGCTATTTCTCCTTCCAGTTCAGGGGACAGAAGATCTTCATAGCCGGTGATTTCCACAGGACAGGTTTCCGGATTATAAACTACATACACATAGTTCATGAGATATGGTATCGCATATTTATTTTCCGGGTCAAATTCTCTATTTTTGTATGCATCGTCCAAATACTCAAAATTCGTTATGTTGTCAAGATTGATCTCCTCCAGATATCCTCCTTCTATCAGTCCCGTCATATCTGCGTCGCATGGCATAACCAAATCATATTCATCTCCACCGCCGGCGGTTAATTTGGCTGTAGCCTCCTCCGAAGAATTCATATATGAAATATTTACTTTTACTCCTGTTTCTTCTTCAAACCCTGCAACAAAATCATCAGACATATAATCGGACCACATATAGATATTGAGTACCCCACTACCTTCTTCCTCTTCTCCGCATCCTGTAAGTGCAAAAGAAAAAGAAAATACCATAGTCAGAGCCAGGAATATCGCTGCCAGTTTTTTTAATCTACTCATAATCGTTCCTCCTTAAAAATATGTTTTTATATTAATCGAAGCTCTTTTTTTCATTAGAGCCTGAAAAACTGAGTTTAGTATTATGCCCAAAAGAAGTACCATCACCATGATCGTTGCCAGGGCATTTATATCAGGAGTCAGTCCCACTTTCACCATGGACAGTATCTTTACGGGCAGTGTAGTTGATGTGGGACCTGAAACAAAATTGCTTATTATTACATCGTCTATAGAAAGAGTAAATGACATAAATGCGCTGGACATTATTCCGGGAATGAGCATTGGCAAGGTGATTTTGAAAAAAGTGGTTAGTCTGTTCGCCCCAAGATCCATTGACGCTTCTTCTACGGATTTATCCATCCCTGCGAGCCTTCCCCTCATAATAATAACAACAAAAGGTATGCAGAATGTCACATGTGCCAAAAGTATGGCAGTAACTCCAAGTGGCATGTTAACACTTTCATATAACATGAGCAGCGAGAGTCCCATTACAACTTCCGGTATTACAACAGGTATATAAAGGGAAGTATTCACGACTTTTTTCAGCATAAATTCGAAACGCATAAGTCCAAGAGCACCAATGGTGCCTATAATGACCGATATCACTGTTGCCAAAACAGCAATGAAAAGGGACAGCCATAAATATGAAAGCAAGTCCGAATCTGTAAAAAGTTTCTCGTACCATTTGAATGTGAAGCCTTTCCAGTAGTAATTTATTCTTTGATCATTGAATGAGAAAACCACCATTACCGCAATAGGCGTGTATATAAAAGCATATACCAAAAATGCAAACAGAGTTCCTCCTATTTTAAGGCGTTTTCTTCTTTTTTTAATTTTAGCTGCCATCAAAACACCTCCAGATCATCCATCTTCGAGACCCTGGTGTATATCCAAACCATTGCCAGAGTCATCAGTACCAGCAAAATAGCAAGAGAAGCACCGAAAGGCCAATTTTTTGTCACTAAGAACTGATTTCTCACTAGACTGCCGATCAGCATAACCTTGCCTCCCCCGAGGGCCTCGGGAACATAATACATCCCCAGAGAAGGTATGAAAACCAGCAAGACACATCCTACGATCCCGGGCATGGTCAAAGGTATTGTGACTTTCAAAAATGTGATATGGGGCCTGGCTCCAAGATCTCTTGATGCCTCCAGAAGGGATTTGTCAAGTTTTTCAATGGAAGCATAAAGAGGAAGTACAGAAAACGGCAGCATTGCCGTCAAAAGCCCAATTACCACTATCCCGTCACTGTAAAGCATGTCAAGAGGTTCAGATATAAGTCCAATATCCATAAGGATGTTGTTGATAGGTCCGTTCGTTGCCCCCAGAAGATTAACACTGTAAAGTCTAACAAGGGAATTTGTCCAGTAAGGTATCATTACCAGCATTATCAGCTTGGCTGCGGTTTTTGAGGGTTTTCCTGCTATATAATATGCAAGAGGATACCCCAGCAAAAGGCATATGACAGTGGTGATAAAAGCAAGTTTCAGAGACTTCCATATAACCTTCAGGTAGAGGGGCTGAATTATTTCTTTGTAATTGTCAAGGGTAAAATCATAAACGATACCCCCATATACATCCCTTGTCATAAAGCTTATGAATATGATGTAAAGCATTGGTATCAAAACAAAGACCAGCATCCATACCGAAATCGGCCCTGTTGTACTTAACACCGGTCCGTTTCTCCTGAACCAGCTTTTTTTGTCTTTGACAGTTATCCCATTCTTTTCATTCACTTCTGCGTCTCCTGTCCTTTCTTTCTTATGCCGAATCCGTCTTCATCCTCCCAGTATATATATACGACGTCGCCTTCTTTGATGTCTCTATCTTTTCTTCCTCTGTTTATCTTCACTTCCTGACCGTTTTCAAGAAGTATGAGTGTTCTGTACTGAGAACCGACAAATATGATATTTCTCACCGTTCCTTTTAGAGAAAATCCGTCCTTTGGCTCTTTTGAATAGACGGCCGCTTCAGGCCTTACACAAACCTGTATGGGTTCTCCTTCATCAAATCCGCTGCCCAGAAGTGTCATTTTTTCTCCGCTGCTACCGGCAACTTTCAGGATCCCGTTTTTTGCAGAAATAATTTCACCTTCAAATATATTTGATTCACCGATGAATCCTGCCACGAACTTGGTGCCGGGATATTTATATATCTCATCAGGTGTTCCCAGTTGTTCGACCACGCCTTCCTGCATAACAGCTATACGATCGCTCATTGTAAGTGCTTCTTCCTGATCGTGTGTCACATATACAAAAGTTATGTTAAGTTTTTTCTGAAGCCTCTTCAGCTCGATCTGCATTTGTTTTCTGAGTTTCAGATCCAAGGCTCCCAGAGGTTCATCAAGAAGAAGTACTTTGGGTTTGTTAATAAGGGCTCTGGCAATGGCAACTCTCTGTTTCTGGCCTCCGGACATCATATCCGGTTTTCTACCTTCATATCCCATGAGCTGTACCATTTCCAGCATTTCGCGTACTCTTTCTTTTATCTCCTGCTTTGGTATCTTTTTTACATTGAGCCCGTATGCTATGTTTTCATATGTGGTCATATGAGGAAAAAGTGCATAACTCTGAAATACTGTGTTTACATCCCTTTCATAGGCCTCTTTGTCCTCCACTCTTTCATCCTGTATCTTTATTGTTCCGGAAGTTGCATCTTCAAGTCCGGCTATCATCCTCAATATGGTGGTTTTGCCACAGCCTGAAGGTCCCAAAAGAGTAAGGAATTCCCCTTCAATTATTCTAAGATCAAAATCCTTTATAACATGATTCTGACCAAAGTACTTGTTTACTTTTTCCAGTTCAACGATCACATCAGCCATTTTGTCCTCCTGCCTGCTTTATCAATATTCAAACTGTCTGTAATATCTGCGGAATTGAAGACTATGTCCCGTTGTCAGCTCATAATGGGCAGCCAGTCTTTCGGTAACAAGAGATGTAAGTATCATAGGTGAACATATAACTTTGAATTCATCATCTATCCCTTCCAGCTCATAATCCGCTATGTCTATGACCGTAAGTTTTTTTGTGAATCTGCTGCAGAATTTTTCTACTCTCTCATCAAGCGGCCTGTATTCATCAATTCCTTTAAAAATGAATACCGGGACTTCATCTTCAACAAGTTCCAGTGTGCCGTGAAAAAAGTCGGCAGAACTGACAGATTTTGTCCTTACCCACTGCATCTCCTCAAGTATGCACATTGAAAAAAGGAATGTTTCTCCCCAAAGGGTGCCTGAGCTAATAAAGATCGAATAGGGTTCTTTTGCATAGGCCTTTGCTATTTTTGCGGCTTCGGGTTCAAATTTTTCCCTGGCAGCGATCAGATTTTTGTGTATATTTTTCATCTGGTCGGCGAACTTCTCATAGTTTTTGAATTCTCCTCTGTTGTTTAGAAGTTTTAGTGCCAGCATAAAAAACATTAGATATGAATGCTCACAGTCCCCGCAGGGATTCGCTATGAGATAATCAAGCTCTTTTGCCAAAGGTGTGTTTTCGTCTTTTGAAAATCCGGCAACTTCTATCCCTTTTTCTTTGCACATTTTGACTGCTTCCAGTATTTCTTTTGTGTTCCCCGAGGCGGATGCCGTTATGACAAGTGAATCCTTTGTGAGAAATCTTTTATCTTTTTTTATACAAAGTTCCGCAGCATTTTCCAGATATATGGGCAGATCGGTATAATGCCTCATAACATGCACCACCGGATGCCATTCCGCCCAAGTGCCTCCTATTCCCATAACTACGATATTATTATATCCTCTCCTGTGAAGTTTGTCCGCCATCGCTTCGATCTCGCCACGCTTTCCATAGGCTGTCTCCGCTTCTTCATTATATTTTTTTAAATCAAAATTTCTTAGATCCATGACTGTGCTCCTCTGGTATTTTGAATATTTTTTTATTTAACTAGCTTAAGAATAACAGTAATAAAAGTCTTTTCAAGCAAAACGGAAAATATTTATTGAACCACTTTTTGTATTTTTTTATACCACAAAAAAAAATACGCTCTCATTCTTCGAGAAACGCTTTTATTTAATTGCTTTTAGTTATCTATACCAAGCTTTTTTTTGTTGTTGCTGTAAATCTGAATTCGCACTTGTCACATCTTATATAGCTTTCAGTATATTCCACTATTTCCATATCGCCGTCCATACCTATGAACTCAAAGTAGTAAAGAGGGCTTCCTTTCTTTATTTTGAGATGCTCCGCTTCTTTTTCGGCATTTTCTATCAATCTCAACTTTTGATTGAATTTTTTCGGGAGTTTCCCGAAAGAAGCCATATAATCATAAAGGGAAACATTTTTGAAGTCCATTTCCCCAATATTGCCGAAGTATGAAGATGGCACATACGTGTACTCCACAGCAATCGGTTCTTCATTCCCGTATCTTACCCTGTGTAGGGCAAAAACCGGCTCATCAAGGCCTATACGAAGTTTATCGGAAAGATACCTGCTTCCGTTTACTATGCCTTTGGAAAGGACTTTGTTGGATATCATTATGCCATGCCACTCCACCAGGGCCGTTATGCCCGTATTGCCGTCTTCTTTGTCAAAGTCCAGATCCAGTTTTTCAAAGTTCTTTTTTTTGACAAATGTTCCTTTTCCGTGGGATCTTTCAATATATCCTTTTTCCGTAAGGGCATCAAATGCATGTTTTACCGTCATGCGATTTACTTCATACTTTTTTGCAAGTATCCTTTCACTTTCAAGGGTTTCTCCCGGCAGATAATGTCCGTTTTTTATTTCTTCCAATATTTTTTTTTCTATTTCTCTGTATTTGGTCAAGTTTTTTTCCTTCCGCTTTTGAATACTATGTCGTTTCAAACAAAACTCTGACTTACAAATTCCACACTGTCCATAAGTATTGTATTATCAAAAAATTCGACTATACAGCCTTTACTGTCATATACTATACCTTCATATCTCATGACCGGTTCATCTCTTTCTATTTTCAGCAGTTCCGATTCCAGTCCGTTTGCCTTTATTACAGTTACCTTTTGTTTTGAGTTGGCGATAGTGATATTGAACTTATTCTTAAGTGTGCTGTAAATGGATTTCTTATGCACATCCTCTTCATTAAGTCCTGATGCCATTTCGCAAAGAACATGGGATCTCTCAAGGGCCATGGGTATGTCGTTTGCATATCTCAATCTCATGATGCGATAAACAAGCGTTCCCTCCGGCAACAGGTAATCTTCATCATGCCTCCTGTCTATACTTATTTTTTCAAATGTCAAGAGGATAACTTTATGTTTTTTCCCGACCCCCTCAATATAACGTTTGGTGGATCTGTACTTGTTCAGATCAAATCTCACCCTGCTGGGCGCCACAAAATTCCCTATTCTTTCCCTCTTTAATATTATTCCCTTTTGTTCAAGAAGATCAAGTGCGGATCTTAAAGTGTCTCTCTGAACATCAAAAGACGCTGCCATATCCCGTTCCGGTGGCAGAGCCTGTCCTTCTCTATACTCATTTTCTATAAGGTATTCTATTTCTCTGGAAAGAAACATATCCTTAGTCAAAACATTTTTTCTCAAAGCCCTACCTTTTCTTATCCATCATCAGTACCGTTCGCCAAACCCGAAAGAGCCTCTGCGCTTACAGTTTTCGGCAGAAAAATCCGCTGCCTTTCTGAATGCTTCTTCTATTATCGCCTCATCTGGATCAATGTCCCTTTTAAAGCCGCTGCGCATAAGTGAAACAAGAAATGCCGCAAAAAATGAATCTCCGGCACCCATGGTATCCAAGGGCTCAGTTTCTCTTACGATCCCACGGTAACTGCCGCTGCGGCAAAAGAATCGCTGGCCTAAAATCCCCCTTGTCACCAGCATATGCCCGGTCCCAAAGCGCAAAACTTTTTGCCAGAGTTCTTTTTCTTCTTCTGCATCCATGGATGCTCCGGAAAAAAGAGCGATATCGATAAACGGAAGTATTTTTTGCAAAAAAGAATATTCTCTGTATTCTTCTTCTTCGGAGAAATCAAAAGTTTTTAGCCCTGGTATATCATCCAGTTTAACGATCTCATCTTCCATTTCAGAATAGCACCCGCAGTGTATGGCATCAAAATTTTTCAGATACTCCAGATGACTTTCTGATAGTGTGAAGGATTTTTTTTCGCCCGGACCATAACCCGATCCGACAAAATGTCTGTCGCCTTCGATGAGCTCAACATCACATCTTTCTGTTGCACAACCTTTAACAAGGGGTGAAAAGGTAGTGTCTACATTCTTTTTTTCAAGGGCTTTTTTTATCATCCTGCCCTCCCTATCGTCCGCTATTATTCCCAAGTATGCAGAATCCTCTCCGCATTCTTTTGCAAAAACAGAAAAATTTACCGCATTGCCTCCCGGGTACATTATCCTCTGGTTGATATATCTGTCAGCAACATTGTCGCCTATTCCGATAAATTTCATTTTACATACCTTTTTACAGCATTAAGGTTCTGCCTGAATGCATCATTCGGATCTTTTGATCCGGTCTCGCATGTTTCAAAAGTGATATATCCCCGAAAATTATTTTTTTCAAGGTCATCTAAATGGGCTTTCAAATCCTGTGTACCTTCTCCCCATGCCATGTGTCCCGAAGGAGTGCCGTCATTTAAATGTATGTGATCTATTTTTTCGCCGAAATAAGAAAAATAGTCTTCCAGTGTTTCTCCTGCACAGCACAAAGGAACCGTATCCAAACAACATTTAAGATTGTCAGAATCATATCCTTCGATCATCTTTTTGAGAGTTTCAAAATTTGTTACCAGATTGGATTCTGATTCCTGGAGAATTTCGTATAGAATGGTTATTCCCTCAAGCTCTGCTTTTTTAAGTATCATATCCAGGGATTCTTCTGATCTTTTCCATGCTTCTTTGCGTGGTTTATCAAAATCTCCCCAGCCGGAAGTAAAAAGCATGTTGGAGCAATCAAACCCCGATGCATCTTCAATGCAGTGAAAGAAATATTCCACGCTTCTTTCTCTTAGCATTTTTTCTTCGGCAGCTATATTGACCGGATAAAAACATTGTTCGGGAGTAAAGCAAATCATATCAAGATTCCTGTCCCTGAACTTCTTTTTTATGCTTTTTTGCTGCTTTGCCCCATGGTCAAAAAAAATATAATGAGGTGTGCCCCCCCAGAATTCTATTTTCTTATATCCTATTTTCTGCATACTATCCAGAAAATAGTCCAGACTGTATCTGCTGTACATTATATTCATTGCAGCAAACTGATCAAGTCTAAGCATCGCTTCTCTCTTTTCTTTTGTTACGGCCTCCGAAGATCCCGGAGGCCGCAGTTTTTGCATATAGTTTCCGTTTCCCGGCTTCGATAAAGACTTTTATACTTCAGTTTTCCAAAGACCGTGAAGATTACAGTGCTCATATACAGCCAAAGCCTTATCTCCGTCAGCAACTTCAAAAACAGCTTTCGGTTCTTCCCCGGGCTTCAAATATTTTATCTGTGCACCTTTTTCTGTCTCCATATAGACCCATTCTATGAAATGCTCTTCCTGCATCGGGTGTGTTACCTCACCTATCAAAGCAGTGATCGTGCTTCCCGAAACAGTTACTTTTGGAACGTGTTTTTCCAAAGCTGCATCTACAGTGCCGGGGATCAGTTCGGTCATGTTCTCACCGCAGCAAACCAAAGGTACACCGGCATCCTTTACCTTTAATACGATATTTCCGCAATGTCTGCAAACATAAAATTTCTTCATGATAATTACCTCCGCAATTCTCCCTCATCCGATACGATTTTGTATCGGATATCTTGTATTATGTTTTTTTTTATTATATAATATATACACCAAAATTAAAACAACAAACTTGTGAGGGTAAAATGAAAAACTCTTCTTCAAATAAATTTTCTCAATGGGAGCTTTTCCCCATACTGGACAGCATAAGCGATGCGGTTTTCATTGATGACAGCAGTGGATACGCTCTTTGGTGCAATAAGGCCTGCATGGATCTTTACAAGGTGGCTCCCAAAGACGTTGTCGGAGTCCATGTTCTTGATCTGGAAAAGAACGGGGTTTTTTCGCCTTCTGTTGCCAATCTTGTCCTTGAACAAAAAAAAGAAGTTACTATAATACATGAAAACAAAGAGGGCAAAAAGCTGCTGTCCACCGGAACTCCCATAAAAGATGATAACGGAAACATCACAAAAGTGATAACGACTTCCAGAGATATAACAGAACTTTCCACCCTTCAGAACAAACTGCAGACCGTTCAGGGCACCCTGGAAGAGATGAAGTCCTTCGAAAAACTGCAAAACCAGGGAATCATAGCCAGCAGCCATTCCATGTTCAATGTGGTCCAGTTGGCGAAACGACTTTCAGCAGTAGATTCTACCGTTCTTATAACGGGAGAGTCGGGAGTGGGAAAAGGCCTTATAGCCGAGATCCTTCATAAGAACGGGAACAGGAAGAATTCTCCCTTTGTTACGGTAAACTGCGGAGCCATACCCGAAAATCTGATCGAATCAGAACTGTTCGGCTATGAAAGCGGCGCTTTTACCGGTTCAAGATCCGAAGGAAAAAAGGGGCTGTTTGAAGCTGCTCAAGGCGGCACCATCTTTTTGGATGAGATATCGGAACTGCCTTTGAACCTTCAGGTCAAACTGCTCCAGGTCATACAGGAACGTGAGATCACAAAGGTGGGCGGCGTCAAAAAGATACCGGTGGATGTGCGTATAATATCCGCCACCAACAAAGATCTCCATGAGCTGGTCACCGAAAACCGATTCCGTGAGGACCTTTACTACCGATTGAACGTGGTCCCCATAAACGTTCCTCCATTAAGAGAGCGTACCGAGGATATACTACCTCTTATAAACAAATACCTGGAGGAATACAACAAAAAGCTCAATGAGCGTAAACAGATAGATCAGAACGCTTTAGCTGTTCTTTTGAAATATGACTGGCCGGGAAACATAAGAGAACTTGTCAATTTGGTGGAACGGCTTCTTGTTTTATGTGAAAATGAAGAAATCAAGG
>DBPK01000024.1 GCA_002304835.1 Firmicutes bacterium UBA1422
TCTAACCATCTGAACTACCGGACCATTTATTGTGGTGGGCGCTATAGGGATCGAACCTATGACCCCCTGCTTGTAAGGCAGGTGCTCTCCCAGCTGAGCTAAGCGCCCTCCTCATGTCCAAAAAACTGCTTGACGCACTTACATAATATACAGTATCTACTGTTTACTGTCAAGTGTTTTCGGCACTTATAATACTATTTTTTCAGCATTTTATGAGCCTTTCGGACACCACTTCTGCACTGCCCGAAGTAATGCCCTCAAGGAGGTTTTTTATTTTTTCTTTTTTTTCTGAAGGGGCAAGCAGGACCGCTGTTATTTTTTCTTTATATTCTATGTTTTCAATGCTGAAATCTTCAGTATCAGCAGCATTTTTAAGGCCGGATAGGAATGTGTAATCGATTTTCACGGTAATTTCAGCCATTTCCGAGACTTCCCGGACGGTGGCCTTTTCAAGGGCAAGTTTCACAGTCCCCGTATATGCCCTTACAAGTCCCCCCGTTCCCAGTTTCACTCCTCCGAAATATCTGGTGACCACAACGGCAACATTTGTTATACCTTCCCGGACCAGCATGTGAAGTATCGGTGCGCCCGAAGTTCCCTGGGGCTCTCCGTCATCACTTGCCCACTGCGTCTGGAATTTGTCTCCCAGAACCATGACAGGGACATTGTGAGTTGCATCTCTGTTCTCTTTTTTTATTTCACCAATAAAATCATCTGCTTCTTTTTTTGATGATACAGGCTTTATCATGGCTGTAAATTTTGATTTTTCTATTGTCTGCCGGGCGCTTGCCTCCCTGGCCACTGTTTTATATAATTTCATATTCCTTCACCCTGTGATAATCTTTTTGAGGTATCTGTGCTTTCACTCTTATGCCTTCCTCCATATACTCTTTGGTTTTTACAGTTCCTATTTCACATATATATGAAAAAAGCTCACCATTACTGTAGGGTATAAGAAGAGAAATATCTATCCTGTCTGCGAATATCCTGCTTTGTATCATTTTCATCAGTGTTTCCATATTGTATCCGGTCTCTGCGGACACCGCAACAGAAGAGCTGCCGTAAACAGGTATCTCATTCCCCGAAACCATATCAGCTTTATTATATACTGTTATTTTTTCTTTATGTCCCGCCCCTATCTCTTCCAGAACTTTTTTTGTTACTTCATTGTGAAAATCCTGATCCCGGCATGTGAGATCCGTGACCTGAAGAAGAAGATCCGCATGTACCGCTTCTTCCAAAGTGGCTTTAAAGGCATCTAGAAACATATGGGGGAGTTCACTTACGAACCCTACTGTATCCACCAGGATAAAGGTTTTGCCGTCTTTTAGCTTTATACTTCTGTGCTGTGTGTCAAGGCTGGCGAAAAGCATGTCTTCAGAGGCAACCGACTTTTCTTCTTTCTCTGTCATCTCAAGCATCCTGTTCATAAGTGCGGATTTCCCGGAGTTTGTATAGCCCACCAATGCAACCACAGGTATCCGGGATCTTTTTCTTTTTGAATTCTGGGCCTCTCTGCTTGTTTTGATGTGGATCAGTTCTTTTTTTATATCATTTATCCTTTTATTTATATGCCTTCGATCTGTTTCAAGTTTCTTTTCTCCCGGACCCCTGGTACCTATGCCTCCGCCCAGTCTTGAAAGGGATTTTCCGAATCCCGTTAATCTGGGCAGTCTGTATTTGAGCTGCGCCAGTTCCACCTGAAGCCGGCCTTCCTTAGAAAGGGCTCGCATGGCGAATATATCGAGAATAAGTATGGTCCTGTCTATGACTCTTCTGCCCAAAGCATTCTCCAGATTGCGTATCTGTGCTCCGTTAAGTTCTTCATTGAATATGACAGTGTCCAGCTCCATATTTTCGCATATTTCGGCCAGTTCAAGGACCTTGCCGGCTCCTATCAGCGTTGCAGGATTCATTTTCTCTGTTTTTTGTATCATTCGTCCTGCAACATGGGCTCCGGCGGCTTCTGCCAGGCCGGCCAGTTCTTCCATGGAATAGGATATATCCCTGTTTCTTTGTATGCCTACTATGACCGCCCTGCACTCTTCACTGCTTATTATTTTGTTTTCATCATCTATTCTGAACATATAATTATTTTAACATAAAAAAACGCCCCGGACAAAAGTCCGGAGCGTTTTTGTTTTTAATTGTTTAATTTCTCCAACTGCTGATAGAATTTGCGGTTGAGTACTTTTATGTGAGTTCCCTTCATTCCCAGGGATTTTGACTCTATTATTCCTGCGCTTTCCAGTTTTCTCAAGGCGTTTACAATGACTGATCTTGTTATTCTGGAACGATCTGCGATCTTGCTGGCAACAAGTATCCCTTCTCCGTTTTTAAGCTCCTCAAAAATCTTCTGTACCGCTTCACTCTCCGAATATGAAAGGGTGCTTATGGCCATTTTTACGATCTCTTCATTTCGTTCTTCTTCTTCATTCTCCAGGGCCTTTCTTCTATTGATCTCAAGTCCCACCACCGTTGCACCGAACTCTCCCAGTACCAGATCTTCATCACTGAATTCCGGAGAATATCTTGTTAAGACCAGTGTCCCCAATCTTTCTTCTCCTCCGATTATGGGAATGAAGGTGTGGTATTTTTCCTGAGTATTATAATCATACTTGAATATTTTAAGTACTTCATCTCCCCTTAGATTGGCTTCGGTCTTTACTATTTCCATCATTGCTTCTGTATATTCATTGGGAAGCTTCTCTATGCCAGTCTCCGGATCTTCTATGGTAGAGCTGTCCGCTTCTATTTTATAATGAACGCCTATTATCTTGCCTCTGGCATTTACAAGGTATACATTGGCATCAGAAAGATCACTTAATATCTCGCACAATTCACCGAATGAAAACTTGCCTTTTGGTGCTTCCTGAAGGACCCAGTTGAGCTTACGTACTTTTGTTAATATCTCGTTTTCCATTTTATGACACTCCTGTTATGTTTATATGAATATTTTTAACCACTTATACATTATATATACTCCAGGAAGTCCTTGCAACTGATTTTTTTGAATTTTTATAACATTTCAACAATTACAGTATGTACCTGTCCAAATCTTCCGGATGTATCTTTTCAATGAATTTCTCTTTTACATACTCGGCATCTATCACGATTTTTTCTTCTTCCATCTCGGGGATGTTGAATGAAATATCTTCAAGAAGCTTCTCAAGTATGGTATGAAGCCTTCTTGCACCTATGTTCTCCGTCTGTTCATTCATAAGAAAAGCCATACGTGCGATCTCTTTTATTGCATCATCGGAAAATTCGATCTTTATTCCCTCTGTTTCAAGAAGAGCCTTGTGCTGTTTTGTAAGGGCATTTTCAGGTATTGTGAGTATCTTAAGAAGAGTTTCTTCTGTAAGATTCTCCAGCTCCACTCTTATGGGGAAACGTCCCTGCAGCTCAGGAATAAGGTCAGTTGGTTTTGCCGTATGGAAAGCACCTGATCCTATGAAAAGAACATGATCTGTCTTTACCGGACCGTATTTTGTATTTACCACACTGCCTTCAACTATGGGCAGAATATCTCTTTGTACTCCCTCTCTGGAAACGTCCGCTCCGGATCTGTAACTTGAACCTGAGGCTATTTTGTCTATTTCATCGATAAAAACTATGCCGTTCTGTTCAGCGCTTTCGAGGGCCTCTTCAGTGACCTGATCCATGTCGATTAGATTCTGGGCTTCTTCTTCTCTTAATATCTTTCGGGCATCCTTGACCTTTACTTTCTTTGTTTTTTTCTTTTGGGGCATCATATCTCCGAAAATATTGCCGATGGCTATACTCATGCCTTCCTGGCTCATATCAAGCTGATTGCCCTTGGGGACATCGTTGACCTGTATTTCTATATACTGTTCTTCCAGTTTTCCGTCCTTAAGCTGCTGCCTGACCTGCTCTCTGGCCATTTCAATGTCCTGAGCCGTACTTTTGTTTTCTTCATCACCCTTTTTTGCCTGCTGTTCTTCATACTGCTGCTTCTGGCTCTGATACCCTCCGCTGTTCAATATGAAATCAAAAGGGCCTCCGGCTCCCTGGGTCTTTCCGCTTTTTTTGTTTCCGGGGATTATAGCTTCTATTATTTTTTCTTCCGCCATTTCTTCTGCGATGGCATATTTTTCTTCAAGCCGGTTTTGTTTCGTTATCCTTATGGATGCCTCAACAAGATCTCTTATCATAGAATCAACATCACGGCCCACATACCCTACCTCGGTAAATTTAGTCGCTTCTACCTTCACGAAGGGGGCATCCATCAGTTTGGCAAGTCTTCTTGCTATTTCAGTTTTGCCGCATCCGGTGGGTCCCATCATAAGTATATTCTTGGGAGTGATCTCTTCCATAAGTTCTTCCGGCAGAAGGCTCCTTCTGTATCTGTTCCTAAGGGCGATAGCCACAGATTTTTTTGCTTCATCCTGTCCTATTATATATTTGTCAAGTTCCGCAACGATCTCCTTGGGAGTCATGTAGTATAATTTGTTTCCCATTTCTGTCCTCCTTACAGTTTCTCGACTGTTATATTATCATTGGTGTATACGCAAATAGAAGAGGCTATCCTTAAGGATTCTTTTACGATCTCTTCAGCATTTTTTTCAGTGTGATTAAAAAGAGCATTTGCGGCCGCATAGGCATAATTCCCGCCTGAACCTATGGCAATGAAGTCCTGATCCGGTTCTATAACTTCTCCGTTTCCGGATATCAAAAGCATGGCTTCTTTATCTGCAACTATCATCAGTGCCTCAAGATTTCTCATCATCTTGTCCGTACGCCACAGCTGAGCCAGAGCCACAGCTGCACGCTTAAGGTTACCTCCGTGCTCTTCAAGTTTCTCTTCGAATTTCTCCCTTAAGGAAAAAGCATCGGCCACGGAACCGGCAAAGCCCACAAGAACAGAGTTTTTATATATTTTCTGTACTTTTTTTGCTCCCATTTTCATGACAGCTGTTTCTCCCATGGTGACTTGACCATCGCCTCCAATACATATATCGTCCTTGTCTCTTCTTACTGCAACAATGGTTGTTGCACGAAATTCTACCATTATATAACACCTCCATACTACTCTTTGTAGTCGCATTCACTGTTTGAACAAGCATATTTTGGATCCTTGCTTTTCTTTTCCACCAAGTATGCCCCGCATTTCGGGCATTTTTTTTCTATGGGCTTATTCCAGTATAATTCATTGCAATTGGGATATCCACTACATCCGTAGAAAATTTTGCCTTTTTTGCTTTTTCTCTGGACTATATCCTTGCCACACCTGGAACATGGGACTCCTGTGGTCTTTAGTATCTGTTTTGTGTTTTTGCATTCCGGATATCCGCTGCAGGCCATAAAATCACCGAACCTTCCATGCTTTATAACCATATGTCTGCCGCATTTTTCACAGACCTCATCGGTTTTTATATCTTCTATTTCGACTTTTTCAATATTATTATCTGCATGTTCCAGATCTTTTTTGAAGTCCGCATAAAAATCTCTTATGATTTCTTTCCAGTCGGTATCTCTTATTTCCACATCATCTAAACGGTCTTCCATTTCCGCAGTAAAATTCAAGTCGACTATATTTTTGAAATACTCATTCATCATCTGATTGACCAGTTCCCCAAGATCAGTCGGAACAAGCAACTTCTTCTCTCTTATTATATATTTTCTTTCTGTAAGGGTCCCTATTATGGGTGCATAGGTGCTGGGCCTCCCTATATTTCTTTCTTCCAGCTCCTTCACAAGCGATGCCTCTGTGAATCTGGCCGGCGGCTGTGTGAAATTCTGATCCGCCAGTATATCTTCTGCATCAAGGGTTTCGCCCTTTTCTAAATGAGGAAGCATTTTTTCATCTTCCTTTCCGGGAGAATATACTTTCAGGAATCCATCGAATTTTAGTTTTGAACCTGTGGCTCTGAACATATATCCGCTGTTTTCTATATCCGCAGAAACTCCGTAATAAATAGCCGGCTTCATCTGGCTTGCCACGAATCTGCTCCAGATAAGTCTGTAGAGATTGTACTGATCCTTGTTGAGAGAATCCTTGATTTTCTCAGGATCAAGTTCTATGCTGCTTGGCCTTATGGCTTCATGAGCATCCTGGACTTCTTTTTTCTTGTTTGAGAAAAAGTTGTCTGAATGATATTCCGGTCCGAATCTTTCATTTATATATGTTTTTGCTGCTTCTTTTGCTTCCTGGGATATTCGTACCGAATCTGTTCTTATATATGTGACCAGTCCTGCTGTACCGTCGCCTTTTATCATTATCCCCTCATAAAGCTGCTGTGCGATCTGCATGGTTTTTTTTGCCGTGAAGTTTAATTTTGCCGATGCTTCCTGCTGAAGGCTGCTGGTGGTGAAGGGTGCATAGGGTTTTCTTTGTCTTTCTTTTTCTTCTACGGTTTCCACCGTGAAGACATTCCCTTTTATGGCCGAAAGCACCCGGTCCGTATCTTCTTCTTTTGACAGGGCTATTTTTTGTCCCATGTACTGATGAAGTTTTGCCGAAAATTCCTTCTGCTTCCTGAAAAGAGCCGTTACGGTCCAGTACTCCTCCGGCACGAAGGCTTTGATTTCGGCCTCCTTGTCACATATCATAGAAAGGGCTGCCGACTGGACTCTTCCCGCAGAAAGGCCTCTTCTTATCTTTCTCCATAAAAGAGGACTTATTGAATAGCCCACCAGTCTGTCAAGCACTCTTCTGGCCTGCTGGGCATCAACAAGTTTTATGTCCACAAGTCTGGGATTTTTTACTGCTTCTTTTATTGCTTTTTTTGTTATCTCATTAAATACTATCCTGCAGGGCTCTTTATTATCTATGCCCAGCAGAAACTGGAGATGCCATGATATCGCTTCTCCCTCTCTGTCCGGGTCAGTTGCCAGATATATCCTGTCCGACTTCTTCGCCTCTTTTTTGAGTTCTTTTATAAGGGATCCCCTGCCCCTTATCGAAATGTATTCCGGCTCAAAATCATTTTCGATATTGATGCCCAGCTTGCTTCTGGGCAGATCCCTCAAATGTCCCGAGGAAGCCACCACTTTATATCTGCTCCCGAGAAATTTGCCTATTGTTTTGGCCTTTGAAGGCGATTCAACGATAACTAAATGTTTTTTTGCTGCAGCCATATTAACTCCCTTTAGAATTATCCAAATACTTTACAAAAAATGATTATATGTACATTCTTGTTATTTTGCAACAAAAATTTTCCCGGAGGAAGTTTCAACCACTCCTTTCATTTCCAGTACAGTCACTATTCCGCTTATGTAGGAAGACTTCTTCCCCGTCTTTCTGCAGAGATAATCTGCAGTGACTTCTCCGTTCTCGGCGATCAGTCCGAAAACTGTTTTTTCTGCGAGACCCAGAGACGTTTCTGCCTCATCCGTTTCTTTTCTTTTTATGCCAAGGTCATCCAGCAGGTCATCTATTTTTGATATCATTATTGCCCCGTCTCTTATCAATTTGTTTGACCCCATGTTGTATATGCTGTTTATGTTCCCGGGCACTGCATATACATCACGGCCCTGTTCAGCGGCCAGTTCGGCCGTGATCAGCGCTCCGCTGTTAAGTCCGGCTGATATTACAACAGCCGCTTCTGATAAGCCACTGATTATCCTGTTTCTTCTTGGAAAAGTATAAAAAGAAGGCGGATGTCCCTTTGGATACTCGGAGATCACAAGCCCGCTTTTTTCTATTTGTTCTTTTAATCTGCCGTTTGCCGCAGGATAACATATATCTATTCCGGATCCCAGTACTGCGATCGTAGAGCCTTTTTTGGCAAGAGCTCCCTTATGGGCATATGAATCGATACCCAAAGCCATTCCGCTTACCACAGTCATATCATGCTCTGCCATTCTTGATCCGGTTTTATATGCTGCCCATTTCCCGTACTCCGAAGTTTTTCGTGACCCCACCACTGCAATACATCTTTTTTTTAACAGCGAAATATCTCCTATGCAATAGAGGCTTTGGGGCGGATCTTTTATTTCTCTAAGCAGTCCGGGATATTCTTTTTCGTTTATCATCACTTTTTTTATTTCTATATCTTCCGCCATTTATTTTTCTCTCCTGTAAAGCCGATCCATTCCCCTATACTGCAGGGCCTCCGCCAGATGGTCCACAGTTATATCAGAGCTTTCTTCCATATCGGCTATGGTTCTTGCCAGCTTGATCATTCTCTTGTATGTTCTCATGCTCAGAGCAAAAGACTCATATGCTTTCTGCATGAATCTCTTTTCTTTTTCACCAAGAAAGCAGTATTCTTTTTCAAGTTTCCCGCTGAGCTGTGAGTTGAAAAAAATCTTTGTCCCCCGGTAACGGCATATCTGTCTTTTTCTGGCTATCATGACCTTTTCTCTCATTTCCGAAGAGGTCATGCCATTCCTTTCTCCTTCAAGATCCTTATATTTCATTCTGCCAACGGTAACATGTATGTCGATCCTGTCAAGGATGGGGCCCGAAAGTTTTGACATATAACTTGTTATTTCGCTTCCGGTACATGTGCAGACGTGATCCGGATCTCCCGCATATCCGCATTTGCACGGATTACTTGCGGCCACCAGTATTACCTTGGCCGGAAAAAAAAGAGTTCCTCCCATCCTTGTTACACATATCTTTTCTTCTTCAAGGGGTTGTCTCATGGCATCCAGTATCTTTATACTGAACTGGGGGATCTCATCCATGAAAAGCACACCGTAATGGGCCAGGGAAAACTCTCCGGGTTTTGGCCTGAACCCTCCACCAAACATTGCGCTTACTGTGACATTATGATGAGGGCTCCTGAAAGGTCTTTCTTCTATCATCGGCCTTTTTTCATCAAGAAGCCCTGCAATGCTGTATATTTTGCTAACCTGAAGTTTCTCTTCATAAGTCATGGGTGGCAGTATGCTGGGAAGTCTTCTGGCCAGCATGGTTTTTCCGGATCCCGGAGGTCCGGTCATTAGTATCCCGTGTGCTCCCGCAGCACAAAGCATCATTGCTCTTTTTGCATTTTCCTGTCCTGTCACATCAGCATAGTCAATAGCAGGTGCTCCCCGTTCATATGCTGTCTCCCTTGAACTGTAAGGAAGAGGCTCTTGCCCTTTCATGATCTTTACTGCTTCTGAAAATGTCCTTACCGGATAAACTTTTACCCCTTTCACCATGGATGCCTCCCTGGCATTTGCTTCAGGGAGTATGATTTTTCTGATGCCGTTTTCACAAAGGCAGGCGACCAGAGGCAGTGCTCCTTTTATATGATTTACCCGCCCGTCCAGTGAAAGTTCTCCAAGAAATCCAAGATCTTCGGTCTTTGGATCTGTTCCCGAAGAAGCTGACAAAATGCCGGCAGCAATGGGAAGATCAAAATGGCTGCCTTCCTTTCTGGTTCCCGCCGGAGACAAATTAACTATAACTTTTTTCTGAGGATACTCATATCCCGAATTTATTATGGCTGAATGTATCCTTTCTTTTGCTTCTTTTATTGTTGCATCAGCAAGACCTACAACATTAAAGCCTGGTATACCTCTTTTTAGATCTGTCTCTACTCTTACCACATCTCCGTCTATACCGGAAAGAGAAGCGGTCCTTATCTCTGAAAGCATTATCGTTCCTGCCTTTCATCGATATCACATATCATATCAATGCATTCTCCAGATGATTTACGTATATCTCCGCCACATCAAAACGCATATCCATACCTCTGATATTGAACTTATGCATATAAAATGCAGCTGCTTTGATCATATGGCACCTCTTTACATTGCCAACGGCTTCTGCCGGTGATCCGTAATCTTTTCCCGTGCGCGTTTTCACTTCTACAAAGACCATAACATTGCCCCTTTTGGCAACTATATCTATTTCTCCTGCTTTGCATCTGAAGTTCTTTACCAGAATCATATAACCCTTTGATTCCAGATCTGCCGCAGCCAGTTCTTCGCCAAGGCGTCCTTTCTCGTTTTTGTTCATTACCTTGCCTCCTTTTCGTAAAAATAAGGGAAAGCTCCGATGTCTTGCATCGAAACTTTCCCTTACCCTGATATTTATCATATTCTTATATATAAAAAATGTCAACCATTTTTTACCAGTTATTTTTTACCATTTTATTGTTTTTGTTACCCATTGCATGTTCACTTCTTCTTTTATTATCATAAAGCGAACTTCTCTATGGCCTCTGCCACTCCATCTTCGTTGTTGGTGCCGGTTATATAAGATGCTATTTCCTTTATAACATCCTTTGCATTGCCCACTGCCACAGGTATCCCCGCTTCCATTAGCATATCTTTGTCATTAAGGCTGTCACCACATGCCATGATTTCTTTTTTATGTACATCCAGCACTCGGCAAAGCTCTTCCAGCGCCGCTGCTTTGCTGGTGTTCGCTCCTCCCAGTTCCCAGTTGTTGTCCAGAGAAGATGTTACAGTCACATTTGATATTTCCGAAAGTACATGCCACATTCTTTTTTTGTCTTCCTGATCATCAAAAAATATATTTATATTTTCTATCGCGTGCTTATGCTCTATCATGAAACCCATGGCGTCCTCCACAGGATTGCGTGTCCTGAGAACATAATCCCTGTATCTGTAGGTTATTCCACCACCGGCTATTTCATCATAGTTTTTCTTTTCTATGTAGGCTTTTCCCTCAGTAAAAACTTCTGTCATATAGTCATAGCGCCTCAGTACATCTGCAGACTCTTCAACTGAAAAAGGGTCCATGCAGTTGTTCATCAGCGTTTCTCCGCTGCGCAGATCTTTTATCTGAGCGCCGTTTGAAGTCAGCGCATATTGTATGCCGCATATCCTCACTATTTCTTCAGGCAGAGCAGAATAGCATCTCCCCGTGGCAACAACCACATTTATGCCTTTTGATATGGCCTTTTCCAGGACATTTCTGGTTCTTTCTGTGAGTCTGCCTTTGCTGTTCAATGTGGTTCCGTCCAGATCCAGTGCTATAAGCTTTATGGTCATTTTAGTGTCTCCTTGAATTCTTTGTTGTTTTTTCTCACATACTTCATCGTGCAGGAATCGCCGTGACCGGGATATATGGTAATATCATTTCCCCAAAGAGATATTATATTTCTGATGCTGTGCTGCATTTCTTCTTCTGAGCCGTCGGAAAGGTCGGTACGACCCAGGTCTACATTGAATATGGTGTCTCCGGTAAAGACCGCCTTGCTTTTTTCCGAATAATAGCATACTCCTCCATGGGTATGACCCGGTGTATGTAACACTCTTATTTCCTCTTCATCAATGAAAAAAATTTCACCGCCTTCTATGGTAATGGCTTCATTTTTGTACTTGTCCATATCCTGTCTATGTATAAAAACAGGGCAGTCCATTTCCCGGGCGGTTTTGTCGGCAGCCCCCATGTGGTCATAGTGGTGATGAGTCAGCAGTATACCTTTGCAGCACAGATCGTTTTTCTGCACGAACTCTATGAATTTATTTGCTTTATACCCCGGATCTATTATATAACACGTCTCTTTTCCCTTTTTATATATGATATATCCGTTACTTTTGAGCACTCCTCCGGTGAATACTTTTATTTCCATTTTATGATATCAGCCTTTCATTTTATAAAGATGCCTGAATAATTGCGTTCTGCTATATTTTATTGTATTTTAAGTCAACATGCAAATAAATGTTGAAAAACAATCTAATAGTGGTAGAATGTCTTTAAATGCAAAAACAGAAAGGTTTATTCCAATGAAGATCGCGATCGTAGGAGCAGGAAAATTGGGTCACAAAGTGGCTGATGCCCTGCTTGGCGGAGACCACTCCGTAACGGTAATAGATAAAAATGAACAGACACTCCAAAAACTGCAGTCACAGATGGATATAATGACAGTTGCCGCAAATGCAAAGCAAATATCCGTCCTAAAAGATCTGCATATTTCTTCTTATGATTTCCTTCTGGCCGCCACGGACAGAGACGAAAAAAATATAGTAATAGCTTCCTTTGCAAAAAAACTGGGTTGTTCCAAGGTCATAGCAAGGGTAAGAGACCCGGAGCATATGAATCAGCTGGATTTTATCAGGGACACAATGTCCATAGATTTCACTGTCAATCCCGATCTTGCCATAACCATGGAAATATACAAATATCTTGTTGAAAAATACACCCTGAGCAATGGCATATATACCAGCGGCAAAGTATCTTTTCTTGAGTTTTATGCCAAGAAAATGCCTGTTCTTATTGACATGTCCGTA
The DNA here is from genome assembly GCA_002304835.1 of Firmicutes bacterium UBA1422. Classification (GTDB taxonomy): domain Bacteria; phylum Bacillota; class Clostridia; order Peptostreptococcales; family Anaerovoracaceae; genus UBA1422. The sequence goes on from DBPK01000024.1 coordinate 12,163, forward strand.
TCAAACCTTAAATCGGTGCTTCCCGGTATGCTGCTGGTGGCCATATCAAGAAACGGCAAGGTGATAATCCCCCACGGAAATACGGTAATAGAAGCAGATGACTGTCTTTATATAGTGGGAGAGAAAGCTCCGATAACTGCTCTCAGCAAAAAAGTCCAGGAAAAAGGCAAATGGACCGATATCCAGAAGGTCATGATCATAGGCGGCGGAAAAACGGGTCTTTATCTTTCACAGAGGCTTGCCGATTTCGGAGCTTCCGTAAAGATAATAGAGCAGAATAAGGAACGCTGTCATTATCTTTCAGAACATCTTGAAGACGTCATGATACTCCATGGCGACGGGACTGATCTTGCTTTGCTGGAAGAAGAGAATCTTGACGAAATGGATGCCTTTGTCACTGCCACCGGCTATGACGAAGATAATCTGCTTCTGGCTCTCATGGCGAAATCTCACCATATAGAAGATGTGATCGCGAAAGTGAGCCGCGGTATATATACGGACATGATATCTAAAATGGGCGTTGATATGGCCCTTAACCCTCTGGATATAACAGCCAGCAATATCTTAAGGGTAATACAGGGAGATAAGCGGGTACTTTCTTCCCAGCTCATAGAAGGCCAGGCTGAAATAATCGAGATCGTTGCCGGAGATCACATGAAGCTGACAGATAAAGCTCTAAAAGATATGAAACTTCCTGAAGGAGTCATAATAGCTGCCATACACAGGGGCCTCGAACTGATAATCCCGTCAGGCGATACTATAATAAAGGAAGGCGACAAGGTGATAGCCCTTTGTCTTTTGTCTGAAGTCGCCGCCATGGAAAAGCTGCTTTGTATAAAAGGAGTGACGGATTTCCTGAAATAGGAGATGTTGATTGATGGATCTTAATCTTCGTGTTCTTAATCAAGTGACCGGCATCCTTTTGCTCGTGTCCGGTTGCTCTATGATCCTGCCGGCAGTGGTAGCAGTCATATATGGTGAGACTTCAAGCCTCTTAGCCTTCGTAAAGGTTCTGATACCCTCTATACTTTTAGGTACTATTCTTATCATATTTGCCAGGCCGAAAAATGTGCACATGCGCATTCGTGACGGTTTTCTCATAGTGTCCGCATGCTGGCTGCTGCTTTCATTGATCGGTGCACTTCCCTTTGTTTTATCCGGAAGTATCCCAAATTATATAGATGCTTTTTTTGAAACATGTTCCGGATACAGCACGACTGGAGCAACAATACTTGCGGATATTGAATCACTGCCAAAATCAATGCTCTTCTGGCGTTCTTTCACCCACTGGATAGGCGGAATGGGTGTGCTGGTCCTGGCCGTGGCTTTGCTTCCCGCCCTGGGTATCGGAGGGCAGTTTATAGCAAAGGCCGAATCCCCCGGACCGACACTTTCAAAGCTGACACCCAAGATATCGGATACGGCGAGGCTTTTCTATATCCTTTACCTTGTACTCACCATAATTGAGATCATCCTTCTTCTTATAGGCGGATTGAACATTTATGATGCATGTATACATACTTTCGGTACCGTCGGTACCGGAGGTTTTTCCAATTATAATGCCGGTATCGCTGTCTTTGACAGTCTTTATGTGGAAATCATACTGACGATCTTTATGTTCATTTCAGGTGCAAGCTATTATCTTTACTTCCTGGCTCTGCAAAACGGCGCCAAGAATTTTTTGCGTGACTCCGAATTCAAACTGTATTTTTTGATTTTTGCAGTATCTTCCGTTTTGATCGCAGCAGGCCTTCTTCTTGATGGCAACTATGCCACTTTCGGCGAAGCTTTGAGATATTCATCCTTTCAAAGCATTTCGATCCTTACAACTACAGGTTTTGCAACTGCAGACTACATATTCTGGCCCACATTCTGTCAGATAATGCTTCTTTTGCTTTTCTTCATCGGAGGATGCTCCTCTTCCACAGCAGGAGGCATAAAAGTAATAAGAGTATTTGTAATGATGAAACTCATAAAAAGGACCATAGGCATGAAACTGCATCCAAGCGCAGTTGTGACTGTTAAAGTAAACGGCAACAAAATACTTCCGGGAGATACCGTTTCCGGCATCGCCAGTTTTGTATTTCTTTATATCTGTCTGATTTTTGCAGGAAGCATACTGTTGTCCCTTGAAAATATCGATTTGCTGACATGTTTTTCTGCCACCGCTTCCTGTCTTGGCAATATCGGTCCGGCCTTCGGCGAGGCAGGTCCGATGCTCAACTACAACTTTTTTTCAGAAGGATCCAAACTGCTTTTATCCTTCATGATGATCGCCGGCAGACTTGAACTTTTCACCCTGATAATGCTTTTTTCCAGGAAATTCTGGAATCCTTCTCATTAAGAGGTATAAAAATGTATTTTCACGCACGCACCATAGCCAGAATAACAGGATTGATCATGACAATCACAGGGCTCGCCATGATCCCTCCATTTTTGTGTGCTCTTTATTACAACGATCCCAGAACCGCCATTGCCATGGCTGTCTCATGCATAGTGTCGGTCATCCCCGGCGCGTTGATGTACTTCTTACTGCGGAGCTCAAAAAAAGGTCTGCAGGTCCGCGACGGTTATTTGACCGTTATTATTTCCTGGGCAGCCTGCTCTCTTTTGGGCGCTTTGCCGTACTGGCTTTCAGGGCAGGTTCCTTCCTTAATAGATGCTTTCTTTGAGTCATGTTCGGGCTATACAACCACCGGAGCAACCGTAATTATCGAGCGGAGTCTGACCCACAGTCTTCTTCTCTGGAAAGCTGTGACTCACTGGCTTGGAGGCATGGGGATCCTCATTTTCATAATAGCTGTTCTGCCGGCCCTGGGGGTCGGCGGTCATAAGATCGCTTCTGCTGAAGCTCCCTGGGCATCCCTTAATAAAATAGCTCCCCGAACTTCAGATCTTGCAAAATTGCTTTATTTCATATATATCTCTTTTACTTTGCTGGAATTCATTCTGCTGAGTTTCAGTAAAATGAGTCTGTTCGAAGCCATTATAAATTCTCTGGGAAGCGTAAGCACGGCAGGCCTTCTTCTTCATCCGGACGGTGTGGCTTTTTATGACAGTTTCTACGCGGAAACCGTCATATCTGTTTTCACAATTCTTTCTTCTGTGAACTACATGATGTATATATACATCATAAAACGTAACTTCAGTGACTTGAAAGACAATGTGGAAATAAAGGTTTTCTTGGGTATAATCGCTTTTACAACGTTGATGATAACTGCAAGTCTTAGGATCTCAGGCACTTATGATTCTTTGTTCACGTCCTTCAGGCATGCGTTTTTCCAGGTAACTTCCATTTCGACCACATCAGGATACACCATTGGTGATTTCGATGTCTGGCCTGCTTTTTCCAAGGCTTTGCTCTTCACTCTTTTCTTTATAGGCGGCTGCGCAGCCGCCACCAGCGGCTCCATAAAGGTGATACGCATAATCATAATGTTCAAACTTATAATGCGGGGCTTTTACAAAAGGCTTCACCCCCTGGCGGTGCGGGCCGTAAAAATAAGGGGCAAAAATATTTCCGCCCCCATGGTTTCAGCTGTTACTTCATTCATTATATTATATTTTGCTTTATATCTTTTCTCCGTTTTAGTGCTTTCTGTCCAGGGTCTTGATATGGAGACCACTTTGAGCTCTGCAGCAGGTCTGATGTCAAATACAGGTGTGGGCTTCGGTGAAGTAAGTGAAGGTAATTTCAGTTGCTATTCGGCTCCGCTGAAGCTTTATATGTCCCTTTTGATGGTGGTGGGCCGGCTTGAACTTTTTACAGTTTTTCTGCTTTTTGTTCCTTCTTTTTGGAACCCCAACAGATCCAATACCCGTTGATCAGATCATGTCGAAATTTATTTCCCTGTCTTCAATATTTACAGATCTTACTCTTATATCTATTTTATCGCCAAGGGAATAGGTTTTCCCCTGTCTTCTTCCGCATACCCTGTGTCCCGCGGGATCATATTCGTAATAATCATCAAAAAGCTGAGAGAGCTTTATCATGCCTTCAACGGTATTTTCAAGCTGTACATATATGCCGTAATTTGTGACTCCGCTTATTATGCCGCTTTTTTCTTCTCCCACATGATAAGACATGTATTCGGCTTTTTTCATCTTCTCTGCTTCCCTCTCAAGTTCTATTGCCTGTCTTTCCTTTGCGGAGGAGATCTCCGCCGCTTCTTTGGTCAAACGCTTGTATGATCTGGTTTTTTTTGCTGCAATTTTTGCATCGGGCCCGGCTGTTCTTTCAGCCGAAGACAAAAGTTCTCCCTTTAGCCGGCTTTTTATTATTCTGTGTATCATCAGATCGGGGTAACGCCTTATGGGCGAAGTGAAATGACAATAGTATTTAAGAGCCAGGCCGAAATGTCCCAGACATTGGGTATTGTATTCTGCTTTTTGCATGGATCTGAGCATAACAGTACTGATTATATTTTCATTTGTCCCTCCTGAAATGTTTTTTAATATCCCGGAAAGGGTCTTTGGCTTTATGTCTTTTGTCCCTCCTTCCGGGTATATCCCGAACCCTTTTAAGAAAAGCATCAGTTCTGTGATCTTGTCAGGAGAAGGTTTTTCATGGATCCTGTAAATGAAGGGGATTTTTAAAAGCGCAAAATGCTCTGCGATCACCTCATTTGCCTTTAACATGAATTCCTCTATCAGCTTATTGCCGCTCCTTCTTTCGCAGGCTCTTACCTCCACCGGTATGCCTTCCTTATTAAGGGTTATATGAGCCTCTTCCAGATCAAAGTCCAGACTGCCTCTCATATCTCTTTTGTGTTCAAGAATTTTTGCCAGTTCATGCATCTTTACTATACTGGAATATACTCCGGACGGACCGCTGTCATATTTTTTTATCATCTCTCTGTTGTTTTTTTCCAGCATATCGGAGACATCCGTGTATATCATTCTGGCCTTGGAATTGATGATGCTTTCATAGATTTCATGCCTTACCACATCCCCTTCTCTGTCTATTTCCATATCCACAGAAATGCAAAGTCTGTCCTCAAAGGGATTCAGGCTGCATATACCGTTGGAAAGTTCGGAAGGGAGCATGGGCACCACCTGGTCTATGACATATATGCTTGTGCCCCTTTTCAACGCCTCTTTGTCAAGGGTACTGCCTTCTTTGACATAACTGCTCACATCCGCTATATGGACTCCCAGAAGGCAATTCCCGTTTTCCAGCATATCTATTGATACCGCATCATCGAAATCCTTTGAATCGGCTCCGTCAATTGTGAATATCATCTTGTCTCTCAGATCTCTTCTTTCCTCTTCATCTTCTTCTGAAATCCCGCTGCTGAAAAGTTTTTTTGCTTCACTGATTGCTTTTGAAGGAAATTCTTCTGTAATACCATACTGTCTTATCAGGGATCTTATATCTCCTCCCGGCTGACCGCTCCTGCATATTATCTGTTTTATCCTGCCCTGACCACTGTCTGTTTGGCTGGGGTATTTTATTATCTCCGCAACGACCTTGTCTCCTCTTTCCGCACCGTTAAAATCTTTTTTCTTTACAAAAATATCTTCATTCAGTCTTCGGTCATCAGGGATGACGAATCCAAATCTGCCGCTTTTTTCAAAGGTACCTACCACTTCGGAAACAGAACGGGAAAGTATCCCGGTTACTATTCCTTCGGGAGAACTTTTCCAAAGGCGGGCAGGAATAAGCTCTACTTCCACCAAATCGCCGTTCATGGCCCCGCTCATATCTTTGCCGGAAACAAATATGTCTTTTTCTTCTGTTATTGCCTCCGGCCTTTCCGTTATAACAAAACCAAAGCCTCTTTTGTGCTTCTGTAATATACCTGTCACTCTTTTCGCTTTTTTTCTTCGCTTCATCCCATTTTTCCTCTTTTCTGGATCCTTTGACTATATGGATTATACGTCTTCTGCAACAACTATGCAAACCGGCATCACATATTTTCTTTGCCTCTGTCCATTTAAACATGGTTTTTATAAAAAGAGCAGGCCCTCAAAACAGCACGGCCTGCCCTGTTATTCTTGTTATACTGATATGGATTACTAGATCAGTCCTCCCACAGCCACGAATACCGGTGCGAATACAACTGATACTATAGTCATGAGCTTGATAAGGATATTTATGGAAGGTCCTGAGGTGTCCTTGAAAGGATCCCCTACGGTATCTCCAACTACACCGGCCTTGTGGGCTTCACTGCCCTTGCCGCCGTGATGTCCCTCTTCAATATATTTTTTTGCGTTATCCCATGCTCCTCCTGCATTGGCCATCATTATAGCCACCAGTACGCCGGCTGTCAGGGATCCTGCCAGCATTCCGCCCAAAGCGTGGGTGCCCAGCACCAGTCCCACAGCCAGGGGTGCGATTATGGCCAAAAGACCCGGTGCCACCATCTCCTTAAGTGCAGCCTTTGTTGATATGTCAACGCATCTTGCATAATCGGG
>DBPK01000017.1 GCA_002304835.1 Firmicutes bacterium UBA1422
GATATTCGAGAATCAGCAAGAGGATGGATATGTGGTCATAAATCATGATGATAAAGAGTGCCGGAAGCTGGTATCGGGAGCAAAAGCGAAAATCATTCCTTTCAGCAGGATGGAAAAACTTGACATGGGAGCTTTTGTTGATGCCGGGAAGATGGTCATAGTGGATGAAGAAGGAAAAAAGACCGTGTTTTGCGGAACGGAAGAGCTTTATATACCAGGAGATCATAATGTCGAGAATGCCTTGGCTGCCATGACGGTTGCATATTTTGCCGGAATAGAGCCGGAAGTCATCACAAAGACCCTGAAAGAATTCAAGGGAGTGGAACATCGGATAGAATTCGTAGGAGAAGTGGACGGAGTCCGTTTTGTAAACGATTCAAAGGGGACCAATCCCCATGCCTCAATAAAGGCAATAGAGGCAATGAAGGGAGATGTGATCCTGATAGCCGGCGGATATGATAAGGGCTCCTCATATGAAGAACTCATAGGATCTTTCGGAGACAAGGTGAAATTTGCCGTACTTATGGGAAAGACAGCCGTGAAGATAAAGGATGCCGCCGAAAAAATGGATTTTACAAACACAATAATAGTCAAGGATATGGAAGCATGCGTAAGAGAAGGGTTCAGGCTGGCAAGACCCGGAGATACAGTGCTGCTTTCTCCCGCCTGTGCCAGCTGGGATATGTATACTGATTTCGAGCAAAGGGGAGAGCATTTCAAAGACTGCGTAAAGAGATTGGAAAGCTGATGAAAAAGCACGGGATACAATTACAGTCAGGTGATTTCGTATTGACGATCATGACGCTCATTCTTGTTATTTTCGGAGTTATCATGGTCTTCAGTTCCAGTTATTACAGTTCCATAAATGAGGGAGGAACTCCTTACAGCTATCTTATAAGGGACATCATATGGGCAATGGCTGGTTTTGCGCTTATGATGCTTCTTACAGTGGTTGATTACAGGTTATACAAAAAAATAGCATTGCCGGGGATCATAATAAGTATAGGACTTCTGGCACTGGTGCTTACTCCCATGGGCACGGAAATAAACAATGCATCAAGATGGATATATGTGGGACCCGTAACGGTAATGCCCGGAGAGATAACAAAAATAGCGGTAATAATATTCACGGCATGGTTCCTTTCCCGAAAAAGCAATGTTATCAAGTCCTTTTTCACAGGCGTTCTTCCGCTTATATTTCTTGCGGGGCTATGCGGAGGGCTTGTCATGATGCAGCCCAATATGTCCACTGCCCTGATAATCGGCGGCATAATTTTCGCTATGATGTTTGTGGCAGGTATAAACCTGCTTTATTTTGCAGGAATGATAGGAGCAGGGGCCGCAGCTGCGGCAGCCCTTATAATCAGCGATGATACGGGATACAGAATGGCAAGAGTAATGAGTTTTCTTGACCCTTTTTCCGATCCCCAAGGTACAGGATATCAGGTGGTACAGTCCCTTCTTGCGCTGGGCTCGGGAGGCCTTTTCGGACTTGGACTTGGCAACAGTGTACAAAAAACTCTATATCTGCCGGAGCCTCAAAATGATTTCATACTGGCAATAATAGGTGAAGAATTGGGATTCATAGGCATAATACTTCTTATGGCATGTTATCTTGTTCTGATATGGAGAGGGATAAGGATAGCGGTCGCAGCTCCCGATCGTTTCGGCATGCTTTTGGCATCGGGAATAACAATAATGCTGGGTCTTCAGATAATAATGAATGTGGCGGTAGTAACATCTCTGATGCCGCCCACGGGAGTGACGCTGCCCTTCGTAAGCTACGGAGGCAATGCATTGCTTCTTTTTATGGGATCCATGGGCATTCTGCTTAATATATCAAGGAATGAGAGTGCAGAAAGGCAGGATAAAAAATGAAAGTTATTATGACAGGGGGCGGCACGGGAGGACATATATATCCTGCCATAGCCATAGCCGATAAAATAAAAGAAAAATCTCCTTTCTCCGAGATACTTTTCATTGGAGTCCAAAGAGGGAAGGAAAGTGAACTGGTGCCGGCAGCCGGTTATAATATAGAATTCATAAAAGTGCACGGATTGGATCGNNCGGTTATAGAATCGAATTCATAAAAGTGCATGGATTAGACCGTAAAAATATTTTCAGGAACATATCTGTTGCGAAAGAATATATGCAGGCCAGGAAGGATTCAGGGAAAATAATAAGGGAGTTTTCCCCCGATGCGGTGATAGGCACCGGAGGATATGTTTGTGCTCCCGCATTAAAGGCGGCACACCTGCAGGGGATAAGGACTTTCATACAGGAGCAGAATGCCATGCCCGGACTGGCAAACAAAATGATGGAGAAACATGCGGAAAAAGTATTCCTGGGCTTCGAAGAGGCAGGCAAAGGTTTCAGATACCCGGACAAACATATTGTTACCGGGAACCCCGTAAGAAAAGAATTTTTTTCTGTTGACAAGAAAAAGGCCAAAGAAGAAGCCAGAAAAGAACTGGGCATAAAGCAGCAGGATTTTGTGCTTCTGGCCTTCGGAGGCAGTCAGGGAGCAGGCAGAATAAACAAATCAATGATACGTGTCATAGAAAAATACAACGGTCAGGGAAATATTCAGATATTTTTTGCCACAGGAAGCTATTATCATATGCCCGTGATGAATGAACTGGGAGAGAAGGGCATAAGACTCAAAGAAAATGTAAATGTGCTAAGCTACATAAATGATATGCATAAATATCTGAATGCAGCAGATCTGGTAATAAGCAGAAGCGGAGCAATAACGGTTTCTGAAATAGCTGTATGCGGCAAACCGTCAATACTTATACCGTCTCCCATAGTCACCGGAGACCATCAGACATTCAATGCGAAGGTGCTTTCGGAGAAGGGCGCAGCCATATTGATGGAAGAAAAAAGCATGACGGAACAGGCTTTGGAACAGGGGATAGAAAAACTCAGAAAAGACAAAGAGGCTCTTTTAAGAATGGCAAAAAGCGCTGAGAAATGCGCACCTGTTGATGCGGCGGAAATGATCTGCCATTATATATCAGGCCGGGAGCAGATATGACCCATGTTAGGAAGAAAAGAAAAAAGAAACATTATTTTCTGAAGTTCATTTTGTTTGCTGCCCTGTGCACGGGACTTTTCTTTTTGCTGTCCTCCGAATACTTCGATATACAGAAGATCCGGGTCAAAGGTAATAATAACTATACAAAACAGCAGGTAGTGAAAATGTCGGGGATAAAAAAGGGAGAGAACATATTTGCATTAAGAGCCAGAAAGACCCGGGAAAACATGAAAGAGAATTCATATATATATGATGTGAAGATAAGACGATCTCTTCCCGACAAGGTGGTGCTGGAAATCAAAGAAAGAAAAGAACAGGCGGCAGTACCTTATGAAGATTCTTATATTATGATCGACAGGGAAGGCTATGTACTCAAAAAAACAAAAGAAGAGCCCAAGCTGACCATTATAAAGGGGATGACCATAGAAAGAATGAAAGAGGGCAAAAAAATGAAGGTCAAAGAAGGAATAGTCCTGGAAGACACTCTGACCATGCTTGTGACCATGAAAAAAAGCGATCTGTTCTTTAAAAAAATAGACATATCCAAAGTAATAATAAAGGCTTACATATATGACAGTCTTGTGTGCGAAGGGACCCCGTCAAATATAATGAAGAGCATGAAAAACGGAGATCTGGAAGCGGTGCTTTATGATCTTTATCAAAAGGATATAAAAAGAGGCGTGATCAATATAGGTGAAGATGATTACTGCTCATTCAGCCCCGCAATAAACTGAAATATGAGGTAGAATGAAAAAGTAAATTATTGTGCNNAAACTGAAATATACACAAGTAAATTATTGTGCAAAAGCTCAATAATATGCTATAATAACACCATATATATAAAAGTGGTCGTGTCGGGAGGAAGCTGTCATATGTTACAATTTGAAATGAAAGAAAAAGGCAATGCAAAGCTTGTTGTTATAGGTGTTGGCGGCGGCGGATGCAATGCAGTTAACAGAATGATCGATGAGGGAATGAAAGGTGCCGAATTCCTGGCAGTCAATACAGATAAGCAGGCACTTTCATCATGTAAAGCCGAAAACAAACTGCAGATAGGTGAGAAACTGACAAAGGGACTGGGAGCAGGGGGGAATCCCGAGACAGGCCAAAAGTCCGCAGAAGAAAACATGGAAGATATTGCCCAGTTTGTCAGCGGTGCCGAAATGGTATTCGTTACGGCAGGCATGGGAGGCGGCACCGGGACAGGCGCTGCACCGGTGGTGGCAAAAGTCGCAAAGGATATGGGCATACTCACGGTAGGGGTGGTAACCAAGCCCTTCGGATTTGAAGGACGAAAGAGAGGCGAGCATGCCGATCTTGGAATAAAATTCCTAAAAAAGTACGTAGACTCTATGGTGGTTGTACCCAATGACAAATTGCTGAAACTGGCCGAAGAAAACACATCGCTTCTTACGGCTTTCAACATGGCAGACGGAGTCCTGAGGCAGGGAGTCCAGGGAATAACCGATCTGATAGGCGATGACGGACTTATAAATCTTGACTTCGCAGATGTGGAGACAGTGATGAGAGACAGAGGTGTGGCTCACATGGGCGTTGGCCTTGGCAAGGGAGATGACAAGGTAAGAGAAGCAGTGAAGACTGCCATCGAAAGTCCTCTTCTGGAAACCACAGTTGCCGGGGCAAAATCCATTCTTCTGAATGTGACCGGCGGATACGATATAGGCATGATGGATGTCAACGATGCTGCAAACCAGATACAAAGCGTTGCGGACAAAGATGCAATAATAATATTCGGAGCAGCAGTCAAAGAAGATATGAAAGATGAAATGCATATCACAGTCATAGCCACCGGATTCGAAAACAAACCTTCAAATTATGCCTCCACCGTAAGCCTGTTCAAAGCGGAAGCGGCAGCAGCAGGAGACGAAAAAAAGGAAGACGAGCCGGAAGGAAACGAAGAACCCGGAGAAGAGACCGGTCAAAAAGAATCTCCCGAAAAAAAATTCGATATCCCGTCATTTCTTAAATAGAAATAAGAGCATATAAATAAGAAAAGCCGGTATTATACCGGCTTTTCTGGATTAAAAGCAATTATGAAAGTTATAAACTCAACAGAAAACAGAATATATAAGATGTGCATAAAGCTGGGAAGCAAAAAGTACAGGGACAGACTTGGTCTTTATATCATCGAGGGTGAAAAACTCGTAAAAGAGGCAGAGTCTGCCGGCATGACAGAAATGGTCATCATAAAAGAAGATCATCCGCGGAAGGAAGAATTCGGCGGATCCACCAAAGTCTTTATGAAGGGCAGTCTTTTTGATAAAGCTGCCCAAACAAAGACCACCCAGGGAGTTTTTGCTGTGGCGGCAAAAAAAGAATATGATCCCAAAGAGTTCTTTGAAATAACTGCCGGAAAGAACCTGATAGTTCTGGACAGACTGCAGGATCCCGGTAACATCGGAACAATAATAAGGACAGCTGAGGCGGCCGGATACGGAGGTGCGATCATAATGAAGGGCAGCGGAGACATATATTCCTCAAAGGCAGTAAGAGCAGCAGCCGGTTCCATATTAAGATTCCCGGTGATGTCGGCGGAAGAAGCGGGCAGTACTGCAGAGCTGCTTTTGAAAAACGGCAGGAGGCTCATCTGCACAAAGGCAGACGCAAAAAAAGATTTCAGAGAAACGGATCTGACCGAGAATACCGCCCTGGTGATAGGAAATGAAGGAAGAGGAGTATCAGATGAATTCATAAGTTTGTCCGGGGAAACAATAAAAATACCCATGAAGGGAGAAGTGGATTCTCTCAATGCAGCAGTGGCTGCAGGCATACTTATGTATCGTTCAGTACAGAAAGGTTAACAGAATGCAGGAAAAACTAAAAATCATACTTAAAAACACAAGAGATCTGCTTGAAAAGGCAGCCGGCATCGATGAAACAGAAATGATCAGAGTAAAAGTGCTGGGCAAAAAAGGCGAACTTACAGACATATTGAAATCCATGGGAAAGCTTCCGCCGGAAGAAAGAAAAGAACTGGGCAGAGCGGCAAACGATGTGAGAAAAGAAATAGAAAATCTTCTGGAAGAAAAGTTTGCCAAAGTAAAAGAAGCTGCAAAGGAAGGCAGATTCAGGCTTGAAAAAATAGATGTTACAGAGCCGGGTCACGAGTTTGTCCTGGGTGTGAAACATCCCTTGACCATAGTCACAGAAGAGATATCCGGCATTTTTATGTCCATGGGGTACTCATATGCGGAAGGCCCCCAGGCGGATACTGTTTTTAATGCCTTTGATGCATTGAATTCGCCCAAAGATCATCCCTCAAGGGATATGACAGATACATTTTATATATCGGATGATGTGGTCTTAAGACCTCATACTTCCACAGTACAGATAAGGACCCTGATAAAACAGGAACCTCCGATAAAAATAATCTCACCGGGCAGATGCTTCAGGTGCGATACCTTTGATGCCACCCACTCACCCATGTTCCAGCAGATAGAAGGGCTTCTTGTGGATGAGGGAATAAATATGGCGGATCTCAAAGGTACCCTTGACAGTATGGCAAAAAAGCTCTTTGGTTCTGCCACAAAAACAAAATTCAGACCTCACTATTTTCCCTTTACAGAACCCAGTGCCGAAATGGATGTATCATGCTTCAAGTGCGGAGGCAAAGGATGCAATATCTGCAAAGGAAGCGGATGGATAGAGATACTGGGATGCGGCATGGTGCACCCAAATGTTTTGGCCGTGGGCGGTCTTGATACAGAAAAGTATACGGGTTTCGCCTTCGGAATGGGTGTAGAGAGGATCGCTATGCTGAAATACGGAGTTGATGATATAAGGCTGTTCTATGAAAACGATATGCGTTTCATCAACCAGTTCAAATAGGAGGTGTGTCAATGTTAGTACCAATTGAATGGCTAAAGGATTATACAGAGGTTAACGTGACCACTGAAGAATTCTGTGAGAAAATGATAATGTCCGGCTCAAATGTTGAAAGTGTTAAGCTTTTTGGAGAAGGCATCGAAAACGTTGTGGTGGGAAAGGTTATAAAAAAAGAGAAGCATCCCGATGCGGACAAGCTTTCCGTATGTATGGTGTACGTGGGAGAAGACGAACCGTTGCAGATAGTATGCGGTGCAGCAAATGTGGCGGAGGGAATAAATGTTGCAGTTGCAAGAGACAACAGTAGGATACCCGGACCACTGCACGGCCAGACCCAAAATGAGGGGGCAACAAGAATAAAAAAAGGAAAGATCAGAGGGGTTTTATCCTTTGGAATGATATGCTCTGCCCAGGAGCTGGGCTTTGATGATAAGGTCATACCTGTGGCTCATAAAGACGGCATATGGATACTGCCCGAAGGACTTTCACCCGGAGCAGATATCAAAGAAGCCATGGAACTCGTAAGTGCCGCAGTGGATTTTGAGATAACTCCCAACAGATCCGACTGCCTTTCAATGATAGGCATGGCAAGGGAATCGGCAGCTACACTGGCAAGTAAACTGCACTACCCTGAAATAAAGATTTCAGCCGCATCCGATAAAGAGGCAAAAGACTATATTGATATCAGCATAAATGATCCCGCTCTCTGCAAAAGATATGCGGCAAAGATAGTTACCGATATCAGGATACAGCAGTCCCCCTGGTGGCTGCAGAAAAGGCTGATGTATGCCGGTATGAGACCTATAAATAATATTGTTGATATAACCAATTTTGTTATGCTGGAATATGGTCAGCCCATACATGCATTCGATATAAGACAGATAGAAGGAAAAAGAATCGTTGTAGAAACGGCTTCAAAAGGCGAGAAGTTCGTTACTTTGGACGGCAACGAAAGGGCCCTTGACGAAACCATGCTGATGATAAAGGACGGAATGAAGAATGTGGCTGTGGCAGGTGTCATGGGAGGCCTTGACTCGGAGATCAAAGATGATACAAAGACGATCCTGGTGGAATCCGCCAACTTCGATCCGGAGAGCATCAGGCGGACATCCAAGAAACTCGGACTTCGTACTGAGGCATCTTCCAGGTTCGAAAAGAAAGTGGATCCTGCTCTTTGCATGATCTGTGCAGAGAGAGTCTGCAGTCTTATTGAAATGCTTGGAGCAGGCACCGTTGTCAGAGGTGAGGTGGATGTTTATCCGGCTCCGGAAAGCCCGAAAAAAATAGATGTAAGGCCGGCAAGAATAAATCATGTGCTGGGCGTAGAAATAGCAGCAGAGGAAATGGCAGAAATGTTTGAAGCTCTGGAAATGAAAGTGGAAAGAGAAGGGGAAATTCTCAGAGTAATGCCGCCTTCCGTGAGAAGGGATCTTGATTCGGAGGTGGATTTCACCGAAGAAGCTGCAAGGATGTACGGATATGACAGGCTTCCCGTGACCATACCCAGGGGAAACAGTGAAGCCGCCTTAAGCAGAGAAGAGAATCTCAGAAAGCTGACAAGGGATACCCTTTGTGCTCTGGGAGCAAATGAAATACAGACATATTCTTTTGTAAGCCCCAAAAGTATCGATCATATAGGTATAGAAGAGGATTCCCGGGAAAGAAATTTTGTTCATCTCAAAAATCCTCTTGGAGAGGAAAATTCCGTGATGCGTACCATACTTACTCCCGGCATGCTTGAAGTAATGGGAAGAAACTGGTCAAGAAAGGCAGAAGCGTTGAAATGCTTTGAAATAGGCAGCACATTCGGAAAAGATCTGATCCATGAAGAGACTCTCCCCCAAGAGCAGGATGCACTTTGCATAGGTCTTTACGGGGAGGGATATGACTTCTTTACTTTGAAGGGCATGGTGACAGAAATGCTCAATGTGCTGAAAATAAAAGATCCGGGATTCGAAGCCGAAAACGGCTACAGGGTATATCATCCGGGCAGGTGTGCCAGGATATCATATAAAGGCGAGGAATTGGGCATAATGGGAGAGATACATCCCGATGTGGCAGAGCTTATGGGAATAGGACAGAGGTGCCATGTGGCCGAGTTCATGTTCGATAAGGTGATGAAAAATGCCAGCACGGAAGTTTATTACAGCCCTCTTCCCAAATATCCCGCAGTTGCCAGGGACATAGCTTTGCTTATAAAAGAAGATATACCGGCCGGTTCTGTGGAAAAAGTGATCCGCGAAGCCGGCGGAAGCATACTGGAGAGCGTAAAACTATTTGATGTTTACAGAGGGAAACAGGTGGATAACGGCATGAAGAGCGCAGCTTTTGCGCTAACATACAGACATCCCGAAAAAACACTCACCGACGAAGAGGTGACCAAAATACACGAAAAAGTTCTTGCGGCACTAAAAGAAAAATTTGATGCCGTCCTAAGAGATGTATAAAAAGGAGGAGGAGAAATGGGAAGTAATAAAGTAAGCGTAAGGATCTACGGACAGGAATACGTTATCTCAGGAGACAAATCACAGGAGCATATGATAAGAGTGGCTGCATATGTGGACACTAAAATGCATGAACTGGGCAGCCTGTTCAAAAAAAGCCCCGTTTCTTCTCTGGCTGTACTTTCTGCGGTGAACATCGCGGACGAGTATTTTACTGTTATGCAGAAGATAGATGAATCAAAGATAACCAACGAACAGATGGAAGGAGACATCCACAGGTATGAGCAGCTTTGGGAGGAAGCAAAAAAAACGCTTTCGGATCAGAGAAAAGAGACGCAGGATGTCATAAGAGAAAAAGAAGAACTTGCTGAGAAACTCAGAGAAAAGGAAAGGCAGATAGAAGAACTTCTAAAGGGAGAGAAGAATATAGAGGCAGAAGTAGAAAAGCATAAAGCCATAACCGAGGCCGAAACAGAAGAAAAATACAAAGATCTTGAAAATAATTTTTTTGATCTACAGATGGAAAATATCCAGTTGAAAAGCGAAGTGGAAAAATTAAAAAGCAGGATCGAACAGGAATTTTGATGAACGAAAAATCCATAAAAATTTTAGAATTCAATAAAATCATCCAGCTTCTCATGATGCAGGCCGGCTCAGAAATGACAAGAAAAGTCATATCTGAGCTTGAACCTTTTAATGAGGAAAGATTTGTAAGAGAAGGGCTTGACGAAACGGAAGAGGCAGAGATTCTTATCACGGTAAAAGGGCCTCTTCCCCTTGGGAATTTTTATGATATAGGAGATCATATAAAGCTGGCCTCAAAGGGACGCACTCTTACGATGAAACAACTTCTTATGATCCTTTATAATATGAAAATCACAAGAAACACAGTGAATTTTCTAAAGGG
>DBPK01000014.1 GCA_002304835.1 Firmicutes bacterium UBA1422
TTTCATTTCTACTTTACAGACCCTTTTTTTCTGCGACAACATTTGATATATTTATACGATTTTTCCGAAAGGCTTTAGTACCTTTGATGAAGGTGCCGGGGTCTCCCGGGAAAAGCGGGTTCTGAAACATTCAAAAACATAAAGTCATATTATCTTTTATTCCCCGAATTCCTGCTTTATCTTTTTCATGGCTTCTGTTATATGAAGTTGCTGAGGACATTTGCTTTCGCACTCTTTACAGTCTGTACAGTTTGAAGCCCTCTGTCTTTTATCCATCCAGCTCTTATACTCCATAAGTGTCTTTGGGTTTTTATCGTAAAGGAACCATTCGTTATAAAGTGAAAGGCAGCGGGGTATATCAACTTTGAAGGGGCAGGGCATACAGTATTTGCAGTCGGTACACTGGTATTTGATAAGTTCTCTGTACTTGTCTGCTGCTTCTTCGATCAGAGAGAGTTCATTTTCTGTAAGGCTTTCGGGAAGGCAGCTTTCGATTATTGTCAGATTATCCTCCAGCTGATCCATTGTACTCATGCCGCTCAATATGGTGGTGACCTGGGGGAAATCGGCTACCCAACGGAAACACCATTCCGCAGGGGATCTTTTTGTCTCGGCTCTGTCCCAGATCTCTTTTATGGATGAGGGAACGGTATCCGTAAGCCGGCCACCCTTTAGCGGTTCCATTATGATAACTGAAAGGCCTTTTGAGGCCGCATAACGAAGACCCGCAACTCCTGCCTGGATATCTGCATCCATATAGTTGAGTTGTATCTGACAGAAATCCCAGCGGCGGAAGTCCACGACTTCTTTGAAAAGAGAAAGGCTGTCATGAAAAGAAAATCCCAGATGTCTGATCTTTCCCTCTTTCTGCTTTTTTTTCAGAAAAGGGATCACGTTCAACTTTTGGACTTTTTTCCATATGGGGGCAGTAATGTTATGGATAAGATACATGTCTATGAAATCAACATCAAGTCGGGTAAGGCTTTCTTCAAACATCTTTTCGATATCTTCTTCGTCTTTGGCCAGCCATGCAGGTATCTTGTCGGCGATGAAGACCTTTTCTCTGTAACCGTTTTTCAGGGCCTTACCAAGGATCTTTTCACTGGCTCCCCCGTGATACGTGTAGGCACAATCCATATAATTGATACCCCCTTCTATGGCCCTTCTGATCATAGCAACAGACAGATCCTCATCGATCAGGCCGCCTGCTGTTTCGGGAAGACGCATGACACCCATGCCGAGAAGAGATATCTTTTCTCCGGTTTTCTTGAAAGTTCTTTTTTGCATATGATGACCTCCTATTCTTCCGGTTCAAGATCCTCCATAAATTCTTCGAAGTTGTCATAGTCACTTTGGATGAATTCATAAAGGACGGGTTCTTTGAATTCGTATTTAGCCACCGGCAGAAGCAATGCGGCCAAAGGCCCTGAGGATATGACATCCTCCATCTTCCTTATATTATTAAGAGAATGGGAAGAAACAATGAACTGCCCGAAGTCAGTTATATAATAAAGACCGAATACATCCTCGCTGAGACGAAAGATGCGCTTGTTCACATGATCGTTGTTTTCATTAAAAGACATCATTAGCTTGCCGTTGTCATGTATGGTGACTATGGTGCCTGCGGCCAGGTCATATGTATATTTTTCCATGTCCTTTACTGATGCCATTATCTCATATACGGTTATAAATTCCGATCTTGAAAGCAGCATGGCTGCTTCCGCTGCACTTACCTGCATGGAAGACTGCAGTCTGCAGTCTGTCACTTTCATATTATGCACTTCCATTCGGCTGACCAGGATCGAATATTTTTTGTCATACTCCACCAGGGACTGGCAGATGAAAGTTCCTTCGGATGAAGAGACTTTGGGAGGATCATCCCTGTAGACATGGGGAGATTCTGATGGATCACTGGCGTTCCTGCACATGGTGCACATGGGTATGTCGGGGAAAGCCGATGAGGGGTCAAAACCTTCGCAAAGGTATGCAGCAGCCTTGTGATCTTTGCCCAAACATCTCATAAGAAAGTAGTTGATGAGATGGTATTCTGATTTTATGGGAGTACATGTTTTGTTTACCAAAACATTTTTTTCTTCCTCAGAAAGTGGATCTGCAAAAGCATTTTCCAGCATGAATAGATATTCCTTTGTATCTCCGGGAAGCTCTATTCCGTGCTCCTTATTGAAATCCACATACTCCGCCAGCAGGAAACAGGCTTCCCTGCTACTTATATGGGATCTGCTGCCCCCAAGGCCTCCCATGAGTTCCTGCTCGGTCCGTGCCACGCTTTCAGTGTCGTTGCCTACAATACTTTTGTATGTATCAAAACCGTATTCTTCCGCATCAAAATAGAAGAACTGATGGAGCATCATTTCGTCGTTGCGACCGGGAATATCCCAGCATACATACATTGTCATAGCGCCCATCAGGCGGGTATCGGTGATATAGGCTGAAACAAAATCTTTTTCAGCCTTCCATAGAGGAGGCAGTCCGCCCTCGATTATTCTAAGTGCAAGTTTATTCATATTAAGAGTATACAATATATAAAAGAAAAAACAAGCAACAGCCAAAAAAGCCTTCAAGGCTTGCAATGAGTAATAAAAACATATATAATTATCACCGTATGAATTACAAAATCCTTATTAAGAGAGGCTGAGGGAATAGGCCCTGTGAAGCCCGGCAACCCGGATGCCTGCAAGCCTTATAAACAAGCTGCAGACAGACAAAGGTGCTAATTCCTACGGACTGATCAGAAATCACAAAAAGGTCCGAAAGATGAGGAAAAGATAAGAAGTTATCTGCCTCTTCTGTAAAGAAGAGGTTTTATTAAAAAAGGATCTTGACTTAAGTGGATCACAAATAAGGGATCAGGCAGCATTTACTGTCGAAGGAGGACAAGACAAAATGAAAAAACTTTTCACATCAGAATCTGTTACTGAAGGGCACCCGGACAAGATATGTGACCAGATCTCCGATGCCATAGTGGATGCCATATTGGCCAGCGATCCAAAGGGGAGAGTGGCGGCAGAGACAAGTGTCAACACGGGGTATGCCATGGTCATGGGAGAAATAAGTACCAAATGTTATGTGGACATACCCAAAATCGTAAGACAGGTCATTTGTGAGATAGGATATACAAAGAGCGAATACGGATTTGACGGAGACACATGTGCTGTAATGACATCCATAGATGAACAGTCGGGAGATATAGCCATGGGAGTAGACCCGGGTGGTGCCGGAGATCAGGGCATAATGTTCGGTTATGCATGTAATGAAACAAAAGAACTTATGCCTATGCCCATATCTCTTTCTCATAAGCTGGCAAGACAGTTGGCAAAGGTAAGGAAAAACGGCAAAATCAAGTACCTGAGACCCGACGGCAAAACCCAGGTAACTGTGGAGTATGAAGGGGAAAGAGTAAAAAGGATAGACACGGTACTCATCTCCACCCAGCATGATCCGGATGTGAAACTTTCGGCAATAAAAAAGGACCTTGTGGAATTTGTGATAAAACCCGTGATACCAAAAAAACTCATGGACAAAGACACAAAGATTCTGGTCAATCCCACCGGGAGATTCGTAATAGGAGGGCCTCACGGAGATTCCGGACTTACGGGGAGAAAGATAATAGTGGACACCTACGGAGGTTACGGTCACCATGGGGGAGGCTGTTTCAGCGGCAAGGATCCCACGAAGGTGGACAGGTCCGCCACATATGCGGCCAGATATGTGGCAAAGAACATGGTTGCGGCGGGACTTGCGAATAAATGCGAGATACAGCTGGCATATGCCATAGGAGTGGCGGAGCCGGTTTCTGTCATGGTCGATACTTTTGGCACCGGCAGGCTTGCCGATGAAAAGCTGGCGGACATAGTAGTCAAGCATTTCGACCTTCGCCCCAAATCAATAATAAGAAATCTTGATCTGAGAAAGCCCATCTACAGGCAGGTGGCAGCGTACGGTCATTTCGGAAGGCCGGATCTGGATCTGCCGTGGGAGAGAACAGACAAAGCGGAAGCACTTAAGAAAGAACTGGAAAAATGAAAGTTATAAAATTCGGAGGGTCGTCAGCAGCTGACGATATCCAGATAGCAAAAATAAAAAATATAGTCGAATCTGACAAAAACAGAAGATATGTGGTGGTTTCTGCCCCGGGCAGAAGGTTTGAACAGGACAGCAAAATAACCGACATTCTTTATTCCTGCTTTTCCAGCAGGGAGCAGAACATACCATATGAACAACTTTTTCAGGTCATATGCGACAGATTCTATGCCATGGAAATGAACCTTGGGATCAGTATAAATATGAAGGACGACATGGCGGATATAAAGGAGAAATTCCAAAATGGCGCATCACTGGATTATATGGCCAGCAGAGGAGAATTTCTTAGCGCAAAAATGATAGCCGCTTATATCGGGTACGATTTTGTTGATGCTTCAGATATCATAAAATTTGATAAAAAGGGAAGGCTCCTTGAGGAAGAAACAGCAGAAGCCATAAAAGACAAACTCAAAAATCACGAAAGGGCAGTCATACCCGGATTTTATGGAAGCAGACCCGACGGCAGTATAAAAACCTTTCCCAGGGGAGGGTCGGACATAACCGGAGCTCTCGTGGCAGGCGCCATGCAGGCAGATGTTTATGAAAACTGGACCGATGTTTCGGGCTTTATGGTGGCGGACCCCAGAATAATAAAGGACCCGAAACCCATAAGCACTATTTCATACATGGAATTAAGGGAACTGTCATATATGGGAGCTTCAGTTTTGCACGAGGAAGCCATATATCCCGCCCGTGTGGCAAACATACCAATAAATATAAGGAATACCAATGAGCCGGATAACCCGGGGACTATGATAACTGCAGAGCCCTGTGGAGAAGCAGGGGACAGGATCGTTACCGGTATAGCGGGAAGCAGGGATTTTGTGGTAATAGGCATAAACAAAAACCACCTGGCCACCGAAAGGGGTTTTGTCAGGAAACTGGCGGGCATACTGGAAGACAACGATGTGTCTTTGGAACATATGCCCAGCGGCATAGATACTCTTTCTGTGGTAATGTCAAAGAAAAATGTCAACGGAAAACTGGATGACATAATGAATGAATTTGAACAACAGCTGAAACCCGATACCATGGAGATTTTTGAAGACATGGCACTTATAGCCACCGTGGGATGCGGCATGTCATTCACGCCCGGTGTTTCAGCCAGGCTGTTTACTGCCCTGGCGGATGCAGGAGTCAACATCAGAATGATCGATCAGGGTTCCAGTGAAATGAATATAATCGTAGGAGTAAGCAATAAGGATTTTGAAAAATCCATAAAAGCGATATATAAGGCATTTATTGAATAGAAGGGGAAGAGGAATGAGACTGAGAAAAAGAATACTTTCGTGGGTAGTCGTGCTGGCACTGGCTGTTTCTGTAATTGCCATAGATACAGAGAAAGCAGATGCTGCCAGTTCAAGGACATACTGGATCAAGGTCAATAAACAGGCAAATGTGGCAACTGTATACAAAAGATCCGGGAGCAAGTGGAAGCCCATAAGGGCCATGCTGGTGACCACCGGCACAAATGCCTGGTATGCAAAAGAAAAAATGTGGTGCATCACTCCCAGCGGAAATTTCCGCATTGGCATAAAAATGCGTTGGGGGGAAATGATGGAAGAGGTATATGCCCAGTACTGTTCCCAGGTCAGGGGCAATATACTTTTCCATTCGGTTTTTTATAACAGAAAAAACAGTCCGTCTTCCCAGGCCAGCGGTCAGTTCTACAGGCTGGGAAGCAAGGGATCCCACGGCTGTATAAGACTTTGTGTGATGGATGCCAAATGGATATACGAAAATTGTCCCGGGGGGACCAAAGTCACAGTTTACAGCAGCAGAAAAGCCGGACCTCTGGGCAAGCCCAAAAGAGTGGGTGTAAGGGTCTATGGATGGGACCCCACAGATCCCAATCCGAGAAATCCCGGTTTCAACATGAGAAGACCGGTAATAAAAATATCAAAAAGCAAGCCTGCGACCGTACAGTTCGGGAGCTCATACAGCCTGAAGTCCAAGGTCACGGCCAAAAACACCAATGCTAATCAGAGCCTTACCTCCAAGCTGAAGATTTCTTCAGTCAAAAAGTGGAAAAGCGGCAAATGGAAGAAAGTAAAAAAATTCACCACCAGATCTCTGGGGAAATATAAGATAACATATAAAGTGCATGATAAATACTGCGGCAAGAGGGGAACGGCAAAAAAATCCTTTGTTGTAAATGTGGTTGATACAAAAGCACCCACCATCTATGCCTATAACAGAACAACGAAGCCGGGACAAAGTACAGCGGTAACGGGAGTTTCAGCAAAACAGGCAGACGGCACAAGCAGAACAGGGGCAATGACTGTTACAGTCACGGGACCCCAGGGAAGCAGAACAATGTCATATGCCGTTGCAAAAACATATGTACTTAGCAGGGAAGGTGTATATACCATAACTTACTCTGTCAGGAATACTTATAAGCCATATAAAAAGGCAGTCAGGACAATAGCTGTTCGCTGCTATGGTGATGCGGTCATAAGCAGGCTGGATCCTCTGCCTGAACCGATCACTGTTGATCCCGTTAGCGACATTATCATGATACCGGCACAAGAACAGGCGGTAGAACCGGAGACCGGTGATTATATTACTGCAGACAAACTCAAAGAAGAAATCGGAACAATAATCAAGATCCGAGATGTGAATGCCGCCGGAACAAGAAGCGATAAGATGTTCAATAGTGTTCCGGATTACAAAAACTTTATTTCACTATCCCCTGTACTCATTGAGGGAGAAAATTATGAAACGGAAGACGAAGTAATGGCAATAATCACATATAGAGGTTTTAACGGAGCAACAGTATCAAAAACGATCAATATTGAAATAGGCGCTTTTGTGCCCGATGGATCTGAAGGACGGTGAAAATAAAAATTTAAGAAATAAGAAAATATACATGGCCTGATTTCTGATCAGGCCATGCATATCGTATAACGGGGCATTAGCTCAGCCGGGAGAGCGCGTGGTTCGCAATCACGAGGCCAGGGGTTCGATCCCCCTATGCTCCACCAAGAAGATATAAAGCACCCCTTAGGGATTTTATGAAGGCCCCTTTCCTTAGGAAAAAATCCGACGGAGGGGCTTTTTTGTGTTGTTGATCAATAAACATAGTGTTCCCATAAACCGGCAGAGAGGCATAGAACCGTTCAATGGGCTAAAAAATCAGACAAAAATAGAAAAGTTGTTGACAAACAAAAAAAGGTAATGTATTATCTTAATATGTAATACATTACTTATATCAAATCAGATCCCCGGATCCGGGAAAGGCGGTGTGATAATGAATAATAAAAAGACAGATAATATCCCTGATGATGCCATGATCTTCGGGCTTTTACTGATCATATCAAACAGAATGAACACTCTTCTGGAAAGAGAATTAAAGGAATTTGATGTTACGACTAAACAGTGGTTTTTGTCCGAGACCATAAGCAGTGTCTTCGATCATCCCCCCACACTGAAGGAAGCGGCAAGTGCCATGGGGAGTTCTCACCAGAATGTGAAACAGGTTGCCATGAAGCTTCAGCAGAAAGGGTTGCTGTCACTGGAAAAAGATAAGAATGATGCCAGAGCCACAAGACTTTACATGACAGAAAAGAGTGGCTCCTTCTGGAAAAAGACTGATCCAAAGGGAGGATCATTCAGAGAAAAAATGTTCAAAGAAATGGGGAAAAACGATATTTCACTGGCCAGACAGTCCCTTGAGAAAATCCTTTCAAATCTTAGGGAAATCGAAAACACAAAGGCATATCAGGAGTGAGAAAGATATGAAAAAAAATCAAAAAATAAAAGTTATCGTTATAATAGTATGCTGCGTTGCAGTTGATATATTCATGCATATTGTAACCGATCCATTCAGCACGATGCCCGGTGATCCGGACTTCAGTTTTGCGGCAGGGATCCTGGGAGAAGAGGTCACAGCATCTCTTTGGGCTTTGTTGGCTTTTTCCTGTGTTTCATTTGTTTACCTTGGGAGCAGGAATGAAATACCCGGGAAAGGCGTGGGGAAAGGTGTCCGTTACGGCATGGCAATAGCCATACTTTGGATAATGGCAATGCTTGAAGGAGTATCTCTCTTTGGAAATCCCATTATCAATGAGTTTGTTGTGGGGTCAAGTGATGCCATACCTGTTTTTATTTTGGGTATTCTATTAAGTATGATGAAAACCAAAAAAAACAATGGTGATGATCCGGAATGCTTTTCCCACAAAGAAAAAATAAAAGCGGTATCTATTTTTGCGGGGATATTTCTGGCAGGCAGATATATGGCATATTTTACAGGGATCATCAGATCCGGGAATCAATCAAGGCCCCTGGAGACATTCATCTGGACACTTATGATGGGAATAGTAATCGGCATAGTATTCGTTCTGCTGGAAAACAAAAAAATCAAGGGACATTTTATGCGCAGATCAGTGAAATACGGATATTTTGTTTTCGGCTTGAANNTGGGCTGCATTCCTTTTGTTTATGCCATTTTTGTTTTCAGGCTATATCACCGATGTTCTGGTCCGCATAGTATTGGACACTAACATTGTAATGATTGCCTCATATCTGACCATGGTGCCGCCGGGCAGACCGATTTTAAAAATAAAATTTGGCAAAGCAGAGGCCCATAAAGGTATCGGAGAATATATCGAATAAAAGAGACTTTCTTTTGCAGAAGCAAAGACTATTATTGCAGAAAAACGGCAGGAGCTATAGCACCTGATACAGCGGACAGAAAAAAATCTGCCCGCTGTTTTTTTGTTGATTATGGATGTATGTGCGAGTATAATATTATTAAATGGGGTACTGTTTGAAAAGAGCAGTATACAAGGAAGATCCCTGTTTGAGGAAAATATAAAACCGAAAAGGTTTTTACACCGAAAAGGTTTTTACACCAATGTCACATAAAGTGACCGGAAGGGTGGAATATTATGCTCCTTGACACAGAGACAACAGAAAAATCAGGGGATGATCCAAGTATTGACAGACATAAGCAGATATATGCAATAGTTCTTGTTATTGCCATACTTTTGAGTGCTGTTTATTTGAGTTTCGCCTATAACAGACACAGTAATACGCTGTCTTCTGAAGCCATAATGATGGGCGAGTCCCTTTGCTCCGTTTTTCATCCTGAACATATAAAGGAACTTTCCGGAGATCCGGGAGATACAAACAGCATAGAATATAAAATGACAAAAGAGAGCCTGATGAGAGTGGCACAGGAAGATAACTGGGTGCATTTTGCCTATATAATGTCAGAAAAAGACGGCAAAATGCTATTTTTATTGGATTCGGAACCTCCTGATTCTGCCGATTATTCTCCTCCCGGACAGATATATGAAGAAGCCACCGATGAAGACTGGGAGCCCTTCCGTGGAGGGAATACCGTGCTGACCAAACCCGTATCGGACAGATGGGGTATGTGGATAAGTACTCTGGTACCCATCAAAGATCAAAGGACCGGGAAGGTAGTCGCCAGTTTCGGTATTGATTATGATGCATTTGAATGGAATGTGCGTCTTTGGAAAATGATGATACCGGATATCATCATAATTATTTGTTTTTTTGCCCTTTCAATGGTTCTGCTGCGCACATGGAACCAGCAGGACAGATTAAAAAAACTCACCAGAAGACTGGCCATAGACGAAGCTCTTTATCAGAGTCTTTTTGAACAGATGCCCATAGGTGTGTCAGTGATGAATGACACAAATTGGTATTTCGGCAGTGAATTCAAAAAAATAAATATTAACCGGAGGTTCGAGCAAATAGTTGGAAGGACCAAACAACAACTCAGAAATTTAAAGTGGATGGATATAACTCACCCCGAAGATCTGGCGGAAGATGTGGAGAAGTTCCGGCAGTTCAAAAATGGCGAGATCAAGGGGTACAGCCTGGAGAAACGATTTATTAAACCGGACGGAAGTGTGATCTGGGGAAGGATCACGATTTCTCCGTTTGTTTTCAGCGAAGACAAGAGGCCGTTGCATTTATGCCTTATCGAGGACATAACGAAACGTAAGGAAATCGCAGAAACACTCAAAGAAAGTGAACGAAACAAAGCAGTGCTTTTTTCAAATCTTCCCGGAATGGCTTTCGTATGCAGATATGACAGAAACTGGACCATGGAATTCGTATCCGCAGGATGCTATTCTCTTACGGGGTATGAATCCGGCAGTCTTATCAAAAACAGCAAAATCGCCTTCAATGAGATCGTGATGCCCGAATACAGAGACATTCTGTGGCAGGAAGCAGAAAAAGCATTCGGGAACAAAGCCTCGCTTAAGTATGAATATGAGATAATAACCGCTGAAGGAGAGGTAAAATGGGTCTTGATGATGGCACAGGCCGTATATGACGAAAAAGAAAAAATAAAATCCGTTGAAGGAATAATACTTGATATAACCGACAGAAAGAAACTGGAACAGAGACTGCAGTATCAGAGCATGCATGATGAAGCAACAGGGCTTCACAACCGCAGCTATCTTGAGGAAGTGTTAAGAAGAGAAATAAAAAAAGACGACAAAGAAAAGAAAGCTTTGATATGCATAAACTTAAGCACCATGAACAATCTGACGCTAACCTATGGATTCGAATACAAGCATCAACTCATGAAGAGGATAACAAGCTCACTTAGGGTGTTCTGCGATAAAAATCAAAGTTTGTTTATTACAGATGAGACCCATCTTGCTTTTTATGTAAGGGGCTACAAGGACAGAAAAGAAATATCAGCACTTTGTCAGAACATTTCGGAGAAACTGGAGAGGGTCCTTGAAATCGAGAGGATCGGAGCAGGCATAGGCGTGGTGGAAATAGAAAGTGACAACCGAAATGACATAGAGACACTCTTCAAAAATCTCATGACTGTCTCAGAAAAGGCTCTGGACACAATGAAAAGAGAAATAGGGATATCATTCTTTGATGATGAAATGAAGCGGCAGGTATTCCGTGATGAAGAAATAAGCAGAGAGCTTTCTCAGATCGCAGCAGGCGAAAGAACAGAAAGGTTGTTTCTGCAGTTCCAGCCCATAATGGAACTTGATTCAAAAAAGATATGCTGTTTCGAAGCATTGGCCAGAATGAAAAGCGAAAATCCCAAACTCGTTCCTCCGCTGGAGTTTATACCGATAGCAGAAAAAACCAAGCTGATCGTGCCACTGGGGGATCTTATTATAAAAAAATCTCTTGAATTCCTAAAAAAACTGGAGGCAAACGGCAACACCGACATAAGCGTATCAATCAACATTTCTGCGATACAGCTACTCAGAGAAGGCTTTGCGGAAAATTTGATTTCTGTTGTGGATGAAATGGGTATAAACCACGGGAACGTGGCTCTGGAATTCACGGAATCAATGTTTTCTTCGGATTTCGATTATATAAACGGGGTTTTGGCAAAATTAAGAAGATACGGGATGAAAACGGCAATAGACGATTTCGGCACAGGCTATTCATCCTTTGCAAGGGAAAGGGAACTTAATATAGATTATCTGAAGATCGACAAATTCTTTATAGATAAGATAATGGTGTTTGAATCCGAGGAGACCATAACAGCGGATATAATATCAATGGCTCACAAGCTGGGACACGGTGTCGTAGCCGAAGGCGTGGAATATGAGATACAGCTTGAATATCTGAAGGAACACGGTTGTGATAAGATACAGGGATATCTTATAAGCAGGCCGCTTGATGAAGATGTGGCGATCAAACTTCTCAAAGAACAAGAAAATACGAAAGGAGAATACCTCGGCAGGTCGATCAAAGGGTAAAAAGGAGATGTAGGGCAATGAACAAGAATATATATGAAGAGGCTATACAAAAAAACACTGTCGCATTTGCATATCATGAAGGGGTTTTTGATGACAGAGGAAAAATGACAGATTATATTTTTATTGATATGAATCCTGTATTTGAAAGGTACACAGGCCTGAAAAAAGAAGATATAATCGGCAAAAAATTTACGGAAGAGATCGCTCTGGACAAAGAGCATGCAAGAGAATGGGTACAAAGATATGCAAAGGTCATTGCTGAACAAAAGGAAGATCGTTTTGAAGAATATTCAAAAGAATACAGAAGAAATTTTGATATAATCGCTTACCCCACAGATGAGAAACACTTTGTGACTCTTTTTATCAATAATACATTTGAAAAAAGGGTCCAGGAAATAGGAAGATTTTTCATAGAAAATATGGGCGCGTATATAGATTATGACAGACTAACAGAATTTGCCTATGAGGTATCGGGAGCGGAGTATGTTGCATTCAACCTTTTCGATAAAAACGGAAAGGATTTTGAAACAGTATCCATATATGGAGAGACAGAAATTTTCAATAAAAATCTGGAACTCATCAAAAACTATTTCCTTAAAAGAAAATGGCCCAATGATCCTGTAAAAGAACAGAAGACCGGGGGACGGGATATAACGGTTTTCGAAACCCTGCATGATCTTACGGGAGAAGTCGTTCCCAAGGAAACGGTCATGCAGATCGAGAGGGACTATGATATAGGCCATGTGGCGGTGGCAAAAATAACAAAAGAAAGAAAAGTTCTCGGGGATTTCACCCTGTTTTTCAAAAAAGGCAACAGCCTTATAAATCAGGATCTTTTCAAGCTTTTTCTGCTGCAGACAGGACTTTTTATCGAAAAAACAAGACTGGAAAAATCCCTTTTCAGGAGCCAGAAAAGATTTTTCACACTGGCAGAATATGCCCCCGTAGGATTCATGGCCTGCGACAGGAAAGGCAATATAACTTATGCAAATAAAAAACTGCTTGAAATAATGGACTCTCCTTCTTACGAAGCCACAAAATCCATCAATTTAATTGAATTTGCACCCCTGAAGAAAGAAGGATTTTCTGACAAACTTGCGGAATGCATGGAAAAGAATCGTGAAATAATATATGAAATGGGATACAAAAGTCTGTGGGGCAAAAAAACCTGGCTAAGGGTGTACTACAACCCTTTTAAAGCAGAAGGAGAAGTAAGCGGCGCGCATATGGTTATTGATGATATAACAGAGAAAAAGAAAGAAGAAGACGTCCTGAAAAACCTGGCCGAAAGGGATGCCCTGACAAAAGCATTTAACCGTCATGCCCTTGAAACAGTGCTTATTGACAGATTGAACGAAGCCGAAGCCAAAAATCTTGTGAGCTGCATCAGTATCGTTGATATAGATGGATTCAAAATGATAAATGATACTTGTGGTCATGAAGTGGGTGACAGCGTACTGAAATATCTTGCTACCAGGGTAAAAAAAGAACTAAGAGAAAATGATCTTCTTATAAGGACCGGAGGAGATGAATTCCTGATTTATTTTCATGATATAAAAAGTCAAGAAAATGCAGAGTATTTCATAAAAAGGATATTCGGTAAAATATCAACTCATTACAGGCTTGGAGATGAACAGGAGGGAAAATGTTTCGCGCTGGAAGTCGGATGCAGCATGGGAACCTCATTATACCCAAGGCATGGGAGGACAGTAAAAGAACTGATGGCAAAAGCAGATGCCGCTCTTTATAAAGTAAAAAACAGCGGCAAATCAAATTATCATATTTTTGATTGATATATCCACTTTGGTTTAAGCTCATCCTGATAGGAGAGCATAAAACATGGTATGATCAGTCTTTCCAAAACCCGTGGGTTATATAGTCTTCAATGAATTTTGATGCAACAGCACCGTCTGATGTGGCGGTGACCACCTGACGCAGAGGCTTTTCTCTGAGATCCCCAACGGCAAAAACTCCGGGTTCGCTGGTTCTTGTGGTTTCATCTGCAACTATATACCCTTCCGGATTCATTTCTATCTTTCCATAAAAAATCTTAGTATTGGGCATCCTGCCTATGGCCACGAAAACACCGTCACAGTCTATTTCAGAAACTGATCGGTCTTTCAGGTTTTCCAGCCTGACCCCCGTAACTTTATTATCATACAGAACTTCTTTGATCTTTGAATCCCAAATAAAAGTAAGATTTGAAGCGTTTTCCAAAGGAGCCATGTAAGTGGGGGAAGCTTTTAAGGTATCATGCCTGTGGACCAGATAAACTTTTTTGCATATCTTTGAAAGTATGAGTGCATCGGCTGCGGCGGAATTACCGCCTCCTACGATGACTACAGTCTTATCCTTATAGAACATGCCGTCACAGGTGGCGCAGTATGATATGCCGCTGCCCGTAAGTTGTTTTTCGTAAGGGAGGCCCAAATTCCTGGGTGCGGCTCCGGTGGCGATCACTATGGTTTTTGTGTATAGTACATTTCCGTCGGCCAGTCTTATTATCTTTTCAGGACCCTTCATATCCACTTCAGTAACTTCTGCAAAAATTGTTTCTGCACCGAAACGGTCTGCTCCCGATTTCATTTTACCGGCCAGTTCAACTCCGTCAATACCCATGTCAAATCCCGGATAATTGTCTATCATACTGGTGGTGGCCATTTGCCCGCCTGGATAAAGCTTCTCGATTATCAGGGTTTTGAGGTTCGCTCTGGCGCAGTATAAAGCAGCAGAATATCCGCCGGGCCCGCCACCGATTATTATGGTATCGTATTTATTATGATCCATTTTCATACCTCCTTTTATGACAGGGATAGATTTTATTTTTCATATACAAAACATTATACCCTTTTTGAAAAGTATAAAACAGGATAAAAAAAGCGGAACTTGCGGGATAAAATGATTATGGAGCCATAGAGCTCAAATAAAATATCCTCCCATGGTATTTTTGATTGCCATAGGAGGATATCATTTGTTTATTCCAGTCTTATTTTTTCGTTAATCAACGCCCATACTTGTCACCTCCCTGCCATATTCCAAAAGATTTAAGTTCTTAAGAATTTTCAGGATCAGGACTTTCAGGATCGGCACTTTTTTGATCAGGAATGAAATAGTCACGCACCTGCATAAGGATGAACAGCGCAATAATGGTGCCTATAATAACACCTATCAGGCCGCTTACAGTCCCTAAGAAAATGTCATTGAGCACAGAAAAGATCAGCTGTATCCAAATGACATAAAATGCCAGGCGCCAACCCAGATAGGCTTTGTCTTTCAAAGGTTTGATGGCTATTATTTCAAGGACTACTACAATAGCCATACCTATAACACCGAATATTATTGTTCCCCATATTGTCATTGAATGAAAGCCTAAACCAAATCCGGCCAACACTGAAACACCGAAGGAGCCAACGCCCAAAAGGGTTATTATTCCGATAATGTTAAAAACAATGCTTATAATGATCAGGATCCACAAANNCTATAACACTTTTGCCGTTGTCCGGAATTTGCGGCAGGTTTTTATTGAACTCCGCCAGCTTGTTTTCAAGGAATTTCATTTTTACACCTCTTTTCATTGATTTATAAATACACCTTAAATAATAATTATATATATAACTTTATCAAATCGTGGGGGTTTAAGCAAGGCAGAAAGGCAAAATCGTCTTATTACTGTGTAAAAAGTCGGAAGAACCGACAATAGGGATATCAGGCACATAATACATGAAGGTATAAATAAAAATACATGTAATAGGCGAAGAATGCTTTCTCAGAAGAATACTTTCTCAAATGAATGCTTTCTCAGAAGAATGCTTTCTCAGAAGAAAAAGCATATATTTGTTAGCTATTTGAATAAAAAGGTATAATATAATAAGTAGAAAAAAATTCTGCCCCTTAGTTTGCTTATGTCTTTTTATGAACAACGAAAGGAGTATATCATGTCATTAAAAACCGGTAAAGAATATGTTAAGAGCCTTCGAAAGCTCAATTTGAATGTGTATATGTTTGGAGAAAAAATCGATTCTCCGGTAGACCATCCCATCATCATCCCTTCCATGAACGCAGTGGCGGCAACCTATGATCTTGCCCTGGACCCCATGTATGAGGACCTGATGACGGTCAGATCCCATATTACAGGCGAAAAAATCAATCTTTTTAACCATGTGTTCCAAAGCACCGACGACCTGGTCAAAAAGGTAAAGCGCCAGAGAATGCTGGGCCAAAAGACAGCCTGCTGTTTCCAGAGATGTGTTGGCCAGGACGCCATCAACGCAGTTTACAGTACATCCTATGAGATCGATGAGAAGTATGGAACCAAATATCTGGACAACATTACCAAGTTCATTGAATACATCCAGGAGGAGGATCTGGTGACCGACGGTGCCATGACGGATGTGAAAGGCGACAGGGGTCTTTCCCCAAGTGCCCAGAAAGATCCGGATATGTATCTTCGCGTGGTGGAACGCCGCCCCGACGGGATCGTGGTCACCGGATGTAAAGCCCATCAAACCGGCATCGTCAATTCCCATGAGATACTGGTAATGCCAACCATCGCCATGGATCCGGAAGACAAAGACTATGCAGTTTCATTTGCCGTTCCCGCCGATGCGGAGGGAATAACGCTTATCTACGGACGCCAGTCCTGTGACACCCGTAAAATGGAAGGGACTGAGATCGATGTGGGCAACAGTCAGTACGGCGGCCATGAAGCCCTGATTATTTTTGACAGGGTATTCGTGCCCAACAATAGGATATTCCTCAACGGAGAAACCGAGTTCGTCACAATTCTGGTAGAACGTTTCAGTGGACATCATCGACCCAG
Organism: Firmicutes bacterium UBA1422; assembly: GCA_002304835.1. GTDB lineage: Bacteria > Bacillota > Clostridia > Peptostreptococcales > Anaerovoracaceae > UBA1422. The sequence continues at coordinate 16,642 of DBPK01000014.1, forward strand.
CTACGCCTGTAAAACCGGCGTCGGAGATGTACTGATCGGCGCCGCAGGCCTGGCGGCAGACTACAACGGTGTTGCCAAAGCTTCTCATATCAAGGATAAACTGATAGAAATGACTCACCTGAACGAAACCATATATTCTTCTGCTCTGGCCTGCTCCTATGAAGGATATCCCACTCCTTCGGGTGCATATTTGATCGATCTTATGCTGGCCAATGTTTGTAAACAGAATGTTACACGTTTTCCATATGAAATGACTCGTCTGGCGGAAGACATTGCCGGAGGACTCATGGTTACCCAGCCTTCCGAAAAAGATCTTCGCAGCCCGGAGATAGGTCACTATGTACAAAAATATCTGCGTGGTGTGGCATCGGTTCCTACGGAAAACAGAATGCGAATCCTGCGTCTGATCGAGAATCTGACCTTAGGGACCGGTGCTGTAGGCTACCGTACCGAATCCATGCACGGGGCCGGTTCTCCGCAGGCACAGCGGATCATGATCTCCAGATTGGGAAACATGGAAGCAAAAAAAGAGCTGGCCAAAAAAATAGCAAAAATCAAAGAGTGATACGCATAAAAAATTCTCGTTTCATAGAGAAAAGCAGAAAATGTTTTTAGAGCCCGAACAGAAAAACCCTTGAAATCGTTGAGATTTCAAGGGTTTTCGGCTCTATGTCAAATGTTGGGGTGGAGCTTAATATCCCGGAATAAAATCACATATATGATGACGGTGTGAAAACAGTGGATATGATAGCGGCCTCGATTTTGCTGAAGTCAGCAAAATCGTTTAGGCGGGTGCAACTAATAAGAAGATCAAGGATTATGACTTATCAAGATATGCATGCTATTTAATTATGTAAAATGGCGATCCTCGCAAGGAAGTTATCGCATTAGGACAGACATACTTTGCCATTCAGACTTATCGTCAGGAAGTGGCAGATCACTTTAATCAATTTGACGAGGATAAACGCAAGTTAGTTGTCAGAGGGGATATAAAACAATGGAATCAACTTCTTGCTGAAACAGCCCGTGATGCCGGAGTTATCACAACCGAGGAGTTTGCAATTTTTCAAAATGCAGGATATATGGGACTTTATGGCGGAAGGACAGTGGATGATATCCATGATAAGAAAGAACTGGAAGTGGGGCAAAAAATTCTTGATTATATGTGAAGCACTGAATTGATTGCAAATCTTTTTCGCATTTCGCAGACAGAAGAAAAATTGCGTAAAGATAAAATAGAGGATGCGAAAACTGCTACTGCAGTGCATCATACTGTTGGCAAGGAAGTTCGTAAAGCTATTGAAGAAATAGGCGGAACTATGCCTGAAGATCTGCCAACTCCGAAAAAAAGTGTTGAGCAGGTTGAAAAAGATCAAATGGAGAGGCTGAAACAAAAAGATAAAGATGGGAAATTGATGTTGGACGAGTAGCAGTACAGTATGCCCCAAATACATCTGGCTCCATTTTGAGTACAAAAAGTATGTAAACCAAAAATAATATGGAGAATATAGATCTATGACAAAAAAACCAAAAAGTTTCCTATAAGTTTCCTTATTTTATGAAGGGAATCAGAGGAAACAGGCGAATATGGCCTTAAAAACGGAACAAAAGACCCAATAAAAAACCCTTGAAATAATTGAAATTTCAAGGGCTTACTTTGGTACCCCGCAGGAGAGTCGAACTCCTGATTCTGCCGTGAGAGGGCAACGTCTTGACCACTTGACCAGCGGGGCGTGTCAAACGAATATCATTATAGCGGGTTTTGAAAAATATGTCCATGTTTTTTGAACTATATTTTTTTTATTTCCATTTTTGATCTCCGCTTATGTTATCATACCCCGGATGATTATCAAAACGGACCACACCGACCTTACATCTGTCTTTTACCGCTTCTGTTACTTTTGCATGACCCAGGGTGCCGAAACCGCCGCAGAGCTCGATCATAATAACACCTTCATCTGCCAGTCTGGATGCTTCATCGCATGCCATATCATAACTGCCGACACCGACAACGATCATTTCACCCTGCCCCATATCCAGGACCTTTCTTTCGGGAGCCTTTGCATAAAACCCGTTTATGAACATAAAGCAAACTTTTCTTTTCATTTCTTCTTCCTTTCCAATAAAAATGGTCATTTATATCCTCATATGCCTTAAAATGATTTTAACACAATTGTGATGTCATTCCTTTAATTTTTTTGAATATAATATGATATAATATGAAATACAAAAAACAACAAGGAGAAAAACCATGATCAGATATAAAAGCACCAGAGGTGCCGCAGAAACCAAAACATCAGCAGCGGCCATCATAAAGGGTATAGCAGAAGACAAAGGGCTTTTTGTGCCCGAAAGGATACCGAAGCTGCCCTTTCCCCTAGAAGAACTTTGCACCGGAAGGCCGGGAGATGTTACGGACAAATGCTATCAGGATATTGCAAAGATGGTTGTAGGCGCTTTTTTTGAAGATTTTTCTTCAAAGGAACTGGAAGAATGCATAGAAGGGGCATATGACGAAAAGTTCGAGAAAAAGGAGATCGTTCCCATAAAAAAAGCCGGAGACGCATACTTCCTTGAGCTTTATCACGGCAAGACGGCAGCTTTTAAGGACATGGCGCTTTCACTTTTGCCATACCTTCTTACGACTTCAATGAAAAAAGAAAGAGAAGACAAAAAAATATGCATACTTACTGCCACCTCCGGAGATACGGGCAAGGCGGCACTGGAAGGATTTGCCGATGTGCCGGGAACGGAAATAATAGTGTTTTATCCCGACAGGGGAGTGAGCCAGGTCCAGGAAAGACAAATGCTGACCCAGACAGGAGAAAACACCCATGTGTTTGCAGTCAAAGGCAATTTCGATGATGCTCAGACGGGAGTCAAAAAGATATTCGGGGATGACGGTTTCGCCGGGGAACTGGCAGCATCAGGCGTCAGACTTTCTTCGGCCAATTCCATAAACATAGGAAGACTTGTGCCACAGGTGGCATATTATGTTTACGGATACATAAAGCTGGTCAAGGAAGGCGTGATAAAACCGGGAGAGAAGATCAATATTACTGTGCCCACCGGCAACTTCGGAAATATCCTTTCTGCATATTATGCGGGAGAAATGGGGATACCGGTTAACCGGCTGATATGTGCATCCAACAAAAACCGCATCTTAATGGATTTCATCAACACGGGAGTATATGATCTGCACAGAGAATTTTATCTGACCAACTCCCCCTCAATGGATATAATCATATCAAGCAATCTGGAAAGACTGCTCTGGCATCTTTGTGAAAATGGCGAAGAGATAAAAATCTTGATGGAAAAAATGGAAAAAGAAAACAGATATGAAGTGAGCGCCAAAATCAGGCAGGGCATGGAGAGGTTTTACGGTGGATATACGGATATAGACACTACGCTTAGGGTTATGGGAGACATGTACAGACAAAACGGATATCTGATCGATACGCATACGGCCGTTGCTTATGATGTATATGAACAATACAAAAATGATACGGGGGACCAAACGCCCACACTGATCGCCGCAACGGCCAGTGCCTACAAATTTGCAGACAGTGCGGCAGAAGCCATAGGAATAGGAAAGGGAAATGACGGATTTGATTCGATCAAAAAGCTGGAAACTGAGACCGGTGTGCCTGTGCCAAAGGCATTAAAGGATTTGGACAAAAAAGAGATACGTCATGAAGGAGTAATAGATATATCCGCCATGAAGGATTCAGTCAGGGAGGCTTTGGGATAATCGTGAAAAAAACTGCAGGAAGAAATCTGATCATATTCATACTTTGTGCTTTGGTTTTGCTTTGGTCTGTTGGAACTGCCGGAAGTGCTTACGGCGAGACCGGAGATTCTTTTCCTGCAGAAAATGAAGAACCTTTTCCAGCCGAAACCAGAGGGTATTTTCCTGCAGATAACGAAGCTGATGTTTTAACTCAGCAAACAGAAGTAACGGGAATAACAACAATATACAAAGCAAAAAAAGGAACCATACTTACGGATGTGATAACAGTATCACCTGCACTGGGAAGGACCGTAGAGCTTCAGAGATATGATAAGATCCTGGCACAGTGGCAGACCGTGGCAGAGTTTTCTTCTGAAGATACACAAACAAGTCAGGTGGCTATAACCTATCCTCCTGAGTGGTATGAAAAAACATGGTCGCAATGGCGTATTTATCTTCCCGAAGAAGATATAACTGACCCGGGTGAACCTGAAGTAGTAACGGACAGGCTTTCTTCCTTTGAAAGTTCAGCCATAAATATAACAGCCACGCAAATAAAAGATCTTTCCCTATACGGCAAAGGTGCAGTTATCATGTGTGTTGATACAGGAGAGATACTTTACGAAAAATCCGCAAAAAAGAAATTGTACAATGCCAGCACCACAAAAATAATGAGTGCCATAGTAGCCATCGAAAGAAAATCCATGAGCAGCAAGGTGAGGATCTCAAAAAAAGTCACCAGGACTCCCTACAGAGAATTATTCATGAAGAGAAAGGACAGATTTTATCTAAGGGACATGCTTTATGCCATGCTCATAACTTCATCAAATGATGCTTCCGTTGCCGTTGCGGAAAAGGTGGGAGGTTCGGTCAAAGGGTTTGCAAAACTAATGAACAAAAGAGCCAAAAGTCTGGGTTGCGTCAAGACTCATTTTGTGAATCCCCACGGACTTCACAGCAAAAAACACTATTCATGTGCATATGACCTGGCACTGATGACGAAACAGGCAATAAAGTACAGCACTTTCCTGAAAGCCGTTGCCAAGAAATCATACAAATTCAAAAATACAAAAAAGACAAGGAAATATAAAGTAAGGACGGGCAACTCACTGCTGGGGAAATATCAGGGAGTGGTCGGAGGGAAGACCGGATACACAGGTCCCGCAGGATACTGCTTTGTGTCCATATTCAAGTACCAGGGCAAAACATATATAACCGTCACGTTGGGAAGCAAAACAGGCAGCAAAAGATGGACCGATACAAAGCGCATGTTGAGTTACATAAAGACATACTGTAAATAAAAACATAAATATAAGGTGCAGGTAATCACTATAAGAAAACACAGCGCATGGCAGGGAATATTTATCTTGAAAAAAGCATTTCCCCGTGTTAAATTAATAGATGGCTGCTTTGGAGGGTTGACCGAGTGGCTAAGGAGCTCGCCTGGAAAGCGAGTAGGGTGTAACAGCCTCGTGGGTTCGAGTCCCATGCCCTCCGCCAAAACCCTTGGAATTTCAATATTTTCAGGGGTTGTTTTCTTTTCTGACGATAAATGACGTAATTGATTTTTTAACAATTTTTGGGGATAAATATTGATCATTTGAATAAGCTTTTAGTCCTTCCAGTATGTTTATTTGTATATCCCGTATTTGTTTCTGCATCATCTTTTCTTCTCCCGTAAATACAGTTTCATTTTGCCATATATCATATGCTCATGTATAATGAAGAGTAAATAGAAGCATCGTTGTAATAAGCCAGAAAGAGAGTATTTATATGAAAACATTGCGCAAAATCTACTGCAGATCATTTCAACTGATTATGTATGCAGGCTCCTTCGTTTTGCCATGGCGACAGCCGGCTTTGCTGGAAGGAGAAAACTCTTTGCTGGAATTGCCCGACCTGGTTGCCAGCAAGCAATGCAAATCCCTTCTGGTGGTCACCGATGCACAGTTGCTTTCACTTGGGCTTTTAGAGCCCCTGCTTGCAGGCCTTAGGGAAAAGAAAATCAACTTTACAGTTTACGGCAATGTTCAACCAAATCCTACCATCGAGAATGTGGAAGAAGCGGTGGCAATGTACCGCCAAAACCACTGCGACAGCTTGTTGGCTTTCGGCGGCGGATCTTCAATGGATTGCGCCAAAGCGTGTGGTGCAAGGGTGGTCAAACCAAATAAAAGAGTATCAGAAATGCGGGGACTTTTCAAAGTGCTTCATAAGCTGCCTCCATTTTTTGCTGTACCCACAACTTCTGGCACCGGTTCTGAAACCACTGTGGCAGCGGTCATCACCGACAGCAAGACCCACCATAAATATCCCATCAACGATATTTCTCTGATCCCAAGATGGGCGGTGTTGGATCCCACTCTGACGAAGGGATTGCCAAAATCCATTACTGCGACCACCGGACTTGATGTGCTCACCCATGCGGTAGAGGCTTACATCGGACGGGGCAACACAAAAAAAACACGGCGCTGGGCAGAAGAGGCCACCAGGCTGGTTTTTGAAAACCTTGAGGAGTGCTACAACAACGGGGGGAACCTGAAGGCGAGGGCAAATATGCTGAAAGCTTCATACCTTGGGGGCGCCGCCTTCACCCGGGCTTATGTGGGCTACATCCATGCCATCGCCCATACTTTAGGAGGAGTTTATGGTGTGCCCCACGGGTTGGCCAATGCCATTATCCTGCCCCAAATGCTGGAACGATACGGCGCCAGTGTATACAAACCCTTGGCTGATCTGGCGGATGTGGTGGGCATCAAGGGAGACACATTGATGGAAAAAGCGGTGCTGTTCACCGAGGCCATAAAGGGAATGAACCGGCGGATGGGCATCCCCAGCACCTTTTCACAGATCAAGGAAGAGGACATCGATTTGATGTCCGCCTATGCGGACAAAGAAGGGAACCCATTGTATCCGGTGCCGCTACTCATGGACAAGGACGAACTTGCCGACGTAATTCGGAGCCTGAAGGACAAACCGCGCCATGGCACCACCGATGATTTGGGCACAACCAACCATTACAATGGATACACCGGCAAAATCGCTGACATCGACCTGGCCGGTCAAACCATCACCAACTACTGTGTCAGCGACGAGGACCGCAGGAAATTCATCGGCGGCAAAGGATTGGCCGCCAAAATCCTGTTCGACAATCTGCCGCCACACACAGATCCATATTCCGAAGAAAACATTCTGGCCATCACCACCGGACCCATGAACGGCACCGGGGCGCCCAGTTCCGCAAGGTTCAACATTTCCACCATTTCCCCTCTCACCGGTTTGTGCGTCAGCAGCAATTCGGGCGGGGACTTTGGTCTGAATATGAAACGATGCGGGTATGATGGCATCATCCTTCGAAACAAGAGCAAAACCCCGGTTGTTTTGGAGATTGGACTTGATGGCGGAATTGTCTTTAAGGATGGAGCACCCTACATGGGAAAACTTACCACGGAAGTAAGCGACATGTTGGGCCAAGCCAATATTGCAATCGGTCCGGCAGGTGAAAACAAAGTCCGATATGCGGCAGTCATGAGCGGAGAGAGGGCTTGCGGGCGAGGTGGCGTCGGCGCAATCTTTGGAGACAAAAACGTCAAGGCCATTGCCGCCAATGGCAAAATTACCTCCGGGCAAATCGAGGGAGGGCAGTCTGCAGCAGGGCCAAGGCCTTTCAAAGTGGAGCCGGCAGAACCCGAAGCCTGGAAAGCGTTCAATAAGAAGTGGATCTCCAAAATCCGCAAACACTACTTCACAGGAGGCAAATGCCCGGAACTGGGAACCGCCATGCTTGTGCGACCTATGCAAAAGCACAATATTCTGGCCACCCGGAACTTTCAGCTGGGGCGCTTTGACGATTATGAGAATTTCAGCGGGGAAACCTTGCGTGATACCCGTCTGCTGAAAAACGGCGGATGCGCCGCATGTCCCATCCACTGCGCCCGTATTGTGGAATTGGATGGAAAACGCATCAAAGGGCCGGAGCTGGAAACCATCGGTCTTCTGGGGCCAAACCTCATGAATGGCAACCTGGATACTATTATCCGACTGAACTATTTACTGGACCAATATGGCATGGACACCATGTCAGCCGGCGGCACTCTGGCGTTTGCCATGCACCTTGCTGAATCAGGTGTGGTGGACCTGGGGGTCCACTTTGGGGAGACAGACAATCTTGCGGAGGTGATCCGTAAGATCGCCTACAGAGAAGGCGTGGGGGACGACCTCGCCGAAGGCACACGCAGATTGGCTGAAAAATATGGCCAGGGCGAACACGCCATCCATGTAAAAGGCCTGGAGTTGGCGGCATACAACCCTAGAAACGCAGTAGGGCAAGGCCTCAGCTATGCCACTTCAAACCGGGGCGCCTGCCACCTGAATGGCGGATACTTGGTGCTTTTGGAAGGATTGGGACTTTCCACCAGCGGAAAATCTACCGCATCCAAGGCACAGCTTGGAGTCATGTTCCAGCTACTCATGGAAGCGATTTCATCCATGGGGATTTGCCTGTTCACATCCTATGCAGTTTTCCCGTCGCCCATTTTGAAATACCCGGTGCTGAACAAAATTGCATCCGCAGTGCTTTCAATAAGCGGCCCGATCGTTGGGCTGGTGGTCAAGAACCCCCGAATTTTGGGAATCAACACAAGCATGGTGCCATACTCCAAAGGGCTGCAGCTGGTTACAGGCATGCCAATGACATTGGGTGGATTTCTTGGCGCTGGCAAAAACTGTTATGACTTGGAGCGTCGCATAAACATTCGACAAGGTCTCACATCGTCCCAGGACACATTACCCCCAACAATTCTTGAAGACGTGCCTCTTTCCGGCATGATGAAAAAGTACCACAAGACCATGCGTTGGAACTGATCCCGGGATGAAACTGATCACCCGGATAGCTCACAACACATTTATAAGGAAACAAGAGCCTACCTATAAGATCGTAGAAGAAACAGAAGAAACAATTGAAGAGCTTGAACAAGAGCGAAAGAGACAGATAATACCTGTCTCTTTTATTGTTAAAGCAGCGTAAGAGAACGGAGACTAAAACCAAATTGAGTGTCTATAGAGAGAAAACGGTATGTGCTGTCTAGGGATGTGAGAAAGGCCAGAGCTTTTTGCCATAAACGTTTTATTCTTCAGATTTTGGGTATACTTTAGGCATAAAAAACATATTGTATAGGAGGGGAAAATCATGGAAATAAAGCTAAAAAAATTAAAAAAGTTCAACTTGATAATGGGATTTCTGCATTTGATCCAAGCGATCATAATGTTTGTCTTGGCGAGTAGCGTAATTCAGACTATTGCTGAATTTCAACCATCGATCACTCAGAACTATCTTTCTTTTGATATTGCCACTCAAAGCCTGGAACCTGCCAGCAGAGTAATTTTTGATTTGCCTTTTGGCATTTTGGTCGGCTGCTTTTTGCTGGTTTCAGCAATTGCCCACGGTATAATAGTTTTAAACAGTAAAACCTATTTCAGCGATCTTGAAAAGGGCATCAACAAATTCCGCTGGTTTGAATATGCGATCAGTTCATCCATTATGATCGTATTGATCAGCACTTTATTTGGTATCTATGACATTGCTTCACTGGTATTGATATTCTTAGTAAACGCCTCAATGAACTTTTTTGGACTGGTGATGGAACAACTCAATGTAGGGAGAGAAAAGAAAAACGTCAACTGGGGTCCCTTTGTCTGGGGATCTTTTGCCGGCATCGCTCCCTGGATCGCCATCCTGATCTACATGCTGGGATCGGGGAACTTCAGCATGGTGCCCTGGTTTGTATGGGCGATCGTTGGAACATATTTTGTAGCCTTCAACACATTCCCCATCAATATGGTGCTGCAGTACAAAGGTATTGGCAAATGGAAAGACTATCTTTATGGTGAAAGAGTTTACATCGTTTTAAGTCTTGTTGCCAAAACAGTTCTGGCATGGCTCGTATTCTTTGGAGCAATGCAACCATAAACCAACACCAAAGACATCGTATATAGAACCATGTTAACCACCGTCCGCTGCAAAGATTTTTGATTATTCAAAAATCTTTTGTTGCTTCTGAAATAGCATAGTTATAGAATAAAGAAGTAATTTGAATTTTTCTCATAAAGATATTCTTTGGAGGATAAAGGAATGGCCAGGTGGATCGTAAGGAAGTATTGGGTATTTATTATAGTTGTTGCGATGCTCATAGGGATGGTCCCTAAAACGGCTTTGGCTGATCCCATACCACCACAGATCGACTTGGGGACCGCCACGCTTACCGCCGGGATTTATAATTACCCTGATGCCGTTGTCAGCGGCGAAGGGATCCGAACCATATTGATCAGTTTTTCTCAGAATGTAACTTCGGGAGACAGGATAGTTTTGCCGGCATCACCTACAGGCTTCACGGTCTCTGCAAGCTCAAACGATTATGCAAAGCGAATAAATCTGGACAGCGGAGTGGCGACAAATGACATACGAGACTATCTGCGTAATTTGGGAGCTGAAATCGAAAGTGCAAATCAAACATTGAGCATTACAGTTACCACCGAAAGCATAAACGCCGACACTTTTTATAATAGCGGAACGCAGCATTTTTATCAGTACATACCAAGCACAACAGACAGCTGGACAAGCGCATATAATGAAGCAAAAAACATGAACTTTATGGGTAGAGACGGATATCTTGCCACTGTAATGAGTATGGAAGAGGATACTTACTTAAATTCTCTTTCAGGCGGCAACACAGGATGGCTGGGCGGCACAATACTTAGCAATACCGGCTCAACCGGGACTTCGTTGTACTATGACGGGTTTGATGTGACTTCCATCGTTTCGACCGGCTGGTACTGGGCTTGCGGGCCGGAAAAAGGGACGACATTTTTCAATACCACAACTTTATCCCCCGGAGCAAATTCAACAAAAGCATCCGAAGCGGATGCTCTGAATACGGGCAATTACTATAACTGGGCAAGGGGCACGACTTCCTACGAACCGAATAATCAGACTTACAGTCTGCCGTATACGGAAGGTGACTATGAGACCTGTCTGACTACTCTGGAGATAGAGGGAAATACCGGAAAGCATGGAACGACTTTTTCCTGGAATGATAAGCATTACACATCTGCCGGCAGCGGAGAATGGGATTCCAAGGGATATTTTGTTGAATACGGAAACAGAACAAGGGGTGATGAAGGCAATGCTAGCACAGCTTTTACATCCGACAGAGAGATCCTTTACAAGCCGGACAGTACTCCAAGACTCGTCACTGTGAATGGAAGTTATGCAGATCTAAGCGGTGCAGGCAGCTATACTGCCGGAGCACAGGTCAGAATAAATGCGGGAACGCGCAGCGGTTATACTTTCACGGGTTGGTCGATAGATAGTGGAAGCCCTGTTCTTCAAAGCACAAGCAGTGCGGAAACCACCTTTACCATGCCACCAAATGCCGTGACTTTGACTGCAAATTGGACCGGAGACCAAGAATCACCGAATGTGCCTGATATAACCGGTCTTGCGTCCGCTTATACCCTTTTTATCGGCGGTACTGTAACGTTAAAACCGGATCAAGCGGGAGGATCCTGGTCTCTCGACCGTGCATACCTATCAATGACAAAAAATGGAAATCGATACATTTTCACAGCCCACAAAAAAGGAAATACCACACTGACTTACAAAGTTGCCGGCGCTTCATGGCCCATATCAATTACTATCAGGGAGAAAACAGTGCCCGGAACCGGAGATGAGTCAACAACTGCAGGGAATATGAAGGGATTTATAATTCTGGGACTGGCTGTGCTCATGATAGCATGGGTACTGACTGGGCGCAGAAAGGCATAAAATTATAAGATAAAACAACCGGATGAAGGCATTGCCTTGTCCGGTTTTTTTATGATGATGTTGGCTATCAAGGGCAATAGTGGTAAAATGAAAAAGTCAAAATGGATAACCGGAAAAAATAAGAGGGGTTTTGTCAGAAAAAAGAGGGACATATAAGGGTAAGTGAAAAGGAGCAATCAAACCATGAAAGATATGGTACTGACAAAATATATGAACGACTCGGTTAAAGGTCTGATAAAGAACATAATCAAAAACACCTTGAATGACCCCAAGGAGACGGCATTCCTGATGAAATGCAGAAAGCAAAGTCGCCGGGCGATGAAAATGAGGACGGAGCACGAAAAAAACGGGCGTCATATACCGCCATTTCTCATCGCCAGTATAACCAAAGACTGCAATCTGAATTGTGCCGGTTGTTATGCCCGTAAAACCGGCCTATGCAGCGATGATCCGTGTCCTGATCTACTGACTGCAAAGGAGTGGGCAGGACTTTTTGATCAGGCAAATGCCTGCGGCATACAGTTCATCCTTCTGGCGGGCGGAGAGCCCATGCTCAGAAAAGAGGTAATGGAGCAGGCTGCAGAATTTCCGGATATAGTTTTCCCGATATTTACAAACGGGACTTTGATCGATGATGGATATATAGGCTTTTTTGATGATCACCGCAATATGGTACCGGTTTTGAGCATGGAAGGCGGCGAAGAAACCACGGATCTGCGCAGAGGCAAAGGAACCTATCAAATATTGGATGACAAGATGAAACTTCTTGATCGAAACAGGATCCTTTACGGCACTTCCATAACAGTGACCCGTGAAAACCTTGATGAAGTTACCGGGAGTGATTTTATTGGGAAACTGGAGGGAAATGGCTGCAGGATCGTATTCTATATCGAATATGTCCCCATAGATCCGGCAACAAGAGAAATAGCCATATCCGATAATGAGAGAGAGCTGCTTACGGACCATCTGTTGAGACTCAAGGAAGAACACCCGTCTGTTTTCTTTATCGCTTTTCCCGGGGATGAAAAGGCTCTTGGCGGCTGTCTGGCTGCCGGCAGGGGATTTTTCCATATCAGTCCCACAGGCAATGCGGAAGCCTGTCCCTTTGCACCCTATTCGGATATGGATCTTCGCCATAATACTTTGCTTGAAGTCCTGCAGTCTGAATTTTTCCGTAAGCTGCAGACAGAAGACTTGGTTGGTGCTGAGCATATGGGGGGATGCACATTGTTTGAAGAACGGGATAATGTGCAGAAGATATTGAAAGAGATAACGTCCTGTTGATCCATTTGCCCCATGCATTGACCCATATAAACCGTTCAATTTTCCTATAAAGGCGTGTCACATGAAAATCTGCGCCCGTATCAGTAATTTTCTTATTTTATTGAAAAAAAACACTAAAAACATTATAATAAAGGAACGAAGTTTATGCCGCAGAACGGAGGAGAAAACGCTATGGATTTAAAAGAAGTTATGGATCAGAAAAATTTCGTTATTGTTGGCGATACTCTCAATGAAGAAAAGTACGCAAGTAAAATAAAAAGAAAAATGATAAAAAACGGTTACGGAGTAAGTGCCGTAGGAAAGGAACTTGAGTCCATCAATGATGTGGAAGGCGATATCGATGTTATAGATCTCTGCATCAATCCCGCCAAAGGTCTTAAACTGATAAAAGAATGCAAAAAAGATTTCAAGACCGTTGTTATACAACCCGGAGCAGAAAGCCCCGAATTGACAAGCTATCTGAAAGAAAACGATATTGAGTATCTTGAAGGATGCCTTCTTGTTGGTTTGAAGCTGTACAAATAAGGAGATTTATGAGAAACAGTCCTGCAGATGACAAGGACCGCCTGATACTGGAAGAGTTGGAAACCACCGAAGAAAGGTTCAGGATCATAGTTGAAAACGCACCGGTCGGGCTCAGTGTATGGGGCACTGAGACTTTTAACTGCTACGAAATAAACCAAACGACTCTCGATATAATGGGGAGAACAGAAAAAGAAGTCATAAAGGAATCCTGGGCAAGGTTCACCCACCCTGACGATATTGAAGAAAATATTATATTGCTTGAGAAAATGGTGAAACGTGAGATAGATAAGTTCTCACTTGAAAAACGTTTTTTTAGGGCTGACGGCAAGATGGTGTGGGCCAAGATAACAAATGTTTTTTTTGGATACAGTAAAGGCGGGGATCATCTTCATCTTACCATGATGGAAGATGTAACAGAAAAAAAGAGGATCCAGGAAGAACTGAAGGAGATGAGCTACAAAGACCAGCTGACGGGCCTTGGCAACCGCAGATATTTCGAAGAGCTTTTCGTCAGCATGGATAAGCCTGAGAATCTGCCTCTGACTTTACTTATGGCTGATGTAAACGGGCTCAAACTGACCAATGACACTTTCGGTCATGAGGCGGGGGACAGGCTTCTTAAGAAGGTCGCTTCAGATATAGAAAAAAAGATCAGGAACATTGGCAAGGTCGCCAGGATAGGCGGGGATGAATTTATTATACTTCTTCCGGGCTTCACAGAAGAGGAAGGAAAACTGGTGGCATCGGAACTTATTGCCCAGATAGCCGGGGACAAAATAGATGAAACGATAGTATGTTCGGTTTCCATTGGTCAGGGGACCAAGACAAGTCCGGAACAGAGCATGAAGAATATATATAAAACCGCAGAATACAAAATGTACAGAAACAAGCTGGAAGAAAGCCGCAGGATGAGGGGCAGGACCATAAGGGAAATAGTCAGAAACCTTAATGAAAAGACTTCCAGAGAAAAGGAACACAGCGAAAGAGTGGCATTTCTTTGCGGAGGAATGGCGGATACGCTGGGCTTCAGCAACAAAGAAAAAGCGGATCTCAATGTGGCGGCTCTTTTACATGACATAGGCAAGATAGGGGTCAAGAGAGAGATCCTTGACAAAGAGACACCTTTGACTGATGACGAATATGAAGAAATAAAAAAACATCCCGAAAAGGGATACCAACTGCTTCGGGGCACAAATGAATTTGCTCATTTGGCAGAGGCCATACTTTCCCATCATGAAAGGTTCGACGGTAAAGGTTATCCCAGGCAAATAAGCGAGCAGGACATCCCTTACTACGGCAGGATAATATGTATCGCTGATGCCTACGATGCCATGACAGGCTACAGACCATACAGAAAAAGCATGTCAAAGGAAGAGGCAATAAAAGAGATAAGAAGATGTTCCGGTTCACAGTTTGATCCGGAACTTGCAGAAATATTTATAGGGTATATCAAAGAGGTGCATAGATGAAAAGGTTGGTGACTGCATTAACAGCAGTAGTTCTTGTTTTCTGTTTATCACTGCCATCTTTTGCGGCAGCTGTGCCGGATGAGCAAACGGACAATGATAAAAACAGAATATCGATAATGTTCACAGGAGACATGCATTCACATCTTGATGAACATCACGGACAGGGTGGTTTCGCACGACTCAAAACAAAGACAGATGAAATAAATCAAAAATATCCTGAATCATTTTTTTTTGATTCAGGTGATTTTTCCATGGGAACTCTTTTCCAGACCATATTCCAAAGCGACGCTTCAGAGCTGATCATGATGGGAGAACTGGGATATGATGTAACGACACTGGGCAATCACGAGTTTGACTACGGAGCCGAAGGTCTCGCGAAAATGCTTCAAAAGGCCTCAAAAAATATTGAAACAATAACTGAAAT
The DNA here is from genome assembly GCA_002304835.1 of Firmicutes bacterium UBA1422. Lineage (GTDB taxonomy): Bacteria > Bacillota > Clostridia > Peptostreptococcales > Anaerovoracaceae > UBA1422. Next base: position 31,896 of record DBPK01000014.1, read on the forward strand.
CACAAGGACATATGATCCGGAAACATACACTTACAGCACTGTTACCACACAAAGACAAAGCATGCCAACTCTGGTTTCTGCAAATATTGACTGGGACAAAACACTTGCCGGTAAGAAGACAAAAGAAGACGGGGAAAAACTGAAAAAGGCCATGGATAAATACGGAGCCCAGGACTATACGGTGATCCAAAAGCAGGGAATAAGCGTGGCGGTATTCGGGATCATGGGAGATGACTCCATAAGCATGATGCCCGAAAGCGGTGTCAAGTGGAAAGACAGGATCAGCAGAGCCAAGGAAATTGTAAATGAAATAAAAAGAAACGGTGAAGCCGACATGATAGTCTGTCTTTCTCACGGCGGATATTATGAGAGCCTTGGGAAGGACAGCGAAGATATAGAGCTGGCAAAAGAAGTAGAAGGTATTGATCTTATCATAAGCGGGCACAGCCATGAAGCTACGGAAACCCCCATCAGGGAAGGCGATACAGTTATTGTGGCCGCAGGCATGAATGCCGAGAACCTGGGGCATATAGTTCTTAAAAAAACAGGTGACACATACGATGTGGACAGCTACAGATTGAATTCTCTCAATTCAAATGTGGAAGAGGACTACAGCATCAAAACGCTGGTCGACAGTTACAAGAGCCTGGTCAACTACGGATATCTGGCTGATTACGGGCTCACCTATGATGAAGTCCTGGCAGAAAACGAATATGATTTTTCATCCATCGATGAATTTGTAAACAATTACGGAGAAGACACTCTGGCGGATCTGATGACAGATTCTTATATATATGCCGTCAAAGAAGCTGAGGGGGAGGACTATGAGAAAGTAGATGTGGCAGTGCTTCCCAGCGGCATAGTAAGAGCATCTCTTGAAAAGGGAGATATAACCACCGCGGATGCTTTTGCGCTCAGTGCTGTGGGCATGGGGGCGGACGGTACTCCCGGATATCCTCTTGTAAGTGTTTACCTTACAGGCAAAGAACTGAAATCACTGGTGGAAGTCGATGCTTCTGCTTCCGATGCGGAGGATGGAACTATACTTCATTTTGCCGGAGTCAGTTATTCTGTTAATAAGCACAGGATAATAATGAACAGAGCCACGGATATAGAACTGTATACAGAAGACGGCAAAAAACAGAAAATCGAAAAAGGAAGACTTTACAGAGTAGTTACAGATCTTTATTCCTGCCAGATGCTGGGGCTTGTGGACAAAAAATCTCACGGTCTTCTTTCGGTGATGCCCAAAGACAAGAACGGAAAGAAGATAAAAAATTATGAGGAACATATCATCAAAGACGGGGGTGAAGAAGTAAAAGTCTGGTATGCTGCTGCCAGCTATATAGATTCCTTCAAAAATGGCAAAGTGCCGGAGGAATACAGCAAGACTCAGGGAAGGGAAGTTACTGACAATACATTTTATCCTTTTGCACTGATCAAACAGCCAAATACGGTGGGGCTGATGCTTATAGGGGTAATACTGATACCGGTGGTTATTATAGCAGGGCTCATAATAGCCCTGAGAAAAAGGATAATCAGAAGAAGAGGCTATGACAAGAGCATTTTCAAAAAGAAAACCAGAAGAAGAGACAGACCCAAAATGAAAATGAGAAAAATGAATATAAGCAGGAGCAGTCGCTGGAGCAGAAGGAAAAGATATTGATATGGAAACGATCGTTGCAGCATCACGTAACAGAAACAAGATACGTGAAATAGAAAGGATAACCGAAAAATTCGGAATAAGAATAATATCACGGGATGATGCCGGAGTACCTAAAATAGAGATAGAAGAGGACGGAACCACATTTGAAGAAAACTCTTACAAAAAAGCATTTGAAATAATGGAGCTTTGCGGGATGCCGACCCTGGCAGACGATTCGGGCATTGAGGTGGACTGTATAGGAAAAGCACCGGGAGTTTATTCGGCACGTTTCGCGCAGAAGGAAGATCCCGGGGACGAAGAGAAAGACATAGATACCGGCAAAGAGATACTGCCCGAAGATCCGGAAGAGGCCCAGGACAGACTCAACAACAAAAAACTGATAAACATGATAAAGGATCATCCTTATGAGGAGAGAAGGGGCCGTTTTGTCTGCGTAATGACCGTGGTATGGCCCGACGGAAGAAAACTGACAGCCAGGGGAGAAGCCGAAGGACATATAATACTTGAGGAAAGAGGAGAAGGCGGCTTTGGCTATGATCCGCTTTTTGTACCTCTTGGACATAACAGGACCTTTGGGGAAATGTCTTCAGAAGAAAAAAACAGTATCAGTCATAGGGGGAAGGCGCTGACGGAACTGGCAAGGCTGCTGTCGGCACAGTACGAACAATGAAAAAACGATTTTTCACAATGCTCAGTTTGGGGATAAAGCAGTTCAGAGATCCTTATTATCAGGGATTTGCCGGACAGCTTTCATTTTATTACATGCTCTCTCTGGTGCCGGTCATAATCCTTATATCTCAGGTGCTGGGGGGCATATTCGGGTCCTCCCTGGATATGGCCGTGGACTGGCTTTTGCAATATACAAAAGGAGTCGTGGCAGAGGAACTGGGCAATCTGCTTTCGTATAAATTCGCCACAGGGAATAATATACTGCTTCTTATAATAGCACTATGGGCATCTTCAAGAGCTCAGTTCGCCATGATGAGGATAACGAATTTCACCTTTACTGAAGGAAGATCCACAGGAAGAGGTTACTGGTGGGAACGTTTCAGGGCAGTAATAACCATGTTCCTGACTCTTCTGGCAATAATATTTTCGCTGTTGGTGCTTGTATACGGAGAACAGATACTTGGGTTGATATTGGGAGGTCTGGGGGCTGAAAAAGGAGCCGCCGAAATATGGCTGAAATTGAGATGGCCGGTGGCAGCGCTGCTTTATTTTCTTATGATAAGTTATAATTATTATACCCTCCCGACTCAGAAGATCAGATTCAGAGAAGTCATACCCGGGAGTATCTTTGCTTCCCTGGGGCTTTTGATAGTGACCCTTATTTTTGCCACCTATGTGGGAAAGATAGCCGCTTATGACATACTCTACGGATCTCTGGCCAGCATTGTGGCTTTGCTTTTCTGGTTTTATTTTCTGGCCTGGGTACTCTGTCTGGGAGTTCTTTTCAACAAGGTATGGAGAGACACAGGAGAAAACGGCAAAAATAATGAGGACAATTTTGTTTGAAAGACGTCCTTATCCTCATATACCGATCCAAATATACTGATTTTCCTGATTATTGTTTTATCACTCTTATCCTTATTATCCCTTCAACATCAAGGGCTTTTTCAAGAGCATACTCAGTCACATGGGCATCTATATCCATAAGCGTGCAGGCATAATCGTCTTTGCTTTTATTTGTAAGGTTCCTTATGTTTATGTTTTGATCCGCCATTATGCCGGTTATCTTACCCAGCATGGCCGGTATGTTTTTGTTAAGGATGCAGACCCTGGCGGTGGCATCTTTATCCAGTCTTCCCAGGGAACATGATGGATAGTTCACCGAATTGGTTATATTACCGTTTTCAATGTAGTCCATGAGTTGGTCGGCTGCCATTACTGCACAGTTGTCTTCAGCTTCTTTTGTGGACGCTCCCAGATGAGGGATAAGGATTATCTTATCGTTATCGATCACCTTGTCATTGGGGAAATCACTGACATAGTATTTGAGTTTACTGCTGTTGATGGCTTTTACAAAGGCATCATCCTCCACGATCTTGTCTCTGGCAAAATTAAGAAGCACCGCCCCGTCTTTCATATGGTCGAAGCATTTGTCATCTATCATGTCCTTTGTGTCCTCTGTTACAGGTACATGTATGGTCACATAATCACATGTGGGAAGCAGGGTGATAAGGTCGTTTACCACAGGTATCTTGTGAGAAAGCTCATGGGCTGCCTTTAGGGTTATGTAGGGATCATATCCCACCACTTTCATACCCAGTTTTTGTGCCGCATTGGCAACAAGGACCCCAATGGACCCCAAGCCTATGACGCCAAGAGTCTTGCCTTTTATTTCAGTCCCGGCAAAACTGCTTTTCCCTTTTTCCACCGATTTGCTCACATCTTCCGAAAGGGTCCTCACCCATTTGATACTGGCGGGGATGTTTCTGGCTGCCATTATCATCCCGCACAGAACCAGTTCTTTTACGGAATTGGCATTGGCTCCGGGAGTATTGAAAACCACTATGCCCTTTTCTGCGCATTTTTCTGTGGGTATATTGTTGACTCCCGCTCCGGCCCTGGCTATGGCCATAAGATCATCGGGAAAATCCATGTCGTGCATCGGATGGCTTCTTACGATTATACCTTCTGCCGTTTGCGGATCATCGGTTATGGAGTAGCACCCGGTGAACCTTTCAAGTCCCACCTGCGATATTTTGTTCAATGTAGCTATTTTATACATTTATTTGTCCCCTCGCTTATGCTCTAACCTTGATATATCAATAGTAACAGCGCCATTATAACACTTTACCAAAAATCCGTAAAGTGTTATAATAAATACTCGAAGTGCAGACGAAAGTGCAGACGGAGGTGACAGAATTGAGTAATAAAAGAGCATATAATTTTTCGGCCGGACCATCCATGCTTCCCCTTTCGGTATTAGAAGAGGCTGCGGCAGATCTTACGAACTATAAAGGATGCGGGGGATCAGTAATGGAGATGAGCCATCGCTCAGGTGAGTTTTCAGCCATTCTTTCTGATGCGGAAGCCGATCTCAGGGAAATAATGGATATACCGTCAAATTATAAGGTGATGTTCATCCAGGGCGGCGCGACTTTGCAGTTTTCCATGGTTCCCATGAACCTTATGAGAAAATCAAAAAAAGCAGATTATATTATAACGGGGGCCTGGGCAAAAAAGGCTGCCAAGGAAGCAAAGAAGTTCGGTGACATCAAAATAACGGCATCTTCCGAAGAGGATAACTTTTCCCACATACCGGAAGTCACAAAGAATGATTTCAGGGAAGATGCGGATTATGTCCACATAACTTCCAACAACACCATTTACGGAACAAAGTTTCCATACATACCCGACACGGGAGATATCCCGCTGGTCAGCGACATGTCTTCATGCATACTGTCTGAGAAAATCAATGTCAGCAGATTCGGCCTTATTTATGCTGGAGCACAGAAGAACATAGGACCTGCCGGGGTGACCATTGTCATAGCAAGAGAAGAGCTTCTGGGACATGCAGGAGAAAATATTCCCGTTTACCTGGATTACAAGACGCATTCAGACAACGGATCCACATATAATACACCTCCCTGTTTTGCCATATACATTGCAGGGCTGGTTTTCAAAAAGATAAAGAAGGACGGCGGTATATCCGCCATCGAGAAGAAGAACAGAGTAAAGGCAGATAAGCTTTACGGATTTATAGATTCAAGCGATTTCTACAAATGCCCCACAAGGAAGAAGGACAGGTCTATAATGAATGTGGTTTTTGTCACCGGAAATGAAGAAAAAGACAAGAAATTCGTTTCGGAAGCAAAGGCTATGGGTATGCATAATCTCAACGGACATCGTTCCATAGGCGGTATGCGTGCCAGCATATATAACGCGATGCCCGAAGAAGGCGTAGATACACTTATTGAGTTTATGAAGAAGTTTGAGGCAGAGAACAAATGAAATATCTGATTCTTGTTCCCGATGGAGCCGGGGATGAAAAAATAAAAGAGCTGGGAGGTGCGACTCCCCTGGAGAAGGCACATATGCCGGTGATAAAGAAATTGGCGGAACGGGGAGAAACGGGCATGGTGAAGACCATACCCGATGGCGTTGCTCCGGGCAGTGATGCGGCAAACCTGTCTGTCATGGGATATGACCCCGCAGTTTTTCTGACGGGAAGATCTCCCCTGGAGGCGGCCAGCATAGGAATAGAGATGTCTGATACTGACGTGGCTTTCCGGACGAATCTGATCACCCTAAAAGGTGAAGGAAAATACGAAGATCTTATAATTTCCGATCACAGTGGAGGGGACATATCCACGGAAGAAGCCGATCAGCTGATAAAGGCTGTGAATGAGGAATTTGCAGATGAAAATATAAGTTTTTATACGGGAGTAAGCTACAGACATCTGATGATAGTGCACAACGGGTCAGAGGAGATGGAGTTGACTCCTCCCCATGACCAGCTGGGGAAAAGAGCCGGTGATCATCTTCCCAAAGGCAGAGACAGCGGATTTATATCAAAAATGATGAAGAAAAGCTATGACATCCTTAATGATCATCCGGTAAATCTGGCCAGAAAAGAAAAGGGCCTTGAACCGGCCAATTCCATCTGGATATGGGGACAGGGCAGGAAACCATCACTTTCTTCCTTTACACAAAAATACGGGATCACAGGCACAGCCATATCGGCGGTAGATCTCATAAAAGGCATAGCCATATGCGCGGGACTTTCCACTGTGGATGTTTCCGGAGCCACCGGCACTATAAATACAAATTTTGAGGGGAAAGCCCGGGCGGCCATTGAGGCTTTCAGAAACGGAAAAGATTTTGTGTATCTTCACATTGAAGGCCCTGATGAATGCTCCCATCAGGGAGATATGGAAGGCAAGATAAAATGTCTGGAAATAATAGATAAAAAGGTATTGATGCCCATACTTGAATATCTGGAAGAAGCCCCGGAGGATTTCAGCATACTGGAAGTTCCGGATCACAGGACTCCCCTTGCCATAAGGACCCATTCAGCGGATCCGGTACCCTATGTACTTTATAGGAGCGGTGAACAAAAACCATTTGACGGATCGAGGGAGTTTTCCGAGAGATCCGGAGAAAAGGGGAGGTTTTTCGGAAGCGGTTTTGCTTTGGCAGATTATTTTTTCAAAAATGAGAAGCAGTAAAAATTTTATGAAAAGACTGGTTTTGATAATTATCATGCTGGCACTTTCTTTTACACAGACAGTGCCTGTTTTTGCTATTGACGAAGAACCTGAAACGGTTTCCGAGGCGGCGATCCTGATAGATGCTAAAACAGGAAAAGTCATTTATGAAAAAAATGCAAAACGGGTAATGGAGCCTGCAAGTATAACTAAAGTTATGACCTGCATGCTGGCCATAGAAAACCTGGATCCGGATAAAAAGGTCACTATAACAAGAGATATGGATCTTCTGGGACATGTAATGTCCCTTAAGGAAGGTGAGCAGTTAACGGTCAGACAGCTGCTTTACTCAATGATGGTCTGGTCGGCAAACGATGCAGCAGTGATACTGGCGGAGGAAGTTTCGGGAAGTGTTACCGAATTTGCCGAACTTTCCACCAAAAGAGCTCATGAACTGGGGGCAGAAAGTACATTTTATAAAAACCCAAACGGCCTAAATGATGTGACAGGTCATGTGACAACGGCAGAGGATCTGGCGATCATATGTCGTTGGGCCATGAAAAACAAGACCTTCAGAAAAATAGTTTCGACGGTAAGGTATGAGATTCCTGCAAAAGGTGGCTCTGAAGAAAGAAAATTCAAAAGCACCAACAGACTTCTTTATGATAAAAAAAGTAAAATTAGTGTGAACGGCCGGGAGCGTTTCCCCAAGTATGAAGGTGCCATAGGTATCAAAACAGGGCAGACGGGTACGGCGGGATACTGTCTTGCGGGATCTGCCAAACGCAAAGGGACGGAATTTATCGCAGTCATCCTTTTTGCGCCCGATGATCTTTCCAGATTCTCTGACTGCATAAAACTGCTGGATTTCGGATTTGATAACTATCATACCTACAGGGCATATAAACCGGGAGAAACGGCAGGCAAAGTAAAAATCAAAAATGGCAGCAAACTGAAAGTTGATGCAGAAGTCAAAGACGGGGCTTATGCAACACTTTCCAATGAAGGATCGAATTCTCTGGTTTCTAAAAAGATCATAATGAGAGATGATCTGAAAGCACCGGTCAAAAAAGGCATAAAGGCAGGAACGCTGAATCTTTATGTGGATGATATAAAAGTCGGTGAAGCGGAACTGGTGGTCTCTGAGTCGGTCAAAAAAGGAGGCCCGTGGACGGCCATCGGCATTTCGGATATGGCTGCCCTTATAATACTTATCCTGCTTGTTATGATTTTCATAGCACTGCTTGTAATACTACTGCGCCGGTCAAACAGAAAAAAAGCGGAAAAAGCCAGAAGAATAAGGGAAGAAAAAGCCAGGAAAAGAGAGGAAGAAGAAGCAAGAATAAGAAGGGCAAAAGAGGCAGAAAACAAAAGACGAAGAGACTGGCCCTATTAAAGGCGGGAAAATGTTCGATATTGAGGAAAACTTAAAAAAACTCCCGGACAAACCGGGAGTTTATATCCATAAAGACCGGCTGGGCAACGTTATATATGTGGGAAAGGCTGTTTCCCTGAAGAAACGTGTCAGGCAGTATTTTCGCGCATACAGAAATACGGATCCGAAAGTAAGAGCCATGGTTTCTCATATCGCCGAATTTGAATATATTACCACGGGCACTGAGATGGAAGCTCTGATACTTGAGTGCAATCTTATCAAAAAGTATATGCCCAGATATAATGTGCTGCTCCGTGACGACAAAACATATCCCTTCATAAAAGTGACCACCACCGAGGAATTCCCCAGGATACTTAAGACCCGCAAAATAGACAGGAAAGGGGACAAATATTTCGGACCATATACCGATGCGGGAGCAGTGGCTCAGATGGTGGAGCTTATGAACACCGTATACGTACTAAAAAGATGCCCCGCATCAAAGTTCGCTAAAGGCTCAAGACCTTGTCTGAATTATCATCTCGGACAATGTCAGGGGATATGCAAAGGCGGTGTTGACAGGGAAGAATACATGCGGAGAATCGGTTCGGCAATGGAATTTCTAAAGGGCAGAAGCAGAAAGATATCCGATTATCTGAAGGAAAAAATGGTAGCGGCATCGGAAAGAATGGATTATGAAGAAGCTGCCAGATACAGAGATTATCTTCTTGCAGCAAAGACCCTGGGTGAGAAACAGAGGGTGGTGCTGAAAAACACAAAGGACATCGATGTGGTCCACTGGGCCGGTGAAGGACATGTGGTACTTTTTTATGTGAGGGATGGTAAGCTGACGGGAAGAGAAACATATACCCTTGAAGTGCATGCCGGGGACGATGAGAAGGATGTTATGACGGCATTTCTGAAACAGCATTACGGAAAGCAGGCGGCGGGCCCGGCAGAGATACTGGTCTCATCGATGCCCCAAGAGGCACAAATGATAGAGGAGTATTTAAGCGGTCTGTGGCCAAGAAAGGTCACACTGCAGGTACCCATGAGAGGCGAGAAAAAGGCGCTGTTGGATCTGGTGAAAAAGGATATAGAAGAAATCAGAAAAACCGTGGACGACAGGGAAGAAAATCGCAGAGAAAGGGATGCAGTCGTAAGCAGAGAGGTGGCTGCATTTTTAGAGAAAACCGGTATCCGGCAAAATCGGGAGCCGGAAAAAACATACAGAATAGAGGCCTATGATATTTCCACCACCGGCGGCATAGAAACAGTTGGGGCGATGGTGGTCTTCGCCGGGGCAAGGCCGGACAAAAAAGCATACAGGAGATTCAGGATAAGAACAGCAGAGTATTCAGATGATTACGGCGGAATAAAAGAGGTCATCTACAGGCGATTCAAAAGAGGTCTTGCCGGTGAGCCCGGATTTGATGAAATGCCGGACTTGGTGCTGATAGACGGAGGAAGAGGGCATTTGACCGCTGCTTTATCGGTCACTTTGGCCATGAGGATAGATATCCCTGTGGCAGGAATGGTAAAGGATGAAAAGCACAGGACCAGGGGACTGGTATACAAAATGGGCGGGAAAGGAAAAGCAGAAAATGAAGAGGTCTCGGAATATGATCTTTTATCAAATCCGCTCCTTTACAAATACATAGGGACCATTCAGGAAGAGGTACACAGATTTGCCATAACCTATCACAGAGGATTGAGGGACAAAAAAAGCATTTCATCTGTGCTGGACGGCATAAAAGGTGTCGGACCTGTGAAACGCAACGCACTGCTTTCTCACTTCGGAAGTATAGAAAACATAAAGAAAGCCAAAGAGGAGGAGCTTCTAAAAGTGAAGGGGATAACACCGGCTCTGGCACGGGGCATAAGAGAATATTTTAATTGATAAACACATGTTTAGATGATATAGTTTAACCGTAAAGGAGGAAGACCAAATGACAGATGAACAGAAAAAAAATCAGAAGCAGGAAGAAGAATCAGAAGTAATAACTCTTGAATTTGACGATGGAACAGAAGTCGAATGTGAGATCATGGGCGTTTTCGATGCGGGCGGGAAAGACTACATAGCCCTTATCCCAGACGACAAGACCGATGATGTTTACATCTACGGATACAAGGAAACCGGCGAAGACGAGTTTGAACTCATCGACATAGAAGATGAAGCTGAATTCGAAAAAGCTGTTGCCGAGTTCGACAAGCTGGTGGAAGAAGAGTAAATAATATTTCAGCGGGTATTGGCTCTTTTGAGAAATGCCAGGCCTACAATGGTAAATACAACAGCACCGGTGACATATAATGTCTGAAACTCTCTTGTAATGAGGCTGTATACACATACCACTGTGCCAAAAAGAAAAGCGATGCCCGCAATCAAATTTTTTTTCTCCATGATAATGACCTCCGGGAAATATTATAACATAAGGGTCATTTGCATGGAAGATTTGTTTTTGTAAAGAAAGAATCGAAAAAATGAAAAACTATGATATTATCGTTGCCGGTGCCGGCGCAAGCGGTGTTTATCTTTCTTATGAACTGACTAAGATAAAAAACAAAGCAAAAGTACTGATGATAGACAAAGGCGCCCCCCTTGAAGAAAGGAAATGCCCGATCAAAACGGGTGTCGTTTCTTCATGCATAAAATGCGAACCCTGCCATATAATGAACGGATACGGCGGTGCAGGCACGCTTTCTGACGGAAAATATAACCTTACCACCCAGTTCGGAGGGGATCTGCACAGATATATCGGAACAGAAAATGCCATGGACCTCATGAACTATGTTGATGAAGTGCTTTGCAAAATGGGCGGTGCAGATGCCAAACTTTATTCCACTGCAAATTCGGATCTGAAGACGATAGCATTAAGAAACAATCTTCATTTGCTGGAGGCAAAGGTGCGTCATCTGGGAACGGACAGGAATGTAAAAATACTTGAAAAAATATATGACTTCACAAAAGAAAAAATAGATTTCAAGTTCCATACATGTATAAAAAATGTGGAAGTAAAGGACTCCAATTCTTTTGTGGTAAAAACAGATTCGGGGGAAGAATATTCATGTGGCAACCTGGTGCTGGCAACAGGACGGTCCGGATCCAAATGGATAGGATCAGTCTGCGACAAGCTGGGAATAGCACAAAAAAGCAACAGAGTAGATATAGGGGTCAGAGTGGAACTGGCGGCGGAGATATTCAAGCATATAACCGATGATGTTTACGAAAGCAAGATAGTCTATAAGACAGACAAGTATAATGATATGGTAAGGACCTTCTGTATGAACCCCTACGGGGAAGTGGTGGCGGAAAACACCAATGGCATAGTTACCGTTAACGGTCACAGTTATTCACAGGAGTCGCTGCGTACAGAGAATACCAACTTTGCCCTTCTGGTATCCAATAAATTCACNNCAGCAATGAATACGGCGAATCCATCGCAAGGCTTTCCAACATGCTGGGCGGAGGAGTTTTGCTGCAGAGGTTCGGAGATCTGGTGAAGGGAAGAAGGAGCAGCGAGAGGCGCATGGAGAAATGCTTCACAAGGCCCACTCTTAAGGCCACTCCGGGCGACCTTTCTCTGGTCATACCCAAAAGACAGCTGGACAATATAATCGAAATGATATATGCCCTGGACAAGATAGCCCCGGGAACAGCCAACGAAGACACTCTGCTTTACGGAGTGGAAGTTAAATTCTACAATTCAAAGGTGGAAGTTGACGAGAACCTGGAAACGAAAATAAAAGGACTTTATGCTCTGGGCGACGGGTCCGGAGTGACCCATTCCCTTTCACAGGCATCGGCCAGCGGGGTCTATGTGGGAAGGATACTTGCAGAAAAGTATCAATAAAAGAGCCAGCTAAAACGGGAGCCGCGGTATACATTGAGATCTATTTTCATGATCTTGCCGTCGGCTCCTTTTAATTGCCCTTCAAAGGAATACTGGCAGAAAGTCCAGCTCTTGCCGTCGGGCAGCTGTCTCATATCAGGATCGCTGAACCAGATATCACAGTGGTCATAGTATCCGCTGACATATTTTTTGTAAACATGATAGGTAGTATATATTATGGGGGTCATGCCGTAGTTTTTTTCGATCTTCTCTATAAAGGGGTCCATTATTGCATGAACGGCATCTACATCCGGCTGATTTGAAGGATAATCACCATACATCTCAAGATCTATTACGGGAGGCAGCATGCCTCTTTTCTTTTCTACGGTCTTGATGAAATTATCTGCCTGGGAAGCTCCGGAACTCTCAAAGCTCAGGAAGTGATAGGCGCCTGCCCTTACAGAAGTATCGTTTACGGCCTCCCAGTTTTTTTGAAACTCCTTGTCCACATGACTGCTTCCCTCAGTGGCTTTTATGAAAGCAAAAGCAAAACCCTGATCCGAGACAGATGCCCAGTCGATCCCGCTTTGGTATGAGGATACATCTATGCCCCGCACAGAAAAATCAAGACCGTCATCGGGAGCCTGTGGCAAAGAAATAAAGCGCCATACCAAGGAAGCAGCAAAAATAATAAGTGCAGCAACGATGATGACAAATACTGCTTTAAAAAGTCTGGCCTTGTTGATCTGACGTCTGCGTCTGTTAGGCTTCCTGCGTTTACTGCCCGGAGAAAGACGTCTTCCCGAAGCGGTCTTTTTATGTGCTGAAGCTCTGACAGCGGTTTTCCTTCTTGTTTTCCCCATAAAAAACTCCTGTTGATAATGATAACATAAATCTTTCTGTTTGCGAACTTCTCTTTGCCAAAAAATTGAAAAAACCCACAAAATACAATAAAACACAGTCACTGCAGTCCTGACAAAACATAAAAACCCGTTGACAAAAAACGGTCTTTTTATTATGATAATCAAGTGACTTGATATGCGGATGTGGCGGAATTGNNGCGCACGGTTCAGGTCCGTGTGAAAGCAATTTCATGCAGGTTCAACTCCTGTCATCCGCACCACGAAAAACGCCCTGTAAATATGTGATATCACCTATTGCAGGGCATTTATTTTTTTTTGGATATATCAGTCCGGCATCTAAAAAAGGGTAAAGCTAAAATTGTAGCCCTTGGATCATCTTGCTATGCCTTTGAAAAAAGTGATATGACAATTGGGAGAATATTAAAAAAGCAGGTGTAAACAGTACGTGATTTTTTATTGTAAAAAAAATCTACCTATAATATAATCATAAAAGAGTCTTTGCAGACACAAAAAACGAGAGAAGGAAGACAAAATGAAAAAAATACTGGTCAGCGCCTGTTTATATGGAGATAAATGCAGATATGATGAGGGGGATGTATCATTTGATGACCCCACATTCCTCAAATGGAAGGCGGAGGGAAGACTTGTCAAGATCTGCCCCGAGGTCTGCGGAGGATTAAAGACACCCAGACCCGATTCGCAGATAAGAGGAGAAAGAGTCCTGGCAAGAACCGGGCAGGACGTTACAGAAGAATATGAAAAGGGAGCAAAAGAAGCGGTGCGGCTGGCAGAAGAAAACAGAGTGGCCTGCTGTATAATGAAGCAGCGCAGTCCTTCCTGCGGCAGCAAAATAATATATGACGGAACCTTTACAGGCTGCAAGATCAAGGGAGAAGGCATCACAGTAAGAAAACTGAGAGAAGCCGGATTCAAAGTATTCGGTGAAGAGGATATGGAAGAAGCAAGATTTTTTGTCGGGGAATGAGGAGGATTACAGAGTGGAAGCATTGAAGAAAAAGATCCTTAATGAGGGAGAGGCCATAGGGACCCAGATAGTAAAGGTCGACGGATTCGTGAACCATCAGATCGATGTGAGATTCATGAGCGAGATGGGGAAGGAATTCAAAAGAAGATTCGGAGATATCAAGGTGGACAAGATACTCACGGTTGAATCCAGCGGTATCGCCATTGCCTGTCTGACAGCTCCGTTTTTTGGTTATCCCCAGGTGGTCTTTGCAAAGAAGACTTCACCGAATACTCTTATTGAAGGATCCTATTCAGCAGAAGCAAAGTCTTTCACCAAAGGGACTGTTTCTCTGGTCAGGGTATCGAAGAAATTTATTGAAAAGGGAGACAGGGTGCTTATCATAGACGATTTTTTGGCCCACGGAGAAGCATCCCTGGCCATGACTGACATAATAAAACAGGCGGGAGCCCGGGTAACCGGTATCGGCATAGTAATAGAAAAGTTGTTCCAGGGTGGTGGAGAGAAGCTTAGAGGTGCCGGATACAGGGTAGAATCCCTGGTTTCCATAAGCAAAATAAGCGACGGCATCATAACCTTTAGTGAGTGAACGGTATATTGCCCTATTGTATATAATGTTCGTATATATACGAACATTATATTTTTTTTCTTATCAACAATATGCTTTTTTGCGAAAAAGACTTCCTGTTGACCCGGCTAAAGACTATAATGAATTTATCAAAAACAGTTCGGAAAGAGTTTTTGCTTTTTATTTTTAGGAGGAGAAGGAGAAAAATGAAAAAAATATTTGCAGTTGCGGTAGCGCTAATAATGGTGCTGACTCTGTCATTCGGTCTTGTGGGCTGCGGTGAAAGCGAAGAGGAAAGTGAAACACTGAAGGTGGGCTTCCTCTATCTCGGTACGGCACAAGACGGCGGATTCACTCAGGCTCAGGATGAGGGAAGAGCAGCCATGGAAAAACATTTTGACGGTGCAGTTGAGACTATGACCGTTGAAGAAGTTGATGAAGACAAAGATGCAGTCATAACAGCAGGCAAGAATCTGCTGGATCAGGGATGTCAGGTGATAATAGCCGGAAGCTTCGGTTTCATGGACGGTATGGAAGAGCTGGCCAATGAATATCCGGATCAGTATTTCCTCCATTTCTCAGGCAACAAATCCAATGACACCAATTTTGACAATTTCTTTGGGGCCATGGAAGAACCCAGATATCTGGCAGGTATAGTTGCGGGCATGACCACAGAAACAAACAAAGTGGGATATGTTGCAGCATTCCCATACACAGAAGTAAACATCGGAATAAATGCATTTGCCCTGGGAGTTCAGTCGGTAAATCCCGATGCAGAAGTAAAAGTCGTATATATCAATACATGGTATGACCCGACTAAAGAAAAAGAAGCAGCGGAAGCCCTTCTTGATCAGGGATGCGATGTCCTTGAGCAGCACTGCGATACAGTAGGCCCGACAGAAGCTGCAAGAGATGCAGAAGCTCATTCCATAGGATACAATCTTGATATAGGCAAGGATTATCCCGAAACATTCATGACAGCTCCTATCTGGCACTATGATGCATATTATATCCAGGTAGTACAGGATATAATGGACGGAAAATTCAAGCCGAGCCAGTACTATGGAAACATGGCTGACGGATTCGTTGACCTGGCTCCTCTGGCTGATTTCGTTTCAGACGATATAAAGGCAAAAGTTGAAGAAGTAAAAGCAGAAATAGTTGCAGGTGATTTTGCTCCTCTTTCGGGTGAGATACAGTTTACAAACGGAGAATACTGGTGCAAAGAAGGTCAGACACTGACAAGAGAAGAAATATGGCTTGACGAGCTTCCTCTTGTGAAAGGCGTTACTTCATCAGAATATGAATAAGGATTCGGAGGACTGACAGTGCAGAATATTGCAATTCAAATGGAGAAGATCACCAAATCCTTTGGAGCACTGAAAGCCAATGAAGATGTAGATCTAACTGTAAGAAAAGGCGAAGTGCATGCCCTTCTGGGCGAAAACGGAGCCGGGAAATCAACATTGATGAATATGCTGTCGGGGATATATATCCCCGACAGCGGTTCTATCTTTGTGGAAGATCAAAAGGTTACTTTTACATCTCCCAGGGATTCCATAGGGCTGGGGATCGGAATGATCCACCAGCATTTTAAATTGGTGGATATCCTTACTGCAAAAGAAAATGTGGTAATGGGACAGAAGGCAAAAAAGGGCAGCAGAGACAAGGATCTTTCCAAAGAAATAAGAGATCTCTCCGACATGTACGGTCTTGATATAGATCCGGACAAAAAAGTATACCGTATGTCCGTGGGAGAAAAACAGACACTTGAAATAATAAAGGTGCTCTACCGTGGAGCACATATACTTATACTGGATGAACCTACAGCGGTACTTACTCCCCAGGAAATCGAAAAGCTCTTTCGTATAATAAGGAATATGAGGGACCGGGGATGCGCTGTTGTTATAATAACCCACAAGCTGAACGAAGTAATGGAAATAAGTGACCGGGTGACTGTCCTCAGAAAAGGCAGATCTGTGGCCACTGTTGATACGACCGATGTGAATGTGGGGACACTTATAGAGATGATGGTAGGCAAAAAAGTCGATCTGGCCATAAAAAAAGAAAAAGGACAGGAGGCGGGGGAACTGCTTACAATGGACGGAGTTGAGGTCAGGGACAAGGACGGCAAAAATGCTCTTGAAAACATAAGCTTCGAACTTAAGGGCGGAGAGATACTTGGTGTTGCCGGTGTGGCAAAAAGCGGCCAGAAAGAACTTTGCGAGTGTATCGCCGGACTGGTGAAAACAAGTAAAGGGCGTATATTTTTCCAAGGAGAAAACATAGTGGGCAAAACTCCCGGAGATATAATAAATCTGGGTATCCGTATGGGATTCATACCTGAAGACAGACTGGGCATGGGTCTTGTGGGAAGCATGGATATAGTCCATAACATAGTTCTGAAAGACTATAAAGGGCAGCCGGGAATTTTCCTCAAAAGAGGACCCTGCGCCAGAAAAGCGGAGAAAATAGTAAAAGCTCTGGATATAATGACTCCGGACATATATACTCCTGTCAAAAAACTTTCCGGAGGCAATATACAGAAAGTACTGCTGGGTCGGGAGATAGATTCAGATCCGAAAGTACTTATAACAGCTTATCCGGTAAGGGGACTTGATATAGGTGCATCATACAAAATATATGATCTTCTGAATGAACAGAAGCAAAAAGGTGTGGGTGTCCTTTTCATAGGTGAAGATCTGGATGTTCTCATGAGCCTTTGCGACAGGATAATGGTCCTTTGTCAGGGAGAAATAACAGGAATAGTTGATCCGGACCAAGTCACAAAAGAGGATATAGGGCTGCTTATGACAGGCGGGCCTTTGGAAGAGGAGGTAGAGCATGATAAAAATAACTAAAAAAGCAGCTCTTCCGAAGAAGCAGGAAGCCGTTATCCAGGTGATCGCCATAATTCTCTCTCTGGCTTGTGCAGGGATAGTTATCCTTGCCATGGGATATGATCCCTTGGAAGCATACTACAGGATAGTTGAAGGATCGGTAGGCTCCACCATGAGGATAGAGCAGACCATAACAAAGGCCATCCCTCTGATTATTGTTTCCATGGGTATACTGGTCGCCTTCAAAATGAAGTTCTGGAATATAGGCGGTGAAGGACAGATAATGATGGGAGCCTTCGGAGCCGCCCTGGTGGCACTGAATTTTCCGGACACCCTTCCCGCACCCATCATGATCCTTTGCATGATGGCAGCCTCCATACTGTGCGGAGCCATATGGGCCTTCATACCGGCATTTTTCAAAGCACGCTTCGGTACCAACGAAACGATATTTACATTGATGCTGAACTATATAGCCATCAAGTTCGTTACATATCTTCAGTTCGGACCATGGAAAGATCCGAATTCGGGAGGGTTCCCAAAGATCGAGACCTTCAGCCAGAATGCCCAGCTTCCTGATTTTCTGGGAACACACAGCGGATGGATAGTGGCGATCCTTTCGGTGGCTTTTTTGTATGTTTATATAAACTATACAAAAAAAGGCTACGAGATATCTGTTGTAGGAGAAAGCCTGGAAACGGCAAGATATGCAGGTATGAATATAAAAGCCATAATAATAAGTGCCATGCTGGTTTCCGGAGGTCTTTGCGGCCTGGCGGGAATGATACAGATTTCCGCGGTGGAAAGAACTCTCACATACAGCATTTCCGCAGGATATGGTTTTACTGCGATCATAACTGCATGGCTGGGCAGACTGTCTCCTCCCATAGTGATGATCGTATGCATATTGTTTGCCATGCTTCTGCAGGGCGGTGCATATATACAGGTGGCCATGTCCATACCTTCATCGGTGGCTGATATGATACAGGGCGTGATACTCTTCTTCGTTCTGGGCAGCGAATTCTTCATGCAGTATAAGATCTCTTTTATGAAGAGACCGGGCTCAAAAAAGGAGGTGGCATAGTATGGAAAGTTTTCTGGCGGCAGCCATAGTTGCGGCGATGCCTCTTCTTTATGCCACAATAGGCGAAATAATTACTGAAAAAGTAGGCAATCTGAATCTGGGCGTTGAAGGCATGATGCTCATGGGAGCTGTTGTGGGGTTCATTGCAGGCCATACAACAGGAAGTCCTCAAATAGCCGTTCTGGCGGCATGTGCGGCCGGTGGTGCCGGTGCGGCCATATTCGCAGTGCTTACCGTTTCATTAAGAACGAATCAGGTCGTAACGGGCCTCACACTTACGATTTTCGGAACGGGATTTGCAAATCTTGTGGGAAGAAGTTATGTGGGAGTGCCCCTGACTCCGGCAGTAAGGGACGCCTTTGACAGCATTGCTATTCCCGGACTTTCTCAGATACCTGTTATAGGTCGGGCACTTTTTGATCAGGATATCCTTGTTTATATGGGATTTGTACTTGTGGCAGTTACTGCATTTTATTACAATAAGACAAGAATAGGACTGAATGCCCGGGCAGTTGGCGAAAACGCCGCCGCAGCCGATGCATCCGGAATAAATATTTCTCTTTACAAATATGTTAATATAATAATAGGCGGAGCCCTTTGCGGACTGGGCGGTGCATATATGTCCCTGGGGACCATACCTGTCTGGCAGGAAAATGTTGTGGCTGGCAGAGGCTGGATAGCAGTTGCTCTTGTAATATTTGCATCATGGAAATCCATAAAGGGTTTTCTGGGGGCACTTCTTTTCGGAGCCTTAAGTATAATAGGATTCAGACTGCAGGCCATGGGGATAAGTGTTTCCCAGTATCTGGTGGATATGATACCCTATCTGGCGACTATAATAATAGTTATTATAGGTACACATAAAAACCGTAAGGAAGATCTTCCGCCGGGAGATCTGAGTAATCCTTATTTCCGTGAAGAGCGATGATGCCGGTTGGATAAATCAATGCGGAGATTTTAAAATGGCAAACATGTTCAAGAGAACCAAAAGGGATCCCAGGATAGTTCCAAAGAAAAAAACTTTTGCCGGCCGTATGGAAGGGCTGAAACGCAGTTTTAGAAGGAGCTCAAGAAAAAATCCCTGGAAGCAGAATAAAAAGAGAAAATCGGTGCCGTGGGCAAAAATCATGGCACCGCTGCTTATTGTTATGATACCCGTGGCTGTCATGTATGCCGGTGACAATGTTTTGCTCCGCACAACGTTCCTTTATAATTATCATCTGAATTCCACAGAGGTCCTCAGTGAAGAGATGGTATATGCCGAAAATGAAGACGTGGCCAAACTTTTCAGTGACTACATGATGGGTAAAACCCATGAGTTTCGTATGAAAGAGAATCTTGAATATATGCCCGAAGAACTGTTCAACGAAAAAGATGCCCTGACTGTAAATAATATAAGAGATACCCTTGACAGGGAGGCATATGCTGCAGGGATCATCCTGATACTTATAATAGGGATATATATATATCTTTGCAGAAAAAAAGAAAAAGATCTGCTTCTGAAAAATTATTTTTATTCTATTATCGGGTTTGCGGTGCTGGGGATACTTGACACTTTGACAGTGGCCCTAGGGCCGCTGCGCCGGGCCATACACGGAGACCTCAGTTCTTTTAACTTCCCCAAAGACGATCTGCTCATCAGGATACTGGACACTTCTTTTATGTGGCGTTATTCGCTGTTTTCGATCCTTATTGCAGCAATAATGATGGGCATCGGTCTTTATATAACTTTGGCTGTTGCAGGAAGACATCATATGTTCAGGAGGTAAAATGCTTACAGGGGAAAAAACCGATATGCACCTTCACACATGGTATTCCGATGGCAGAATGTCTCCGGAAGAGGTTGTGAGATATGCAAAGGAAAAAGGTTTGAACAAAATATCCATTACTGACCACGATGGGGTTTTCGGCATACCGGAGGCTCTGGAAGCGGGCAGAAAATACGGCATCGAATTAATACCGGGGATAGAACTGTCGGCTGCGGCTTCCGGAAAAGGAGTACATATCCTCGGTTATTTTATTGACCATGAAAACAGGGAACTTCTGGAAGCATGCCAAAGGGCAAGGATCAATAGAGAAGAAAGAAACAAAAAACTTCTGGATGCTTTGAGGAAAAAAGGTTTTGGCCTTGAAACAAAGGATATGGTTTTCAGAGAAGGACAGGATTATTTAGGGAAGCCTCAGATTGTCAGGGCAATGGTGAACAAAGGATACATAAAATGCGAAAAAGATGCTTTTGCGCCGGGAGGCATATTTGAAGACAAGGAAATAAGACAGATCAAAAAAGAAAAAATAACAGATGCTTCGGCCATAAGTGTTATTAATGGTGCGGGGGGGAAAGCGGTGCTGGCACACCCGGCCAAGATAAGACATATAGGCGAAAGAGAAAGCTCTGAATTCGCTGAAAATCTGGAGAAGCTTCTGAAGAAAATGAAAGATAAGGGACTCTTCGGACTTGAATGTATATATCCTGATCATTCAAAGAAAGAGATCCGGATGTTTATTGAAATAGCAGAAAAATTGGATCTGGTACCCACAAAAGGCTCGGATTTTCACGGAAACAACACTTGACAGAAAAGTGACATTGTTGTAACCTTTTGTTGTGATAAAACATAAAAGGTCGACAGTAGGCCTTGGTTGTAAAATGTGAATAGTGATAAAAAAGAAAGAGGAGTACCGATGTTAAAAGAAAAGGTGATAAAGGCCGGATCATTTCTGGTCGTTACGATCAAACGACTTTTAACGGGGGCAGGGGATAGAATAAAAACAATAGACTTGGCAAAAGTCAAAGCTTTCTTGGCACCGACAGAAATAATAAAGAATCTAAAAAGCAAGGTCCTTGACATAAAAAGGGCAGGCATAAAAGGCACAGCAGCCGGGATAAAAAACGGTCTGCGTTCCCTTTTGAATGAAACAGATATATTTCATCTTACTTTACCACAAAAGAAAAAACTTGGAGGTTTCGCTGCGGTCATTTTTATTTTTTCCGTAACGGCAGGATGGGTATCGACTTCCCAGGCAATCGACAGGCCTTTTGTATCTGCAGAAGGAAAAGTGATGGAAACCCCTTGGGTCATATCCGTTGACGGAGAAAAGAAGATAGTGGCACGGAGCAGGGATGCAGCCCGGCTTATCATGGACGGAGTAAAGCAGAATTACGTATGTGAAAAAAACCAGATCATAAATGTCAAAATAAAGGAAGATATAAAAGTCTGTGAAATGAACATAAAAAACGGCCAGCAGGAACCTGATATATGCGATATAGATGAAGGGATATGCCGGATCACAGAAGAAAACGCAGTAACGGTTGCGGCAAAGGAAATATGCACTGCAAAAAAAGAAACAAAATATAAAACGATATACAAAAAAACCGATTCTCTTCCGGCGGGAACAAAAAAAGTAAAGACCCAGGGATCCAAAGGAGAAAAAGAGGTGGTTACTGAACTTATAAAAGAGAACGGCAAGGTGATCGAAAAAGAAGTGCTGGACGAACAGACGATAAAAAAAGCAAAGGCTAAAGTCGTGCTTGTGGGCACTGCTGAAAGTTCCTCATCATCATCTTCATATTCTTCCGGTTCTTCATACTCAAGCTCAGGAGGCTCTATAGATAATTACAGCGGTACACTGGGCAGACCTCTTTCGAACATGAGACGTCTTTCTTCATTCGGTATGAGATGGGGAAGGATGCATTACGGAATCGACCTGGGCGGAGGCATGGGGACTCCCATTTATGCATCCGAGAGCGGAAAAGTCACACAGGCTTGTTACTCGGGTACATATGGACTTATTGTAAAAATAAGCCACGGAGGCGGACTTGAGACAAGATATGCACACTGCAGCAAGGTACACGTAAAAGTCGGACAAAAGGTTTCCAGGGGTCAGAAGATCGCTTCCATGGGAGCAACGGGAAATGCCAGAGGAACACATCTCCATTACGAAGTAAGAGTTAACGGCGTAGCCAAAAATCCTTTCAATTATCTGTGATTTATTGATTATGCCAATTCGATAATGTATAATATTCCAGACAGGTGTAAAACCTGTCTGGACTTGTATTTGAACAGACATATAACATAAAGGGAGCGATTGATGAATTTAATAAAAGTTAATCACAAAAAGAGGATAGTAGTAGCGACACTTATTGTTTTTGTTTTTTCTATTGCATTGGGATGGCTGATTACCGGGGGACCCATTGATAGACCGCTGGTAACGGCAACGGGGCAGGTGATGCAGCATCCTTGGGTAATAAAAGTGGAAGGCAAAAAAGCTGCGATCCTTTCCGGCGAAGAAGCAGCCCGGCTTGCGATCGAAGGAATAAAAAAACAGTATGTTTCCGAAGAAAACAAAATACTTTTCCTGAAGTTCAAAGAAGAAGTGAAAATTGAGAGACTTGATGCAGATAACGGATGTAACACACCAGAACTTTTGAATATAGACGAAGCAATAGTAAAGCTTACAGAGGGAAAGGATCCCCTGACAGTGATTTCGGGAGAATTGTGTGAGGATATCAAGATCACCAAATGTAAAACAATCAGAAAAAATGTGACATCCCTTGAAGCAGGCACAGAGAAGATAAAGAAAAACGGTTGTAGCGGCAAAACAGAAATAAAGACAAAAATAATAAAAGAAAACGGCAAAGTTTTAAGCAAAGAAATAATCGAAAAGAACGTTTTGACAAAGGCCAGCAGTAAAGTGATACTTGTGGGTACTGCGGGAGCCGATCTTAAAAACACAGGATCCGGTGAGTTCGGCAAGCCACTTTCCTCAATGAACGTTATATCGGGATTCGGACCAAGAGGCGGAGCTTTTCATGACGGCATAGATATAGGAGCCGGATACGGGGCTGCTATCTACGCGTCACAAAGCGGTTATGTGCTCCAAGCGGGAGAATCAGGGTATGGATGGGGAATAATAGTAAAGGTAAGGCACAGAAACGGCATGACTACCGTATATGCCCACTGTCAGTCAGTTAATGTCAAAGCAGGGCAATCCGTAAAGAGAGGTCAGAAAATAGCTGAAGTCGGTTCCAGCGGAAACGCTTCAACTCCCCATCTTCATTTTGAGATATGGAGGGGATCCAGCCTTTCCACAGCGGTTGATCCAATGAAATACCTATAGCGGTCGATCCAATGAATACCTATAAAAAACCGGGCATTACGAAAATCTATAACTAAAAGTTTGATATACGGGGGATAAGTGTATCAGTGGGGATATAAATAATGGCTTTTTTTAAAACCACAAGAGAAGATATAAAAACGGTACTTGAAAAAGATCCGGCCGCCAGGACAGGATTTGAGGTTTTGCTGTGCTGTCCGGGAATATGGGCAAGGATGTGGCATATACCGGCGCATTTTCTGTATAAGCACAACATCAAACTTCTGGCCAGAATAATTTCTCAGATGACAAGATTTTTTACCGGGATAGAAATACATCCCGGAGCCACCATCGGAAGAAGATGCTTCATTGATCACGGCATGGCTGTGGTCATCGGGGAAACCGCTGAAATCGGAGATGATGTTTCCATATATCAGGGAGTGACCCTGGGAGGTACCGGCAAGGATACGGGCAAACGGCATCCCACCATCGGTGACAGAGTGATAGTGAGTTCAGGGGCAAAGGTCCTTGGTCCCTTCAAAGTGGGAAACGATGTAAAGATAGGAGCCGGATCGGTAGTGCTCAAAGAAGTGCCCGACGGATGCACAGTGGTGGGAGTTCCGGGAATAATAGTAAAGAGACCGGGACAGCATACTGAAGAAATGAATCAGGTGGATCTTCCGGACCCAACCACAGTTGAAATGGAATGCCTGAGAAGACGTATAGTAATGCTTGAACAAAAAGTTAAGGAGCTGGAAAATGAAAGTATACAACACTCTGACGAGAAGTAAGGAAGAATTTATTCCCACTGACAGCAGTGAGATCAAAATATATGTTTGCGGACCAACGGTATATAACTATTTTCATATCGGTAATGCGAGACCTTTTGTTGTTTTTGATACCCTTAGAAAATATCTCCAATACAGGGGAGAAAAAGTCCGGTTCGTTCAGAACTTCACCGATGTGGACGATAAGATAATAAACAAGGCAAAAGAAGAAGGAGTAACTGCCTCTGAGATAAGCGAAAAGTACATCGAAGAGTATTACAAAGATGCAAAGGCTCTGAACGTGGCAAGGGCAGATTTCCATCCGAAAGTAACAGAAAATATTGATGAGATAATAAAATTCGTAAAAGATCTTGTAGACAAGGGATATGCTTATGAGGTAGACGGAGATGTTTATTTCAGTGCAAGAAAATTCAAAGGATACGGTAAACTTTCAAAACAGAACATAGAGGATCTGGAATCGGGTGCCAGGATAATGGTGGAAGAAAAGAAAAAAGACCCGCTGGATTTTGCCCTCTGGAAAGCAAGAAAACATGATGATGAAATAGCATGGGATTCGCCCTGGGGCATGGGAAGGCCCGGTTGGCACATTGAGTGTTCCACCATGTCAAAAAAATATCTTGGAGACACAATTGATCTGCATGCGGGGGGACAGGATCTTACATTTCCTCATCACGAAAACGAAGTCGCCCAGTCAGAGGCCCATAACGGCAAACCTTTCGCAAAATACTGGATGCATAACGGCTACATAACCATAGACAATGAGAAAATGTCCAAATCCAAGGGCAACTTTTTTACTGTAAGAGATATTCTGAGATCCTACAGCGGAGAGGTCATAAGATTTTTTCTTCTTTCCGGGCATTACAGGAGTCCCATAAATTTCAGTGATGAACTTATGGAACAGGCAAAGAACAGTCTGGAAAGGATAAAAAATGCAAGTCTTAATCTGAAGCATATGATCAAAAACAGCATTGGCACCATTACGGAAGAAGAAAAAAAGAAAATAGAAGGCATGGATAAATACAGGCAGATGTTCATATCCGCCATGGATGACGACCTTAACACAGCTGATGGCATCACAGCGGTATTTGAGCTGATCACCGAAATAAATACGGCAATCAAGCAGGGCACCAGCAGAGAATTTGCAGAGAAGTGCCTTGAAACACTTATGGAATTCTGCAATATTTTGGGATTTTTGCAAGACGGCCAGGAAGAAGATGATACGATCGATCCTGAGATAGAAAAGTTGATTGAGGAGCGTGGGTTGGCCAGACAGAACAAAGATTTTGCCCGGGCAGATGAAATAAGGGATATGCTGAAGGCTAAGGGTATCACTCTGAAAGACACTCCCCAGGGAGTCCAGATAATAAAGGAGCAAGGCGGTAATGACCACTGACCTTTTAAACAGGGATACAACGGCACTGGCTTTTGTTGGAGATGCCGTTCAAGAACTCTACATAAGAAAGATGCTTTTTGAGAAAGGTCCACAGAAAACAAGCAGGATGCATAAGAATGCCGTTATGCATGTGAGAGCAGATGGTCAGGCAAAGGCCATAAAAGAGATATTTGAAGATCTTAACGAAGACGAGAAGGCGCTGGTCAAAAGGGCCCGCAACAGACGAAGCACCAGCAGGCCACAAAATGCGGCTCCTTTGACATATAAATGGGCTACGGCATTTGAAGCACTTATAGGATATCTTTATCTTAGAGGAGATTCAAAAAGGCTGGAGGAAATACTAGGAAAGGCGGTCGACTGTATTGTCGAAGAAAACCAGAAATAAATTCCGGGATATGGTGGGCGACTACTATATTACCAACAGGGAAGTCGATAAAGAAAACAGAAGGCGCCGGGAGGAAGCAAAGAAAACAGGCGAAGAAAAAAAATCCTGGTCCCCGACGGAAAAAGTCCTTCTGGTGATAATAGTAATAGGAGCCATAGGAATAGTTATCAAATATTTAGTTTTTTAGGAGGCACAATATGAGCAGGGCTGACAGATTGTTTATTGACATGTGTGAAGATATACTTCAAAACGGATTTTCCACAGAGGGGCAAGAAGTAAGGGCAAGATGGGAAGATGGTACACCGGCCCATACAATAAAAAAATTCGGTGTTATAAACAGGTATGATCTGTCCCGGGAGTTCCCCGCATTGACCCTAAGGCCTACAGCGATCAAGTCTGCAGTGGATGAGCTTCTTTGGATATGGCAAAAGAAATCCAATAATATAAATGATCTTAATTCACATATATGGGATCAGTGGGCCGATGAGGAAGGATCCATAGGAAAGGCATACGGCTATCAGCTGGGAGTCAAATATAGATTTGCCCAGGGAGAAATGGATCAGGTGGACAATGTGATATGGCAGCTCAAGAACCAGCCCTATTCCAGACGCATAATGACAAATATATTCAATTTTCGGGATCTGTTGGAAATGGGACTGGAACCATGCGCATATTCCATGACCTTCAATGTTACAGGCGATAAACTGAATGCCATATTGAACCAGCGTTCCCAGGATATCCTTGCGGCGAATAACTGGAATGTGGTCCAGTATTCCGTGCTGGTGCACATGCTTGCCCAGGTCACTGGATTCAAAGCAGGAGAGCTGGTGCATGTGATATCGGATGCACATATTTATGACAGGCATATACCGATCATAAAAGAGCTTATAAAACGACCCGTTTACCCGGCACCAAAATTCAAACTGGATCCAAACATAAAAGATTTCTATGAGTTCAAAACAGAACATGTGATAATAGAGGACTATGAAAAAAACCCCCAGATAAAGGGGATACCAATAGCAGTATAAGGAGACTTTCCATGAAAGCAATAGTTGTAGCAGATGAAAACTGGGGTATAGGCAAAGACGGTAAACTTTTGGCTCATCTGCCCGGCGATCTGAAATATTTCAAAGAAAAAACAAAAGGGAAGACTCTTGTGATGGGGAGAAAAACCCTGGAATCACTTCCGGGCTGCAACCCTCTTCCTGACCGAAAAAACATAATACTTACCAGTGATGACTGCTTTGAGAAAGAGGGATGTGTGGTATGCAACGGTATGGATCAGTTTTTTGATGAGATATTCTTGGATGACGGCCAGGATGTTTTCGTGGCCGGAGGAGAATCCATATATGAGCAGTTCCTTCCCTACTGTGAAGAGATATTAGTTACCCGCATAATGGAAACCTTCGATGCCGACAGATACTTCATAAATCTGGATGAGTCCGAGGATTTTATAAAAACCTGGACCAGCGATATCTGCGAAGACAAAGGGGTCAGGTACAGATTTGAAAAATATGAAAGAAAATAGCAGGAACACGGGAAGCCCCGGCAAAGAGAATATACTCATCGGCAGAAATGCTGTTTCAGAAGCCTTATCGGCGGGAAGAGAAACAGCTTTTATAATGGCAGCAAAAAGATCGGAAGGATCGGCAAAAAAAATAATAGCTTCCGCAAGAGAAAAAAACATTCCTGTAAGGTATGAAGAAAAAGCAGTACTTGATAAAATAGCAGGTGGGAAAAATCACCAGGGCATAATAGCATATGTTTCAGAATACAGATACAGCAGTATTGATGAAATGATGATGTTGGCAGAACAAAAAGGAGAGGATCCATTTCTTGTGCTGCTGGACGGAATAGAGGATCCGCATAATCTGGGAGCCATAATAAGAACAGCTGAGTGTGCCGGAGCCCACGGTATAATAATACCAAAAAGAAGATCCGTGGGAGTAACGGAAACGGCAGCGAAGGTCTCCGCCGGGGCTTCGGAGCATATGATGTGCGCCCAAGTTACAAATCTCAGCAGGACTTTGGAAGACCTCAAAAAAAGAGGACTATGGGTCGTTGCATGTGATATGGACGGCAAGACCATATATCCGGACGGGGAAGAAACCCCTCCCGATCTTACGGGACCAGTTGGTCTTGTTATCGGAGCAGAGGGAAGAGGGATCGGAAGACTTATAAAAGAAAAGTGTGATTTTGCTGTATCGATACCGTTGGCGGGAAAAATAGAATCATTGAACGCATCAAATGCAGCTGCAGTTCTTATGTATGAAATCAGAAGGCAGAGAAATGAAAAAAAATAACGGCAAAATAAAATACACAAAAAAAATAGAGACTCCAAGGTTTGATGGTCTTTCCGATGAGCAACTGGCCATACTGGCCCAGGAAGACGATCAGGAAGCCCTTGAATTCCTTATAAGAAAATACATGAACATAGTGAAGAAAAAAAAGAACACATATTTTATTATGGG
>DBPK01000010.1 GCA_002304835.1 Firmicutes bacterium UBA1422
GTCGTTCATTTTTATGGACTGATGGCTTTCCACTGAATATATAGAAACGATTTTGTCTCCTTCAAGGCGAGCCAGCCCCACAGACTCTCTTGTTTCAGTTGCTATGTCTTCCAGTATGCCCAGTATACTGTCTTCATAGTCCGCATTTGTAAGATAGACGTTGCCCATCCTGTACGTTTCGGGTCCCAGGGAATATAGGCCATTTTCTTCTTCTCTTATTAGGAGTCCCGCTTTTTGGAGTGATACAAGATTTCTGTAAACAGTAGTCCTGTTTATCCCTGTAAGCTTGACAATGTGACCCACTGAATATCTGTAAGGTTCTTCCGTGAAAAATGACAATATATACAGGGCTTTGTCAAGGCTTGTCATATCTTCAAGCTTTTGCTTTTTGTCAATATCACTGGCAGTCCTTGCAAGAAACGAAGTATAAAGTTTTGTTGCAAGCATCATGGTGTCGATTGATAATCTTTCATCCTCTACATGAGCCGCCATGAAATCCCCCGGAAATACAGGGCCCCATGAAACACAGTCTTTCATGGTCTTGGCATAGGATGCACCGTCAGCCACTTTGAAACTGCCGTCGCAACCGTATTCTTCGGAA
Source organism: Firmicutes bacterium UBA1422 (assembly GCA_002304835.1). GTDB lineage: Bacteria > Bacillota > Clostridia > Peptostreptococcales > Anaerovoracaceae > UBA1422. The sequence goes on from DBPK01000010.1 coordinate 602, forward strand.
ACCCGCTGCATAAGCTGAAAGGGTTCCAGGCTCTCATCGACAAACATGGGTGCAAGACTTTCTCTCAAGCTGTATTTATATGAATATTTTTTTGACTGTTTTGAAAATGCCTCCAGTATACCTTGATCAGATACTCCGAATTTCTGTCTTATGTTTATGTTCATAGACACTCCGTCTTCCGTGAGCCTTAACATGGTGGGCACAGCCGTACTGAGCCCTACATATCTTCCTTTGTATTTTTCCTGTCCGTCATCTATGTGAAGCTTTGAAGCATTGAAATCCCCGTTAAGAAAGTCGTTCACAAATTTTACGAAATTAAGATTTTTTTCTTTACCGATCTTTGTGCACAGCTTTTCTATGGCATTATCCCCTTCCTCCGGTGTGGAGCTGTGAGCAGAAATACCATTGAATACGCGCTTTTCTTCCTTTGCAAAAGTGATCTCGGCCTTTGAAGGTATCGTATTGGGACTGTCACCTGCCATAAGAAAAACAGGAATGTTTTCGTCTTCTTCCTTAAATGTCAGTTCAACATCTGCATATCCTTTTTCAATATTATAAATGGGGAAATCTCCGTCGGGAGAAAATCCGTAATCCGGCATCCTGAATTCTTTTTTGAAGTTTTCTATATCTGTCCATTCAGTTTCTTCAGAAGTCCCTATTATAAGCCATATTTTTTTCTTCAGAGGAATATCAAGATCTTTTATTGCCTTCATGGCATAAAGACACATAATAACGGGGCCTTTGTCATCTGCCGTGCCCCTGCCCCAGATATGTCCTTCCTTTACCCTTAATTCAAACGGATCTCCTGTCCATTTTTCTGGGTCTCCCACATCCACAACGTCCACATGCACAAGGACTCCCACGGTTTCCTGTCCCTCTCCGATCTCGGCTATTGCCACATCCCCTTTTGAGGTCCCCATGGTTTTAAATCCCATTTTTTCTGCCAGTCCAATGGAAAAGTCAAGGGCATTTTTTATCTCCTCCATATTTCCGCTTACACTTCTGAATCTGACAAGATCTTTTATGTCTTTTATGATGTTATCTTTATTTGCATCTATGTAGCTGTCTATCTTCTCTTTCATTTCCTTCTCACCTCCGGAAAAAGGCTGTGATATAATCAAAGCCCGCAGAAGTTCACTGCTGTTCTTCCGTATATCAATGCAGCTTCTTTCAGTTCTTCTTCATCAACGGATTCCCCCGCTGAATGGGCCAGAGAAAGATCTCCGGGGCCCATGACTATACATGTACTTTTTGTATATCCGCTTATTACTCCCGCATCTGTCCATGCGGGAAATGCTCCGATTTTTCTTTGCGGCACTCCCAGATCTTCTGCCGCTTTCTGCACTGCTTTTACTATACTGCTTTTTTCATCTGTACAAAAGGGTTTATGAAGCATAAGATCTTTTCCTTCATACATGCTTTTTACTCTTGCTTTGAAGGGTGGATAATCGGCTGCCATCAGATCCATTATATCTTCCAATTCTTTATACACGCTGTCTTTGTCTTCACCGGGAAGATACCTTCTGTCAAGACGTATCTCGCATTTGTCAGGCACAGTACTTGGCTGATCTCCTCCTCTTATTGTTCCGATATTTATTGTCGGATTTCCGAGGCAATGATGTTTTCTCTCTGCAAGCTTTGCGGAATATGGTCCTGTCAGATATTCGATAAGGCGGGCGGCCATGGTTATGGCATTGATGCCGCTTTCCATGCTTCCGCCATGAACTTTTTTGCCCAGAACTTCAACCACTATCCATTCAAGTCCTTTGTGGCCGAGACAAATATCCATGAAGCAGGGTTCCCCCACTATGACCGCATCTGCAAAAGGTCCTTCTTTTACCAGGTTTTCCGCTCCCAGTCCCGTTTCCTCTTCATCGGCCAGTGCTGCAAAAATAAGATCTCCCTTTAGCTCAATTCCTGAAGACTTTATCCCGGCAAAAGCTGCCATCATAGCTGCCATAGGACCTTTCATATCCACAGCTCCCCTGCCATATATTCGCCCGTTCATTATCCTTCCGCCAAAAGCATCATTCATATCATAGGCAGGTACCGTATCCATATGGCCGCAAAACATGAGAGATCTGCCGCCTCCTCTTCCGGGTATTACAGAGTTGACATTGTATCTTCCTTCTGCTATCTCACGTATTTCCGAATCTATGCCTCTTTCCTGCATAAAACGATAAATATATTTTGCTACTGCTTCTTCCTGGTTTTCCAGAAATGAATAGCTGGGGATCTTTATCATGTCGGATGTCAACTTTGCAACATCTGTTTTTTTGATTTCTGTTATTATATCTATTTTATCCACTTCTTTTCTCTCTTGCCTCTAGACTTTGTGACATGCAACAAAATGTCCCGGCTCCACCTCTTTCATCGGCGGCTCCTCTCTGCTGCATATTTCTTCTTTTATGGGACATCTGCTGCAGAACTTGCATCCCTCAATTACCTCGGTTGGATCCGGGGTTTCTCCCTGAAGCACTTTTCTCGGTCCTTCTTTTTTTATGCCGGGCTTTGGCATTATGTCTGTCAGTGCTTTTGTATAGGGGTGTTTGCCACTGGATATTATTATTTCCGAATCGCCCATTTCCATTATTTTGCCCAGATACATTATCGCTATCCTGTCAGAAATCAGCCATGCCAGGGAGAGGTCATGGGTTATGAAAAGGTATGCCAGATCGTTTTCGCGGCGAAGATCCATCATGAGCTTAAGTATACCGGTCCTTATGGAAGCATCCAGCATTGAAACCGGTTCATCGGCCACAACAAATGAAGGGCCCATTATCATGGAACTGGCAATTACTACCCTTTGCCTCTGACCCCCCGAAAGCTCGTAGGGATATCTGAAAAAGAAATCTTCTCCCGGTGTCAGTCCCGCCCGTTCAAGGGCCTCTTTGCCAAGTTCAAGTCTTTCTTCTTCCGATTCAACAAGTTTATTCACTACAAGGGGCTCAGTAACAATGTCGATCACCTGATTTCTCGGATTAAGAGACTGATATGGATCCTGATATATCATCTGCGCCGCCTGCCGGAATTTTCTTTTGTATTCTTTTTCCTTTATGTTTATCTTTTCCCCTCTGAACAACATTTTCTCTGCTTCAAAGGGAACAAGGCCAAGTATGGCTTTACCTGTGGTGGTTTTGCCGCTTCCCGACTCTCCCACAAGAGAAAGTATCTCCCCCTGTTTTATTTCAAAACTGACTCCGTCAACGGCTTTTACTATCTTTTTTCGTCTGCCGGCTGCATCCTGGACCAGGGAACCTTTAAGCGTAAAATGTACCCTGAGGTCCTTTACTTCTACTATATTATCGCTCACTTCTTATCACCTCCCACTTATGACAGGCCACGAAGTGTCCCTGATGTCTTTCTATGTTATCCGGCATTGATGTCCTGCATACTTCTTCCGCATATTCACATCTTGGATGGAAAGGACATCCCGAGGGTATTTCCAGCATATTGGGTGGTGCTCCCGGTATCCCCTCCATCATCGTTTTCTTCCCCTTTATATCAGGAAAACATTTTATAAGTTTTTTTGTGTAGGGGTGGCCGGTCCTTTGGAAAATATCTTCTGAAGAACCCTTTTCGACGATCCTTCCCGCATACATGACTGCGATCTTGTCACATGTTTCAGCCAGTATGGAAAGGTCATGGGTGATAAGGATGAAGCCCATGTCAAACTCTGTTCTTAATCTTTCAAGGAGGTTCAATATCTGAGCCTGCACCATAACATCAAGAGCTGTTGTGGGCTCATCACCTATTATTATTTTAGGATCGCAGGCAAGAGCCATTGCTATCATGACTCTCTGCTTCATACCTCCGGAAAACTCATGGGGATAATTGTTGATCCTTTCGCCCGGTATTTCCACCAATTCAAGGAGTTCTGCAGCTTTTTTCATTGCATCTTTTTCGGATGATTTATGATGGAGCACTATTGCTTCTGCTATCTGTTCTCCAATTTTCATAACAGGATTCAAAGCATTCATGGCTCCCTGGAAGCATATCGAAACATCGTTCCATCTGTGCTTCTGTATTTCTTCATCTGAAAGTTTCGCCAGATCCTCCCCCTCAAGGAGTATCTCTCCACCGACTATTTTCCCTTCCTTGGGGAGAAGCTTTGCAATGGAAAGTGCACTGGTCGTTTTACCGCAGCCTGATTCGCCCACGATCCCCAAGGCTTCGCCATGGTCCAGATCGAAACTCACATCATCCACTGCTTTGACGGTTCCCTGGGAGATGGTGAAATATGTTCTGAGATTTTTAACTTCAAGTAATTTCATATCTCTACCTCTCTTTAAGTTTGGGATTCATTATTTCGTCAAATGCATATCCCATAAGCGCAAAGGACAGAACCACCAGCACGACACAAAGTCCCGGAGGCAGATAATACCACCAAGCCCCTGAACTTGCCGCACCGCTTTCAAAGGCATAATGCAACATCATGCCCCAGCTGGCTCTTGTGGTGTCCCCAAGCCCGAGGAAACTGAGAGTGGTCTCCGAAGTTATGGCCACCGCAGCAATAAGAACAGTGTTTGCAAATATAAGGGGAAAGACATTTGGCAGTACATGTCTTATCATTATATGGATGTTGCCCGCACCTATGGATACGGTCCGCTCAACAAACTGCCTTTCCTTGACCGAAAGTGTCTGGGCCCTTACTACTCTGGCTGTTCCGGCCCAGCTGGTTATGCCTATAACAAATATAATATTCCAGATGCTTGTTCCCAGTATTGCCGCCAACACCATCATCAATGGCAACCATGGTATTACAAGGAAAAAGTCGGTGAACCTCATTAATACATTATCAATGGCTTTTCCGAAATATCCGGAGGCTATTCCTATTATCGTGCCTATTACCATTGATATTATTGTGGCCAAAAATCCGCATAGAAGGGATATCCTTGCTCCCGACATAAGGTTTGCCAGCACATCTCTTCCCATATCGTCCGTACCAAGTAAATGCTCGCTGCTGGGAGGCTGCATCATATCTTCCGCATCGCCGAAGTCCAAAGTCGAAAAAGGCACTATAATGGGGCCGAAAATGGCTACCAAGATGAATATGGACAGTATTATCGTTCCCGTCATTGCCATTTTGTTTCTTCTTATGCTGCCGGCGAATTCTTTGAGTTTTCTTTTTCTCATCATGCTTTTTGCACTGCTCATTATCTTTACCCCCTATTCCTTTACCCTGGGATCGATGTATGAGTAGGTTATGTCGGCAATATAATTGGCAACTATAACACACACGGTTATAAGGAGGAAAAGCCCCTGAAGCACAGGGTAATCCCTCGAATTAAGCGCTTCATACATAAGATTTCCCAGTCCCGGCCAGGAAAAAACGGTTTCCACCTGCACAGCTCCTCCAACTACCAATCCGAGGTTTATGGCTATTATTGTCACCATCGGCAGCATCGCATTGGGCACGGCATGCCTTCTCAGAACATATCTGCTTGAAAATCCTTTTGCTTTTGCGGTAGTAATATAATCCTCCTCAAGTACATCCATAAGTGCATTCCTCATGGTAAGCGCATATTCTCCTATCAAAAGTATGCTCATTGTTATTACAGGCAGGATCAGGTGATGCAGTATATCGAGGAATCTTGTCCCCATATCGGCAAAGGCCATACCGGGACTTTCCATTCCTCCCACAGGGAATATCTGCAGGGTGACGCAAAAAAGCGATAGCATTATCATACTGAGCCAAAAAGTGGGCATCGAATACGTGACCAGGGCAAATCCCAGTGTCCCCACATCCGCCTTTGTGCCTCTCTTCCATGCTGCAATGATGCCCAGCAGTATGCCCACAAAAATTGCCAGAAGCTCTGCCAGTCCGAAAAGAATGACTGTAGGCAGTATCTTCGGTCCGATAACAGCAGTTACAGGCTCCTTATATACGAAGGACGTCCCCAGATCTCCATGGAACATATCTTGGAAGTATGTAACAAACTGCACCCACCAGGACTCATTCAGTCCGTACATTGCCTCAACATGTTCTATCATTTCAGGCGTGGCTTTTGGATTCCTCATCAACATGGATAAGGGATCTCCGGGAAGTACTCTGAAAAGTATGTAATTGAAGACCAAAACGATCAGTATCGTTATTATTGCATATATGGTTTTTTTGATTATGTATACTTTCCTCATAGATCACCTCTGTGAAGATACGGCGGCAGATATATATCTGCCGCCGATAAGACTCTCTGCAGCATATTTTTTGGTCAACTCTGTGTTTATTCAGCAGGTTTTATGTTTACATAATTACAGTCGGTCATATTCAGGAAATAGCATCCGTTTTCGGGGATCTGAACAAATCCCTGCCAGTCGGCGCTGTTTATTCCCTGTATGTAATTGTCATATACCAGAATTATATATGGGGCCTCTTCGTATGCTATCTGCTGTAATTCATCGACTACAGCCTTTCTATCATCAAAATCGATCAGCGTGGACTGCTCCTTGTAAAGACTGTCATACTCATCATTTGTCCATCCCGTTTCCGCATAGTCATAATTCGATGTCAGGATATTCAATATGCTGCCCGGGTCCACATCTGCTCCCCAGCCCCATATGAACATATCATAATCAAATTCGTATACCTTGTCGCTAAGGGCTCCGCTTTCCATGGTCACGCATTTGATACCTATGCCTGCCTCTTCGCATCCGGCTTTGATTATCTGTCCCAGTTTCACTTCTTCTGTGTTGTCTGCAATGCTTATAAGATCGAATTGCAGATCATTGCCGCCGCTGTCTTCTCTGATACCGTCATCATCCGTATCTTTGTATCCTGCGGCATCCAGTATTTCGTTTGCTCTTTCTATATCATAGTCCCTTAAAGTATCCCCCTCCGGTGTCCATTTGTAGGGAGAAAAGCTGTTGATCAGAGTATCTCCTACTTCTCCCTGCCCGGAATATGCCATTTCAAGAGCTTTTTGCTTATCGATGCAGCATTCTATGGCATGTCTTATTTCTTTGTCCTTCAGCAGAGGATTACCTTTACCGTCTTCTTTAAGATTGAAACCCAGCTGAGTAAATCCTGGTATCTGACCTGAGATCACCTTTATTCCTTCTTCTTCTTCAAGCTGTCCCATCTGAGCCGCACTTATTGAAGTGGTTCCGTCTATCTCCCCGGCTTTTAGGGCCTGAGCCATACTGTCGCTGTTTTTGTATTCAACGAATGAATATGACTCTACAGTTCCCGGATCACCGAAGTAATCTCCATTGACAGTAATAGTTAAAGACCCCTCCTGCATTTCTGCAAACATGTAGGGACCCGTGCCCACCGGCTCCTTGTTCTTATAATCGGCCAGTTTCTTTTCACCTACTTCTCCCCAGATGTGCTCCGGAAGTATAGGTGTGGGTATATAAAGCATGTCCGCTTTGGGTTTTTCCGTTTTGATCACCACTGTACTTTCATCAGGACATTCGATGCTTTCGATACCGCTCAAATATGCTCCGTAATAGGAGCCTTCTCCTGTTTCAGTCAAAAACAATTCATAACTGAATTTGACATCCTTTGATGTAAACTTCTCTCCGTCATGCCAGTTTGCCTTTGCCAGATCAAAAGTCCAGGAAAGGCCATCATCACTTACTTCCCAGCTTTTTGCCAGGGCAGGAGTCGGTTTCTGTTCTTCATCAAATCTAACCAGAGGATCGTAGATCAGATTGAATACTTCCAGACTGACCTCCGACCAGGCAACGAACGGGTTCAATGAATCTACAAATTCACTGGTTCCCACAACGAATCCCGATTTGTCTCCGCATCCTGCTGCCCCAAAGCAAAAGCTGGATGCCAGTATGAGACAAATTATGATCCTTGCTATTTTCTTTTTCATTTTATCTCCTCCTTAAAAAGTAACTGTTATGTTATTTATGTATTACTGCTTTTTTGCATATCGCACTATAAAACACCGCTCTGTTTTATTTCGAGCGTTTTGGAATCCGCATCAAGCAATGCAGATACTCCCAGTGGAATGGTCGCTATATCGTCTGTATGCCCAAGAGGTAAACCATAAAGGACCGGTTTTGAAAGATCTTTGAGATAATACTCAAGAACTTCTTCCAGACTTATGTCGCAGTTGTATCCGGGCTTATAGTCGTAGGGTCTGCAGTTCTTGCACTCTCCTATGACAAATCCAATGGCATCGTTAAGTTTTCCCGAGTTCCTCAAATGGCACATATTATGGTCGACTATCCAGGGTTCCGCATCAACTTCCTCAAGAAACAGTATTTTGTCTCTGCAATCTATTTCATAGGGTGTCCCCAAACTTGCACATACCAGGGTCAAATTGCCGCCTGTTATCTGCCCTTCTGCTTTGCCTCCGCTTATTTTATATAGCCATTTCTTTTTGTCCGCCGTATTTATCTTTCCCAGCGGCTTGTCCGTGCACAAGGCATCAAAAAACTGTTTTTTAGTATATTCCGTAAGATCTTCTTCATTGAATCTTGCCATGCCGGGTCCGTGAAATGTTACAAGGTCACAGAATTTATTTAACATAAGATGCAGGGAAGTAATGTCGCTGAATCCCGTGAATATTTTGGGATTCTTTTTTATCATTTCAAAATCGATCAGATCAAGCAGCTGTGCTGCTCCGTATCCGCCCTGTGTAACAAAAACGGCATCTATGTCCTTCCGTCTGAACATTTCATTCAGATCGGCCGCTCTGTCTTCCTCCGAGGCAGCAACAAACCCCTTCGTTTTATTAAGATTTCTGCCTGTTATGATATTATATCCCATGGCCGAAAGGTACTCGACTGCCCGCGGGACCTCACTTCTTGTTTCAGAAGGGCTGGAAGGTGAAATAACACCTATGGTGGCTCCCGGCATTAATTTTTTTGGCTTTTGCATAGCAAACCTCATCATACTTTTTACTTTTTTAGCGAATATATTTCTCCGCTTTTGATTTGTTTTTAATATGAACACATATTTCTATTTATGAACATATATTATTATATCACTTATGTTCATGGCCGTCAATAAAAAAAGACAGATAATTCCGTCTTTTATGCTATGAGTCATATTTTTTTGTTTTGCATATATCTTGCCAGTTTTTCTTCATCCTTCTTTTCCAGTCCCCTTTCCCCTGCCAGAGATTCAAGGTGATGTGTAAATTCATGAAGAAGCGTATCTTTTAACCTCATCCTGAAATCTTCTTTTTCCATATGGCCGAACAGCCTTTGAAAGGATCCGTAATATATGTATATCATTCTACCCATGGAACTGTTTCTCACATACTCACCAAGTATATAGAGATCGTTTTTTTTGGCATGGGGACTTTTTTTGGTTTCCGGCAACAAAAGTATCCCTCCGTTCAGTTCTTTAAAAAACTCTTTTGGAAGTTTCTCTGCGATCTCATCCAGCATTTTCTGCGTTTCATCAATATTTACAACTGTCATATCATAATTATACATTTTATTGCCACCCATTTCAAAGAAAACTCCAATAATAACAACCTGCACTTTTCATTATGTATATTTTTGTTGTATAATAAAAAAAAGGAAGGAGGTGTCAATATGCCGCTTATATTGTTGGGTCTGCTCGTAATAGTCGTTACTGTTGCATATTTTTACTTGAATGGCATGATGAAGCCTAATTCCGAGAGCAAAAAGAAAGAGAAGGAAGATCCTTCAAAAATAATATACCTAAACAAAGAAGACTGGAAGGAAAACACCTCCGATGACAACGCTAATGATGACGACAGATCAAAATGAATGAATAAAAATGTGCATTGACCCGGCAAGGATCTCTGCACATTTTTTTATTGTTCTCTAAAATGATATGAACTTCCTTATATCAGTCAGGTAGCTGTGTCCTCAGAAGGTTGATCCTTCCCTGACTGTCTATCTCGGTGACCTTGACTTCAACTTCATCTCCGATATTCATTATATCTTCAACTTTCTCGACTCTGTGTTTCGCCATCTTCGATATATGCAGCAGCCCGTCTTTCCCGGGCAGTATCTCTATGAATGCTCCGAAATTCATTATGCGTACTACTTTGCCATTATAGACTTCTCCGACTTCCACTTCTTTTATCAGCATCTCTATCTCATTAAGGCCTTTTTCTGCACTTTCCATATCCGGTGCCGCAATATAAACAAGTCCATCATCATCAATGTCTATCTTGACTCCTGTTTTGTCTATTATGCCGTTTATTGTCTTGCCTCCCGGACCTATTACTGTTCTGATCTTATCCGGATCTATCTGCAGTGAGATTATCCTGGGTGCCCAAGGCGAAAGTTCAGCTCTGGGTTCTGATATCTCACTCATCATTTCATTTAGTATGTGCATCCTGCCTTCCTTTGCCTGGGAAAGGGCCTTCTCAAGGATATCCCTCGAAAGTCCGTGCACCTTTATGTCCATCTGTATGGCTGTCACGCCTTTCTCGGTTCCGGCCACTTTAAAGTCCATATCGCCAAGAAAATCTTCCATTCCCTGTATGTCCGACAATATGGCCATTTTGCTGCTGCCGTCTTCTTCAACTCTTTCAATAAGCCCCATGGCTATCCCTGCCACAGGAGACTTTATGGGTACGCCTGCATCCATCAGGGCAAGACAGCTTCCGCATGTGGATGCCATGGATGTGGACCCATTGGAGGAAAGTATCTCTGATACTACTCTTATGGCATAAGGAAATTCCTCAACCTCGGGAAGCACAGGTATGATGGCTCTTTCCGCCAGCGCACCATGGCCTATCTCTCTTCTTCCGGGACTTCGCATGGGTTTTGTTTCCCCAACTGAATAAGCCGGAAAATTATAATGATGCATATATCTTTTTTCGGTTTCTTCCGATATGCCGTCCAGTCTCTGTCCTTCTCCCACAGGGCCAAGGGTGGCCACAGAAAGTGCCTGTGTCTGCCCTCTTTTGAAAAGCCCGGTGCCATGGCATCTGGGAAGGACTCCGGTCTCAACCCATATGGGTCTTATTTCATCATGCTTCCTGTTGTCGGGTCTTATCCCGTCATCAAGGATAAGTCGTCTGACCTGTTCCTTCGTTATAGTGTAAAGTATGTTGGCAATATCCTTTTCGCCCTCCGGATATTTCTCCGCGAAATATTCCTGAGTCTCGACTTCCACTGCGTCCATGTTGTCCAGTCTTTCCTGTTTTTCTACAGTAAGTACTGCAGCTCTCATCTTTTCTTCAGCATATTCCCTTACATCTTTTTCGATATCTTCGGGGACCTTGTAACATTCTATCTCTTTTTTTGCCTTACCGACTTCTTCTACTACTTCTTCAATAAATGCAACTATTTTCTTGATTTCTTCATGGGCAAACAATATCCCGTCAAGCATATCGGATTCAGCCACTTCCTCCGCGCCTGCCTCCACCATCATGATCGCATCTTTTGTGCCCGAAACCACCATATGCATGTCGCTTTTTTCTCTCTCGGCCGATGTGGGGTTTATAACGAATTCTCCGTTGATCCTTCCAACAAGCACAGAACCCGTGGGTCCTTCCCAGGGTATGTCCGAAACGGACAGTGCCACAGACGAGCCTATCATTGCAGCTATTTCCGAGGGGGCATCATTGTCCATACACATAACAGTGGCCACCACCTGCACATCGTTAAAGAAACCCTTTGGGAAAAGCGGTCGGAGCGGTCTGTCCATGAGCCTGGAATTCAAAACGGCCTTTTCACTGGGTCTTCCTTCTCTTTTGATGAATCCTCCGGGTATCTTCCCCGCAGCATACATTTTTTCTTCATAGTCACAGCTGAGCGGGAAAAAGTCTATATCGGGTCTGGGTTGTTTTGACATCACCGCCGTAACGTTTACGACCGTATCCCCGTACCTGACCATTACCTGCCCGTTGGCCTGTTCACAGACCTTGCCGATTTCCATCTCCATCAGCTTTCCGCCGATGGCTGTTCTGAATGTTTTATAGTCTTCAAATCTCATTAGCAACTACCTCCTGCTAATTCTGCGCTTTCCGCGCATTACCTTCTGCGCGTGATCTTTTTGCCTTATGATCCAAATGACATACTGATCATACGCTTCAAAATACTTTTGTGCTTTATTGCACTTATAAATAAAAGCGGAGCATTACTCCGCTTAAATTTCTTGAAATTACTTTCTCAATCCCAGACGGGCTATAAGATCTCTGTACCTGTTCACGTCTTTTTCCTTCAGGTAATTGAGAAGATTCCTTCTCTGTCCGACCATTTTAAGAAGACCGCGTCTTGAATGGTGATCCTTTTTGTGGATCTTCAGGTGTTCATTCAGATCATTTATCCTGTAGGTCAGAACGGCGATCTGAACTTCCGGGGAACCTGTATCCCCTTCTTTTAGCTGATATTCTTTGATTATTTCAGCTTTCTTTTTTACATCGATCATTTTATTTCTCCTTCTTATAATACGCCTTCTGCGAAGTTTCCGTCGGAGTTTCGTAAAACTCAGCAAAAGGTAAAAATATTAACGGTTTATATTAACACAATCATTATGTTAATGCAAGAGGCAAACCCCTAAGATCATCATGAATGTGTTTCAAACACATTGCCGCATTTCGGGCATTTTATACGGACTTTCCCTTTACCTGCCGGCACCCGGATCTGTTGCATACATGAAGGGCAATTGTAATAGCAGTATACTGTCTTGTCTTTTGATCTGGGGTTTTGACGTTGCTTTCGATTTCCTCCCATATTCTGACTTCCACGGTTTTCGTAATATCCACGGCGGTTCTTTTTGCCTGTTATGCCGGCAAAAAATGACATGAATCTTATGTTTTCCTGCTGCCTTTTGTATATGTTTCTGGAAAACATTCTGTAAATCGCAAAGAGGATCATCGCAACGCCTATCCAGTATATTATCCTTATCCCAAACATGTTGCCTGCCACTTCCAGTAAAAAAGATACTATTATAAGAAAAAAATTAAACTGATCACCGCCGTATCTTCCCTGCATGAATCGCATCAGCCTGTATTTCCAATTGTTCATTTTTTATGCCTCCCTGTGCCGATATCTTTCTTGGACAGTTTAGAATACTGCCTTAAATATTTCTGTCTTAGAAAATTGCTGTCTATTGTACTTATTGGTTTTCCCTTGGGAGAAAGGAATGCTGCAAAAAATGCTTTGCAATTCTTTTGAATTATCATTTCCGCAGCTTCTCTGTCTTCCGTGTTGCTCAAAATGAGTCTTCCTCGGCCGTCCAAAAGTATTTCCATTTTTGGGCCGGCTATCTGGGCATAATCATCTAAATATGCTTTAAGATATAGTTTTTTGTATGATACATATTTTGACAATGGGTCCATAAGGGGGACTCCCATCCTTGCCAGATATTCTCCTGCCGCCTCCTCAAGTCCGTATGCGGCCGCAAAAGCTTCTTCGTATGTACTCCCCCAGCACACTGCTCCGTGATGAGACATTATCACCGCATTGCCCGATGATTCTTTTGTCGCCCTTGCAGTGTTTCTTGAAAGTCTATTGGTTCCGGGCAGAGCATAAGGGGCGCATATAATGCCTTTTCCTATTCTGTCATACTCTTTATCAAATGAAACAGAACCGAATCCCATGGCTGAAATGGCGGATGCATTGTCCTGATGTGTATGGATTATAAAGTTCGCTTCAGGTTTCAGTTTATATATTTCTCTGTGAAGTTTTTTTTCAGAGGAAGGTTTGACCGGCCCCCTGTGAGTCATGTCTTTCATTCCCAGCAGTATGACCTCATCCTCTGTAAGGGTCATATAGTTGCGTCCGCTGGCAGTAATGACAAAGCTTTCTTCGTCTACTCTACAGCTTATATTGCCCCATGTCCTGGCAATAAGGCCGCTTCTGGTTATCTCCTCTCCGGCCTTAATGACCAGCTCCTTTGCTTTTTTAAGATCCATTTTATTTCCTTTTTATGCCTCTTTAGATCAATAGGTATCTTCGTTATCAAAAGCTCTGTGAAATGCTCTTGCCGCTATACAGTCTTCGGTTATCTGTTTCGAAAGTTCTTCGATAGTATCAAATTTTTTTTCCGGTCTCGTTCTTTTTAGAAATTCAACTTTGATTCTTTTCCCATACAATTCTTTATTGAAATTGAATATATGTGTCTCTACATTTTTTTCAAATTCTCCCACTGTGGGTTTTCTTCCCACATTTGTGACTCCCGGATATCTTTTGCCCTCATAGGTGCAGTATGTTATATAAACTCCATTGGGAGGTGAGACCATACTTTCATCTATTATAAGATTGGAAGTCGGAAAGCCAAGTTTTTTCCCCAGTTTGTTGCCAATTACGACCTCTCCTCCTATACTGTAATACCGGCCAAGATATTTAAAGCACCTGTCCACCATTCCCTCTTCTATACACTTCCTTATCATGGTGGAACTTACCAGCTGTCCGTCTATACTGAATGGCTCAAGCACATGTATTCCGAATCCTTTTTTCATTCCTTCGTGGATAAGTACTTCAGCATTTCCTTCCGCTTTGTACCCGAACCTGTAATTGAATCCGCAGTAGGCTTCCTGCATTCCGATTTTTTTTATAAGCAGTTCATCGATGAAGGATTCTGCCCTCATATTCAGTATATCTTTTGTAAAAGGCACCGAAAAAAGGATATCGATTCCAAGACTTTTTATTATATCGGCTTTTTCCTCGTTATAAAGTATGCTCTTAACAAAAGGCCCTTTGCCAGTCAGGTTTCTCGGATGGTTGGAAAAAGTGAATACAGCACTTTTCATTTCTGCGGCTTCAGCGGCTTTTACGGTCCGCGCAATAAGTTCCTGGTGCCCTTTATGCACTCCGTCAAAGTTGCCAAGTGCCACCACTGTTTTTTCTACATGATCTGTTCCTTCCAGGGAGTTATATATCTTCATGTCTTCTCCTTTTATGTTTTTGTGCAAAGGACTTTTTCGGGTCTCAGTTCATTATCCTCTATGCCGGCAATGCCCAGAAAGGTTTTTCCCGAATACACTCTGAAGCGTTTTTTTAGGTTTTCTTTTTTGTTTTCATCTTCAATGTTTTCCGGTGCAGTGAAATCCCTTATTGATCTGCCGTTAACAAAATCTTCTGCTCTTTTATCATCAAGCCATATAACCAAAAGCCCGGAAAGGGGATGGTCCATAGGCAGAAGTTCTGCAATTCTTTCCTCTTTTGGCATGCTCTCAAGTTCTTCAAGGCTTACTGAATCCTCTATGCAGAATATGCCGCTTACTGTTCTTGTAAGCCCGCTCATTACTGCTCCGCAACCGAGCTTTCTGCCTATGTCATGACAAAGTGTCCTTATATATGTGCCTTTGGAACAGGTCACTGTAAAGGTCGCTTCTGCTTTTTCCGCTTTCCCTTCTTCATCTTTTTCTATGATTATATCATCGATTATAATGTCTTCTATATTTATCCTTCTGGACTTTATTTCCACTTCAAGCCCTTCTCTTGCATATTCATAAAGTCTTTTCCCCTTTACTTTCAACGCAGAATACTTTGGGGGGATCTGGTCTATGCTCCCCCTGAAAGAAAGCACAGCATCTCTGATACTGCGCTCGGTTATATACTTCAATGGGTATTCGCACAGTATTTTGCCCCACACATCCTGGGTATCTGTCTCTATCCCCATCTTCATGGTGCATCTGTACTCTTTCAAGTCATTGTCCATATATTCTATTATCCTGGTGGCTTTACCAAGACATATGGGCAGGACTCCCTCTGCCATTGGATCAAGAGTTCCCGTATGTCCTGCTTTTTTTACCTCAAACAGTTTTCTTATTACCGCCACACAGTCATGAGAAGTATATTTCAGTGACTTCCTAAGATTTATTATACCGTTTATGTCAGTATCCAAACTGCTTTGATACCTCCTTTATCATAAGCGCTCTGACATTCTCCATGGAATCATTTATTGTACATCCGGCCGCCTTGATATGACCGCCTCCACCATATTTCCCTGCGATCTTTGCCACATTACCTTCTTCTTTTGCCCTCATGGCCACCTTCATTTCTCCGATATCATTTTCTTTTATAAGCATGGCTATCTGAATGCCTTTCACACTTCGAAGCTTTGCTACCATTCCCTCGGTTTCTTCCATGCGTGCCCCGGCCTCTTCAAGCATTTCCAAAGTGACGGATGCTATTATTCCTTTTCCTTCTGCAAATACCTCCGCTGTATCAATGATCTTGCTTTCAAGTCTGAACTTTGAAAAATCTTCATTCTGATATATTCCCACGCTGACTTTGGCAAAATCTCCGGAATAATCATACAGGTCTGCTGCTATTTCATGACTTCTTTTGGTGGTATTAGAGTACTGAAAATTGCCTGTGTCAGTGGTTATTGCCGCAAAAATCGCTTCTGCCGTTTCTTTCTCTAGAGGCCAGTCCATTTCAATTATCAGATCGTAAATTATTTCTCCTGTGGCTGAAGCCACCGTATTTATATGATTGTATTCCACAAAGGGCTCTGAAGTGGCATGATGATCCACACATATTCTGTTTTTGCCTTTTTGAAAAACATCAACTCTTTTTCTGAAACGTTCTGTATCGCCACAATCGATACAAAGGCAGATATCCGGAGCAGATACTTTTTCTTTATCATAAGTACAAAACCCTTTGTCCAAAAACATAAGATAATCCGGTATCTTGTCTTCCAGAAGTATCCATGCCTCTTTGCCCATCCCGCGAAGTACTCTGCAAAGAGCAACAGCCGATCCCATTGCATCTCCGTCCATTAAGACATGGGGGAATATAACTATAGAATCAGCTTCTTCAAGTTGTTTGCCGATTTCTTTGAGGCTGTTATTTTTCATCATGTTTCACCACTTCTTCAAGAAGATCGTCAATATGCCTGCCGTAATCCAATGATCCATCCAATTTGAAAATAAGATCAGGTGTATGTCTCAGCCTTACCTGTTTGCCGATTTCTTTGCGTATGAGACCTTTTGCACTCTTCATAGCATCCAATACTTCCTGCTTTTGTCTATCTTCGGGCTTTTTTTCTTCACTTGTTTCCATAACTGAAATGTATACCTTTGCAAGACTTCCGTCACCTGTTACATCGACCGCTGTTACACTGACCATCCCAGCAAGCCTGGGGTCTTTGAGTTCCTTAAGAAGCATCGTGCTTATTGTTTTTTTTATCTCTTCGCCGAGTCTTCCCTGTCTGTATCCTTTTCCCATTTTTAATCCCTCTCGATCTCCTGCATCTCAAAGCATTCTATGATATCGTCTTCCTTCAGGTCATTGTAGTT
Source organism: Firmicutes bacterium UBA1422 (assembly GCA_002304835.1). Taxonomy (GTDB): domain Bacteria; phylum Bacillota; class Clostridia; order Peptostreptococcales; family Anaerovoracaceae; genus UBA1422. The sequence goes on from DBPK01000010.1 coordinate 17,743, forward strand.
TTCAATGCCAAGCCCGCATTCAAATCCCTGCTGTACTTCTTTTGCGTCATCTTTGAATCTTTTCAGTGATGATATCTTCCCTTCGTGTATGACTACTCCGTCCCTAACAAGACGTATCTGTGCATTTCTTATTACCTTGCCTTCAGTCACATATGCTCCGGCAATTATTCCTATATTGGGGACTTTGAACGTTTCCCTGACTTTGACCTGGCCAAGCACGACTTCCTTGAACTCAGGATCCAGCATGCCCTTCATGGCGCTTTCGATATCATCTATTATATCGTATATCACTCTGTAATTTCTTATCTGTATGCCTTCCCTGTCAGCCTGCTGAGCAACTCCCGCAGCCGGTCTTACATTGAATCCGATTATTATCGCACCGGAAGTTCCAGCCAGCATGACATCCGATTCGGTTATTGCGCCCACTCCCGTATGGACTATCCTGACCTTTACATTCTCATTGCTGAGCTTTTCCAGGGAGGAGGTAACAGCACCAACAGATCCTCTTACATCTCCTTTGATAATAAGGGGAAGTTCTTTTGTTTCGCCTTCTTTTATTTGGCTGAAAAGTTCTTCAAGGCTTGTTTTGGAGGTTTTGGCCATTACTTCTTCCCTTTGCTTCAGCTTCCTTTTGTCTGCGATATCTTTTGCTATCCTGTCTTCGCTTACTGCATTGAATGAATCGCCGGCAGCAGGAACATCAGTGAGACCGAGCAACTCCACAGCTGTGGCCGGGCCCGCTTTTCTTATTGTCTCTCCCTTTGAATTAGTCATCAACCTAATACGTCCTGAGCATGTGCCTGCCACCACGCTGCTTCCCGCCTCAAGTGTTCCGTTTGTTACAAGTACGGTGGCAACGGGGCCCTTTGCTTTATCAAGTCTGGCTTCAATAACAGTTCCCACAGCCAGTCGGTCGGGATTTGCTTTAAGTTCAAGTACTTCTGCCTGCAGAAGTATCATTTCCAGAAGGTTTCTTATTCCTTCTCCGCTTTTTGCCGAAACCGGCGCTGCAATAACATCTCCGCCCCATTCTTCCACAAGTATATTGTGTTCTGAAAGATCCTGTTTGACCTTGTCGGGATTTGCCCCGGGTTTGTCCATTTTGTTTATCGCAACTATTATGGGTACTCCCGCAGCCTTTGCGTGACTGATGGATTCAATAGTCTGAGGCTTGACACTGTCATCTGCAGCAACCACAAGAACAGCGATATCCGTCACATCAGCACCTCTGGCTCTCATTGCAGTAAAGGCTTCATGACCGGGAGTATCAAGGAATACGATCCTTTTGTCGTTGATCTCCACTTCGGAAGCTCCTATATGCTGGGTGATGCCTCCTGACTCGGAAGCCGTCACATTTGTTTTTCTTATGGCATCAAGAAGAGAAGTCTTTCCGTGATCCACGTGCCCCATTACTGTTATTATTGGAGGCCTGGGCATAAGGTCCGCCTCTATATCATCAAATAGCTCAAGACCTTCTTCCTCAGTTTCCTGTTCAACACTGCCTACAATAACATTTATACCAAGCTCTTCCGCCAATATAAGCAATGTGTCTTCATCAATATTCGCATTGATATTTGTTATCCTGCCCAGTCCCATAAGGGTCATTATTATCTTTGAAACCGAAACATCTATCTGCTCTGCCAGTCCCCCTACTGTAATGGGAACATTTATAACTTTTGTCCCTGCCGGCAACGGTGTTTCTTCTATTTCAGGTTCTTCTGAGATCTTTTGTTTCACATGCTTTTTCTTTGCTTTCTTTTCAAGGGAAAGAACTTCATATCCCCCCGGTTTGCGGCTTTTTTTCCCTTTTTCAAGCCTGTTGAATTTGTCTCTTTCTTTTTCCTTGGTTTTGCCTTTCTTTGTTCTGTCCTCTTTTTTTGCTGCGGGCTTTTCAGAAGCAGTCTCTTTTGAGGATGGCTTCCTTGCAGGTCTTTCGGGTCTTGCCGAAGGTCTTTCGGATCTTGCCGAAGATCTTTCGGGTCTTGCCGAAGATCTTTCGGTCCCGGCTTTAGATTTTTCGGGTCTTGATGAAGGCCTTTCGGGTCTTGCCGAAGGTCTTTTTGCCTCTGCTCTTTTTTCTTCTCTTTCCTTTTTTTCTTTTGCCTCAGCTTCGGCTTTCTGCTCTTTTGCAGACTTGATTATTTTCACTTTGGGCTTTTCGATATGCTCTTTTCCTGTGGTTTTGCTGGCTTCCTCAGCTTTTTTTGCTATGGCAGCTTTCTTTGTAACAGTGGGTTTTTCAGTGGCCTCATCTTCACTCTCTATTTTTTTTGGCAAAGGTTTACCAACAGGTCTGGTTGCTCTTTTTTCGACTTCTTTTGGAACAACAGGTTTCCCTATGGGTGGCCTTCTTGTGATAACGGGCTCTTCTTCTACAGTCTTTTTTCTTACCTTTGAAGTTTTACCTGCAGTAGTTTTCACGTTAGCTGCTCTAACAGTAACATGAGGGTCGTTCTCATCAGTGTCTTTCTTTTTTGATGCGACCCTTACTATTTTTGTCTCGGTGTCCTTTTTTCTTTTTGCTTTAACGGCATTTTCAAGTGTCTTTTCGTCAATTTCAGATAATGCGCTATTGGCCGAAGTCACTTCGATCCCCATTGCTTTTGCTTTTTCTATAAGCTCTTTACTGCTCGTTTCAAGCTTTTTTGCTAACTCATGTACTTTCATTGTCTAGAACACCTCCTTTTTTTCAAATTCTTTTTTGTCTATTTCTTTTATTACAGCCTCAGCGAAATTTTTGTCTGTGATACCGAATATGCCCCTCCCGGGATTGCCGGTAATATGACCGGTTTCTTCGCTTTGTCCATATATCCTGTATTTTGTTTTTTTGCTTTCTGCCAGCTTGATCATTTTTTTCATGCTGTTCTCCGATACATCTTCACTTACTATTAGAAGTTTTATTTTGCCTCTTTCAATTGCATCAAGACATTTATTGTAGCCTGCCAGTAGCTTTCCGGCTTTTCTGGCAAGCCCAAGATAACTTTCAATCTTTTGCCTCATATGTTCTCAGCTCCTCAAAAAGTTTTTCCATCTGTTCTTTTGATATCTCCACGGAAAGACTTCTGGCCAAAGCGTTTCTTTTCTCCGCTTTTTTAAGGCACTGCAGATCAGAACAGACATATACACCGCGCCCTTTGGCTTTCCCCGTGGGATCTATACTAATATCTCCTTCATAGGCAGCGATCCTTATGAGTTCATTCTTTGGTCTGGATGACATGCATCCGACACACCTTCTCATTGGTGTTTTTTTATTCTTCATCTGCTTTTTCTTTTGTTTCCTCTGTTTCCGCCGGTATTTCTTCTTCTGCTGCTTCCTCTGTTTCCGCCGGTATTTCTTCTCCTGCTGTTTCCTCTTTCCCCGCCTGTGCTTCTTCTTCATTATCCGTTTCTGTTTCTGCATCAGTCTCTGTCATTTCTTCCCGGGCTTCGGAACTCTCCTCTTCACTTACGCTTTCATACGTGTCTTCAGATGTGTCTTCAGATGTTTCTTCCGTATCTTCATATTCTTCTTCATATTCATCATCATTTTCTTCATCATCCCCGTAATACTGGGTATGACTTTTTATATCTATTTTCCAACCGCAGAGTTTTGCCGCAAGTCTTACGTTTTGCCCGGATTTGCCTATGGCAAGAGAAAGCTGATAATCCGGTACTATTACTGTTGCCACTTTTTCTTCGTCTTCGATTATTACCTCTTCGACTTTGGCGGGACTCAGAACATTACTTATCAGTGTGACCGGGTCTTCGCTCCAGGTTATGATATCAATTTTTTCGTTGAAAAGCTCATCCACTATGTTCTGTACCCGAGAACCTCTTGATCCCACACATGCACCCACAGGATCCACATTTTCATCTTCTGTGTATACGGCCATTTTGGTTCTGGATCCCGCTTCTCTGGCAATACTTTTTATCTCTACTATACCGTCTTCTATCTCAGGCACTTCCAGTTCAAAAAGTCTTTTTACAAGACCCGGATGGGATCTTGAAAGAAATACCTGGGGTCCTTTTGTGGTCTTTTTGACATCCATAATATAGACCTTTATTCTGTCATTGGTCTCGAATCTTTCTCCCGGCACCTGTTCTTTTGCCGAAAGGATGCCTTCTGTTCTACCCATGTTAACAAAAATGGTGTCGCCGCTTTTTCTTTGTATCGTACCTGTTACGACTTCTCCCTGTTTTTCCACATAGTCATCAAATATTATTCCTCTTTCGGCTTCTCTTATTCTCTGAACAACCACTTGTTTAGCTGTTTGTGCTGCAATACGACCGAATTCCTCGGTAGCCACCTGATAAAAAACCTCATCTCCCAATTCAAAATTCGGATCGATCTCCAGCGCCTCGTCAAGGGTGATCTGGGTGTTTTCGTCTTCTATCTCTTCTACTATATCCATAACGGTGTATACCTTTATCTCACCTGTTTCACTGTCGATATCCACTCTGACATTCTGATTGCTTCCATAGTTCTTTTTGTAGGCCGAAATCAGTGCGGATTCAATGGCCTCAAAAATTATATCTTTTGATATTCCCTTGCTTTTTTCTATCTGTTCTATAGCGGCAATAAATTCTTTGTTCATTTCTGTTCCTCCGTTGGCGACGCTATTTTGCGCTTTTATATTTCAATTGCCAGTCTGGTCTTTACGATCTTTTCTCTTGGCAATTCAATTTCTTTTTCGTCCCTGTCCGTTATGATTACCCTATCCTTTGTAACTTTCTTCAATATGCCCTCTATCTCTTTTCTGCCGTCTTCGGGCACATACAGTTTGATCAATACCCTGTGGCCTATATATCTTTTGTAGTGCTCGTCCGTTACCAGCTCTCTGTCAATTCCCGGAGAAGATACTTCGAGATAATAGTTCTGTTTTATGGGGTCTTTTTCATCAAGCTTCTTGCTTAGGAAACGGCTTACTTTTTCACAATCTTCCGTCCCTATATGAATCTTTTCGGGCGCTGCCGCATCCCCCTGTTTTTTTTCGATATAAACCCGCAAAAACCAGTCCGGACCCTCTTTCACAAATTCCAGATCATAAAGCTCATAGCCTTTATCGGCAAGAAAGTCCGAAAGCAAGTGTCCTGTCAATTCTTCGATCTCTTTTTTTGCCATGGTATTTCTCCGCTCATAAAGTGAAGAGTGGGCTGTCCCACTCTTCAAAATCAACTAGTTTTATCACGGTTATTATATTACCATGCATTTATTAAAATTGCAAGGATTTATAAGATTTTTTTGTTGTCTGCGCAAGTCTTTCGCTTATCAGAACAGGCTCAACTGATCCGATTCGGGCATACCGTCTAGGGTCCCGTTGCTACGCAGAGATTCAATTGCTGTCTTGTTGATCCTGGTCCTTTCTCTCATTTCATCAATAGTCTCAAAGGGTTTCTTCTCCCATTCTTCTTCTATTGCACGACCCGCATTCTCGCCCACTCCCAAAAGGGCACAAAGGGGTATCTGAACGGCTCCTTCCTTAATGGTGAATTTCACTGCTTTTGATTCACCCAGTACCGGATCGGTAAAGGCATAACCTCTGGAATACATCTCATAAGCGACTTCCAGTACCGTCACCTCATCCTCCTCTTTCTTGGTCATGTTCTTCCCTTTCAACTCAAGGGAATCTATCCTTCTAAGGCATGCTTCAGCCCCGTTTTTTATGATATCCCAGTTGAAGTCTGCCACTTTTGTGGTGAAATATACGGCATAAAACTGGGCGGGATAATACACCTTATAATAAGCTATCCGAAATGACATGACAACATAAGCGACCGCATGCGCCTTGGGGAACATATAAGTTATTCTTCTGCAGGATTCTATGTACCAGGAAGGTACCTTCGCCCCTCTCATCAGATCTGCCTGATCCTCACTCACACCTTTCCCTTTTCTGACTCTTTCCATTATTTCAAAGGCATCTTTCCCGGTAAGTCCTTTTTGTATCAGATAATTCATTATGTCATCCCGGGTGGAAATTGCATCTTTCAATGTGGCCTGTCCGCTACTTATAAATTCCTGGGCATTATTTATCCACACATTCGTGCCGTGGGAAAAGCCGGATATCCTTACCAGATCAGCAAATTTGTCGGGTTTCGTATCATCCAGCATCTGCCGCACGAACCTGGTACCGAATTCAGGCACACCAAAACTACCGTGAGTGAATCTGTAGTCCGGTTCTTTCACATCCAGGCTGTCAATACCGTTGAAAAGGCTCATCACCTTTTCATCCTTCAGGGACACCTTGAGCGGATCCACACCGGTCATGTCCTGAAGCTGCCTTATCATAGAAGGATTATCATGTCCGAGTATGTCCAGTTTGAAAAGGTTCTTGTCTATGGCATGATACTCAAAATGCGTAGTGATGACACCTGTAGAACTGTCATTTGCGGGATGCTGCACCGGGCAGAATTCATGTATATCATGACCCTTGGGAAGTATTATTATGCCTCCCGGATGCTGCCCCGTGGTACGTCTTATGCCCGTGCAACATTTTGTCAGCCTTTCCGCTTCATATTTGTTTACGGGTATGCCTCTTTCTTCAAAATATTTCATGACGAAGCCGTAGGCGGTCTTTGAGGCTATGGTGCTTATAGTGCCGGCACGAAAAACGTTTTCGCTGCCGAATATCTCTTCCACGAACTTGTGGGCCCTGGCCTGATATTCTCCTGCAAAGTTGAGATCTATATCCGGTTCTTTGTTTCCTTCGAATCCGAGAAATGTTTCAAATGGTATATTGAATCCGTCCTGTTCCATAACCGTATTACAGTTGGAACAGTTTATGACCGGCATGTCTGCCCCGCAGTCATAGACAGTTTCATCTCCCCACTCAAGTTTTTTGCATGCGGGACATATGTAATGGGGTGGCAGAGGATTTACTTCCGTGATCCCGGCCATTGTTGCGGCAAATGACGATCCGACAGAACCTCTGGATCCTACGAGATATCCATCAGAAAGGGATTTTTGAACAAGTTTTTCAGCAGAAACATAAAGCACTGCATAATCGTTCCCGATTATGGAATCAAGCTCCGCAAAAAGTCTTTCTCTTATTTTATCGGGCAAAGGATCTCCGTATCTTTCCTTTGCATTTTTCTCACACTTCCTGCGGAGTATCTCGTCGGCATCTTCGATCTTTGGCGGAAATTTGCCGTAAGGCACGGGCATTACCTCCTCGATCATATCCGATATATATCCGGGCCCTTTTATGACCAAGTCAGCTGCTGTTTCTTCATCCAGGTAATCAAACTCCGAAAGCATTTCCCCGGTGGTGCGCAGATAAAGTCCCTGTTCTCCCTCGGTATCTTTATATCCCTGTCCTGCCATGAGTATTTTTCGGTAAAGAAAATCATCGGGAGAAGTATAATGAGTATCACAGGTGGCAACCACCGTTTTGCCATGCTCTCTTCCCAGTTCTATTATTTTTCGGTTTATATCCTTAAGTTCTTCTTTGCCCGAAACCAGCCCTCCATCTATGAGGAACTGATTGTTGATCAGAGGCTGGATTTCAAGATAATCATAAAAATCTACCGTTTCGTCTATCTTTTCTTTTGTATATTTTCTGAGTACAGCCTGGTAAACTTCTCCCTGGGCACATGCCGAACCAATGATCAGCCCTTCTCTTCTGGCGGAAAGCAGAGATTTTGGTATCCTGGGTTTTCTGTAAAAATATTTGATATGAGAATCCGAAACAAGACGATAAAGATTCTTCAGACCGTTTTGATCCTTTGCAAGCATGATTACATGATTGGTCTTTTTGGATCTGTAGTCGATTTGCCCATCCGGCAAAAGACAGTCGCTGTCATCAAAAATATATCCCTCAAGTCCGTATATTATTTTTATTTCCTGTCCCTTTTGTTTTTTCAGGTCCGCCGCCGCCTTAAAAGCTTCGGGAAAAGCCTGCACCACACCATGATCGGTTATGGCGATAGCCCTATGTCCCCATGAAGCTGCCTGTTCTATCATGCCCCTGATATCATTGAATCCGTCCATGGCACTCATCTTGGTGTGTGCATGTAATTCGATTCTTTTTGACTCTGAGAGATCTTCTCTTTTTGTCTGATTCCCTTTTTCTATATGCTTAGCCATTATGACAATATTATTGCTGAAGTTGTCCCATTCTATATCTCCTTTTATTTTGAGCAGATCGTTTTCCTTCAGTTTTTCAGATATATCATTCCATTTTTCTTCCTTCATAAAAGCCTTTGCACATGCCGAAGTAGTACCGTCATACAAAAGTATGTTGATGAGTTTTTTGCCGTTTCTTACGGTTTTTTCGGTTATTTCAAAAACCCTTCCTTCAATTACCGCCTCACCCGTTTCGGGCAGACCGCTAATTGCCATGACAGGTTCTTTTATTGCCCTTCCCATTATGGCTTCCTGCCTGTCGTTTCTTTTGGTTTTATTTACTGTGTTTTTCTGCTTTGGTTCGGGTTTTTTTGAAACCTCTTCTCCCCGGCTTTCTATGTCTATCGATGTTCTTGCATATTCATCCTCATGGTTTTTGAAGTCCACCTTTATATCAATATCAAAATTATCCTTCAGCATTTTCTGGAATTCCGGTGCCACCTGACTGTTGAGTGTCCTGACCGCAGTCTCTCCGAGAGCATATATTGTCAGATTGCCTTCTTCTTCCCTGAATTCATGGGGATATATCATCTTTGTAACTGCAGAATATCTGCCGTTTGACATCCTTATCATATGTCCAATAAATCTATCAAAAATATCCGTCCTTTCAAGACGGACATCTTCATATATGAATCTGATGTCAATTTGGGATACAGCCGGTATACCCTTCTTTATAGTCTCTTCTATTCTGCAGATATCCTCTGCGGGGACAATAAAATTGAGTCTTATATAAAGAGTCAGAGTTCCTGTCTCTTTTGTCATGACTGCTTTTTCAACTTTATACCGGTATCCTTCTCTTATGTAACTGTCAAGTATTTTCTTCATAGCTTTCTAAAAAATGACTCCGCTTCCTTTCTCCATTCTTTTTCTTTTTGATCATGTGTTTCGTCAAGACTGAGTTCGTGTCTTACGGGTCTACCTTCATTATCAACAGTAACATATGTAACAAAGCTTTCCGCCTTGCTTTCTTCCGTCTTTTCATCAATAAGCTCCACATGCACCGTAATGCTGGTTTTACCCATTCTTACGACTTTTGCTGCAAAGGTTATGATGTCTCCCGGATAAACCGATTTTCTGAAATCGAATTTATGTGTGTTTTTATATCTCAGACCGTCTCCGTTTCCGAATACAATGGTGACGGCTGCAAATGAAGCTTCTATCATCCACTCCGAAGCCCTTCCCGCATAAAGGTTTGCATGGTGGTTAAGGTCTTCGTATCTTATCATATGTGTCGCATTATATGTTTTCATAGTTCTCTGCCATCCTCACAAGTTCTTTTATTATTTCCTCCTCAGGAACGGTCTTCACTGCCTTGCCCCGGATGAATATCAGTCCTTTTCCTTTTCCGCACGCAACTCCGAAATCCGCTTCTTTTGCTTCTCCCGGTCCATTGACTTCACAGCCCATAACTGCGATATCGAGACTTTTCATCCCTGCTTTCTTTCTTTTTTCGCAAAGGGGCATTATCTCTTTTTCCAGCTCAATTACCAGTTTCTCAATATCCATCCTGCTTCGTCCGCATGTGGGACATGATATTATATTGATGGGGATCCTGCCAAGACCGGCAGCAGCAATTATATTTTTTGCAGCGATAACTTCCTCTTCAGGATCTCCTGTAAGGGAAACTCTAACGGTGTCCCCTACACCGGCCAACAGCAGGGCGCCTATGCCTACAGCTGACTTTATTATTCCCTGTCTCTTTGTTCCTGCTTCAGTCACTCCGATATGCATCGGATGTTTTGTCATTTTTGAAAGGAGTATACATGCATCATAATTCATTGCCGGATCTGAAGCTTTTACCGATAAAACTAAATCTTCAAAATCCATGTCTTCTAAAAGTTTTGCGCTTCTGATAGCACTCTCTGCAAGGCCCTCAGCTGTTACCCCTTTATATTTTTCGAGTATGTCCTTTTCAAGGGAACCGGAATTCACACCTACCCTTATGGGTATCCCTCTTTTTTTTGCCGCGTCAGCCACCTGTCTTACTTTTTCTCTGCTACCTATGTTTCCGGGATTTATCCTTATTTTATCGGCCCCTTTTTCTATGGCAGCCAATGCCAGCCTGTGATCAAAATGTATGTCCGCCACCAAAGGAATATCTGTTGCTTTTTTTATTTCTCCGAAAGCTTCTGCGGCCTTTAGATCAAAAACCGCAAGACGTACTATATCGCAGCCCGCATCTGCCAGTCTTTTTATTTGATAAATGCACGCCTTTATATCTCTTGTATCCTTGTTTGTCATAGACTGCACGGATACCGGCTCTCCGCCACCTATAAATATATTTCCGCATTGTACTTTTTTTGTCATTGTTATACCCGCCTGATATTTTTCAGTTGAATATGGGAACAATAAATCTGACAATATCATTCCATGTAACATATACCATCAGTAAAAGCAGAAGCATTATTCCAATGAAATGTATCTTCCCTTCCATATCATCTGTTATTGCTTTTCCGGTGATCTTTCTTACTATTATGAAAAGCAGCCGTCCCCCGTCCAGCGCCGGCAGGGGGAGCATATTGACTATGGCAAGATTCAGACTTATAAGGGACATGAAATAAAGAAAATACATAAACCCGTAACTAATGCTCTGATCCACCATATAGACTATGCCCACAGGCCCCGAAAGTTCTTTCGCGGAAACATCTCCCGTGAAAAGCCGTTTTAATATTTCATACATGTTCACGGTCATATCAAAAGTTGCTTTTGCTCCGTCCTTTACGGCAGAGACCGGATCTCTCTGCCTGGCTGATGTTATACCGATCATCTTCCGGCCCTCTTCATTTTTCATGAATCCCGTTACAAAGGTGTATTCTTTTCCGTTTCTTTCGACTGTTATTTCTGCTTTGTTATTTTCTGTGCCTGTTATTATGTCTGTAACATCCGTCCATTCATTTGTTTTATTGCCATCCACCATGACGATCTTGTCTCCCGGTTTCAATCCGGCTTCTTCAGCAGGGCTTCCTTTTTGTACCGCATCCAAGGTGGTAGTGGCAGTCCCTATATAGAAAACGAATATTATCATCAGAACGACCGCCAGCAAAAGGTTCATAAAAGAACCGGCACAAATCACTATGGCTTTCTGCCATGCTTTTTTGTTGTTCAGAGCTCTTGGTTCATCTGAATCCTCATCTTCTCCCTCCATTGCACAAAAACCGCCGATGGGGAAGATCCTCAAGGAATACTCCGTCTCGCCTTTTTGTTTTTTCCAGAATGCCGGTCCCATGCCTATGGCAAATTTATTCACTTTTACATGGCATGCTCTGGCTGCTATAAAATGACCCAGTTCGTGCATGAATATCAGCACGCAGAACATTGCTATGGCGTAAATTGCAGTAGTTATCATATTTTTTCCCTTATCTTTTTATCTTCTTCAAGTATTATCTCCGGCGTCAGCCGGTATTTTGGTATGTGCTCAAAGAGAACTCTTTCTATAGTGTCCTGAATTTGGGTGAATCCTATCTTCCCTTCAAGGAATTTCTGTACCAGAACTTCATTGGCACCATTCATTACCACCGGATAGGTGCCTCCTTTTTTTGATGCTTCATATGCAAGAGACAAACATCTGAAGGTGTTTGTATCAGGGTTTTCAAAAGTAAGGTTTGCACCTTCCTTTAGGATATCCAGACTTTTTAAATCATTTTTGCGTCGTTTTGGCCAACTCAGCGCATAGGCTATTGGCAATTTCATATCCGGCAGACCCATCTGTGCCATAATAGAATTATCCTCATATTCTACCATTGAATGTATTATGCTCTGAGGATGTATCACCACATCTATTTTTTCAAGAGCCAAATCAAAAAGCCATCTGGCTTCTATTACCTCAAGCCCCTTGTTCATAAGAGTTGCCGAATCTATTGTTATTTTCTGCCCCATGCTCCAGTTGGGATGAGCAAGAGCCTGTTCTTTTGTCACATCATAAAGCTGTCTTAAGGATAAGCCTCTGAACGGTCCTCCCGATCCCGTCAGTATTATCCTTTTTACGGATTTTTTTTCGTTTCCCTGCATACATTGAAAGACGGCACTGTGCTCACTGTCTACCGGAAGGATCCCGACTCCCTTTTCGGCGGCTTTTTCCATTATGAGCTGTCCTCCGGCCACCAGGGTCTCCTTATTGGCCAGAGCTATATCTTTCCCGGCCAGGATAGCTCTGTATGTGGGCATAAGCCCCTTTATGCCCATAAGGGCATTAAGGACCATATGGCAGTCGCAGGAAGCAGCCTCGATAAGGCCTTCTTCTCCATATACCACATGGATCTTCGGATACTTCTTTTGAAGTTCTTCCGCATCCTTCTTCTCTTTGACGGAAACCATATCCGGCAGAAACAAGTCTATCTGTTTTTGGATCAGCGAAATATTTCTTCCGCATGTCAGTGCCGATACGGAATACTCTTCTCTGTTTTTTTCTATTATTTCAAGTGCCTGAGTACCTATAGACCCGGTACTGCCCAGCACGGCTATTTTTTTCATGATTATAAATGATACCTTCTACTGTATTACAAAGATAATATAATAATAAACCATTGGTGCCGTAAAAAGAACGCTGTCAAAACGGTCAAGTATCCCACCGTGGCCCGGTATAAGATGGCCATAGTCCTTTATGCCCATCTTTCTCTTGAATATAGAGGCTGTGAGATCTCCCAGCTGAGATATTATTCCCCCCAGTATACCAAGTATAATACAGTGGATCAGATATTCTTCAGCAAAAAAATATCCGAAGGCTCCGCATATTATTATGCTGCCCATAACACCTCCGATGGCACCTTCCACAGTTTTTTTGGGGCTTATGGAGGGGCAAAGTTTATGCCGGCCCAAAGCAAGGCCGGTGAAATATGCAAACACATCGGTACCGAATGCCGAAAATATTATTATCCATATCAGGATCGATGGTTTCCCCGTCTGATCCACAAGGACCATATGAAATGCAAAGAAAGCGATATATAAAGTCCCCGTGACAGTGGCCATGGCATCCTGAAGCTGTCTTTTTTCTATTTTGAAAAGATAAATCAGACTTGCTGCAACCGTTATAAATACCCAGAACATGAACGGGCTTTCGAGATCACCTTCGGTACTTCCGGAAAGGTCCAGATAAAGTGTATATCCATAAAGCAGTACTGTGGAAAATGCCGCCACCGGATAAGACGGCTTTGTCTCCATGGAATCAAAGCCTTTGAAGAATTCATATATGGCAGCAAGGGTAAGTCCAAAACATGCCGCCATCAGCACATATCCTCCAAAGTATAGAACCGCCAGCATTGGCAGCATTATAAGTCCAGAAATGATCCTCGTTTTCATTTTCTTCTTCCTCCGAACCTTCTGTCCCTTTTTTGATATTCTTCTATGGCTTTTTCGAATTCTTCCGGCGAAAAATCAGGCCAGTAAGTATCAGTAAAAACAAATTCGCTGTAGGCCAGCTGCCAGAGCAGATAATTCGACAGACGCTTTTCCCCGCTGGTCCTTATAAGCAGATCCGGATCAGGGATCTTTGCTTCTCCGGTATAAAGCGAATCCGATATCATTTCTTCTGTTATATCGCAGGGCCTTATTTCCTTTTTTGCGACCATTTCTCCTATTTTGCATACTGCCTTTGTTATTTCGTCTCTGCTGCCGTAGTTCAAGGCGATATTGAAGTTCAAGCCATCATTGTCCGATGTGTAAGAGACCGCCTTGTCTATTCTTTCTCTAGCCTGGGTGGGAATGGAACTGTGATCCCCCAGTATCGTCACTTTTACGTTATTTTGATTAAGTTCATCAAGTTCCTTGTCCACATACTTGATCAGTAACTTAAAAATACCGCTTACTTCTTCTTCTGAACGTTTCCAGTTTTCAGTGGAAAATGCGTAAACGGTTAAATATCCCATGCCCAGAGCCGAAGCTCTTTTGACTATCTCTTTCATTGCCTTCATTCCGGCATTATGGCCGAATAATTTGGGTAGATTCTTTTCTTCGGCCCACCTGCCGTTGCCATCCATTATGATGGCAACATGGGCAGGTATCTTTTTCATATCCAGCATTTCAGATCATACTTCCATGATTTCTTTTTCTTTTTCTGCCAGTATCTCATCAATAGCTATTATAGCATCGTCCACTTTTTTCTGAACTTCACCCAAGTCTTCTTTTAAGTCATCTTCTGTTAGGTCTCCTGCTTTTTCTTCTTTTTTGAGCTCTTCATTTGCGGATCTTCTCAGGTTTCTTACTGCCACCTTTGCCTCTTCGCCCATGGATTTAACGGTTTTTGTAAGCTCTTTTCTTCTTTCTTCTGTGACCTGGGGTATGGAAAGTCTGATACATTTGCCGTCATTTGCAGGACTTATTCCCAGATTTGCAATATTTATTGCCTTTTCGATATCCCCTATTGCCTTGGGATCAAAGGGTGTGATCATCAGCGTCCTGGGATCGGGGACCGATATATTTGCCATCTGCTTAAGAGGTGTGGGTGTGCCGTAATACTCTGCTTCGATCCTATCAAGGAGTGCGGGATTAGCTCTTCCTGCCCTTACCGCATTGAGCTCTTCTTTGAGGGCTGATTCTGTTTTTCCTATTTTTGTTTCCAGAACTTCGATAACTTTATCACTCATCTTACACCTCCTACTATTTAATAACTGTGCCTATCTTATCGCCGCATATGGCTTTCATTACATTGCCTTCTTTTGCCAATTCAAATACGTGTATATCGATATTATTGTCCCTGCAAAGGGATGCCGCAGTTGAATCCATTACTTCCAGGCCTTTTTCGAGGACCTCCTGATGAGTAAGCGCCTCATACCTGATGGCATTGGAATCTTTTTCAGGGTCTGCTGAATATACCGCATCTATTTTCTTCGCCAGTAATATTATGTCCGCATCGATCTCCGCTGCCCTTAGGGCTGCCGTCGTATCTGTTGAGAAGAAGGGATTACCGGTGCCGGCACCGAATATGACCACTTTGCCCTTTTCCAGATGGTTGACGGCTTTCCTTCTTATATAAGGCTCCGCCACTTCCTTCATTTCAATGGCTGTTTGCACTCTTGTGGGTATTCCTATTGTCTCGAAGGCATCCTGCAGAGCCATGGCATTTATGACCGTTGCCAGCATACCCATATAATCTGCAGTAGAACGATCCATGTTCTTGCTGG
The DNA here is from genome assembly GCA_002304835.1 of Firmicutes bacterium UBA1422. GTDB lineage: Bacteria > Bacillota > Clostridia > Peptostreptococcales > Anaerovoracaceae > UBA1422. The sequence continues at coordinate 32,959 of DBPK01000010.1, forward strand.
TGCGGCCTCTCCAGAAATTGCCGCCTCCCACAACTATAGCCACCTGTACTCCCATATCATGTACTTCTCTTATCTGTTCAGCCACCTTCTTTAGCATGTCCTCACTTATTCCGAAATTTTTTTCTCCGGCCAGTGCTTCTCCGCTGATTTTGAGAATAACTCTTTTGTATTTGGGTTCCATAGGCATCCTCCTGTTTGATTTTCATAATATTATACCATACATAAATATCATATTCACCTTTTTATTGTATTTCAGTTTCAAAATTGTTATCATTATCTAAGGTTATCAATGCATATAAAAGGAGTGATAAAACATGGCACTTTTCAAATGCCCGGAGTGCGGACATGCAGTATCTGAATTTGCCCAAACATGTCCAAACTGCGGATGTCCTCTAAAAACCCTTCAGAGTCAAGAAATAGGAGAAGAAGATCATTATCCAAAAGGCGGGGCAGACAAAATCGATGAAAAAGAACTGGAAACGGCAAAAACCAGAATGAAATATGAAGCTGACGAAAAAAAAAGAGCCAACCGGGGCCTTATTGCCATAGTAATAATTCTTATAGTTATTGTCTGTGCCGGTGTGGCTTTATATATAGTAAACTCTATGAATGAACAGGCAGACACAGAAAAAAAGCTGGAACAGCTTCAGAATGAGAAACAGGAACAAAGCGAGGATCAGGTCAAAGAAGATAATGCCGATGAACAGCAAGACTCTGAACCTGCACCGGATAGCGAAAGTTCTCCGGAAGACAGTGTGGTCACCGATGACGGCACCGTTATAGAACCGCCTCCTGAAGAGGCCGAATAAAAAGTCAGTTTACAGCCTTTTCTTCTTCGATACCAAAATATTCCTTTCCGGGCAATGCTTCGTTGTCCGGTTTTATTTTTCCGGTTTTGACCAGTTCCACAAAAAGAGTGGCAAGTTTGGGATCAAACTGTTTCCCTGTCTGGTGCTCTATTTCTTCCAGGGCATAAGCCACAGTGTATGGCTCCTTATAGGACCTTTCTGATATCATTGCATCAAAAGAGTCGGATATTGCCAGTATCCTTGCCGAAAGAGGTATGTCCTCTCCTGCTATGCGCCTGGGATATCCTTTCCCGTCATATCTTTCGTGATGCCCTATTACAGCAGGTATTACATAATCCAGCGAAGGAAGATGGCGTATTATTCCCACGGAGCTTTCCACATGTCCTTTGACTATCTCATATTCTTCCCTTGTGAGCTTTTCGGGCTTATTGAGTATCTGTTCCGGTATGCCGATTTTGCCTATGTCATGAAGAAGGGCTGCTTCTCTTATTATTTCAACAGAATCCTGATTCAGTCCACAGGCATAGGCCAGTTCGGAAGAATAATAGGCAACGTTCTTGGAATGGTTGAATGTATAATGGTCCTTCGTATCTATTGCAGCAGTCAAAGCATATATCGTTGATGCATATTCCGAATATATGTCTTCTTTGTGTTCGGTTTGCTCCGATTCATCGGCAGGCCTTTCAACAGCTCCTCCCGTAGAAAGAAGTATGCCGTTCTTTCCGGAACGCTTCACCTGATAAACGGCCATGTCCGCATTGTCCACCAGTTCCTTCACACTTCCGGCAGCATAGGGTATGGCACAGATACCGCCGCTTACAGTAAGGACTTTGAATGTATAGTCCTTATCACTTTTATTCATATTGAGTATCTGCATCCTTATGTTTTCCGCCAGATTTTTCGCGGCCAACATATCATATCCCGGCAGTATAACGGCGAATTCCTTGCCGCTGTACCTGGACATATGACCACTGTCACCTACACTGGCCCTTATAATTTCTGCTATTTTCTGCAATGCTCTGTCCCCTTCTTTAAAACCGTAGAGCTGGTTGTAAAGCTTGAAGTCATCTATGTTGAATATAATAAGAGCCAGGGACCTGTTGCCGATCCTGTCATGCTCCTTTTGAAGCGTTTCATAAAAATACTTTCTGTTGAGCAGTCCTGTAAGTTCGTCTGTTCTGGCTTCTGTATATGCTCTTGCATAAAGCCTTGAATTTTTAACTGCGATCGAACCCACGGAGCTTACTGAGGAAAGAAAACTTATATCATCATAAGTGAAAGCCGCATCCTTTTCTTTTCCCGATATGGCCACCAGCCCCACCAGATGCTCTCCGTCTTTAAGTGGCATAAGGCATTCGATATTAAGGGATAAAAAACATGCTTTTTCTTTTTCCCACATGGATTTGTATACAGCAAGGCATCTGAATTCATCCATCAGAAGACACTCATTGCTGCTTTTCATATATTTTATAATAGGATTGTCGGTCATTATAGTAATAGATTTATCGTCAAGGGGGCTTAAGCTCTTTGACATCCTGTAGCATTTGCCGTTGCTCTGTTCAATGAATACATAAACGTTCCTTACCATAAGAGCATTTCTTATAACCTTGACAAGACTGTCCAGTATCTCATTTATTTCAAGGCTCTTGGAGACATTGCCGCTGAATTCCTTCATTATATCGGATCGTATTATTTCGTCTTTTATAAACACTCTGTCTATGAATATTTTCATGACATAGTAAAGCGCTATGGTGAACAGGGCAAATATAAGGGCTATAACCAGATAATCATTGGAGGCCAGTTTCGGAAAATTCTCCGCGAGGAATTTCTCAAGGGGATTTATCAGGTTTGAAAAAACCACGGCAGCAAGAATGGCCGATGCCACATAGCAGCTTCCCTTTGAAACCAGAAGAGTCAGTTTGAAAAGCCGTCTCTTATGCATTGCATACATCATGCAAAGGACCATCACGAAAGCCGAAAGTATATCAACGGGGATACCTTCAAAGAATGGGAGCATAAACAGAAGCTGTCCGGCAAATATCATCACGACACCGGTCATAAGAGGCCTCATCTGACGCTTCCTTACTTCGTCCTCCCGGTAGAACCTGATCATCAAAATGAACATATGTATAACGATAGCCCCGCAGGCTACAAAAAGCAGACTGACTGCCCAGGTGAGATCATATACGAATTTCATGCCGCCTGATGCCAGCTCAATTGCCTGGGGTTTTGCCAGGAAAAATCCTGTTGTTGTATTAAATGCAAATACCACCAGCATAAGCCCCAGCCATATCACACGGAATATCCCCGGCTTTGAGCCGGTAAATTCCGCAAGAAAATACCAGAAAGAGTAACATATCAGCAAAAGCCCAAGGATGGAAACATGGTACCAAAGACCATAGGATGGCCACATAAAAATACGCATGCAAAATGAACCGCCTGTCCAAAGAACACCGCTTATAAGTACCCATATGAATGAATAGATCACTTTTGTCTTTTTCGCTGCCAAAAATGCCATCAGCAGGAATCCATAACAGAAAAGTGCCGCTATTGGGACAAAAACAAAGCTGCTATCCACAGGCCAAAACCTCCCTCAGATCATAAACAGACGGATTCATCTTTCTAAGTCTTTTGCCGCTTTTTTCTCTGTAACTTTCAAAAGTTCCGCATTTTAGTACCGTGACTTCAAGTGGATCCATTCCAAGGATCCTTTTGAGATCTTTATAGTCCTGATCTATATATTTGAAATATACCGTAAGATGCTCTTTCAGTATTTCTGAGCTCACAGCCCTGGTTGCCAGACACTCGGGCTTCATCTCCACATACATGTGCATCTTGGGTTTGTTATTTTCTGTGTACTCCTTCATTGCCACCCATTCTGCCACATCAAGCCCGGATATGCTTATGACATTTTCGATGGCTTTCTGGGATATTCTTGTAAAGCCCGCAATATCTATTATCTCCGGGCTCCTGTCAATGTACTGGAACCTGGGTATTTTCGTCTGATCTTCGCTGTTTTCAAGCCCAACACATCTGTAAACGTCTCCGACCCTGTAACGCATGAATGCTCCGCCTTTCAGAACAGATATCACCAGTTCATATTTTTCGCCCGGTATTACTTCGTTCATAAGGCAGGTCTTTGGGTGGTAATTTTTGAACTCTCTGCTTTTCATCATTTCCGTCTCGGGAATGAATTCATAAAAACATGTATCAGGGAAAAAATACATTCCGTCTCTGGTCCATGTCTCAGTTCCTATACATGAGGGTTCCGTTCCGGCGAACAGCTCCATGGGTCTTATTCCCCACAGATCTTCAAGCTCATCCTTGTAACAGTTGTTATCGGTCCCCGCCACCATTATTCCCTTCAACTTGAAAAGATCTTTGGGCTTCAGTTCTCTTCCCTCTTTTTCGCATGCTCTTTTGGCTTTTATATATCTGAATGCAAACTTTGGAGAGTAGGCTGTTTTAGCTCCGCTTTTGCCTCCACTGCTCATTTTTGACAAACTCATGCTTACGAAATAGGCCACACTTCCAAGGCCGAAAAAGTAATCTATACCCTTGGAAAGTCCCATTTTGAATCCCTTTTTATTTCTTTCTCCAAAGGTCATCTGCTCGGCCTCTGAAACCGGAGGAAGAAATTTTATGTCTATCTCATCCGCCAGTGCTCTTGGAAAAAGTCCAGTCGCATATGGAAGAGGCGCAAGTCCGTAAAGGAATGTATCATTTGCTTTAACATCAAACTTGCCTTTGCCATGGCTGGTACCAAGAAGCATACATGCCAATATATTGTTTTTGTATGTGTTCAGCATTCCCTGGGTGTAAGGTGCAAGTTTCACGGGATGTTTTCCGCCTTCCCATGTGGTCTGTATCCATATTGTGGGCTCCGCCGGAAGCATATCACTTCTCTTTTGTAAAAGTATATCCGCATAATCCGCATACTCGGTTATGGGGAAATTATCTCTGAACTCTTCTATGGAATCGATTTTTTTGCCTTTCAATATCTCTTTGCCAAGGGGACAATCACTCCAAATGTGCAGCTGCTCTTTCATGAGGCTGTTTTGTATATCCATATAATCGTCTATTCCAAGATCCAGAAATCCACAATATTCCTGCCATATGGCCATTGACGAACGGTTTTTCAGTTTGTCTTCAAATCTCATTGCCGCCTCTTAAAGTATTAATACAGTTTCTTATGCTTTTTGCATTGGGTATCAGAAATGGCACCCGTCTCCTGTATTCATCATAATTTTCAAATTCTCTGGGAAAAGTCCAAAGATCCTGAAAAATCACATATAATATATCAAGCACACAAAAAAGCGTTCCACCCGCCATCATTTCTGCGGTCGGGAACTCTGCACCCAATACTATGAAAAGTCCTATCAGCCAAAGCACTGCCGGATGACGGCAAAGTGCGTACATCCCTTTTGAACAAATTCTCGGTCTCGCTCTGTCTTTTTCCTTTTTTATATATGTCGTTTTGAAAGGCAAAGCGAAAAAAAGTGTATATATAAGCAGTCCCCCAAAAACCATGCCCAATACTGCAAGCAGTATCCCCCCGGCAGACATAAACCGTTCCTGCTCCCACGAGATTTTCACAAGTCCGGCTGTGGAAATAGCAAGAAGGATACAGCCGATGCCGAATGCAGGAAAAAGAAATCTATTCCGCATAGTCACACTGTTTATATCATATAAGAAATAAAGCACAAATGCACAGGTGCCAAGTATAATAAATGCCATTGCCCCCACCTTATCAAAGCATTTGTAAATAAACGTTTTTCTCTATAATGATAAACGTAATTTCCAAATATATCAAGTAAATATTTTGAATTTTTGACTTTATTTCTGTAAAGTTGTGGTCTAAAAAAATGCAGGCACAACATTTTGTGCCTGCAAGCCTTTTTTCTTATTGGCTATTTTTGTGAAACTATAAATAATCATTCATATTTATCAGCGTATTTGTGCTTCCGATGTAAGTTCAGATGTACAATAGGGACATCTTACAGCCTCAAGAGGTATATCATTTTTGCAGTACGGACATGCTTTTGTTGTAACTTCTTCTTTCTCTTCTTTCCTCTTCAGATTTGACATCCTGTTAATGCTTCTTATTATCATAAACAGAACAAGTGCCACAAGCAGGAAGTTTATAACAGCCATTATGAAATTGCCGTATGTGAATACGGCGCCTCCGGCCTCCGCCTGCAAACTGGAGAAATTGACACTTACAAAGAGTCCCAGAAGCGGTGATATGATATCATTTACAAGAGAAGTTATTATGGCCGTAAAAGCAGCCCCTATGATTATGCCCACAGCCAGATCGATCACATTCCCTTTGAGTGCGAATTCCTTGAATTCATTCAAAAATCCTTTCATTTTGATTACCTATTATCCTTTCGTCATATTATTTTGTGAGTTTGGTTTTCTATTTCAAATTGATCCCATGATCAAATGTATTTCCGGATAACATCCATCAAAAACTGGGTTCCTCCTGTCAAATGTTCCTTTCGTGTGTCTTCTTCGGGGACATGGCTCCTGCCGTTTATGCTGGGAACAAACACCATACCTGTATCTATGTACTCCGCCATCATAGCCGCATCATGCACTGCCCCGCTGTTCATTATTTTATACCTCAGGCCTTTTCCCCGGGCAACATTCTCCATGGTTGATTTTATATCTTCAGACATGGGGATAGCATCGGAAGATGCCATATCGGATATAGTGCATTTTATTTTTCTTTTTACGGCTGTTTCTCTTATTATCTTTTTAGCTGCCTCCATAGTAACTTCTGTTTTGATGTTTTTTTCTGACCTTACTTCAAATGTGAAAACTGTTTTTTCGGGTATGACATTTGAACAGTTCGGGCTGACAAAAAGCTTGCCTATTGTACCTACAATGTTTTGTTCCGGGTCAGAACAAATCATTTCGTCAATGGCAAGAGCCGCTTCTGCCGCCGCTATAAAAGAATCTTTTCTTCCTGTCATCGGTGATGCGCCTGCATGGTTTCCAATTCCCTCATAGGTTATTTGTATCACTTTCATTCCCGCCACCGCATCCACTATACCTATTTCAAATCCTTCGTCATCAAGCACCGGTCCCTGCTCTACATGGATCTCGAACATGGCTTTGACAACATTAATATCTATAAGCTCCTCCTTTTGGTTTTCCCGGGAAAAACTCGTCTTTTGAAGGACCTCTCTCATAGTATATCCATTGTCTGAAATCAGCTGATCCAGTTTCTCGGGTCCGTATTTGCCTGTCAGGAATTTGCTACCGGTCATGGTTGAGCCGAAATTCGAGCCTTCTTCTTCGGCAAAAACTATAAGGGTACAATCATGTTGTTTTTTGTTTTCTTCAAAAGTCCTAAGTATTTCAAAGGCACTTATGACTCCATATATACCATCAAGCCAGCCCCCATTTTTAACTGTATCGATATGTGAACCGAAAAGGATCGTTCCTTTGCTTTTTTTGGGACTTATTATCATATTTCCAAAAAAATCCGTACGGCAGATCATATTATTCTCTGTGGCCATTTCTTTCAGGCGCTGTCTGGCGGCAATATCTTCCCTACTGTATGAAAATCTTGTAACACCTTCGCCGGGAGTTGCTGTTATTAGGCTGAAATCCTCCAGGTCGGAAATAAGTCTTTCCCCGTTTATCCTCATTCTTATTTCCCCTCTGTATATGCCGTTCCAAAGGGTCTGCCGGCGATGAATCTTCCTTGACCTTTCTTCCCCTGATAGTTGCCTTCAGAAACGATTTTCATGCCTCTTAAGAAAACTGTCTCTGCCCTTCCTTTTTGTTCGAATCCCTCAAAGGGACAATAGTCTACACCCTCCAGATTGTTTTGAACACTTATTGTGCCTTTGTATTCCGGATCAAATATTACCACGTCGGCATCAAAACCGGGGGCCAGCTGTCCCTTGGTTCCAAGTCCGTTTATCTTTGCCGGTGCCGTTGCAAACAGATCAACTAATCTGGTCTTTGTAAGTTTCCCCTCACATACGCCGTATGTCCACAATATATTCAATCTGTTCTGCAGGCTGGGGGCTCCGTTTGGTATATCTGCAAATGACTTCCCTTCGCCATATCCCATATGCTTCTGGTCTGCATAGTCAAATCCGCAGTGATCCGAACTTATGGCACTCAGCCATTTTCTTTCAACAGCTTCCCAAAGGGCTTTTCTGTGTTCCTCTGTTCTAAGGGCCGGGGAGCACACATACTTTGCTCCCTCGAATCCGGGTCTTGCCAGGTCTTCAGTATCAAGTACAAGGTAGTGGGAACAGGTCTCCCCGAATATCCTCTGTCCTTTGCTGTAGGCATTCTTGATCTCTTCAAGAGCCTCTTTGCAGGTCACGTGGACCACATATAGAGGCGCTCCCGCCAGTTCCGCCAGATATATGGCTCTTCTTGTGGCTTCCGCCTCTGCGACAACGGGTCTTGAAACTGCATGATAATAGGGATCCGTTTTTCCTTGGGCTACCAGTTTCTTGGTAAGCACATCGATCATGTCAGCATTTTCTGCATGGACCATAACAGTGACACCTGCTTCTTTGCCCTTGATAAGGGCTTTTAAAACAGCATCGTCATCAGCATGAAAAAACATTCCCTTATAAGCCATAAAAAGCTTCATTGTCGGATATCCCGCCTCTGCCAGTTTGGGTATCTCTTCTATTACTTCATCCCTGGGATCCGTCATTACACTGTGAAAAGAATAATCCACCATGGCTATACCGTCGGCATCTTTTTTTCTGTATTCATCTATTGACTCAACAAGACCTTTGCCCTGTTCCTGATTAACGAACTCTATAAGGGTCGTGGTCCCGCCCATAGCCGCCGCATTGGAAGTTTCAAACCCTCTCACCTTGCTGCCCTTATATGTGAATGAAAAATGTACATGCTGATCTACTCCTCCCGGCAGTATATATTTGCCCTTTGCATCTATGACTTCATCCGCCTTGAACGGAAGCTCCTTTCCCAGAGCTTCTATCTTTTCCCCTTTAATGAAGATATCTCCTTCAAACCCCTCTTCAGCAGTGAGGATAGTTCCGTTTTTAATCAATACCGACATTTTAGTACCTCCGTTTTTTTATTATATAAGGCTTACTTCAAGATCAAATATTCTTTTTTCATTATAACACAGCCAAAATAAAAAATTCTCAAACATTTAAGGCGGTTTTTTTACAGTAAAAAAGTGCCCCTAAGGGCACTTTTAATGGCGTTTTCCGGAACTCTATACCTTGGGCTGCTGTTGGGTTATGCAATGGATATTACCTCCGCCGTATACTATCTCTCTGGTGTTTACACCAACGACTTTTTTATCCGGGAACATATCCTTTATCTGCTCAATGGCCAGTTCGTCCAATTTGTCTCCGTATTGGGGCACGATCACCCCGTCATTGACGATAAGGAAATTCATATATGATGCTATGCAGATATCCCCGTCTTCTCTGGGTATGGTGCCCTCCACCTCATCTATGGCAAAATCTCCTTTGATGGTCACCGGCACTTCAGGCATGGTCAGCTTATGTACCTTTAGTTTCCTTCCTTTTGCATCCGTTGCTTCTTCCAAAGTTTTATAGGCTTCAATACAGGTCTCATAAAACGGATCTTCTTTGTTGTCCGTCCATATGCATGCCACTTCACCGGGCCTTACGAAACATGCCACATCATCTATGTGCCCGTTGGTCTCTTCGGGATCTATTCCGTCTTTCACCCATATTACTTTTTCTATGTTCAGATGGTCTTTCAGCATGTTTTCTATCTGTTCTCTGCTCATATGGGGATTCCTGCCCGGGCTAAGAAGACACATCTCCGTTGTCATTACAGTCCCTTCCCCATCCACATGTATACTTCCGCCTTCAAGAACGAAATCCTCTGTTCTGTATGTGTCGATGCGTTCCATGTCACATATCTTGCGGGCTATAAGATCGTCCTGGTCCCAGGGGAAATAAAGGCCGTCGAAAAGACCTCCCCATGCATTGAATTTCCAGTCTACGCCTCTTATTCCACCTTTATCATTTATTACAAAAGTCGGTCCGCAGTCCCTTACCCATGAATCGTTACTGGACATTTCTATTACCCTTATTTGGGGAGGAAGCACCTTCCTGGCCACCTGATACTGAGATGCGGATACCAGCATGGTCATTTCCGCAAACTCGCTGATGGCTTTGGCCACATCGGCAAAAGCTTTTTGGGCAGGCTTTCCTCCATCCCTCCAGTTGTCGGGTCTTTCGGGCCATATCATGAATATCTGCTGCTGAGGCTCAAACTCCCCCGGCATCCTGAAGCCGTCCGCTTTCGGTGTTGAATCAATTCTTTTTGACATTACTGTTTCCTCCTTTTTTATAAGACAAATCCCAGTATAGCATATATTACCGCGGTGCCCACAAAGGCTATTATGCTGTAGGGCAAATTAGCCACCGCCAGTTCGGTGGGTTTTTTCTCTACTGCCTGGGAGCACATAAGCATCTGTTCTCCAAAGAAGCATGAAGTCCCTCCGCATACAGCTCCCGATACGGCAGCTGCCATGGTGAGGTATACATTTACATCAAAGTTTACTGCCAGTGGAATGGTTATCGGTGCCATGAGAAGTATGACTGCCCAATAATCAACTCCTCCGAAAGCCAAAAGAGCCACAACAATAAATGTCAGTACCGGGATAGCACCGCCGGCCAGGAATGGTGTCGTGGTTTCTATAACATATTCACTTAGCCCTATCCCTGTAAGACCATTAACGAATATGAATACCATCAGCAGGATCACCAGTATATCGATCATGCTGTGTACACCTTCAAAGAAATTCTTGAAAAAATCATCGAATTTCATTTTCTTTCTCGGTATATATAAAGCGAAACAGACTGCAATGGCTATGAGAACTGCAACTACCAGGTCATTCGTATAAAGCATTACACCAACCAGCACCAAAACAGGGATTATAAAATCCAGAAGCTGTCCTTTTTCATCAAACTGCTGATGTTCTTCGGCTATTTCCGTCTCTTCCTGCATCTGCTTCGACAGTTTCCTTAATGGCCCTATCTTTGGGAGTATGCCCACTGCCAGAAGAAATGCCACAAGCACTATCAGCATGGGATAGACAAGAAAGGGAACTACTTTCATGTATTCTGTGAGCATGCCTGCGTTTTCTCCGGATATGCCCGAATCCTTCATTATGCCGAAAACAAAAACTGCCATAGCCGTTACAGGCAACAGTGAACATATGGGAACACCCATGGAAATCACCACCGTTCCCACAGCTTCTCTCGGCACTTTATACCTGTCGGTTATGGATCTTACCGAGGGTCCTATGGCCAGATCGTTTATATAGTCATCTATACAAAGTATCAGTCCAAGTATCCATGTAAAAACAAGACTGCTTCTTTCGGCCTTGATATATCTCAAGGCCAGCCTTCTGAAACCGTCGATACCTCCCGATTCTAAAAGTAATTGAATTAGTGCGCCAAACAATGTGAGCATCATCAGTATCCACGGGAATGTTCCTTCTGCCATTACCTCATAAAAGGAATCAACAAATCCGCCGATGAATCCTGTTCCGTCTTTTAAAACGAACACCAGTATTATGGGTATTATCATCGACTCAAATACTCTTTTGGTAACTATGACCGAAACTACCATAAGTATCAGTGGTACAATTGTCAAAAATCCAAGTTCCATACTATCTCCTTTCTAATATACTCATATTCAATATCTCATCATAAGAATCAACTCTTCTGTCCCTGTGAAACTGCAGAATGTTTCTGGCACGTCTTATCTCATCCAGATCAAGTTCGCAGACTATCAGATCCTCTTCATTCATCTTGCCTTCGGCTTTCAAGTTTCCCCAGGGATCGGAAACAAAGCTCCTGCCGTAAAAATGCATGCTCCCGCTGCCGTTTTCAGCTTTTTCTTCCCCTACTCTGTTGCAGGCACATACATAGAAATTATTATGGATCCCGTGGCCTCTTATGGAATCCATCCAGGTTTTGGAAGTGTCAAGTTTGGGGTCGTCCGGTTCGGACCCTATTGCGGAAGGATAAAAAATAAAATCCGCTCCCTTCAGTGCAAGTATTCTTGAAGGCTCTGGAAACCATTCGTCCCAGCATATAAGCACACCGAAATTACCGTATTTTGTGTCAAAGACCATATACGGAGAATCTCCCGGGGTAAAGTAGTATTTCTCTATATACTGAGGGCCTTCGGGAATGTGATGCTTTCTGTAGTTTCCCAGAAAACTTCCGTCTGCATCGAATACTGCTGCGGAATTATAGTATATGCCGTCCATGGCATATTCGTAATAACAGCTTACTATTACAGCATCAAGCTCTTCTGCCAAAGCCTGCATCCTCCTGTTCGTAGGCCCGTCCACCGGTTCCGCCCAGTCATATTTTTTGTAATCTATGGTCTGGGGAAAATAGGTCCCGTTGAACAATTCCTGGGTACAGATTATTTTTGCACCCTTTGCAGCCATTTCTCTTATCTGCTCTTCCGCCTTATGCATGTTTTTATCTCTGTCGGCCACACATGCAAACTGCGTCATACCTATGGTCACTTTTCCCTTTTTCATTTTTCCTCCCGTCTTTTTTTGTTATAAATAAATCTTTTCCTTATGTTTATGCTTTACCTGGAATCTTATTAAATATAGTAATGCAATATCAATGCCAAGTGAATTTGACTTATATTCCAACAGTTTTTATCAATAAAAAAAATAAAACCGTAAGTATAGACTTACAGTTTTTATTCTTATTATATTTTTTGCTTAAAATCACGGGATTTCTGTATGGTGTAAGTTTGTGATTACACTGTTACTTTATACTTACATTTATTATTTCTTTTTTATATTTTTATCCCCAACCTCTTCATTTTCTGATAAAGAAGAGGTCTTGCGATATCAAGGCATCCCGCAGCTTTGGTCTTATTGTTGCCGCACATTTTCAAAGTATCTTCTATCAGTTGTTTTTCGGCATTGTTTCTCGCCTCTTCTATGGAGGACCTGCCACTTTGTATCATTTTTGTTTTTGTTTTTTCTCCCACAGCACATGTGCCTGTCATTGCCACCTGGAAATCCTCCTTTGTTAATTCCTTGCCCTTTGAGAAATTCATCGCCCTTTCGACCACGTTATGAAGCTGTCTGACATTTCCCGGCCAGTTATATTTTTTCAGGAAATTTACGGCAGGAGCCGTGGCTCTCTCCACATCTGCACCAAGTTCAATGTTGAGTTCCTTTATTTTTTCAGTAACAAGATCTTCTATGTCCTCCAGCCTGGCTCTCAGGGTGGGGACTTCTATCTCTATGACATTCAGTCTGTAATAAAGATCTTCCCTGAATCTGTTTTCATATATCAGTTCCTGCAGGTCTTCGTTTGTTGCGGCTATGACCCTTACATCAACTGAAATATCTTTGTTGCCGCCTATTCTTTCTATTTCACGCTCCTGAAGTACTCTAAGCAACTTCGGTTGCACGGACATGGGCATATTGTTTATCTCATCTATAAAAAGTGTTCCCTTGTCTGCCATTTCGAACTTGCCTTTCTTGCCGGTTCTTTTTGCCCCTGTAAAGGCTCCTCCCTCATATCCGAACAATTCGGATTCTATAAGAGTTTCAGGAAAAGCAGTTGCATTTATCTTGACGATACGGTTCCTTCTTCTGCCGCTTAAATTGTGTATGGCATGGGCTACCAGCTCCTTGCCGGTGCCTGTTTCACCTTTTATTATGACCGTGGAATTGCTTTTTGCCGCTGTTATGATTTTTTTCTTTACCTCAAGAATAGCTTCGGAGCCTCCGATGATACTGCTTATGGAGTATCGTGAATCCCTTTTTTCGATTATCTCTTTTTCAAGATTCAACAGTTCCTGATCAAGAAAATTCCCGTAGTCCCTGGAGAGATCGTAAAGCTTCTCCGAGCTTTGCGTCACGTCATATTCCAAAAGTCCTATTTTTCTGTTCCCTTCATATACCGGCACCTGCACGGATATGCCTATTCCCAGGTATGAATTGTAAAATCTCAATCCGGGCTCATCCAGCTTTAGTCCTTCGATCATTTTTGTCTGAGGAAAAACTTCTTTTATGTTTTTGCCGTAGATCGAATCCCTTGACATGCCAAAATAGCCGGCACACTGTTCATTCACATAAACGACATTCCCTTTCATATCTATAACAACGACGCCGGGAATACTTTCCAGATAATTTTTGATTTCTTCATATGGGATTTTTTTCATAACACCGATCTTCTGCCATATATCTTTCAGACTATTTTAACATATATCCCAACACTAAAAAACCCCGCAGGGTTTTTATTTTTTGCGGGGATTTCTGTTTTTCAGNNCTGAATATATCTGCCACCGTATCTATTTTTTTTGCTTTGTATGCCTTGCTTCCACAGAAAACAAGTCCGTTTTTCACATCTCCCTTTGCTGCTTTTACAAGGGCTTCTGTTATATCATAGTCCGTCCCCTGAAGGTTTTTAGTGAATTTATTTGCCAGAGCCCTGCATGGAGCACCCTGGGGATTCATGATTATTATAATATCTTCTTCTTTGCAGTTTATATATGCCTGCTTATAGCTTTCTTTGGCATCACATTCTTTGGTGGTGACGAATCTGGTGCCCAGCTGCATCCCGTCGGCACCGTATACATATGCGTTTCTTGCATCCTCCCGGGAGAATATCCCTCCGGCCACTATAAGCGGTATGTCTTCTATCTCAGTTTTTATATCCGTTATCGTTTTATAATAAAGTTCCCGGGCTCTTATGAGTTCCGATTCCTTGAAGCCCAACTGCCCTCCCGCCATGGCAGATTCAAAAATAAATGCATCGGGTCTTTTTTTGTGTTTTTTCTGCCAGTTTTTCATTATTACTCTTGCTGCTCTTAATGAGGATATGACCGGTATCAGAGCTATCTTGTCATAGCCCTCCCTTTCACATATGCCCGGCAGCGTCATGGGAAGACCGGCGCCTGTTATAATCGCCCCTGCCCCTTCTGAGACGGCCGTTTTTACATATTCCCTGTAATCCTGTGTATTATAGGGGATATTTACACCGATCATGCCTCCGTTTTTTTCTGTGTCTGCAATTTTCAGAGCTTTTTTGATTTCCCTCTTCAATGCGCTCTTGTTTGCTTTTTGGGGATCCTGCTCAAAATCCTCTTCGTCAAAACCGATGCTTGAACACGATATTATCCCCATACCGCCTTCTTTTGCTACCGCTCCTGCCAGACCTCCAAGGGATATCCCAACTCCCATTCCCCCTTGGAATAAAGCTTTCTTTATATGCAGATTCTGAAAATCTATTTCCCCCAAAGAGTAATCTCTTTCGTTCCTTATGGGTTTGGCCATCTGCATATGCATGAATGTATCGATGTTATCCAGAGAAACGATCAAACTTTTGATTTCTTCATCGGAGACTTTGCCAAGGGCTTTTCTTATAAGTTCATCGTGGAAAGCTTCATGCTCTTTCACTGCATCGATGCCTTCTTTTGTGAGTTTTATCTTGACGATCCTTCTGTCGCTGGGTATACGGAATCTTTCCACGTATCCTTTTTTTACCAGTTTGTTTATTGCTGTTGTCAGAGTGGAAAGATTTATCTGGAGCCTTTGAGCCACTTCGCTCATGGTTCGACCGTTCCCGATGCCTATAACATCCAGGGTATGCATCTCTGTAATGGACAGATCATGAATGGTGGATTCTTTTATGGCCTTTTCTTCGATCTTTAGTACGATATTAAAGAGGCTCACCATTACTTCATTTATTTTTTTTGCATCATCCATTACTGCTCCTCTTATTTCATCCCAATACAAACAATATACTGCATCTGCAGGCCAGCTCGCCCGCCACATAGGCTTCACATTCCCCTGTTCCTGCTCTGCTTCTCATTCTATCCAATTTCACCTTCAATATCAAGTCATCTCCCGGAACCACTTTCCTACGGAATTTGGCTTCCTTTATTCCGCCGAAATATGCAGTCTTGCCCCGGTTCTCTTCCATGGAAAGCACCGCCACCGCCCCGGCCTGTGCCAGGGTTTCTACTATAAGGACTCCCGGCATTACCGGTTCTTCCGGAAAATGTCCCCTGAAATAGTATTCATCCTCTTTGACATGCTTTATGGCAGTTATGCTTTCCCCTGTTTCCATCTCAACAACTTCGTCTATAAGCAGAAATGGTTCTCTGTGGGGTATTATCTTCATTATCTGTTCTTTGTCAAATAACATGATCAATTCCCTCTTTCTTTTTTATTTTGTTTTTCTCTTTTACTCTTCATATTTCCTGATCACCAGAGATCCGTTATGACCGCCGAAGCCAAGGGAATTTGTCATTATACAGTCAAGCTTTTCATTCCTGCCTTCATTGGGAACATAGTCAAGATCCAGTTCTTCATCGGGCACTTTCAGATTTATGGTGGGAGGAATAAACCCGTCCATTATGGCTTTCATGGAAAAAACCGCTTCAACACTTCCGGCAGCCCCCAGCAGATGCCCTATATTCCCTTTTACAGAGCTTATGGGAACTTTTGTTTTCTCGCCAAAAACTGCTTTCACTGCCCTTGTCTCATAAAGGTCATTAAGGGGAGTACCTGTTCCATGGGCATTTATATAGTCTATGTCACCGGGCGTGATCCCTGCTTCATTTATGGCCATCCTCATGGCTCCGGACGCTCCCACCCCCTCAGGGTCAGGTGATGTTATATGGTATGCATCACATGTACTGCCATATCCGGTTATCTCTCCGTATATCCTTGCTCTCCTTGCTTTGGCATTCTCAAGGGACTCAAGAACGAAAAAAGCCGATCCCTCTCCCATTATGAATCCGTCCCTCTCTTTGTCAAAAGGTGTGGAACATCTGTCCTTGTCTGTCCTTGTGGATGTGGCTGTCATGTTGCCGAATCCTGCAAAACACACAGGAGCGAATGCGGCTTCCGCGGCGCCTCCCAGCATAACATCGGCATATCCGTGTTTTATGTTCCTGTATGCTTCTCCTATGCTGTGGGTCCCTGCCGAGCAAGCTGAAACTATGCCCAGACAGCTGCCTTTTGCCTTGAACTGCATCGCCAGATTCCCTCCGATCATATTCGAGATCACCATGGGCACAAGCAATGCGGATACTCCTTTTACACTTTCTTTTTTTGTCGCTTTTGTGACCTGTTCTTCCAGTGTCATTATCCCACCGATGCCTGTTCCCGCCATTATACCGAACCTTTCGGGATCAACATTTTCTCCGCTTTCTATCCCGCTGTCTGCAAGTGCTTCTCCGGCGGCAGTTACAGCAAACTGAGAAGATCTATCCATCCTTCTGGCAGCCCTTTTGTCCGGATAATCAAAATCCTTTACTTCTGCTCCCATTTTGCATTTTTGTTCACTTATATCAAAATGTGTTATTTTATCTATACCGTTTTTGCCCTTTTTAAGGGCTTTCCATGATTCTTCAACTGTTTTTCCTATGGGTGTCACTGCACCCATTCCGGTTATAACTACTCTGTTCATTTATTTCTCCTCGTTTTTTATATTATAAGTCCGCCGTCTACGCCTATTACCTGACCAGTTATGTAATCTCCCATGTCGGAGGCCAGAAACAATGCCGCCTTGGCCACGTCCTCGGGTTTTCCTATTCTTCCCAGCGATATGTTTTCCGCCGCAGCATTTTTTTGTTCCTCGCTCAAAACCGCAGTCATGTCTGTATCTATGAATCCGGGAGCAATGGCATTTACTCTTATATTCCTTTTTCCAAGTTCTTTGGCCAGGGATTTTGTCATTCCGATGATACCGGCTTTTGAGGCACTGTAATTTGCCTGTCCCGGATTTCCCATGACTCCCGAAACAGAGGACATATTTATTATACAGCCCTCTCTCTGCTTCATCATTACCGCAGCGGCAGCTTTCATAAAATTGAAGCTGCCGTTCAAATTGACATCTATCACCCGGGTGAACTCATCGGGTTTCATTTTTATCAGAAGCTTGTCACAAGTCATCCCTGCATTGTTTACAAGTATGTCTACTTTGCCGAAAACTTTTTTTGTTTTTGATATTGCCTGCTCTGCTGTTTCATATTCGGCCACATCTCCGCAAAAAAGTTCTACTTTTGTTCCATATTTTCTAAGGTCTTCAGCAGTTTCTTCCGCCTCTTTTGAGCTCGCTCTATAGCAAAGCATCACATCGGCTCCGTTTGCGCAAAAAGTTTCAGCTATGCTTCTGCCTATTCCCCTGACTCCTCCTGTTATTACAGCTGTTTTGCCTTTTAACATTTTATGTTCTCCTTTAATACTCTGAGAGTTTCCCGAAGGCTGTCTTTATCTTCCACATTTAATGGGATCACATCTTTGTTTATTTTTTTCACCAGCCCGAAGAGGGTTTTTCCGGGACCTGCTTCGATTATTGCTTCCGCTCCGTCTCTTGACATGTTTTCAATGGTTTCCTGCCAGTAGACGGGACTTTTTAGCTGTCTTGCCATAATTTCAGAAATATATCCGTTCACGGCATTTTTATCATTGGTGTCTTTTGTGAATCCGCTCATCATATCCTCTGCGGTCACATTGGAATATATTTTTTCCCGGGGATATTTCATTCCCGCCGAAAGCAGTAATTCCTTGAGTTTTTCTGATGCAGGTCCCATCATTTTAGAATGGAAAGCTGTACTTACACTTAATTTTTTTATTTTGATCCTGTTTTTTGATGCTTTTTCTGCGAATTCTTCCAGTGCCGGATTTTCCCCTGCCACGACTGTCTGTATGGGAGAATTGAAATTCGCTGCTTCCAATATCCTGTCTTCAGATATTTGATCTATGATGTCCAGTATTTTTTCTCTGGCTCCGAAGGCTGCCACCATGCCACCCTTTGGATCTCCGTTTCTGTCAGTACCGGCCTCCTGCATAAAAGTCCCGCGCTTTTTTACTATATCTATGCCTTTTCCTATTTCATCTATAGTACCTGCAGCTGTAAGAGCCGAATATTCCCCAAGGCTGAAGCCGGCTATACCTATGATCTCAAGTTTATTATCAAGCCCTTCCTTTGCCGCTTCCTCAGTAAATACCCTGTATGCTGCCATTGTCACCACATATATTGAGGGCTGAGTCACAAAGGTCTGCCTTAACATCTCTGCTGTACCGTTGAAGCACCATTCTTTTATCTGACTTCCTGCCGCATCAAAAATCTCCCGGGCAGTATTGTAATTATCGTATAGTTCCTTGCCCATCCCCGGATACTGAGCTCCCTGTCCTGAAAATACTATGCCTATCTTCATATATTTCTGCTGCCTCCTTGAACATTTCGGATATTATTTCTGCGGCCGGCTGTTCTTTGCTTACAAGACCGGCTATCTGGCCGGACATAACCGAACCCATTTCCATATCGCCTGAAAACACGGCTCTTCTCAAAGAACCGGTACAAACTTCATTTATTTTTTCAGCATCCACGTTGTTTTTTTCCATTTCCAGCACCTGTCTTGCCAGTTTGTTTTTTATAACTCTGACAGGATGACCCGTGCTTCTTCCGGTGGCCACTGTACTTGAGTCTCTGGCTTTCAGTATGGCGTCCTTATAGCTCCTTGCCACTATGCATTCATCTGAAGTCAAAAACCTGGTTCCCACCTGCACTCCTTCAGCTCCAAGCATATAGGCTGCGGCTATCCCTCTGCCATCTCCTATGCCTCCGGCAGCTATAACAGGTATTGAAAGAGAATCTACCATTTGAGGTATCATAGCCATAGTGGTTATTTCACCGATATGGCCCCCGGCCTCACAGCCTTCGGCTATCACCGCATCGGCACCGGCTCTTTCCACTCGTTTTGCAAGGGTCTGATTGGCAACGACAGGTAATACCGCGATCCCGTTTTCTTTTAATCTTTTTATATATTTCCCGGGATTCCCTGCTCCGGTAGTGACAACAGGAACTTTTTCACGACATACTATGTCGATTATTTCTTCAACATTGGGATCAAGCAGCATGATGTTCACTCCGAAAGGTTTTTCTGTCATTGATCTTATTTTTTTGATCTCATTTACTACCCAGTTGCCCTGTGCCCCTCCCGAGGCTATTATGCCCAGACCGCCGCCGCCGCTTACAGCCCCCGCCAGATTACTTTCTGCTATCAGTGCCATTGCCCCCTGGATGATGGGATATTCTGTGCCCAGGATCTGACAAACTCTGTTTTTCCCAGTCTTTATCATTTGTCACCTCGCAGTTCCGTTCTTCTTATTTTCCCGCTTATGGTCTTTGGCATTTCGTCAAGAAATTCAACTTTCCTTGGACATTTGAAATGTGCCATATGCTGCCTGCAGTATTCGATTATTTCTTTTTCAAGGGTCCTGTCTCCTTTGGTGCCTTCCACAAGAACAATGCTGGCTTTTACTATCTGCCCTCTTGTTTTGTCGGGCAGCCCCGTGGCGGCACACTCAAGAACATACGGAAGTTCCATAAGGACCGATTCCACCTCGAAGGGTCCGACCCTGTAACCGCAGGATTTGATAAGGTCATCAGTTCTTCCCACATACCAGAAAAATCCGTCTTCATCTCTGAAAGCCGTATCCCCGGTGTGATATATTCCGTCATGCCAGCAGTCACCCGTTTTCCCTTCATTTCCGTAATACCCTGTAAACAGTCCGCAGGGAACATTTTTATCAGTTCTTATGACTATTTCCCCGGTTTCTCCGGAAGTTACAGTATTCCCCTTATCATCAACTATATCCACATCATAAGCAGGACTTGGTTTTCCCATGGACCCGGGCTTGGGTTCTGTCCCAACGAGATTGCATACAGTAAGGGTAGTCTCGGTTTGTCCGAACCCTTCCATTATCTTAAGGCCTGTTTTATCATAGAACTGCTGCCATACTTTGGGGTTTAATGCTTCCCCTGCTGTCGTCACATGCTTCAGATCCGAAAGTCTGTATTTTTCAAGATTTCTCTTTACCAATATCCTATATGCCGTGGGCGGGGCACAAAAGGTGGTTATACCGAACCTGGCAAACAGAGAAAGAAAATCATGGGGCACGAATTTCTCCATGTCATAAATAAATACTGCAGCTTCACACATCCACTGTCCGTATATCTTTCCCCACAATGACTTCGCCCAGCCCGTATCGGATAAAGTGAAATGGAGTCCTTCAGGGTCCACATTCTGCCAGTATCTGGCGGTGACATAATGTCCCAGAGGGTATTTGAAACTGTGTGTCACGATCTTGGGATAACCTGTTGTGCCAGATGTAAAAAACATGGCCATGGGGTCATCCCCCCTTGTGTTCCTCCTTTGGAATTCTTCACTTGCCCCTTCCATCTCTGCATCAAAACTGTGCCAGCCTTCCTTTGCTTGTCCTGTTACTATTTTGATAACATCTCTTTTCCCGCCGACAATGGATTTGTCCGCTTCTTCCGTAACATTATCTTCATTAGTGCAGAATACGGCATTTATATCTCCGGTATCAAACCTAAAATTAAAATCCTCTTCCTTTAGCTGATGGGTCGCGGGGATCACAACTGCTCCAAGCTTATGCAGTGCTAAAATAGCGAACCAGAATTGATAATGCCTTTTAAGAACAAGCATTACTCTGTCTCCCTTTTTTATTCCCAGAGAGGAAAAGTAATTTGCGGTTTTATCGGAAAAGATCTTGAGCTCCCTGAATGTGAAGCTTCTCTCATTTTTGTCTTTGTCCACATAAAGCATGGCTCTCTTTTCGGGTTTTGTGCGGGCCAGTTCATCAACTATGTCATATGCGAAATTAAAGTTTTCATTATCTGTGAATGAAATAGTCTGTAAAATACCGTTTGCATCTTCGCATACGGTTATATACTTTTTCATCAAATCATTCATAATACTACTTACCTCTTTTCATCTACATATTTTACAAGATCCTTAACATACTGCATCTTCTCTGCGTCTTCGTCTGAGATCTCGATTTCAAATTCTTCTTCTATTCGCATTATTATTTCCACTGCGTCCAGAGAATCCGCCTCCAGGTCTTTCATAAGATGCGTTTCCATTTTTACTTTTTCTTCATCTGCAGAAAGCTGTTCTGCGATTATGGTTTTGATTTTATCGAATGTCATAATGTACCTCCTATTTTATAAACTTCTAACTGATTATAAAACAGGGAAACGGGGAATGCAACATTTTTATTTGATAATCAAACTATTTTATTTTATAAGCATTTCTTTATTATTACAACAAAAAACGGCCCGAAAGCCGTTTTTATTTGTTTCCATATGAAATTTTTCATATCATTTTAGTACCGTTTTTGCTGAGCCACTGTCCTGTTATATCCTACTTTGATCCTGCTTCCGCTTATTCTGCTTCGTCAACTGCTTCCTGCAGTTCCTCTATGGAATCATAATCTTCAGGATCCAACCCAAGTTCATAGGCCCTCCCGATCAGTGAATCATTATCACCGGCGGTCTCATCAGTCTCATCGACTATTTCCATATCAAGTGCTGTGAATTCGCCGTCGCCATCAACATCAAAATCAAAGATGCCCATTTTATCAACTCCTACAAATATGAAAACTGCTGTATCTGAAAATATATTGCCTATACAAGCTGATATCTTTTTGTGTAAAGCCCATTCTACTTGTTCATGCCCATCTGTTTTGCAACTTCTTCGGCAAAATCTTCTTCTTTCTTTTCTATGCCTTCTCCAACTTCAAAACGTACAAAGGATGTTACTTCCATATCTTTGCCTTTTGTTTTGCCGGTGCTTTCTATATACTGTTTTACCGTTATCTCGCTGTCCTTGACAAATTTCTGTTCCAGAAGACAGTATTCCTTAAGTTCCTTCTTCATCTTGCCTTCCACGATCCTTTCGACCATCTCAGGCTTTTTGCCTTCATTAAGTACCTGCTGTGTGAGGATTTTTTTCTCTTCTTCAATGAACTTTGGATCCACATCCTTTTCATCAAGAAATTTCGGATTCATGGATGCCACCTGCATGGCCACATCCTTGCCGGCTTCTTCTATCTCTTCCGGGGAAGCCTCTGTTTTTATCCCCACGATAACACCAATGGTACCGTTGCCGTGTATATATCCTTTATATACTGTGCCTGCCGCAGAATGCCTTTCAAATCTTCTGATATTCATATTCTCGCCAATTTTTGCTATCTTGCTTTTCAGTACTTCCTGCACGTTGGAATCTTCAAAGGGCATATCCATGAATTCTTCTTTACTCTTCACATCAGTTTCAAGCACAAGTTCTGCCAGTGAATCCACAAAACTTATGAATTCTTCGTTTTTTGCCACAAAGTCAGTTTCTGAATTCACTTCTATTATTGCAGCTGCTTTGCCGTCATCGGTAAATGCGGTCCTCACCAGACCCTGAGCTGCTATTCTGTCAGCCTTTTTGGCTGCCTTGGCAATACCCTTTTCTCTGAGCAGTTCTACTGCCTTTTCTATATCTCCATCTGTCTCGGTCAGGACATTCTTGCAGTCCATCATACCTGCGCCTGTGATCTCACGCAGTTCTTTTACCATACTTGCCGTTACTGACATTTATTTTTCCTCGCTTTCTTCAGAAGCGACCTCTTCTATTTCTTCATCTTCTGATGCTTTTTGCGCTTCCTCTTCTGCCGTTTCTGTTTCTTCGGTTTCTACTTCTTCTATATCATCTTCGCCTTCATCAAAGCTTTCTCCCTGGTTTGCTTCAATTATGGCATCTGCCATACTTGATGCGATAAGCTTGACTGCTCTTATGGCATCGTCATTTGCCGGTATAACAAAATCTACATCATCCGGATCGCAGTTGGTGTCGACTATACCGATCACCGGTATCCCCAGTATTCTTGCTTCTCTTACGGCATTGGCCTCTTTCTTGGGATCTACCACAAAAAGTGCTACGGGCATTCCTTTCATATCCTTGATGCCACCGTAGAATTTTTCCAGTTTTTCCGCTTCGTTTCTTAATGTAAGTACTTCTTTTTTGGAAAGCATTTGGAATGTGCCGTCTTCCTCCATTTTCTGGATGTCGAACAGCCTCTTTATCCTTGAAGAAATGGTTTTGTAATTTGTTAAAGTTCCGCCCTTCCAGCTCTGGTTCACATAAAACATGCCACATCTTAGAGCCTCATCCTGTATAGCTCCCTGGGCCTGTTTTTTTGTGCCCACGAAAAGAACGGGTTTGCCGCTTTCGCCTACTGTTCTCATGAATTCGTAAGCTTCTTCGATTTTCTTAACTGTTTTTTGAAGATCTATGATGTATATCCCGTTTCTCTCAGTAAATATATACGGAGCCATTTTAGGGTTCCATCTTCTGGTCTGATGTCCGAAATGTACACCTGCTTCAAGTAATTGTTTCATTGAAATAACTGACATTTTATTTTCCTCCCGGTTATACCTCCATCCTGGCATCCCCCAAAAGAAACCGCATATGCGGCACCGTCTTTCGGCAGCCGGATGTGTGAATTTTACGATGTGCTCCCTTAGCGACACCGCAAATAAGTATACTATAATATTTCAGTATTTGCAAGGGATTTCTTCCGCATGGGTATTCCTCAGATATGTGTTGAATCCCTTCTTTGTTTTTGAATAGGCAGCTCTGCCCAGAAAAACTATTTCTTTGCTGCCAAAAAAAGATATTGCTCCGTCAGCGATCCTTCGGACATTGTCCAGATTGACCGCAAGGTATGTATGGCACCTGTGAAAAGATCCTGAAAGTACGGGCCAGCAGTCTTTCATTTTGCCATAGTATGTAAAGGTTTCTTTTTCAGTGACGATTACGATCTTTCTTTCTCTCTGTTCTATGAATAGTATCTCACTTTGCGGGATCCTGGCCGTTTCCTTTTTCTTGATGACAACTATTCGTTTTTTTCTCATTTCATATTGCATTATGTCATCGTTTTTCATCTTGTCCCTTCCCTTTTGAGAATTCTCCCGGGTCCTTTGAGCATGAAGTCGATATGCAATATAAAATGCGCCTTACGGCGCATTATAAAAGTTTCTTATTCGTGACGCTTATATGTTATATAATCCTCCGCTATTTCCCTTGCGGCCACCGACACAGGTCTTTCTTCATCGGTGTCTTCAATAAGCACAGGTTTGCCGTCGATTATATCTCTGGCTCTTTTGGCAGCTAGTATAACAAGAGTATACCTGCTGTCTGCTTTTTTTCTTATTTCGTTAATAGATGGATACAGCATTATATTTCCTCCTTATATTTTTCTATAAGTTCATAAATGTCTTCCGAAACTCTTGAATGTTCTGCTGTTATTATTGCTTTGACCCTACATACAGCTTCTTCGAGTTCTCCGTTTACAACACAGTAATCATACTTGTGTATATATGCGATCTCTTTCATCGCTCCTGCCATCCTGACTTCGATGCTTTCGTTTTCTTCCGTTCCTCTTCCGGTTATCCTCTCTCTTAGTTCTGCCATGGAAGGCGGCAGGATGAAAATGAACACTCCGTCCGGATATACTTTTTTTATGCTCATGGCTCCCTGTATGTCTATATCAAGGACCACATCATTGCCCGAATCCAGTTTTTCCATTACCATCTGCCTCGGTGTACCGTAATGATCCTGATAAACATATGCTGACTCCAGAAAACCGTCACCTGCTTTCATTTCAAGGAATTTTTCTTCTGAAACAAAATAGTAATCCCTGCCCTCGATTTCTCCTTCACGGGGCTTTCGTGTGGTCATGGAAACCGAGAAAAACAGTTTTTCTGTTTCTTCAAGTAATCTTGTGCATATCGTTCCTTTTCCCGCTCCCGAAGGACCGGAAATAATAAACAATCTTCCTTTTGCCATTTTTTCTCCTCCGCATCATCGATGCGAATATTTATTATATCATCACAGTGCCCCTCATTCAACATAAAATTGGATATGATGCTATTCTATATTTTGGACCTGTTCTCTTATTTTTTCAACTTCGCTCTTTATTTCAAGCATTATGCCTGTTATTTCCATGTCATTTGCTTTTGATCCTATTGTATTGGCCTCTCTGTTCATTTCCTGCACCAGAAAATCAAGTTTCTTGCCATCAGATCTGTCACTCTTGCTTATTATATCGTCCATCTGGATCATATGGCTGTCCAGCCTTACAAGTTCTTCTGTTATATTGGCCTTGTCCGCAAATATTGCCGCCTCCAGCAGTATCCTGTCTTTTGGGATCTCGATTTCTTTACCAATAAGCTCTTCTATTCGCTCCGCCAGTTTTATGGCATATGTTTTGCTTACCTGGGGAGCTTTCTTTTCGATCTTTTTCAGGTCATCCCTCACCTTTGCTGCTCTCATTGCCAGGTCCTCTGCCAGTTTTGCCCCTTCTTTGGTCCGCATGGAATCAAAAGCATCGACAGCATCCCTTACGGCGATCTCAACAGATCTCAATATCTCCTCTTCATCATCCACATCAGGTATGGTCTTCATAACTTCCGGCATTCCCGATATAAGGGCCAGATCTATGCTGCCCGGAAGGCCGAATTCTTCTTTAAGTTTATTGAGGTTCTTGTGATACTGGGAAGCCGCTGCTGTATTGAGACTTATCTTAAGATCATCTTCGGTGACCGCCTCTATGAGTATGGCCACTTCCACTTTACCTCGTTTTACGGTTTCCTTTACTATATTCTTGATTTTCTCTTCTGCAAAATTATACCTTCTGGGCATCTTTATATTGATATCGCTGTATCTGTGATTTACAGAACGCACCTCGGCAGTTATGATCCTTTTGCCGTCACTGTACTCCCCTTTCCCAAATCCTGTCATACTCTTTATCATACAATTTTCTCCTTTTCAATAATAATTTATGATAATATATGATTATATCACAGTGCGGTCCGGAAAGTGAGATTTTTATGGCTTTTGACGGCATTTTCACCGGAGCGGTAGCCTTTGAGCTGAATGAAAAACTCCGCGGTGCCAAAGTAGAAAAAATATATCAGCCCGAAAGGGATGAGCTGGTTTTTCATCTTCACAGCCCCTTGGGAAACCACAGACTATATGCTTCCTGTGGCAGTAGCCATCCGGGTGTATATCTGACTTCGGAAGAATTCCAGAATCCCGATTCTCCCGGTTCTTTTTGTATGCTTCTCAGAAAGCATATCGGCAAAAGCCGTATAAGCCATATATATCAAAAAGATTCCGAAAGGATCATCGAGATCCTCTTTACAGGTCGGGATGAAATGGGTTATGACAGGAATAAGAAATTAATATTCGAAATAATGGGCAAGCACAGCAACATAATACTTGTGGATGCCGATGATCATGTCATTACAGACAGCATCAAACGCATCTCCCAGGGAATGAGCCGAATACGTCCTGTCCTTCCGGGCAGATCCTATGATTACCCGCCGACGCAGGAAAAGATCTCTCTTTTTTCAGTCACGTTGTCCGATATCAATGAGCTCTGCCTTGAAAGTGACGTGAGCAGAGCGCTGCTTTCCCGCATACAGGGACTGTCTCCCCTTATATCAGACCAACTGTCAACGGAAGGAGACCCAGATGCCATCTTCAAAAAAATCTGTATGATAAGGGAAAATCTAATACAGGGGAACTTTGCTCCTGCGGGATGGCTGAAAAAAGGCGGAGAGCCGCAAGACTTCCACGTTATCCCCATTTTGGCCTACTGCGAGCTTGATATCATACATTTTGAAAGTCCCAGTGAGACGGTCTCCTGGTATTACAAAAACAAGGATTCCGCCAACAGGATAAGGCAGAAATCATCGGATCTCAATAAAATCATTTCTTCCGCATTGAAGAAGCAGAGACTCAAAAAGCAACGTCTTTGTGAAGACCTTCTATATGCCGAAGAGTCCAAAAAATTCCGTCTTTACGGCGAGCTTCTCACTGCCAATATACATCTGATAAAACAAGGGGAGGATTCCGTCAGGATTTTTGACTATAATAATGAAGAGGAGGTCACTATACCCCTTGACACAAGGCTTTCTGCCGCTCAAAATGCGCAAATATATTTTAAAAAGTTCAGAAAATCAAAAACAGCTTTGGTTGAAAAACAGAAACAGCTCAGTGAAACGGATTCTGATATAACCTATCTGGAATCCTCTGCCGAACATCTTAAACGGGCTGAAAAAGTATCTGATATCGAATCCATCCGTGATGAACTTGTCGAAACCGGTTTTGTAAGAAAAAGAAGAAATCTGCCCGCAAAAAAAATAAAGGCGGAGCCTTTTTCATATCTTTCTTCGGAGGGATATGTGATCCTTGCAGGAAAGAACAACCGGGAAAACGATTTTCTCACCTTCAAGAAAGCATCCCGCACAGATCTCTGGTTCCATACAAAAGATATTCCGGGTTCCCATGTGATACTGCTTACAGAAGGCGGGGAGCCGGGAGAAAGTTCCATACTTGAAGCTGCCGCTTTAGCTGCATATCACAGCAAAGGTAGATCTTCGGAAAATGTGCCTGTAGACTACACTCACATTCGTTATGTCAAAAAGCCCTCCGGGGCAAAGCCCGGTATGTGTATTTTCACAAACAACAAAACATTGTATGTCAAACCTTCAATCCCCGGATCCATTCTATCATCTTCATGATCACCTCGGTGCCGTCGTTCTCTTTGTTTCCATTGTGTATTTCATGAAACATGCCTTCCCACTCTATATATGTACAAGCTTCTTTTTCGTGGGATACGAACTTACGACTTCCTTCTATGCTGCATATCCTGTCCTCAGTGCCATGCATAAGCAAAAGCGGCTTTCCCTTTGCTCTGCCATTGTCTTCGTTTTCGTTTTTTGCCAGCGCCTCTCCTGTTTGAAAAGCCTCATATGCGCACAGCATTGATATTTTGTCATGGACCATCGGATTTGTTTTGTAGGGTTTCACAGAGAGCGGATGTCCCAGATCTTCTTCGTTTACGGCTGATTTTATTGTCATTTCCGGGCATATTGCGGACATGGCCCTCACAAACAAAAACAGTGGACCCGCCGGCTTGTTCACCAGTTCTATCCAGGGCGCCGAGATCACATATGCAAAGGGCACATCATTGGACTTTCCTCTTGCTCTGTAGTCAAGGGCGATATTGCCTCCCAAACTGTGTCCGTAAAGGACCACAGGTTTACCGGGATACATTTTCACGGCATTCTCCAAAAGAGCATCAATGTCTTCAAACACTGATTTCCTCGGAGCACAATGTCCCCTTTTCCCCGAAGATGCTCCATGCCCCTTAAGATCCTTAGAAAGACAAGCCATATCCGCCTCTGAAAGAAATCTGTTCATGCGGTCATAGCGGCCCGCATGTTCTCCTATTCCGTGGATGATACAAATAACAAAATCGGGATCCTTTTTCGGCCATGAATACCCGATTATTTTGTCTTTTTCTCCGGAATTTTTTATGGTAAAATTTTCAAACATTTTTTTATCCTTTCCATCATCCTTCATTTCCCGCCTTTTATACTACATTTTGTGCTCTTGCTTTGCCTGGCTATTGTCTAAAAAATTTTTTTGTATATACTCGTATCAAACCCTAAAATTGTTTGAGACCGCAACGAAAAAGGAGGCAGAAATGAATAACAGATGTTCGATGTGCAATAAGTTTTGTGAAACCAGACCTTTCAGAGGCGGTTATATATGCGAGGATTGTCTTGATATTTTCAAATCACCGAATGCCAGGTTTTGGAACATCGATACATAAGCTGAAAACACACAAAAACAGGTCTATCCCATGCTCCATACTTTCCCCTATCTTACCAATTTCAATTGCTGCGGTTTCAGCAGGGTCGTTTTATAAACGACCCTGTTTTATTTTTCATTCCTTATCTTTTCAAGGACAGTTTCAAATTCATGGGGCAAAGGGCTTTGAAATTCCATGTATTCCCCCTTGGACGGATGCACGAATCCCAGCAAATATGCATGAAGCATCTGTCCTTCGATCCCGTAGCGGTTCTTTTTCGGCCCGTATACATAATCTCCAAAAAGTGGGTGCTTTATATATGCCATATGTACTCGGATCTGATGTGTCCTTCCGGTTTCCAGTCTTGCTTCGATAAGGGTATATTTACCGAATCTTTCTATCACCTTATAGTTGGTCACCGCTTCCCTGGCATTCGACCCTCCCACAGTCTGTCTGAGGCGGTTTTTCGGATCTCTTCCCAGGGGTTCTTCTATCCTGCCCTCATCTTCAATAATATTGTTGTAAACCAGAGCTTTATATCCCCTTGTCACACTATGCTCTGCCAACTGTAGGGCAAGAGAACCATGGGCGGAGTCGTTTTTTGCGATCATTATCAGTCCGGTAGTGTCCTTGTCTATACGATGAACTATCCCCGGTCTTGTTATGCCATTTATACCGGAAAGCCTATTGCCGCAGTGAAAAAGCACTGCATTCACCAGTGTATGGGAATAACTCCCCGCAGCGGGATGGACCACCATCCCCTTTTGTTTGTCTACCACCAAAATATCATCATCTTCATAAACTATATCCAAAGGTATATCTTCGGCTGCAATATTTGACTCTTCCGGTTCCGGAAGAACTATTCTGATTTTCTGTCCGGCTTTCACCTTATACTTTTTTGAAAGGCAGACTTCTCCTTCCAGAAAAACCATGCCCTTTTCTATTAATTTCTGGATGTGGCTTCTGGATATTTCCGGCAAAGAAAAAGAAAGAACCCTGTCAAGTCTGGTTCCGTCTGTTTCTTGGTCCGCTGTAATGTTAAAGATTTTTTCTTCTTTCATCTTCTCTTTTATCAAAAAATATCATATATATGCAAAACAGCACTGCTCCTGCACAGATAAAAATATCTGCGATGTTAAAAACCGGGATTATTCTTATATTAAAAAAATCTACAACATATCCCCTTACTATCCTGTCCAAGAGATTCCCCATTCCCCCGCCCACTATCATTGACACCGACAGCAGTAGCATCGGTTTCATTTTTTTTCTGTATCCGACAAGAAATATCAGCCCCGCCGTCATAAGCACAGACGGAAGTATTATGAGAAGTGCCGGATACCCGGAAAGTATATTGTAAGCAGCTCCTTTGTTTTCTACATAAGTAAGATAAAGCACACCATCGATCAGTGTCACGGGATGTGCCGGGTCAAGCCCGGAAGATGCCAAAGCCTTGATCATCTGGTCCAAAAGCACGATTGCTGCGATCAATAAATAATACATATCATCTTTTGATATTGACCATAGTTTTTCTGTCTGAAGTAGAGGTGGCAAGATCTCTCTCGAAATCTTCATCCGAAACGGAGCCTTTTATCTTTGGAGCGGTGGCTGATCCCGATTCTTTTTCACCTATAAGACTCTGAAGTCTTTCATCATCGAATTCAGGGAACAGATCATCACTTAGATTTTCAAATCTTTCCAGTTCCGCTTCAAGCAGTCTCTTGTATTTGTCTCTGAAATCAACATATCTGTTTTTGAGGGTCATGCTTTCCTGGGCCAGTCTTTCGGCTTTTTCTTTTGCTTCTCTTACTGTCAGTTCCGCATCGAGTTCGGCATTTTTGAGAAGTATCTCTGCACGCTTTTCTGCGCTTACAGATATATCCCCCATAAGTGCTTTTGCTGCTTCCAGTGTTTCCAGAACAGCTCCTTCGGAACCTTTGCTTTTGTCCAGTTCATCCTCCAGTGCTACGACTTCTGCTTTAAGCCGCACATTCTCTTTTACAAGTTTTTCAAGGTCCAAAGTTATAAGATCCAAAAACATGTCTACTTCTTCTTCTTTGTAGCCCCTTACTCCTCTTGTAAATTCTTTTTCTTGTATCTCTGACGGTGTTATCATTTTTTACCTCCAAGAATCACTGTGCATGTTGTTGAAATCGAATCCTTTATTATCTATGCTGGAAGAAATATCCACGTTTTCAGGTGCAAAAACAAAAATATTATTTGCAACTTTCTGCACATTGCCGTTAAGCGCATATGTGGCTCCGCTAAGAAAATCAAATATCTTCCTGGCTGTTTCAGATTCGATTTTTTCAAGGTTTATTATTATGGGTTTTCTTGTTTTTAGAGAATCCACAAGTTTGGGGCACTCTTCAAATCCTTCAGGTTCTATGACTACCAGTTTAAAAGGATTTGTCGTTCTTGACTGCATAGGCATCACTTTTTCTTTTGCGTCTCTTCTGTTGTATGCCGATTTTGTTTCCACAGGTCTTTTTTCGAGGGGGGCACTGCTCTCTGCGATCTCTTCTTCAAATTCATCATCATCGATCTCTTCTATGCCCACCAGATCCTTGAACTTACTAAATACTCCCATATTTTCCTCCTTAATTGTAAACTCTTTCTCCGAATATGGCTGTTCCGATTCTTACAAGGTTGGATCCTTCTTCCACTGCCACCTTGTAATCATGGGTCATACCCATAGATAAATATTTAAAATCCAGCCTTTCATGATTGATTTTTCCGTACTGATCATACTGTTTCTTGACTTGCGCAAAATATCCTCTTACCTCTGCCGGATCTTCCGCAAAGGGCACTACACACATAAGTCCTCTGATCCTTATGCTATTACAGCATTCAAGTATTTCTTTTATCAAATTCTCTGTTTCCTCTGTGCTTATACCGAATTTGCTTTTTTCGGAAGCAGGGTTCACCTGTATGAGAATATCCATTGTGAGTCCTTTTGCAGCAGCCCTTTTGTCTATTTCTTTTGCAATTTTCATTGAGTCAACAGAGTGTATCATGTGAACTTTATCAATTATATATTTGACCTTATTGGTCTGCAAATGACCTATCATATGCCATCTCACCGGCTTTACGCTGTCATACTTTTCTGTTATCTCCTGGACTTTATTTTCTCCTATGTCCGTAACTCCTTCATCGATGGCTGTATTGATCTCTTCAGTGGTTCTGGTTTTTGTCACTGCCACAAGAAGTACTCCTTTGTCAAGTTCTGCTTTGATTTTCTTGAGATTCTCTTTTATGTTCTCCATATCATTTTTTGTCTGCTTCCGGGTTTTTTAGAACTTCGTCATATACCTTCACAGTTTCTACTCCTTCTCCGTTTTCATCATAAAATATATCTTCCGCCAACAAGGTTTTTTCTCCGTCTGTTGCTATTGTTCTTACTGGAACGAATTCATATTCTCCCGTGGCTTTTTTTATATATACCCCGGTAACGTCGCTCTTTGTTGTAAGGGCACTGTTGCTGACCAGAAGACCTCTGGTATCAGTGGTCACCATATACCCTTCCAGCATCCTGTTCTTTACAAAATCTTTGTAGTACCCTGTGCTCCTGGCTATTATCCTCCATCTTTCCCCCTCCTGCAGGATATTTTTTATACTGCAGGAAACACTTCCCGCCGGAAGTTCTGCCTTTACTGTGCTTCCTTCCTTATAATTGGGTATATCTCCTGACTCGACCCAGAAAAGAAGGAACCATTCACTGTTGTCGGCTATCTTATAAATGGGCTCCCCGGTCATCACCTTTTCTCCGGCAATATTTTCTGCAGGCTCATCTATGCCTTTGACTTTTGAATATTTAAGTTTCTCCATATTGTCGGGAGTGAAGTAGTTTTCATAACCGTCTATAGTAGTGGTGAATATCCCCTTTCTGGCGGCTGTGAACTTACTGTCAGGTATCATTGAACCTGCAAGTCTTTTGATGTATTTTTGTTGATCCGACCCCTGCTCCTCATCTTCTTCTTTTTCTGAAACGGCCGGTGTGAATTCAAGTACCTTTGCTCCTTTTCTGAGAAGGGTCCCTTCATCGACCTTGTATTCTACGGTACCTTTTGAGGTTGCAGAATACACTGTCTCACTTCTTATTATCCAGCATTTTATTTCGTGTCTGGCCTTAAGGTCGCCATACTCAAGTATTTCTGTTCTGGTCAAAGCTCCGGTCAATGTAGGTATTACTCCTATAACAATATATAGTGCTATTGCTGCCAGTATGAATATAGATATAGTTCTTTTTTTTGGTTTTGGCATTTTATGTCTCCGTCTACATTTTACACTATATCAAGCATTTTTTCCAATAATTTTCTCTCTTCTTTTGTCAGTTTGCCGGGATCCTTTATATATTCTTCAAAGAGATCGGGTCTTCTTTCTCTGGTGATCTCGAGGGCCTTTTCAAATTTCCATAAATCGATCATTTTATGATTTCCGCCCAGGAGTACCTGGGGGACTTTCATGCCCCTGTATTCTCTGGGTTTTGTGTATTGAGGGTGTTCCAAAAGGCCGGAATAAAGAGACTCCTCTCTTACTGAATCACTGTTTCCCAAAACCCCGGGTATAAGTCTGGCAACGGCGTCTATAAGTACCAGCGCGGCGGGCTCTCCTCCTGTCAATATGTAATCACCTATGGATATTTCTTCCGCATGCCAGTATTCTATTATTCTTTCATCAATACCCTCATAATGACCGCAGATCATAACCAGTTCTTTCTCTTCTGCCAGTTCCTCAAGTTTTGTCTTGCATAAAAGACTGCCTTTGGGAGACATATAAAGTATCCTTTTTTTTTCCGCATCCAAAGATTCAAGTGCTCTGAAAACCGGATCCGCCATCATGACCATTCCGGCTCCGCCACCAAAAGGATAATCATCCGTTTTATTGTGTTTATCCTGGGTAAAGTCCCTTATGTCAGTTGTCTGAAGGCTCAAGAGACCTCTCTCAATGGCTTTGCCCAGCATACTGCTTCTTACAGAGTTGAACATTTCCGGGAAAAGTGTTAGTACTTCTATATTCATATCATTCCCTCTATCAGTCTGACGATGATTTTCTTTTCTCTCATATCTACACGGATCAGAAATTCAGGCACAGCGGGGATCATAATAGTCTTTCCTTCTTTGTCTATTATATTCAAAATGTCCTGTGCTCCGCTTCCGGACACATCTCTTAATACTCCAATATGATTATCTTCCGTATCAAAAACAGAAAAATCCAAAATATCTCTGACGTAATATGTCCCTTCGGGAAGTTTTTCCGTTTGATCCTCCCATATATAAACATCTCTGTCTTTCTGTATTTCTGCTGTGTTCCTGTCGCTTATGTTTGATACTTTTAGTATGACGATTTTCCCTTTATAGCGGACTTTTTCTATTTTCAATTCCTGTTCGTCTATAAATATTCTATCAAGAGACTGAAACAATTTTATATTTTCCAGGTAACTGTATACTTTTATTTCGCCTTTTAGACCAACTGCACCTGTCACATACCCTATCCTGATTTTTACCATTTTTTTCTCATTATTTATAAGGCACATATATCTTTTATATACGTGCCTTTTTTCACTGGATTATTTCAACTACTACTTTTTTGCCGGACTTTGTAGCCGCTGCCTTGACAACAGTCCTCAAAGCCTTTGCGATCCTGCCCTGCTTACCTATGACCTTGCCCATATCATCCGGAGCCACCTTAAGCTGCACCACCGTCGTGTTGTTGTCGGTAGTTTCCGAAACTTCCACGGCATCGGGATCATCAACAAGGGATCTGGCAATTACTTCAACCAATTCTACCATTAGTCTGCACCATTTCCTTTACTACAGTATACCTGCTTTTTTGAAAAGACTTCTTACTGTTTCTGTGGGCCTGGCACCATCATCTATCCATTTTTTTGCTTTATCTCCGTCTACCTTGATTTCAGCCGGGTCTGCAAGGGGATTGTAGTACCCGATCTCTTCGATAAACTTTCCGTCTCTGGGTGCACGGCCGTCTGCAACGACTATTCTATAAAAAGGTTTTTTCTTTGCACCTATTCTTTTAAGTCTGATTTTTACCATTTTTGTTTTCCTCCTAAAATATGTTTTTTTATTATAAACCTCTGAACATCCTGGGCATTTTTGCACCGGGTCTTGCCATGGTTTTCATCATTTTCTTTGCCTCTTCATATTTTTTGATCAGGCTGTTTATTCTGCTTACCGGCTGTCCACTGCCGGCTGCTATTCGTTTTCTTCTGCTGGCGTTCAAAATCGACGGGTCACGTCTTTCTTCCTTTGTCATCGAATATATTATGGACTCCATCTGAAGAAACTCCTTTTCTCCCTTGTCCACATCCACATCTTTCATCTGCTTTGTTCCGGCACCCGGCAGCATTTCCATCATTTTTGCAAGTCCGCCCATCTGTCTGATCTGGCCCATCTGTTCAAGAAAGTCTTCCAATGTGAATTCGTTTTTTCGAAGTTTCTTTTCCAGCTTTCTGTTTTGATCTTCGTCAAAGGCCTCCTCGGCTTTTTCTATGAGAGATAGCATGTCTCCCATTCCCAGGATCCTGCCGGCCATCCTTTCCGGATGGAAGGGTTCCAGGTTTTCTATTTTTTCACCCATGCCAATGAACTTGATGGGTTTTCCTGTGACTTTTTTTGTGGAAAGTGCTGCGCCACCACGGGAGTCACCATCCATCTTTGTCATTATTATGCCGTCGATACCAAGTTTGCTGTTGAATCCTTCTGCAGCATTGACCGCGTCCTGTCCTGTCAAAGCATCAACTACCAGAAGTATTTCGTGGGGTCTTACTGATTTTTTTATCACATCCAGCTCTTCCATGAGTTTTTCATCTATCTGAAGTCTGCCGGCTGTGTCTATTATAAGTACATTGAAGCCCTTAAGTTCCGCTTCTTTTTTCGCTTTTTTTGCTATTTCCTCGGGATTTTTGCTGTCTCTCATGGAAAAAACAGGTATGT
This sequence comes from Firmicutes bacterium UBA1422, assembly GCA_002304835.1. GTDB lineage: Bacteria > Bacillota > Clostridia > Peptostreptococcales > Anaerovoracaceae > UBA1422. The sequence continues at coordinate 69,237 of DBPK01000010.1, forward strand.
CTGCTGATTTGCCCACTATTTCCAGCTGATCTATAGCCGCCGGCCTGTATATGTCACATGCACAAAGCATGGGTTTCTTCCCGTTTTTTTTCAACCATAAAGCCAGTTTTCCGCATGTTGTTGTCTTGCCTGTACCCTGAAGCCCCACCATCATTATGACCGTAAACCCGGAGGACGAATAGGTCAGTTTGCTGCCGGATCCGCCCATCAGATCCGTAAGCTGGTCATTTACTATTTTGATGACCTGCTGTGCGGGGGTAAGGCTTTTCATGACTTCTGCCCCCAAGGCTTTTTCTTTTACCGATGCTACGAATTCTTTTACCACCTTAAAGTTCACATCGGCTTCAAGAAGTGCAAGTTTTACTTCTCTCATTGCCTCATCTATGTCAGACTCAGTTAAGGACCCTTTGTTTTTAAGACCCTTGAACACGCCCTGCAGTTTTTCGCTTAATCCTTCAAATGCCATTTCGTTTCCTACTCATTTATTTCATCTATTATTTTCTTGATGCTGTTAAGTTTATTTTTTGATACTTTATCAATATTTTTTTCACTGATCATCCGGTCTATTATATCGTCTATTTTCTTCACTGCTCCATCGGTTTTTTTGAATTTTGTAACAAGTCCCAGTTTGGTTTCATATCCGGTCAATGTTTTTTCTGCACTTTTTAGTGTATCATGAACCCCCTGCCTGCTTATACCGAACTCCTGGGCTATTTCCGACAGGGAAAGATTTTCTTCGTGATAAAGTTTCATTACCTGTTGCTGTCTGTCCGTAAGAAGCTGTCCGTAAAAATCATGCAACAGGCTTATTTCTGTTATTTTATCAAACATACTATGTAATTTACCACAAAACAAAAGAGCTGTCAAGTATTACGCCTTGTCAGCTCCTTGATATTCTTTGTTTCTACTTCAGTTTCTCACAAATATATGCTACAGGATAATCTCCATTTTCATTTACTATGCCGAGAAGTTTTTCAAGGTCGCTCCCGCTTTCTTTTGAGGCTGATATTTTCATAAACAGCTGATCAATAAGGCTCTCTTCAGGCGGATAGACTTCATATATCTCACATGACCCCAGATCATTTTGTTTTTTCATATCATTTGCAGCATCATCAAAGGTTCCTATTTCATCTATCAGTCCGTTTCTCTTTGCCTGGGATGCAGAATATATCCTTCCGTCAGCAAGTTTTTTCACATTACCGGTACTCATGCCCCTGCCGTCGGCAACGATATCCACAAACTGTTCATATGCTTCATCAACAAGTTTCTGCCATATTTCCTTTTCTTCGCTGCTCATGGGCTCGGTCATGCTGCCCATGGATTTGTTGTTGCCGGAATCAATTGTTACTGTTCGGATGCCGTACTTTTGAAGGAGACCGGAGATATCATAAAAAGTACCCACTGTAACCCCTATTGATCCGGTCCAGCAGTTTCTGCTGGCAAAGATCTTATCCGCTGCCGCGGAAAGATAGTATCCGCCGGAAGCCGCCATGGACCCCATATATGCATAAACGGGCCTTTCAGTCTTTTTTTTGTATTCTTTTATCTTCAGATAAAGTTCATCCGTTTCATAAACGGATCCTCCGGGTGAATCAACAAAAACTATCAGGCCTTTGTTCTCTTCGTTTTCTATGGCTTCGTCTATACTATCCATGGTGAACTGATGATCATACAAAAGAGGCTCTGAAAGAAAACTGCCGGAGGTGGCGGTGCCAATGATCCCATCAACATGTATGACCGCTATATGATCTTCTGAAACATATGAATAATCGGTCTGCTGTGATCCTCCTGACATATCGAAACCGAAAAGTCCCGCGGCCCTGTTTATTGGATCGCCTCCGACAGCTCCGAAAATCAGACCCAGAGCAATAAGCCCTCCAAGTATAGAACCAAGTATTATGAGCGGCTTTTTCATTTTTGATTTTTTTTCCATATGATTTTTCCTTTTTTATACTTCACTCTTCTGTTTCATTGAAATCTTCGTCTATGGGCACAGCTATGATGATATTCCTTGCATCTTCCAGTGTTTCTTCTCTTACATAAATATCAATGGGAAATGCTGTAGTGTTTCCCATGGCTATCTCAATGAAGTTGCTTGCACCTTTATATTTTTTTAGGCAGGGTATACCTTCGCTCCTTAGCTTTGATTCCATGATATCCGCCTTCAAACTGCTTTCACAGGTACAGAGATAAACTCCTTCACGCCATTTTTTACCGTTATCTTCTTTCATTAAGAAACCGCCTTTTCTTCAATTTCTTTCAGCAGCATGGCTTTAAATTGGTCAAGGGGTATTTCTCCAAGCTCGCCGCTTTTGCCGGAACGGACTGAAAGGCTTTTTGCTCCTTCTTCCCTTTCTCCTATTACGCCTATGTATGAAACTCTTTCATTTCTTGCTTCACGCATTTTGTATCCTATTTTTTCATTTCTTATATCCAACTCGACCCGCAGTCCTGCTTTTCTGAGTTCTTCTGCTGTTTCTTTCGCATACTCTGAGAATTTTTCTGTGACAGTAAGCAGTTTGACCTGAACAGGAGCTAGCCAAAGGGGGAACTTGCCGGCGAAGTGTTCTGTCAGTATGGCTATGAATCTTTCGATTGAACCGAAAATAACCCTGTGTATCATTGCCGGTCTGTGTTTTTCTCCGTCCGCTCCGATATAGTTTGCATCAAATCTCTGGGGCATCTGAAAATCAAGCTGTATTGTCCCACACTGCCATGTCCTGCCTATGGAGTCCTCCAGATGAAAATCAAGTTTGGGCCCGTAAAAAGCTCCATCCCCTTCGTTCACTGTATACTCCATTCCTATTTCCTCTGTTGCTTCTCTTAAAGCTTCTGTAGCTCTCTGCCACTCTTCATCGGTTCCCATGGAATCTTTCGGCTTTGTGGAAAGTTCAATGTGATATTTGAATCCGAAAAGGCTGTAAACATAATCAATAAATTCTATCACACCCTTGATCTCATCCTTTATCTGTTCCGGCAACATGAATATATGTGCATCATCCTGAGTAAATGTTCTTACTCTCATGAGCCCGTGAAGTGCTCCCGAAAGCTCATGGCGGTGCACCTGTCCCAGTTCTCCCATGCGTATGGGAAGATCCCTGTATGAATGTATTTTTCTTCCGTAAACCATCATGGCTCCCGGACAGTTCATAGGCTTTACGGCAAAATCCGCATCATCTATTTTGGTGAAATACATATTATCCTTATAATGATCCCAGTGTCCCGAGGTATGCCAGAGCTCCTCCTGAAGTATCAGCGGAGTCTTTATTTCTTCATATCCCCTTTTTCCATGTTCCTGTCTCCAGAATTTTTCCAGCTCATTCCTTATTACCATGCCTTTTGGCATAAAGAAGGGGAACCCGGGACCTTCGTCATAAAGGGCAAACAGATCCATTTCCTTTCCGATCTTCCTGTGATCCCTTTTTTTTGCTTCCTCTATCCTCTTCAGATATTCGTCCAGTTCCTCCTGACTTGGAAAAGCAGTTCCGTATATTCTCTGGAGCATTTTTTTGTCTGAGTCACCTCTCCAATAGGCTCCTGCCACGCTGGTCAGATTTACTGCCTTTATCTGACTTGTCTTTTCCATATGGGGTCCTGCACAAAGGTCAACGAAATCTCCCTGCTTGTAAAATGAAAGTGTTTCATCCTCAGGAAGATCCTTTATAAGTTCCACTTTGTAATCTTCATTCCGGTCTTCCATCAGTTTTATTGCTTCATCTCTGGGAAGCTCAAATCTTTCCAGGGGCAGACCGGCTTGTATTATTCTTTTCATTTCCTTTGTTATTTTTTTGAGATCTTCCTCATTGAATTTATAATCAAGATCAAAATCATAATAAAACCCGTTTTCTATGGCCGGCCCAATGGCCAGTTTTACCTCCGGCCAGATCTTTTTTACGGCATGAGCCATTATATGCGAGGCAGTATGCCTGTATTTTTTTCTCACTTCTTCCTTTGAGAAGTCTATATTTTCTTTTGCCATTTTCATTCCTCCATTGCCAGCTCGATCAGCCTATCTATGAGCTTCTCGTAACTGAGTCCGCAAGCTTCCCAAAGCTTGGGGTACATGCTTATATTTGTAAATCCCGGTATCGTGTTTATTTCATTGAATATGATTTGATTTTTTTCATCAAGGAAAAAATCGACTCTGGCCATTCCTCTGCAGTTCATTGTTTTATATACGGAAACAGCTTCCGATCTTATTTCTTCTTCTGTTTGCGATCCCAGATCTGTTGCTATCCGCGTCCGGGATTTTTTGTTTATATATTTTGCTTCATAATCATAAAATTCATTTGCCGGTAATATTTCTCCCACTGCCGAAGCCTTGGGGTCTCTGTTCCCCAAAACAGCAACTTCCAGTTCTCTTCCGGATATGGCTTCCTCTATTATTATCTTATGATCTTCGCCAGCGGCTGCGGTTATTCCCTCAAAAAGACCGATCTGATTTTTGACTTTGGATATTCCCACAGAAGATCCCCCATTTGCCGGTTTCACGAAAAAGGGGTATTCTCCGATTTTCTTTTCTATATTTGCCAGTATCCCCTCAGGATCCGATGAAAATTCATATCTGTCGGTTACATAATAACGGGGCTGCAAAAATCCTTCTCTCGAAATCAGGTCTTTTGTCACAGCCTTGTCCATACAGCATGAAGAAGACAGGACACCCGGTCCCACATAAGGGATCCCCGCCAGTTCCAAAAGCCCCTGCATGGTACCGTCCTCACCGAATCTTCCGTGTAATACTGGAAATACACAGTCGATGTGGATCTCTTCTCCGTTAAGGGTCCTTATCCCATGCAGAGTCCTGTCAGGAGAAACTGCAGCCATTCTGTTGCTTATCCTGTTCTCCCAGGTACCATCGGCTATTTTTTCTGTTTCGGCATCGGTCAGTATCCATCTTCCGCCTTTGGTTATTCCTATTTTATATATATCATATTTCTCCCGATCAAGTCTTTTTATTATGGATGCTGCCGAATCACATGAAACCTCGTGCTCGGATGATATCCCTCCAAAAATGACCAGTAGCTTTATTTTTTCTTTCATTTATACTACCTTCATGCTGTCTACGTTAACAATTCCTTATATTTTTTGATGGCATCTTCTATGTCCGAATCATGCAGAAGCTTACCGTTTTTTAAAACTATTCCCCTATTGCAGAACTCTTTTGCATCGCTGGTGGAATGGGTCACAAAAAGTAGGGTAAGCCCTTCAGCCTCCATTATTTCGTTTACTTTTTTCACGCATTTTTTTCTGAATGACGCATCTCCCACGGAGAGCGCTTCATCAACTATCAGTATCTCGGGCTTTATGTTGGCATTGATTGCAAATCCCAGTCTTGATTTCATACCGCTGGAATAAGTCCTTACGGGCTGATCGATATAATCGCCCAGTTCGGCAAATTCAATTATCACGTTCTCCAGGGCTTTTATCTCTTTATCCCTAAGCCCCATAAGCTGACCTTTCAAAAAAATATTCTCTCTACCTGTAAGTTCGGGATCGAATCCCGATGTGAGTTCCAAAAGAGCACTTACTCTCCCACGGACTTTTACGCTGCCCTGGGTAGGATATGTCACGCCTGTTATTATTTTCAGTATCGTAGATTTACCTGCTCCGTTTTTGCCGAAAAAAGCCACCGCTTCGCCCTTCATGATATCAAAAGAAACGTCATCCACTGCCTTTTTTTCTTTGTATTTTATTTTTTTTATAAATACAGACATCAGGCGTTTTTTGTCGTTCTTAAAAAGCTTATATCTTTTTGTGACATTTTTGAATTCTATGACCGGTTTTTCCATTATCCACACTTTCTCCTGTTACTATAACACGTCAGGCAAGTCTTCCTTCAGTTTTTTGTATGCCCAGATGGCAAAAATCCACATTATTATCATTTCTCCGAGGAATATGGCCAAAAGCAATGGCTGCTCAAAAAACCATCTCTCATATATAAAACTGTCTCTGTATCCGCATACTATATAAGTGACCGGATTGAACATAAGAAAATTTTTCACCCAATAGGGTATGGCCGGGGAATAAGGATCCCACATTATTCCCGAAAGCCAGAATATGGCCGTGTTGAAGGCTTTGACAAGATTCCAAAAGTCCTTGCTCATGGCTGCCATGACAGATGCAAAAAGAGTCCATCCTGTGGCCATAAGGAACATCAAAAGTATGTAAAAGGGCAACTGTATGAAATATTTGTCCGGCATATGTCCCGCCAGAATGAACAGCACAATGGTTATAGCCAGGAGTCCCAAGTGTATCACAAGTTTGGAAATGCTGACAAATGTAGGTATAGTAGATATGGGGAACTTCATTTTAGTTATAAGGTAACTGTATTTTCTCATGGCTCCCGTGCCCTGATTCCACATGTCACTTATATAAAACCAGGCTACCATGCCTGATATCAGCCAGAGAAAGAAGGAATACCCTTCAGGCCCTCTGGTCCTCAGCCCTACAGAAAAAGCAAACCAGAAAACAAAAATTGTTACAGAAGGCTTGATCACGGCCCATGACCATCCCAATGCCGCACCGCTGTAGGTTTTTATTATATCGGCCTTTGCCAACTTGAATATCTGGTGTCTCCATGCTATATGTTCTTTAATAATTTTTAATATTTCCATGGGATCTATTCTACTCCTGTAAATTCTATTATCCGGTCATTTATATTTTTGACTTTTTTTGTGGGTTCATAGTTTTTCTGTCCGAATAATTCTCTGTGCATTTCTTTGACATTGCTTTCCAGCGTCACCGGAGGTCCGTACCATACTCCGTCAACTACAGCCTCAGAAACATCATAAGGCCATCCGGAATTTTTACCCAGATCATATCTAAGTGCACCTATGGCAAGTCTGACCATTTTTTTGCCGGTTATATTTGTCCCTATTTCAGGAAGGGTTTCGTCTGCAAGATCATTGAGTTCTACAATAGACATGGTTTTTGTCTTTTTAAAGGCTGCTTTCATGGTCTTGCGCATTCTTTCTGTTCTTTCGTAATCTCCGTTGCCCACTTTTCTTATCCTACAGTATGTGACCGTCTGGATGCCGTTAAGGGTCTGTTTTCCCGCTTTTTTTATCTTTGTCTTGTCGCCGTGAAGAGTTTTGTTTGTACTCTTGATAAATTTGTTCATTTCTTTGATCTCATAATCTTTTATGGTGAGTTCAAGTCCTCCCATGTTGTCCGCAGCATCTGCCACAGTTTCCCAGTTGACTTTCACATATTCTTTTATATTGAGATCCATATTTCGATTGAGTGTTTTTATAAGTGCCAGAGGACCTCCGTACATATACTGGTGAGTCAGCTTATCAAGTTTATGCTCACCCTCATGTTCTTCAAGATCCAGCAGTGTGTCTCTGTATACAGAAGTCAGCCTTACCTTGCCGGTATCCTCATTTATTGTGGCTATTATAATAGCATCTGACTTTGAATATGCCTCGTCTTCGTTTTCTCTTGTATCAAGCCCTACTATGAGTATATTGCGGTATCCTTCCAGCTTTTCGTCAACACCGGGATTTATATCAAAATCCGCTCCAGTCAGATCTTCATAATCCATATTGTTGAATTTATCCACCAAAAAACAGTATCCGCCTATCAGAACTGCCGCACATACGATCGCTAATATAGATAATATTATGAATGTCTTTCTTTTTTTTGACCGGCGCAAGCTCTTCTGCCCTTTATTCTCCGGCACAATTTTCTCATCAATATTTTTTTTGTCTGTTCTCAACTCTGATCCTCATTATTCATTATATCCAAAAATATTTTTGTGGTCTCTTCTATGTTCTCTGTTTTGAAAATAGACGACCCTGCCACTATTATCTCTGTTCCCGACTCAATAACTCTTTTTACATTTGAGAGGTTTATTCCTCCGTCCATTTCTATTTTGAATGAAAGCCCGTTTTTCTTTTTCACTTCTGCCAGGACTTCCGCCTTCTTAAGCGCCGATTCTATAAATACCTGCCCTCCGAAACCGGGGTGCACAGACATTATAAGGACCATGTCCACACTGTCAAGAACATCCATCACTGTGTCTTCGGAAGTCTCGGGATTTATGGATACCCCGACCTTTGCCCCCGCATTTTTGATCCTTTTTATTATCTCCCTGATCCCCGGGCAAGTTTCCTGATGTACCGTTATATACTCTGTGTTTTCTGTCATGAAATCATCAATATATTTTTGGGGTTCTTCAATCATAAGATGAACATCAAAGGGCATTTTTGTTTTGCCAAGCAGGCTCTTCATTACAGTTGCGCCATAGCTGATATTAGGCACAAAATGGCCGTCCATAACATCCACATGTATGAGATGCGCCCCTCCCTTTTCCACTTTAGCCACATCTTCTCCAAGTTTTGAGAAATCCGCCGACAGGATCGACGGGGCAAGTTTTATCATTTTTCTCCTTCCCTGCTAAGAATCAGTATTTTTTCTTTTTCCTTATTTCTTTTATCTGTTCCACATACGAATCATATCTGGATCTTTTTATTATGCCCAGCTCTACCGCCTCCCTGACAGAGCAGTCCGGTTCCATCACATGTCTGCAGTTATCATATCTGCATTTGTTCAGGTATTCTTTCATCTCGGGATAAAAATGCGAAAGCTCATCTTCATCGGCATCCAGAATATTAAATGATGTGAAACCCGGTGTATCATAGACCATACAGCCATTTATGTCAAATATTTCAACATGCCTGGTGGTCTGTTTTCCTCTTCCGGTCTTTGGGCTTATTTCTCCGATTTCTGCCCTTTCCTCTTTTAGGAGCCTGTTCAATATGGTGGATTTCCCCACACCTGAGGGCCCTGCAAAAGCAACTCTTTTGCCTCTGAAATGATCTTTCAGCAGGTCTGTTCCCTCTCCTGTCAGACCACATAGGCATATAACAGGATATATTTCTTTGTAAACGGATCTTAATTCTTCTATTTCGTTTCCCTTTGCCAGATCCTTTTTGTTTATGCAGATAATCGAATTCACATTATGCTTTTCAGCCATAACAAGAAAACGATCCAGTATAAATGTGCTGGGTGGGGGTTCTGCGGCAGACACCGTCACCGCCAGTATCTCTATATTGGCTATCGGCGGTCTTACGAACCAATTATCTCTGGAGAAAATTTTCTCAACTGTTCCATCACTGTTTTCATCTGTACTTATTTCAACTATATCACCGACCAAAGGAACAATGCCTTTTTTTTTGAATATGCCCCTTGCCCTGCAACGGTAGACCTGCCCATCACATTTTACATAATAGAAACCGGCTATACCTTTTGTAATGATCCCCTTCATCCGAACTGCCCCGGTCAAAATGTCACTTTTTTGGTCATAACAGTTTCATCGTCAAATATAACTGTTATGGTCCCGCTGCCGGTTCCTGATATATTGACGGTTTCTCCTCCATCGCTCTTTTGTCTCTGCTCTCCCGAAATAACTGTTCTTGTTCCGTTGCTGTCCGAAACCGTTACTGTCAGGTAGAATATCTCCTGCTTTGCTTTTGAATAACTTATATCGACTGCTATGGTTGAAGTTCCGCTTCCCTTGCTGACTTTTATGTTTATGGAAGATCCTTTTTTTACTTTTGTGCTTGGTTCATACTGCTGCCACATCACTTGGCCTTTTCCGTATGAATCACTGTTGCTGTATGAAACACTGCCCACCTTGAAGCCCGCATCTATTATGGCCTGCTTTGCGGCATCAAGGCTTTTACCTATGAGGGATGGGACTTCCCCTTTGTCTTTTTCCGACCCGTCACTCAAGACAAGATTTATATATGAGCCGGGTTTGGTTTCCTCGCCTGCTCCGGGATCCTGTTCTATGACCGTTCCTTCTTCTTCGCTGCCCGGTTTGGTGGTTATATTACCGACTTTGAATCCATATTTTTTTATGAGTTGTTTCGCTTCTTTTTGCTTTTTGCCCAATAGATTGGGCACTGTGCCCTCTTCAGCTCCTTTGCATATATTAACTGTTACGAGGGATCTCTTCTTTACCATTGTTCCTTTTTCGGGATCCGAAGATACAACTTCTCCGACTTCGTATTTTGAACTGTATACCAGGTCTCCTTCTTCGATCCTGAGTCCCAGTTCATCAAGCTTATATTCCGCCTCTTCATATGTCATACCTCTTAGATCAGGCACTTTTATATCTGCTTTGCCCAAAATGCCCATTGCGAATCCCGCTGCCACAAGTCCGCCAAGAACTGCAACAACAATGGCTATTATTATTATCATTCTTTTTTTTCTGCTTCCGTTTTTTTTGCCGGAATTTGAAACTTTTTTTCTCAGTTCCTCTGCCACCTCATCATTTTCTTCTTCATATCTTCTTCTATCGGGCTCAATGGCTGAATTTCCCACTATACGCGTAACAAATTCTATATTGTTGAGCTGATCCACCATTTCTTCTGCAGATGAAAATCTGTTGGGCTGATATTTATCGGTGGCTTTCATTACTATCTGTTCAAGTCTGGGGGGTATACCGGGAACTATCCTTGATGGAGGTATGATCTCATTGTTTATATGCATAAGTGCAACACTTACCGGGTTATCTCCGTCAAAGGGCACTCTTCCGGTCAGCATTTCATACATAACTATTCCCAGAGAATAAATGTCTGATTTTTCATCCACATATCCGCCTCTTGCCTGTTCAGGCGAAAAATAATGGACAGAACCCATTATCGCCTCCGATGTATTCCCTACTATGGTGGTGGAAGTAACGGCTTTTGCAATGCCGAAATCGGTTATTTTTGCCACACCGTCTTCTGTAATAAGAATGTTGTGAGGCTTAACATCCCTGTGTATTATATTGTTTTTATGGGCGGCAGAAAGTCCCGATGCGATTTGCTTTGTCAGTTCTATAACTCTTTTGTAAGGGAGCGGAGCCTCTTCCTTTATGACACTGCTCAAGGTCTTTCCTTCAACCAGTTCCATAACGATATAATTGATGCTTCCTTCCCTGCCCACATCGTATACATTTACTATATTTGGATGTGAAAGGCTGGCCGCAGCATGGGACTCTTTCCTGAAACTCTCCACAAACTTGGCATCCTTCACGAATTCGGGTTTGAGTATCTTCACCGCTACAAAACGATTAAGCAGTCTGCATTTCGCTTTGTATACAACAGCCATCCCTCCGTCGCCTATTTTTTCAAGCAATTCATATCTTCCCGCAATGACCTTACTGCTCATTATTCTCTCCTCCATCGATTTTTATACATATCACTGTTATGTTGTCTCTTCCTCCGGCGTTGTTGGCGGCCTTTATAAATTCATCGGTCAAGGCCGGCATATTTTCTTCTTTCTTTATTATTTTTTCCATCTTTTTATTGTCCAGTTCTCCGTAAAGCCCGTCCGTGCAAAGGAGTATTATGTCTCCATTATTAAGCTCCGTACTGTAAAAATCCGGAGCTATTTCTCTTTCCGCTCCCAGGGCCTTTGTTATCATATTGACTTTCTGATGCCCCTTGGCTTCATCTTCAGTTATGATTCCCATCTTTATCAGCGAGTTCACATATGTGTGGTCTTCCGTCAGCTGGGAAAGGGTGCCTTTTCTGAAAATATAAGCTCTGCTGTCTCCCACATTTGAGATGTATGCTCTGTTCTCCTTCAGATGGCATACGACCAGTGTTGTGGCCATTCCCCTGTTTTGTTCATATTTTTCGGCCAGATCATAAACCTTTTTATTTGCTTCTTCCATGCAGTCTTTGAAATATTCACCGATCTGCTCCTCCGAAAACATTTCCCCAATAGGATTTTTTTTGATGTATGCGGCCACAGAGGTCACAGCTGTTCTGCTGGCCAGTTCACCGGCATTATTGCCACCTACACCGTCCGCAACGATATATATTTCTTCTTTTGGCATAACAAAACAGGCATCTTCATTATTCTTTCTTTTTATTCCTTTGCTGCTTTTGAATCCTATTTGTATCATATTTTTTCTTTTCCTTTTTTACTCAAAAAGGTCATCGGTTTTTTTCATCAGACATATATAAAATCCATCGGTGTCGTCCACATTAGGCAGGAATTGAACTGTTTGTTCCACTATGAAAGACGGTATCTTCCTTATAAAATCGCTTATTACCCTTTCGTTTTCATAGGGATTTATCGTGCATGTACAGTACATAAGCTTTCCGCCCGGTTTTACATAACTTGCAGATGCGGATAAAATGGCCAGCTGCTTGCCGGGCAAGGCCTGTATCTCTGCAGTTTCTTTTTTGTATTTTATCTCCGGTTTTCTCCTTATTACACCCAGAGCCGAGCAGGGTGCATCCACAACCACTCTGTCCGCTTTTCCCAGCATGGAAGAATCGACCTTTGTGGCATCCCATGTCCTTGTTTCTACGATATTGATCCCCAGTCTTTCTGTTTCTCTGTTTATGATGTCAAGCTTTCTCCTGTAAATATCAGAGGCCAACACTATACCCTTGTTATTCATCCTTTCTGCGATGGCAAGAGTCTTTCCTCCGGGGGCCGCACATACATCCATTATTGTTTCCCCGTGTCTTGGGTCAAGTATCTGAGCCACCATCTGTGACGCTTCGTCCTGCACGGAAAACATACCGTTCTTGTAGAACTGGGTACTCAGCAGATCCTTTCCTTTTATGTGAAGTGCATTTTTGCTGTGCCTGCCTTCTTTTACTGTATATCCGTTTTTTTCAAGGTTTTTTACCAGATCTTCTTTCATTACCTTGAGCCAGTTCATTCTTATGGTTATATCAGGACTTTCGTTGCCCGCTTTGAGCAGTTCTTCAACAAAGCCTGTATCATAACTTTCAAGCCACAGTTTGATTATCCATGGTTCATATGAATATTTCACCGAAAGATATTTGATCTCATCTTCATTTCTGTCGGGAAGTTTTATTTTATACTTGTCTCTTATATATGACCTTAATACACCGTTTATGAAGTTTTCTCTGCCCCTTGCAAATTTCTTTGCCAGTATAACACTTTCGTTTACGGCTGCATACTCCGGTACCGAGTCCATTTTGGCCAGCTGGTATATACCCATCCTAAGTATAATAAGGTCGCTGGTCTTAATTTTTGAAACTCCGCTGGGAACCAGGCTGTCTATTACATAATCAAGCAGCATTTTATTTTCAAGAACACCGTATACAAGCTCTCTTACAAAGGATGCATTATCGGGTTTTCCGCATATTATCTGGTGATTAAGTGCTATATTCGAGTAGGATTTTTTTGTTTCCACATCAATAAGTGTGTTGTATGCTGTTTTTCTGTTTGCGTCCATTCTAATTACGCCCCCTTATCAACAATATTCTTAGTAGATTCGCCACTGCCACAGCCAGAGCTGCCACATATGTCATAGCTGCTGCTGAAAGGACCTTTTTGGCTCCGCCTGTTTCTTCGGGCAAAACTATACCAAGTTCCTCCAGCTGAACAAGTGCTCTTCTGCTGGCATTGAATTCCACAGGCAGCGTTATAGTGTGAAAAAGTATCACTCCAACGAAAGCAAATATTCCTATATTAAAAATCAGGTTCCCCTGGGAGTAATAACCTGTCTGTATCACTATCAGACCTACTATCAAAAGAGGCCAGGAAAGCCAAGATACGATGCTTACCGGAATAGCGATAAGGTTCCTTATACTAAGAGGTACATACTTTGAACCATGCTGGATCGCATGACCCGATTCATGAGCTGCTATTGCAAGAGAAGCAATTGAACTGCTCTCGTAAACATCGGGTGAAAGACGCATTATCTTTTTGCGCGGGTCATAATGGTCTGACAATCTTCCTTTCCCCATTTCCACTGAGACATGATCAAGCCCGTTGGAATCAAGTATTTTTCTTGCTGCAGCGGCTCCTGTCATTCCATTTCTTCCGGCTACCCCTGAGTAATTGTTATAAGCGGAATTTACCCGGCTCTGTGCTATAAATGCAAAAATGATCGCCGGTATCAGCAGTATAAAAGTCGGATCGAACATCCCGAAATACATATGTTTTTTACCTCCAAAACACCAAGTTACATTTTAACCCAAAACCGTCATTATTTCAATGCCGTTGCCCCTCAAAAAATCCTTAACGGGCATTTTCTTCCTGCCGGGCATCTGCAGTTCCCGTACAAGGAGCAGCCCTTTTCCCGCTACTATACCTATTCCGTTTTCGGAAATACTGATCACCGTTCCGGGTCTTTTCCCACCACAGTCTTCTTGGTCAAATGCTTCTGCCTTCCATATTTTCAGCATTTCTCCTTTATAGAAGGTGTATGCGCCGGGGCGTGGACCAAAGGCTCTTATCAGCCTTTCGATTTCAGAGGGTTTTTTGGAAAAATCAATTTCCCCTTCTTTTTTATTTATCATAGGTGCATATGTGGAAAGGCTTTCATTTTGCGGTTTTCTGACTATTTCCCCTTTTTCTATGGTCTTTATGGTTTTCATAAGCAGTTCTGCACCCAGAACGGCCAGCTCATCATACAGCTGTCCCGAAGTTTTACGGTCTATCTCTGTTTCTGCGGAGGAAAGTATGTCTCCTGTGTCAAGTCCCTCTTCCATGCACATTATAGTGATACCGGTGTACCGGTCTCCTGCAAGTATTGCCCTTTGTATGGGGGCCGCTCCCCTGAATCTGGGCAGCAGGGATGCATGTATATTGACACATCCGTGTTTCGGCATTCGGATGATCTCTTTCGGAAGTATCTTTCCGTAAGCCGCCACCACAATAATATCCGGGCAGGACTTCTCCAGTTTGTCAAAAAAAATCCGGTCGGTCTTTATGTTTTCGGGCTGCAATACGGTAAGACCCATCTCAAGCGCCTTTTCTTTTACCGGAGCGGCTTTTATTTTTTTGCCTCTGTCCTTTGGGGAGTCAGGCTGACTTACAACAAAACATATTTCATGTTCACTGTTTTTTATTGCCTCAAGTGCCGGCACTGCAAAGAAGGGAGTTCCCATAAAAATTATTCTCATATATCCGTTTCTCCCTCATCTTGGGCTCCGGCAACCGCTTCTCTTATATCTTCAGCCTTATCTGTATAAAGCACGCCCTCCAGATGATCAAACTCATGGCATACGATCACAGCATCAAAGTCAGTGAAATCCTCCACTTTTTCATCACCCTGTCTGTCTTTGTATTTTATCCTTATCCTCTCGGGTCTTTTAACTGTCCCCACATATCCCGGCACACTAAGACATCCCTCATCGCCTTCCTGCTCTCCTTCTGCTTCTATTATTTCGGGATCAATGAATTCTTTTAATTCTCTTTCTTCCTGGTCGTGCCCCAGGGATGCAATGAATATCCTTCTCAGGACCCCGACCTGAGGTGCCGCCAGTCCTACACCGGCTCCTTCCGTCATTGTCTCTTTCATGTCATCCAACAGGATCAATATCCTTTCATTTATTTCCGGGACCTCTCTGCTTCTTTTTCTCAGTGTTGGATCGTCTTCTTTCAATATGTTCCTTAATGCCATTCTAACTCCTCCAGAGGCTGTATGGATTCACATCGACAGCCACATTGTATTTTTTTATTTTTTCGTTTCTTAAATGATTTTTGATTTTTTCAAGGACTCCCATGTAATGCTTTCTGCTGCCCAAAGGACACTTTATCAGCATATTATATTTCCAGCCCTCTTTTGAGATATTTGACGGTATTTGCTGGATCGGGAATATGTTTTCTTCATGTCGTTTACCCGTCATTTCTATGAAAGAGGCCTTCCAATATGAAGCACCTTTTTCTGCTTCCTCCCGGACTTTTGAATCAAATATCAGAAGTATGAGATCACAAAAAGGCGGATAATCCATATATTCTCTTAATTTTATTTCTGTATCATAAAATTTCCTGTAATCCTGGGCTGCTGCTGCACAAACAGCATAGTTTTCGGGTGTGTATGTCTGTATGACCACCTTTCCGGCTTCAGATCCTCTGCCGGCTCTTCCCGATGCCTGGGTTATGAGCTGAAAAGTTTTTTCGGCAGATCGAAAATCAGGTATATTCAGGGAAACATCTGCGGAAATGATGCCCACCAGGCCCACATTCGGAAAGTCCAGCCCCTTGGCCACTATCTGGGTCCCTGTCAGTATGTCTGTGTCCCCTTTGCCGAAGCCGTCCAGTATCTTTTCCATGGAACCTTTTTTTCTTGCCGTATCCATGTCCAGTCTTGCGGTTTTATGGCCGGGGAATAGTCTGCTGACTTCTTCTTCCACCTTTTCTGTCCCCGTGCCGAAATATCTTATGTATCTGCTGCCGCAGGAAGGGCATATTTCAGGCACGGCTTCTTCGTGCCCGCAATAATGGCATTTGATCCTGTTTTTTTCTTTATGGTATGTGAGAGATATGCCGCATTCACTGCATTGCATCACATGTCCGCATTCACGGCATGAAATGAAAGTTGAAAAGCCTCTCCTGTTAAGGAAAAGGATCACCTTACTGCCGGTCTTGAGACTTTCATCCATTTCTTCATAAAGAGCTCTGCTTATTACTGACTTGTTGCCTTCTTTCAGTTCCAGTCTCATATCTTCAACTTTTACCCGGGGGAGGGGCGTTTTGTTATACCTCTCATTCAAAACAAGCCTGCGGTATAAACCTTTTTCGCTTCTGTAATATGAAACTACCGAAGGCGTTGCACTGCCCAGAATGACCGGTCCCCCGTAATATGCCGCTCTTTTTATGGCGATCTCAAGTGTATCGTATTTTGGAGTCATATCTGATTTATATGTGTCTTCATGCTCCTCATCCATTATGACAGCACCTATGTCAACGACGGGTGCGAAAACTGCCGAACGGGCCCCTATTACTATCCTCACCTCGCCTTTTCTTATTCTCTGCCATTCATCGAATCTTTCGCCGGGAGAAAGCCTGCTGTGAAGCACGGCTATATTCCCGTTCCCGAACCTTCCTATGAATCTTTCTATTATCTGTTTTGTGAGGGATATTTCAGGTACCAGCATTATTGCTGTTTTCCCCAGGGCTATACAGTCTTCTATGATCTGCATATATATTTCTGTTTTTCCACTGCCCGTTATACCATGCAGAAGAAAAATGTCGTGTTTATTTTTTTGAACGGCTTCTTTCAGCGGACCCAGGGCTTTTTTCTGCTGATCCGTCAGTTCTTTTATGGGCTGGGGCTCTCCTTTTGTATCCTTATGCGGGTTTCTTTTGTGACCTTTTTTTGATGCACTGCCGGAAGGAGCAAAAAGCCTGACGGCATCTGCATATCTGCAAAGATATCTTTTCTTCATCCATATACAGGTCTTTATTATTTCTTCTGTAAGGGACTGTTCTTTGTCAGTCTCTTCTACATATTTGATTTTTTTTATGTTTTTACTTATATTTTCGTTCAGTTTATCAGAGACTTCAAATACCCAGGCCCCTTTCCTTTTGTTTCCCTTGGCAAACGACACATACACCTTCTCCCCCGCCTTTATATCATCCTTTTCACAGGCATAGGTATAGAAAGTGTCTGTACTGTCGCTTTTATTGTCTATTACCAGATCTACGTATTTCATTTCTTGTTTTTACAAAAGGAAAATGTTGTTTTTGGAGCATCGTTCCATCATTTCTTCGGGCCATACCGAAACCTGAACTTCTCCTATATGTGCCTTCCTCAGGAAGAACATACAAAGCCTGCTCTGGCCTATGCCGCCTCCTATCGTGTAAGGCAGTTGCCTGTTTAGTATCGCCTTATGGAAAGGAAGTTCCGCTCTTCCGTTTGCGCCTTCTTCTTCCAGCTGTCTTGCCATGGCTTCTTCATCAACTCTTATGCCCATGGAAGATATTTCATAGGCTATCTTAAGTATATCGTTCCACAGGATTATATCACCGTTCAGTTCCCAGTCGTCGTAATCCGGTGCTCTGCCATCATGCTTTTTGCCGGATCTTAATTTGCCGCCGATCTTTTTGATGAATACCGCCTTTTTTTCTTCTGCTATGGCATCCTCTCTTTCTTTGGGCGTTTTGTCCGGATACATGTCCTCCAGTTGCTGACTTGTTATAAAGAATATTTCATTGGGCATATTTGTTTTGATTTCCGGGTAATGTCTGTTTACGAAATCCCCAAGATTTTTTAGTGCATTGTATAATCTTATAACCGTTTCTTCAAGATATGTTTCGTTTCTGTCTTCTTTCAGTATGACTTTTTCCCAGTCCCACTGGTCAACATATATCGAATGCAGATTATCAAGTTCCTCGTCTCTTCTTATGGCGTTCATGTCGGTATATATCCCATGCCCCGGTTCAATGCCGTATTTGCCCAGGGCCATTCTCTTCCACTTGGCCAGAGACTGCACTACTTCCACTTTTTTTTCATTCATGTCCTTGAGAGTAAAATCGACAGTTCTTTCGATGCCGTTCAGATTGTCGTTGAGCCCGCTTTCCGGAGCCACAAAAAGTGGCGCGGAGACCCGCCTGAGATTCAACCCGTAAGCCAATTCATCCTGGAAGAAATCCTTTATTTTTTTTATGGCTCTCTGGCTCTCCATATAATCGATCATTGGTGTATATCCGTCAGGTATCGTTAACTTTGACATATTTTTACCTCTCTTTCTTTTTTGAGTATTCGCATCCGCAGTGATCCTGCCTGTATAATCCGTATATTTTTGAAAGTTCTATGCTTCTTGCATATCCGTTGTTTTTCTTAAAATCTTTGTCCAGGAATCCCACTTTATACATCAGTGCTGTTCTTTTCCCTATATGGCTGATGGCATCATAGTCCTTGTGAGGGCTTATGCTCAATGTGGTGGCAAACATATCAAATCCTAAAATTTTTGCGGTTTCTGCAGTTTTCTCAAGTCTCAGTGCAAAACACTGCTGGCATCTTCTGCCTCCTTCAGGTTCACCGGCAAATGCCTCAGCCACCCGGTAAAAAGCACTTACATCATAGGGGCCTTCCCTGAACCCCACTTTGCAGGGTATTGTCGGATCATCATTGTATCTTTTTATAAAGTCCATCTGTGTTTTTTTTCGTCTGATATACTCTTTTTCGTCAGTTATGTTTGGATTGTAAAAAAAGACCGTTATATCATAATCGGGATACAGTCGTTCTATAACGGCTGTACTGCAGGGTCCGCAGCAACTGTGCAAAAGCAGTGACGGCTTTGCTTTGTTTTTTTCTATACTGCTTATATTGACGTATTTAAATGTGCCTTCTCTGACCATCTCTGTACTGTCGGAAAGAGGCCCCGTCTTTTTTACGCCCTTCATCTTAAAGGTTCCTTTCATGAAACTTTTCTTCCCATTATCAAAGAAATATTATACCATATTATAGTAGAAAAAAGCATACATAACTGTCACTTTATTGCAAAAGGATATCTGGAAATGATAAACAACAATGGCTCCAAAAATGGCACAGTTCCATCATATTCTTTTGAAAACCATGTTTTCAATTCAATAAGCTCTTACCTTAAGACCCGGTTCGGATGCAAAGTAATAAAACTTTCCATCGACGGCGGCTTTACATGTCCCAACAGGGATGGGACCAAAGGCGTGGGAGGATGTATATTCTGTTCTGCAGGAGGCTCCGGGGAATTGTCCGGTGACTTGCCGGGGCAGATCCGGCTTCTTTCAAAAAAATGGCCAAAAGTAACGGACTATATAGCATATTTTCAGGCCCACACATCAACTTATGCTCATGTTGATATTCTCCGCAGAAAATTCAGCCAGGCCCTTGATCATCCGGGAGTCCTTGGGCTGGCCGTTGCCACAAGGCCCGACTGCCTTTCAGAGGATGTCCTTGATCTTCTCTCTGAGATCAACCAAAAAACCTTTCTTTGGGTAGAATTGGGACTTCAGACGATTCATGAAAAAACAGCGGAAACCATAAATCGCTGTTATCCTCTCTCATGTTATGACTCTGCCGTATCTGCTCTTTTCCAACGGGATATAAGGATAGTGACACATCTGATACTTGGCCTTCCCGGAGAAAACCGACAGGACATGCTCTCTTCCGTAAGATATGTATGCAAACCTTTAAAAAACTCAGTTGATACTGTCAAGGGAAAGGAGCATATATTCGGGCTCAAACTTCATCTTATGAATGTTGTATCAGGCTCTGCCATGGAAAAACTCATGCCGGAATATGTCCCCTTTGATTCCTTGAACGAATATGTGTCCCTTGTCTGCGACATACTTGAAACGATCCCGCCTGAGATAACAATACACAGGCTCACCGGGGATGTACCAAGACAGCTGCTTATTGCTCCCAAATGGAGCTACCAAAAAAGGACTATCCTTAACGGTATAATGAAAGAAATGTCCCGGCGGGGAAGTCGTCAGGGATGTCGGATATAAAAAACTGTCTTCTAAAAAGACAGTTTTCTTTTATTTATTTTGTTTCATTTCGGGTCCCAGCCTGCCGTCATTATAGTGCTTCCTGCAAAGGGGAACATACATGTCCATGCCTCCTACCATTATCTGCTTGCCTTCCTTGACCATTTTCCCCTCGACCACTCTGGCCACCATGGTGGCTTTCCGGCCGCACCAGCAGATGGTTTTTATTTCCTCTATTTTATCTGCATATACAAGCATATAATACGATCCCTCGAAAAGCTCATTTCTGAAATCGTTTTTTAGTCCGAAGGCCAATACGGGAGTGTCACAGCTGTCCACTATTTCCACCAGTTCCTGAACATGATGCTTCCTTAAAAACTGACATTCATCAATGAGGACACAATCAACTTTTTCCCTGGCATTTTCTTTCATGAAAAGCTCAAGTATGTTGGTTTCATTACCTATGGGTACCGCTTCTCTCTGGACGCCGATCCTTGAGGTTATGACCCCTGTTTCATGTTTGTCTCCAACAGCCGGAGTCATCACAAGGACCCTTTTCCCCCGCTCTTCGTAATTGTAGGCTACTTTTATAACTTCTATTGATTTGCCCGCATTCATAGTGCTGTATTTATAAAACAGCTGTGCCATTTTTCCCTCCTTTGAGCTTAGTATCATCCATTTAATAGATTATACTGATTTGAGCTGAAAATTTCAACGTATTTAGTGGTCCTTAAAACATTTTGACTATAATTCAATAATTTGTTGTTTATCTTTATACAATAGTATTATTCATTTTTTGTATAAGTATAAGCATAAATGAAAATTATTTTAGTAAATAAAAAAAACCGCCGACGCGTTGAAATCAACGGTATCGACGGCCCTATCGGGTGGTGCTCAGACTCGGAATCGAACCAAGGACACAGGGATTTTCAGTCCCTTGCTCTACCAACTGAGCTATCTGAGCTTGCTTTTAAATGGTGGGCCATCAGGGACTTGAACCCCGGACCTGCCGGTTATGAGCCGGACGCTCTGACCAACTGAGCTAATGGCCCATTTCAAAGCATTATTCTATTTGGTCCGGGTGACAGGATTTGAACCTGTGGCCCCCTGCTCCCAAAGCAGGTGCGCTACCAAACTGCGCTACAC
>DBPK01000006.1:0-678 GCA_002304835.1 Firmicutes bacterium UBA1422
ATAGTCAGCATGTCCCGGGCAGTCTACATGGGCATAGTGCCTGTTGGGTGTCTCATATTCCACGTGAGCTGTGGCTATGGTTATTCCTCTTTCCTTTTCTTCCGGCGCTTTGTCTATCTCATCAAATGCCACCAGTTTTCCCAGCTGATATCTGTCCTGCAGCGTTTTTGTTATTGCTGCTGTCAGCGTAGTTTTGCCGTGGTCTACATGTCCTATCGTTCCTATGTTTATGTGCGGCTTATTCCTTTCAAATTTCTCTTTTGCCATTTTTTCTTCCTCCTTGGCACCTTCTTACTGCCGGTTATTTGGGCCGGTCAACAAAAAATCATTATCTATGTTGGAGCTGTTGAGCAGGATTGAACTGCCGAACCTCTTCCTTACCAAGGAAGTGCNNCTTTTGCCATTTTTTCTTCCTCCTGTGTATATCATCCTACTAAACTTTATTTTTATTTGTTGATCTTTTCGATCAGATTGTCCGGCAGTTTTTCAAAATGGTCGAACTGCATTACATAAACTCCCCGTCCTTGAGTCTTGGATCTCAGGTCTGTAGCATAGCCGAACATCTCCGAAAGAGGAACCTGTCCTCTTACCGTTACTGCTCCGGCATTCATATCAGATCCTTCTATCCTGCCTCTTCTGCCGTTTATGTCTCCTATTACATCTCCCATATACTCTTCC
>DBPK01000006.1:707-23122 GCA_002304835.1 Firmicutes bacterium UBA1422
GATCTTGAATGCCATTTCCGAAGAATCCACCTCATGGTACGATCCGTCATATAATTCTGCACCAATATCTACCACCTGATATCCGGCAACCGGACCGTTTTCCATGGCTTCTCTGATACCGTTTTCCACGCTGGATATATATTCCTTGGGAACGACTCCTCCAACGATGGAATTCTTGAATTCGAAACCTTCTCCCGGCTCTCTGGGATATACTTTGATCTTCACATGACCATACTGTCCGTGTCCGCCTGTCTGCTTGACATATTTGTTTTCCACATCGGCCATTTTCGTAAGAGTTTCCTTGTATGACACCTGTGGCTTGCCCACATTTGCTTCTACTTTGAATTCTCTGAGCAATCTGTCCACTATTATCTCAAGATGGAGTTCCCCCATGCCCGCTATTATTGTCTGTCCCGTTTCTTCATTGGTATAAGTCCTGAACGTGGGATCCTCTTCTGCCAGCTTGCTCAATGCGACCCCCATTTTCTCCTGGCCTACTTTTGTTTTGGGCTCGATGGCGATCTCTATTACCGGATCCGGAAAATCCATTGATTCCAGTATTATCGAATGCTTTTCATCACATAGAGTGTCACCTGTGGTCGTAATCTTCAATCCGACTGCAGCAGCTATGTCGCCTGCATACACCTTTTCGATGTCTTCTCTCTTATTGGAATGCATCTGCAGTATCCTGCCGATCCTTTCCTTTTTGCCTTTTGTGGAATTGTAAACATACGATCCCGAGTCCAGCGTTCCGGAGTACACTCTGAAAAACGCCAGTTTTCCAACGAAGGGATCCGCCATTATCTTAAATGCCAGTGCTGCAAAATGTCCTTCGTCACTGGCGGCTCTTTCTGCC
Organism: Firmicutes bacterium UBA1422; assembly: GCA_002304835.1. Lineage (GTDB taxonomy): Bacteria > Bacillota > Clostridia > Peptostreptococcales > Anaerovoracaceae > UBA1422. Next base: position 1,564 of record DBPK01000006.1, read on the forward strand.
TCCTGTCCTGTTTTCAGCACACCCTTTATGGGCGGTATATCCAGGGGGGAGGGCATATAATCAACCACTGCATCAAGCATCATCTGTATGCCTTTGTTTTTATATGCAGAACCGCATGTTACAGGTATCATCCTTCCCTCTAATGTCATTTTCCTTATTGCCGTCTTTATTTCTTCCTTGGAAGGCTCTTCACCCTCCAGGAACTTCATCATAAGATCGTCATTCGCCTCGGAAACAGCCTCTATCATAGCGGCTCTCCATTCCAGGGCATTATCGCCAAGTTCTTCTGGGATGTCTGTTATTTCGAATTCTTTGCCCAGATCATCCTTGTATATCTCAGCTTTCATTTCAATAAGATCTATGATTCCTTCGAAACTGTCTTCAGCTCCTATGGGAAGTTGAACAGGAACAGCATTAGCTTTAAGTCTGTCTTTTACCATCCGGACCACCCTGTAGAAGTCAGCTCCCATGATATCCATTTTGTTCACGAATATCATTTTTGGTACACCGTACTTCTCAGCCTGTCTCCAAACAGTTTCCGACTGGGGCTCTACCCCTCCTTTTGCACAGAGCACAGTAACAGCTCCGTCAAGGACACGCAGTGATCTTTCAACTTCCACTGTAAAATCCACATGTCCCGGGGTATCTATTATGTTTATTCTGTTATCTTTCCACTGAGCTGTTGTGGCAGCAGAGGTAATCGTAATGCCGCGCTCCTGTTCCTGGTCCATCCAGTCCATTACCGCTGCGCCTTCATGGGTTTCTCCCAGCTTATGTGTTCTGCCGGTATAGAATAATATTCTTTCCGTCACTGTTGTCTTTCCGGCATCTATGTGAGCCATAATACCGATGTTCCTTGTTTTTTCCAAGGGGAATCTTCTTGGCATCCGTTTTACCTCCTTTCATATGATTTGCTCTTCACCATTACCATCTGTAATGTGCGAATGCTCTGTTGGCTTCTGCCATCTTATGAGTATCTTCTTTTTTCTTGACTGATGCTCCGGTATTAGCGGCCGCATCCATAAGTTCTTTTGCCAGTTTTTCTGACATGGTTTTTTCACCTCTGGCCCTGGTGTATTTTGTAAGCCATCTGAGACCCAGTGTCTCGCGTCTTTCCGGTCTTACTTCCACCGGCACCTGATAGTTTGCACCGCCTACACGCCTTGCTTTAACTTCCACAACAGGCATGATATTGTTCATTGCTTCCTCAAAAACTTCAAGTGCGTCTTTGCCGGTGTCCGCCTTTATCTTATCAAAGGCGCCATAAACAATTGCCTGAGCGGTTCCCTTTTTACCGTCCAGCATGATGCTGTTGATCATTTTTGCAACAGCCACACTGCCGTAAACGGGATCCGGAAGCACTTCGCGCTTCGGCACGTTTCCTTTTCTTGGCACTTCTCTTCCCTCCTTGCCATAATGCTTTCGGTACTCGAACCGGAGCCGTTATGATCTCTCTCCGGATCGCGATGCTCAATGATATATCTTATCAAGGGCATTTTTCCCCGATCAATTACTTTTTCTTTGGTCTCTTTGCACCGTATTTTGAGCGTGACTGACCTCTGTCGGCCACTCCCGCCGTGTCAAGAGTCCCTCTAACGATATGGTATCTTACACCGGGAAGGTCTTTTACTCTCCCGCCTCTTATAAGTACAACACTATGTTCCTGAAGGTTATGACCTATTCCGGGAATATATGCTGTAACTTCGATACCATTGGTCAGACGTACTCTGGCAACCTTTCTCAAAGCTGAATTAGGCTTTTTTGGTGTAACCGTCTTGACTGAGGTGCATACGCCTCTTTTCTGGGGTGAATTCAAGTCGGTGGAAACTCTTCTAAGAGTATTGAGTCCCTTATTCAAAGCCGGAGCCGTGGACTTTCTTTCACTGCTTTCTCTGCCTTGTCTTACCAGCTGATTAATGGTTGGCATACATGATCTCCTTTCTCCCTCATAACGGGGTTTTATCTATTCCAAGTCTTTTCTGTGTTGAAAAGCTCAAAACCAACGGTTAGTTTAACACAGGATTTCCTGCTCTGTCAACATACTATTCGTCTTCGAAATTATCAGATCTTAAGTCTTGTTCTATATCATCTTCTTCTGATTTTTCCCGAACTCTTTCTATACCTTCGTCAGAAACGAGAATCTCCTGGTCGCTTTCCGCAAGTCCCAGTTCATCTTCTTCGGCCTCGGCCTGTTCCTGTTCATGCAGCATTTGGGCATAGTTTTCCATGAACTCGGTATTTACACCATAATCCACATCGATATTCTTGTATCTCTTCATTCCGGTACCTGCAGGAATAAGCTTACCTATTATGACATTTTCCTTGAGCCCCAACAATTTATCGTTCTTACCTTTGATGGCAGCATCTGTCAGTACCCTTGTAGTCTCCTGGAAAGATGCAGCAGACAGGAATGAATTAGTGGCCAGGGAGGCTTTTGTTATTCCTAGCAATATCCTCTTTGTTGAAGCTGTCCCGTCTTTTTCTACCGGTATCTCTTCGATTTCTTCCAGTACCTCTCCGGTATCGGGGTCCACTACATCTTCTGCCGGCATCCTCTTCTTTTTCATCTTGGAACGATCCAGTTTTTTGTTGGCATCATCTACTTCAGTCTTGGAGTAAAGGCCTCCGGGAAGAAGATGGGTATCACCTGCCTCTTCGATCTTGTACTTGCTGAGCATCTGGCTTACTATTACCTCTATGTGCTTGTCGTTGATATCCACTCCCTGAAGCTTATAAACTCTCTGCACTTCCTTGAGCAGATACTGATAAACACCTTCGACACCCTTTAGTCTTAATATGTCATGGGGATTCAAGGGTCCTTTGGTTATCTGACCTCCGGCTTCCACAAAATCTCCTTCTTCGACATTAAGTCTTGCTCCGTAAGGCACGATATATTTTTTCTCTTCTTCGCCCCTTACGATGACCTCTGTCTTGTTATCCTTATCCTGGGTTATAGACACAACTGTTCCATCCCCCTCACATATTTCGGCCAACCCCTTCGGCTTTCTTGCTTCAAAAAGTTCCTCGACTCTGGGAAGACCATGGGTGATATCGGCTCCCGCAACGCCTCCGGTATGGAAAGTTCTCATGGTCAACTGTGTTCCCGGCTCGCCTATGGACTGAGCCGCAGTTATTCCAACTGATTCTCCTATATTTACCCTCTCTCCTGTGGCAAGGTTTCTGCCGTAGCATTTGGCGCAGATACCGGTTTTGCTGTGGCATGTCATTACCGATCTTATTGCCACGGATTCTATTCCGGCATCATCAATCAGTTCTGCCATCTCTTCGGTGATCTCTTCATTCTGATAACAGATCATCTCTCCCGTTTCCGGATGCTCTATGTCCGTCAGTGATGTTCTTCCTATTATTCTGAGCTTAAGGGGTTCGATTATTTCTTTTCCTTCAGTAAATGCTTTTACCTCGATCCCTTCATCGGTGCCGCAGTCGAATTCTCTGACTATAACATTATGCGAAACGTCCACCAGTCTTCTTGTAAGATAACCCGAGTCGGCTGTACGAAGGGCCGTGTCCGCAAGACCTTTTCTTGCTCCGTTGGTTGAAATAAAGTATTCCAGAACGGAAAGCCCCTCTCTGAAGTTCGCTTTGATGGGTATTTCTATGGTTTTCCCTGTGGCATTTGCCATCAGGCCTCTCATCCCGCCTATCTGTCTTATCTGGTTTTTGCTTCCTCTGGCTCCCGAATTGGCCATTATGAAAAGGTTGTTCAGGCTGCCCAGGGAATCCATCAAAGCATCTGCAACATCATCAGTCGCCTTGTTCCAGATATCTATTACTTTTTCGTATCTCTCTTTTTCGGAAACCAGTCCCCTTTCATATGCATCTTCATATTTGTCCACACGGGATGCTGATTCTTTTAATATTTCCTCTTTTTCTGCCGGTATTTCCATGTCGGAAATACTTATGGTAATGGCACCCAGCGTGGAATAATGGAATCCCATATCCTTGATATGATCCAGCATAAGAGCCGTTCCTGTATTACCGTGGACCCGGTAGCATCTTTCGATTATTTCTCCCAGTCTTTTCTTGTCACACAGAAAATCCACTTCCAGTGAGTAGGGATCATTTGCTCTGTCTTCAACAAAACCCAGATCCTGAGGTATCTCCGTGTTCAATATAAATCTTCCCACGGTGGATTCCACCAGTTTTCCTCTCTTATCGTTTTCGTCCGCAAAACGCCTTACTTTTATCCTGGCATGAACGCCCACTTCTTTGTTTTCATAAGCCATGAGCATTTCATTGATATCCGTGAAGGCTTTTCCGTCGCCTTTGTCTGCTTCAGTGCTCCTGTCAGCTGTGCCCTCATGGGTAAGATAGTAACTGCCCAGTATCATATCCTGAGTCGGAGTCGTTATGGGAGATCCGTCTTTGGGGGCAAGTATATTGTTCACACTAAGCATCAGGAACCTGGCTTCCGCCTGAGCCTCCATGGAAAGAGGCACATGTACAGCCATCTGATCCCCGTCAAAGTCCGCATTGAATGCAGTACAAACCAAAGGATGGAGCTTTATTGCTTTTCCTTCCACCAGTACCGGCTCAAAAGCCTGTATACCAAGTCTGTGAAGTGTCGGAGCACGGTTTAGCATAACAGGATGTTCCTGTATGATATCTTCCAAAACGTCCCATACCTGAGGCCTCACCTTTTCGACCATTCTCTTGGCACTTTTTATATTATGTGCTTCCCCTTCTTCCACCAGCTTTTTCATGATGAAAGGCTTGAAAAGTTCCAAAGCCATTTTCTTCGGCAGACCGCACTGCCAGAACCTCAACTCCGGACCTACTACTATAACAGAGCGTCCCGAATAATCAACACGCTTGCCCAGGAGATTCTGTCTGAATCTTCCCTGCTTGCCTTTGAGCATATCGGAAAGGGATTTCAACGGTCTTGCTCCGGGTCCGGTAACAGGTCTTCCTCTCCTGCCGTTGTCTATAAGAGCATCCACTGCTTCCTGAAGCATCCTTTTTTCATTTCTTACTATTATGTCCGGTGCTCCAAGTACCTGCAGTCTGCTCAATCTGTTGTTTCTGTTTATTACTCTTCTGTAAAGATCGTTAAGATCCGATGTTGCAAATCTTCCTCCGTCCAGCTGCACCATGGGCCTTATATCAGGCGGTATAACAGGGATCACTTCCATGATCATCCATTCGGGCTTGTTGCCGGATATCCTTAATGCTTCAATTACCTCCAGTCTTCTTACTATCCTGATCTTCTTCTGACCGGTGGCTTTTTTGAGTCCTTCCCTCATTTCTTTGGAAAGCTTGTCCAGATCGATATCCATAAGAAGCTCTTTGACCGCTTCTGCTCCGATCCCCGCTCTGAAACCATCCTTGTAAGCCTGTTTTGTTTCATTATACTGCTGTTCGTTTATTATCTCTTTGTACTGAAATCCGCTTTCTCCGGGTTCCAACACGACATATGCTGCAAAATACAGTATTTTTTCCAGATTTCTGGGTGTCATATCAAGAACAAGTCCCATTCTGCTGGGTATGCCTTTAAAATACCATATATGGGAAACAGGAGCTGCAAGCTGTATGTGTCCCATTCTTTCTCTTCTCACCTTGGCTTTTGTTACTTCAACACCGCATTTGTCACAGATTATTCCCTTGTATCTGATCTTCTTATATTTACCGCAGTGACATTCCCAGTCCTTTTGAGGACCAAAGATCTTTTCGCAGAAAAGTCCGTTGGGCTCAGGCTTGAGCGTTCTGTAGTTGATCGTTTCCGGTTCTGTGACTTCTCCTCTGGACCAGCTCAGGATCTTTTCTGTGGAGGCCAGGCCGATCTGCAGCGATTCGAAATTGTTCAATTCATAATTAATATTATTTTCAGCCATTATTTACCCCCTATTCCTCTTCTGCTTCTGATATATTTTCTTTTGAGACTGTTTCTTCATCATCTGTCCCTTCTTTTATACTCATGCCGGCACCGGGAAGTTCATCTTCATTCAACTGATCCGGTTCAGTGTCCATGATATCGTCCAGGCCTGTCAGATCCTCAAGTTCAGCACTTTCTTTTATTGCGATCTCCTTCTCATCCTCTGTAAGCACTTTCACGTCAAGTCCCAGTGACTGCATTTCTTTTATGAGCACTTTGAAAGATTCGGGAATGCCCGGTTCGGGTATGTTTTCACCCTTTACAATGGATTCGTATGTTTTCACACGCCCCACGATATCATCTGATTTGACAGTGAGTATTTCTTGAAGTGTGTATGCGGCTCCGTATGCTTCAAGGGCCCAAACTTCCATCTCTCCAAAACGTTGCCCGCCGAATTGGGCTTTTCCGCCCAAAGGCTGTTGAGTAACAAGAGAATAGGGCCCCGTACTTCTTGCATGTATTTTATCGTCAACAAGATGATGGAGCTTCATCATATACATATATCCCACTGTTACAGGGTTATCGAATTTCTCTCCTGTTCTTCCGTCACGAAGGGCAAGCTTTCCGCTTTCGTCATAACTGCATTCCTTAAGCATATCGATTATATCTATTTCACTTGCTCCGTCGAATACAGGTGTTGATATATGCCATCCTTTATATTTTGCTGCCAGCCCCATATGCACCTCAAGAACCTGTCCCACATTCATTCGGGAAGGTACGCCTAGAGGATTAAGCATAACCTCAAGGGGACGGCCGTCCTCCAGGAAAGGCATGTCTTCTTCCGGAAGTATCCTTGATATAACACCTTTGTTGCCGTGACGTCCGGCCATCTTATCTCCGACACTTATCTTTCTCTTTGTGGCCACATAAACTCTTACTACTTTGTTTACGCCCGGCGGCAGTTCACCTTCATTGTCTCTGGAAAAAACTTTCACATCAACAACTATGCCCGTCTCTCCGTGGGGCATTTTAAGGGAAGTATCTCTGACTTCCTTTGCTTTTTCTCCGAATATGGCCCGCAGCAGTCTTTCCTCTGCGGAAAGATCGGCTTCTCCTTTCGGAGTCACCTTGCCTACCAGTATGTCGGAAGATGTTACTTCAGCGCCTATTCTTATTATCCCTTCCTCGTCAAGGTCTTTTAGGGCGTCTTCACCCACATTCGGGATATCTCTTGTTATTTCCTCCGGCCCCAGTTTTGTGTCTCTGGCCTCAGCCTCATATTCTTCGATGTGTATGGATGTCAGAGTATCATCCATTATCAGTCTCTCATTGAGGATTATAGCATCTTCGTAGTTGTATCCTTCCCATGTCATGAAACCTATAAGAAGGTTTTTGCCCAGAGCCACTTCTCCGTTGTCCGTTGAAGGTCCGTCAGCTATGACTTCTCCCTCTTCCACATGCTCACCGCTGAAAACTATAGGCCTTTGATTTATACATGTTCCCTGATTGGAACGATTGAATTTCAGGAGTTTATAAATATCTGTCCCTTCTTTGTCGTCCCTCTTTATCCTTATCTCTGTGGCATCGACATAATCCACAATGCCTGCAGCAGAAGCAAGTTTTACGACACCTGAATCCCTGGCAGCTTTGTGCTCTATGCCCGTTCCGACTATGGGAGTCTCAGTTACCATAAGGGGCACAGCCTGACGCTGCATGTTTGATCCCATAAGCGCTCTGTTGGCATCATCGTTTTCAAGAAAAGGTATCATGGCAGTAGCCACGGAAACCACCTGCTTGGGTGATACGTCCATATAATCTATTGCTTCTCTTGGTATCAGATCTATTTCTCCGCCGGCACCTCTTGATGCCACTCTCATGTTGACAAAATGTCCTTTTGTATCCAGCGGCTCATTGGCCTGAGCTATTATCATCCGCTCCTCTTCATCGGCAGAAAGATATTTTATTTCTTCTGTGACCACACCGTTCTTCACTACTCTGTAGGGGGTTTCAATGAATCCGTATTCATTTACTATTCCGTAAGTTGTAAGAGATCCTATAAGCCCTATATTTGGGCCTTCCGGCGTTTCTATGGGACACATCCTTCCGTAATGGGAATGATGCACATCTCTTACTTCAAATCCGGCTCTTTCCCTGGAAAGTCCTCCGGGTCCCAAGGCGGAAAGTCTTCTCTTATGCGTCAGTTCCGCCAGCGGGTTTGTCTGATCCATAAACTGTGAAAGCTGTGAACTTCCGAAAAATTCTTTTATGGCAGCAGTAACAGGCCTTATATTCATAAGGGCCTGGGGCGTTGTGACTTCGATATCCTGTATCGTCATCCTTTCCTTTACTACTCTTTCCATTCTGGCAAGACCTATCCTGAACTGGTTCTGCAGAAGCTCTCCCACAGTTCTAAGTCTTCTGTTGCCCAGATGGTCTATATCATCTTTGTTTCCCACTCCGAATCTCAGATTAAGAAGGTAGCTTACCGATGCGATTATATCGTCAAGGATGATTCTCTTTGGTGAAAGCTCATTCTTTCTCTGTATTATAGCTTCCTTTATATCGTTTTCTTCCTGACACACTTTAAGGATGTCCATTAGAACCGGATAGTAAACTTTTTCGGGTATTTTTATGTCGGATATATCAAATTTTATGTATTCTTTGATTTCTACGAAATTGTTTCCGATTATCTTCGTGGTTACATCTTTATTATCCATTCCATAGGCTATTACTTCCTGGACACCGGCATTTTCTATCCTGGCAGCCATTTCTGTACTTATGACTTTGTCTTTTTCTGCCAGTATCTCTCCGGTATTGGGATCCACCACGTCTTCTGCTACGGTCACCTTCTCTATCCTGTTGGAAAGGCCCAGTTTTTTGTTATACTTATGTCTGCCCACCTTTGCGATATCATATCTCTTAGGATCGAAAAACAGTGATTCGATTATGTCATATGCACTGTCGAAGGTGGGAGGTTCTCCCGGTCTCAACTTCTTATATATCTCTTTTAATGCTTCATCATAATTAGTCGACGGATCTTTATCAAGAGATTTGAGCAGTCTTTCGTCTTCCCCGAATATATCTTTGATCTCTTCATCTGTGCCGTTTATGAGTTTGGCGGAAACAGTGCTGTTCAGTTCCTTGTATCTGCGCACTTTTTTCTTCAGCTCATCTTTGAATTCCACTTCAAGATTCTTTATCTCATCCTGAGTGAAGTTGTCAAATGTCCAGCCTTTTTCCGGCTTGTATTTTTCTCTGTATTTCTGCTCGATAACATTCCTTATTTTCTGCTTTATGCCTTCCTGGGATAAAGCTCTGATAAGGGCAGTTATCGGTTGTTTCCTTGTTCTGTCAACTCTTACTGAAAGTAATTCGTTTGAGTCGGTTTCATATTCCAGCCATGCCCCTCTGTTGGGGATGACCTGGGTCGAAAAAAGTTCTTTCCCGGATTTGTCGATTTCCTTGCTGTAATATGGTCCGGGAGAACGCACCAGCTGAGTTACAACGACTCTTTCGGCGCCGTTATATATGAATGTGCCTTTTTCTGTCATAAGAGGGAAGTCTCCCATAAAAACTTCCTGTTCTTTTACTTCTCCTGTTTCATTTGTTATGAGCCTCACCTTTACCTTCAGCGGTGCGGCATAGGTCACATCTCTTTCCCTGCATTTTTCCTGGGAATATTTTGGGGGGTCATCGAGGGAGTAATCGGTAAATTCCAGTACTAAGTTTCCTGCATAATCCTCAATAGGAGAAATGTCTTCGAACACTTCTCTCAAGCCTTCTTTTACAAACCAATCATATGATTTGGTCTGGATCTGAATCAGGTTGGGCATTTCGGCAACTTCGTTGATCTTTGAAAATGTCTGACGCTCCATTTTACCTAATTTTACGGCTTTTGGCATATTCATCACTCCTTGTATTTTTATTTAATCATATTACGTGTCAGCCTATTATTATATCTCTTATGTGTCAATTTTTCAAGTAAAATATATTTTTTTTGCAGCTTTTCAAAAATGCACAATAGCTGAGCCCTTTTAGGGAGCTCAGCCACCATGTATTTTATTATCTTTTATGAGCATTCATTATATGCATTACTGCAATTCTACGCCTGCGCCCACTTCTTCCAACTGACCCTTGATCTGTTCAGCTTCTGCCTTCTCTATGCCTTCCTTGATGTTGGAAGGAGCTTTGTCTACAATGTCTTTTGCTTCTTTAAGTCCAAGACCTGTCAATTCTCTTACTACCTTGATGACCTTGATCTTTTCTGCTCCGACTTCTTTAAGTACTACTGTGAACTCTGTCTGCTCTTCAACAGCCCCTGCTGCTGCTCCGTTTCCGCCCGCCACTGCCACGGGTGCTGCTGCGGATACGCCGAATTCTTCTTCGCATGCTTCAACCAGTTCGTTCAGTTCCATAACTGACATATTTTTTATGGCTTCTATTATCTCTGCTTTAGTCATTTTATTATCTCCTTTTCTTTTACTATTTTATGTTCTTTGTTCTTTTGAAGCTTAAACTTCTTCCTTTGCGGCTTCAGCTTCTTCCTTTGCGGGTTCAACTTCTTCTTTCACGGGTTCAACTTCTTCTTTTGCCTCTTCAGCCGCCTGGGCCGCTTTTTCTTCTTTCTTTTCTGTCTCGGACGAGTCATCGCCCCCTTCAGCTTTTGCTTCGGCTATGGCCGCAAATGTGCGGACTGCCTTACCTACAGGTGACTGGATGCTTCCCATGAATTTTGCTATAAGTTCTTCCTTTGACGGGATCATGGCAATTGTCTTAAGCCCTTCTTCGTCATAGTAAGTTCCCTCTATGATACCGCCCTTGAAAGACATTTTTTTGAATTCTTTTATGGCATCATTGATTAATCTTGCCGGTGCCGTTACATCATCATAGCTTATTGCAAATGCGCTGGGTCCTTTCAGCACTTCTTCCAGCTTTTCATAATCAGTCCCTTCTATTGCCCTTTTTACAAGAGTGTTCTTGTAAATGGTATAATCCACATCCGCTTCACGAAGATTTTTTCTCATTTTGTCAGCCTGTTCAACTGTGATGCCTATATAGTCAACAACTATCGCCGACTGTGCTTTTTGGAATTTATCTTTGATCTCGTTGATGACAACCTGCTTCTGCGCATAAGCTGCCTTTACATTGTCATTCATTCTCTGAGTTCTCCTTTCCGGCCTTTTTCATTTGCTGTTTGGCCTTTTTTACGGTACTCCATAAAAAACCTTGTTTGCCACAGACAAACAAGGTCAATATTTTATATTGTACCTCGGCGGGAGATTAAGCTTTCGCGCCCGCTGTCTACGGTTTCGTTTTCTTAAGTTTTGTTACGGCTGTTTTAGTTGGCTGTCAGTTTAGCCGTATTGATCTTGATTCCGGGCCCCATGGTTGCGGCCACGGTCACACTTTTCAGATACTGTCCCTTTGCTGCCGAAGGCTTTGCCTTGATAATAGCACTAATAAGTGCCATAAAATTGTCATTAAGTTTTTCGGCTCCGAAGGAAGCTTTTCCTATGGTCGTGTGGATTATATTGCTCTTGTCAAGACGATACTCAACTTTACCTGCTTTTATCTCAGAAAGAGCTTTCTCGAGATCCATGGTTACAGTCCCGGATTTCGGGTTTGGCATAAGACCCTTTGGTCCCAGCACTTTACCAAGCTTTCCTACAACTCCCATCATATCGGGAGTAGCCACAACAACATCAAAATCGAACCAGTTTTCCGACTGTATCCTCTGTGCCAGATCTTCTGCTCCAACATAGTCAGCTCCTGCATCTTCGGCCTCTTTTACTTTGGGACCCTTTGCAAAAACTGCAACTTTCTTGGATTTGCCTGTGCCGTGAGGAAGTACAAGAGCTCCTCTTACCTGCTGGTCTGCGTGTCTTCCGTCAACACCCAACTTGATATGCACTTCGATAGTCTCATCGAATTTAGCTTTTGCTGTTTCTGCTGCAAGCGCAACAGCTTCTTTTGGTTCGTAAAGATTTGCTTTTTCTATCTTTTTTTCGTTTTCTTTGTAATTTCTGCTTCTTTTAGGCATTTTTACCTCCTTGTGGTGCTATCGGCTCAATGTCCTCCCACTTCTTAATCTTCTACTACTATGCCCATGCTCCTTGCGGTACCTTTGATCATTTCTGTTGCCGAGTCCAGGTCTGCCGCATTAAGATCGGGCATCTTCAGTTTTGCGATCTCCTCGCACTGTTCTCTTTTTAGTGTTGCCACTTTTGTTTTGTTGGGCTCTCCGGAAGCCGATTCAAGTCCGGCTGCTTTTTTCAGCAACACTGCTGCAGGCGGCGTTTTGCAAATGAATGAAAACGATCTGTCTGCATAAACTGTTATCACTACCGGGATTATCATTCCCTGCTGATCCTGGGTCTTGGCGTTGAACTGTTTACAGAAATCCATTATATTAACACTTTTCTGTCCCAGTGCCGGTCCTACAGGTGGTGCAGGAGTTGCTCCGCCGGCCGGTATCTGCAGTTTGATATAGCCATCGATCTTCTTAGCCATGCTTTTCCTCCTTTCCTTATATTATATATATCGTATCCGGCATTGCCGGTATGCGATCCTTCTGTCAAATCTTATCTATCTGAGCGAATTCCAGTTCTACGGGGGTATCTCTTCCGAACATGGATATCTTTGCTTTCACTGTTTCTTTTTCTTCATTGACCTCTTCAACAACACCCATGAAACTTTCAAAAGGACCGTTGATGACCTTTATGCTGTCTCCCGGGTGGAGATCCAGATCTATATGTATCTTCTCAATACCCATACGTCTGACTTCTTCAACAGTCAACGGCACAGGATTTGACCCATGCCCCACGAATCCCGTAACTCCCTGGGTATTGCGGACCAGGTACCATGATTCATTGGTTACTATCATCTTGACTATTACATATCCCGGGAACATTTTGCGGGTCTTGACGACCGTTCTTCCATCCTTTATCTCCGCCTTATCTTCTGTAGGTACAACAATTCTAAGCACCAGGTCTTGCATTCCCCTGCTGTCCACAAGCTTCTCGATATTGGCCTTCACCTTGTTTTCATGACCCGAATATGTATGAACCACATACCATTGTGGCGTACCGTCTCCGCGAAGACCTTCGCTTTCAACGGGAGCAGCCGCTTCAGGTGTGTTTTCTTCTTCCTGTGTACTGATATTTTTGTCTATTGGCTTTTTTTTGTTTGTATCTGTCATTTCTTCCCTCTCGATCACATGGAAATGCCAAGCAGTCTCTCAAGAACTGCCAGGAATCCTGTGTCTATAACGAAAAATGCCAGCGCAAAGAAAGCGCATGCCACCAAAACAACTACCGTATATGAGCCCAGTTCCTTTTTGGTCGGCCATACCACTTTTTTCATCTCAAGCTTAACACCCTTGAAGTATTCACGTAAACTTCTTTTCTCTTTTTTGGGTGCAGCTGCCGCAGCCTGATTCCTTGCTTTCCTTCTGGCTTTGATATCCTCTGTGCTCTGTGCTTTGCCTTTCCTGTTTCTTTCTTTGCCTTTGCTTCTGTCCTTTGCCATTTTTTTCACTCCTTATTTTGTTTCTTTGTGAAGTGTATGTTTTTTACAGAATTTGCAATACTTTTTGAGCTCGATGCGATCAGGATTCTTCTGCTTATCCTTGACCGTATCATAGTTCCTTTGTTTACATTCTGTACAGGCTAATATAACCTTAACTCTCATGTCCGTCGTCCTCCGTACTTAAAAAATCTCATAAAGTCGCTTGATAATTTTACATTATACCCCTGTCAATGTCAAGCGCTTTTAGAAGTATGCCGTAATTTTGTATTTTTGCCTTTCCGCCTCAAAAGACCTCTCTTCTAAAAAAGGCCGCCCCGGCTTTCCGGGGCGGCACAATACCGGAAAATATCGAAAAACATCATTCCGGTATTTTAGTAATCATAAGATCCTTTTTATTTATTTACGTTTTTTCTTCTTATTGCCAGAGGAGTTACGATACCCGTCATACCAAGAAGTGCAAGCAATATCCAAAGTCCCATATTGGAATCATCTCCTGTCTTTGAACTTTCAGAAGTTGCCGATACCTTGACAGTATGGATTATGGGCTCATCGTAATAATCATTTCCGGAAGTTGTGAATTTGTTGATGATCAAAGCGGATCCCATATAGTCTTTTTCAGGTTCAAGGACTATTGCCTCACATCCCGAATACTCTATCTGAGCACTTTTGATACCTTCCATTCCAAACTGTGTCATCGGATCTGTTATTATATTGCCGTTTTCATCGGTTTCCGCCACATAATATGTTTTTTCAATATCCAGGCCTCCGCCAAATTCTTTGGTCTCTCCACCTTTAAGGGCCAAAAGAGGAATCATATCTCCATTTTGATCGGTAGCTCTTTCTGTCAGCTGCTGGTCAGTGAAGAGTGCCGCATAGAATGTCTTGTCCATATTCTTTTCCTGTCCGTTTACCAGAACATTCTTTGTTACACTTATGCCGCCGAAATAGAAATCCTGGTCCGTCCTGAAAGTATTTGTCACGGTCATGCTTTGTTCATGGCTTTCGGTGTTTATCTGTATTTCTTCATTTCCTTCGTAGCCAAGATCCATGGTCCTTACGCCTTCAAAATCAAGCTTGCCCGTTATATCGCCGGCATCTTTTAGGGGATTTCCGTCTTTATCGAGTTCATAAACAAAATATTCTCCGGTTCCCAGTCCGTCAAACACAGCCGGAGTCGTGGGAGTCACAACCGCTTCATCGATCTTTATCATTATCATGCTCTGTTCGGGAGGCGGTGTCGGGCCGTATTTGAAAAGCCCGACTTTGAATTCTGTTTCGTTCGTCAGTTTTTCTCCGTCAACGAAAAAGTCTTTGTTTACCGTTATCTTCCCTTCAAATGTGTTTGTGAATTCCTTGTCTGCGTCTCCCTCTTCTACAGTCTGAACGGCCGTCATTGTCCCGTCTTCGTTATCGGTCACTTCAACCTTTATGACGAGCTTCTGATCATCATAGTCGATTCCTCCGGCACTGCCTGTGTCTTCTGTTATCATATAGTAGAAGGTTTCTCCGTCATCATCCTGGGTGTAGTCTATGTCTTTGAACTCTATGGAGCCGTCTGCGGCATTTGAAACATCACTGTCTGACCATCCTCCGCTTACAGGTGTCCATGCTCCTTCCACTTTTTCCACTTGTGCAGCATCAAATGTGAAGTCTCCCGCAGAAAGGGTCATGTTTTCAAGTACCTTCTTGGCAGTCAGGTTTATGGTCTTTTCAGCACTGTATGTGTTTGTGAATTCCTTGTCGGCGTCTCCCTCTTCTACAGTCTGAGCGGCCGTCATGGTCCCGTCTTCGTTATCGGTCACTTCAACCTTTATGACGAGCTTCTGATCGTCATAGTCGATTCCTCCGGCACTGCCTGCGTCTTCTGTTATCATATAGTAGAAGGTTTTGCCGTCATCTTCCTGGGTGTAGTCTATGTCCTTGAACTCTATGGAGCCGTCTGCGGCATTTGAAACATCACTGTCTGACCATCCTCCGCTTACAGGTGTCCATGCTCCTTCCACTTTTTCCACTTGTGCAGCATCAAATGTGAAGTCTCCCGCAGAAAGGGTCATGTTTTCAAGTACCTTCTTGGCTGTCAGGTTTATGGTCTTTTCAGCACTGTATGTGTTTGTAAAACTTGGTACGCAACCTCCCGTGAGTTCTACGGTGTATTCGTCCGAATCATCCTTGGCATAGTATGTTACTTCAAAGTCGAGAGTTCCGTCATGATCAGTATCCTTGACTTCGACTTTTGCAAGATAAGACTCATCTGAATAATCTATGTAGCTCTTGTTTGCCAGAGTACCTGCCGTGCTGTCCTCTGAAATCAGATAATAATAGGTGTTTCCTATGTCATCCTGATCATAGCTTAATGAAAATCCCACTATGCCAAGAGCTAAGTTTGTTACAGATGTGGAAAATGCCCCGTCTCCTGTTATTATATTTCCCTCCTCATCGGCTGCTTGTGCTTTGAAGGAGAACTCTCCTCCCGAAAGGGTTTTGTTATAATTCTTAAAAGCTGCCAGGGGTACTGTTCCCTGGGCATAATATCTGCTGTAATAGATCTTTATTGTATTTTTGCTCTGATCAGAATCTATTGCAAGGCTTTTTGCTGTATCCGAATCTCCGTATTCGGTCTTGATGTAATCATATCCGGCTTTTTCACCTGCTGCTTTTAGCCCTGCATCGGTCTTGTTCGTACAACCTACTATTGCGTTGAGTTTGTCTGTCAGCGAATCATCCTTTGTATAGGTCAATCCACCGTTCTCACTGTAATAGTACTCGACTGTATAATGTGTTATGGGCAGCTCCGGGTCGTTGAAGTCAGCAGTCTTAGCTACTCCGTCCCCATCTGTATAGGCAAGCTGTGCACCGTCATTGGTCAGCACATTTTCAAGCTCAGTTCCGGCCCCGTCAACATCAAGATCCACAAAATATGTGAATGTGTATTCTCCTGCCTTGACATTGCCGGTCGTCAGATGCCATGTGAACTGGTCTGTGCTCTCATCGTAGCTGTATGAACCCGCCACAGCTCCAGAAGGAACAGTTGTGGTTATGGGATAATTCACATTATCGGTTATTATTCCTTCAAACTTATACTGCATATCATTTACAGTATCTGTGGAAAATCCCACCGGGTCTGTCACCGTCGCTCCCGATGCCTGTATTATCTCAGTTATGCTTTGTGAAATATTGGCAAATACATCATCCAAATCACCGGAGCTTGCCGAGTAATATTTCCCTGCACTGGCCACATCCTGCATTGTCACTTTTGCGTTACTGTTTCCCGCAATGTCAAAGCCTATGGAATATATGGTAGTACCTTTCTGTTTGGCAAGGTATGCCTGAGAAACTGTTGCATGTCCGCAGTTCTCCACCCTATAACCATCCACGAAGTATCTGTAAAAACTATATGAAGGGCTGTTGGGAACAACATCGGTAGAAAACTCTGTAAGTATTGAACTGTAATTGGTAAGCACATCATCGCTGTCGGCAATAGCCTTTGTGGCTTTAAAACTGTAAGAAGGTTCTCCATCGGAAAGAACCACCAGGAATTCATTGTCAGCCGTTACGCCGTCAAGGGATTGCTGCCCTATTTTTATCCCGTCCTGTATATGCGTTCCGTAATCCCAGGAAAGATCATCAATATTGTTTTTTATCTCTGTCGCATTGCCTGAAAACCCATGGTTCTGATCGGCTCTGTCATTGTACCCGACCAGAGCTATCTGAGTATTTGCAGTGTTTCCGGGGGGTAACATCTGATCCACAAAATCCATTGCAGTATCTTTCATATCGCTAAATTTGGTACTCCCCCCGCTCACCATGCTGCTGGAACAATCAAGCACCAGTACTATCCTGGATGTTGCACTGCTGGTTATTTCGATCTCTCCGCTGTTGACTGTAAGACTGACTTCTGCGATACCTTCATCGAAATCGACCCACTGGGCTGTCTTGTCCACTGTCACAGGGATCTCGGTATCGTCTCCGCCGTCAGTGGCGAAGGCGAAGTTTACACCCATGCCCGTAAATGCCATGGTCAGGGTGAGGATCCATGCAACCGATTTTTTGCGGAATCCTTTTCTCCTTTTCATAATCATCTCCGTTCTCCTTCCGTTTCCATGTGACTTTTTTACAGTCTTCCTGTCTCCTTGGAGAAAACAATAAAAAAATCACCATCTTTCGTTTCGGAAAAACGGTAACTGGCTGTCTTAAACATATCTTTTCGTACATATCCCCTATTGCCGATTAAGACCCTTAAGTTTTGCGTCGCAGCCTCACGGCTGTTTTGCCTTTCTCACTTTCCTTTTTTATACATATTTTGTGAAAATAAAAAACCGCATAAACCTAAATGGTAAATACGGTAGCTGGCTGTCTCGGTTGCCAAATTCCCCCCTGCTAACAACTAAGACCCTTTTAGCTTTGCGTCACAGCCTCACGGCTGTTTTGCCTTTCTCATATCCCAATATGTATTAACATAGTGGTATTTTAGACCAATATTTAAAAAATGTCAAGAAAAACCCTTCATGGTTTGGATAAAATACAACAAAGTTTGTTTTTTTTATGATTATGACTAAAAAAGAAGAACCGGCTAACACCGGCCCTTCTTAAAATAACCTCTGCTATTGCAAAGTAAATACAATAACAGGAGGGGGGGGCATATTCATGCGGGTCTTTGCATGCTTTTTTGATAAGATGAAAAAACTCCCGCCGCAAAGCAAGAGTACAGTTTTGCAACTGGCTGTCATACCTTACGGCTTAGACCCTTTAGCTTTGCGCCACCGCCTTTCGGCGGATTTGCCTTATTTATTCGTCTTTTAGAAGTATAAAACAAATACTCTTCTTTGTAAAGGTTTTTGAGCACAGTTTTAGAAAATGATACGCATAGCAGGGTTTTTTGGTCGTTTTTCGGACATGGTTATCACCGTGAGCATTCTATTCTCCTTGCGGTCTCATTCCAAGACTCCATAGACCTGACTCAGGTTCTGGATGAATATAATACCGTTGCCGGGCTTGTCTATTTCCATTTCGCTGCGTACATTTGAAACGACTTTTTCGGTTGTTTCACTGCTTACCACCACCATCACTATTTCTTTTTCGGGTTCTATATCCATGTTGAAAAGCTTGCTTTTTTCATGGACACCCGAGCCTCTTGCAAAAACTATGGTGGCTCCCTTGGCTCCGCCTTCTATGGCTGCAGAAGCGGCATCTTCACCTTTTCCTCTTTCTACAATAATATAAACACACTGATACATAGATCTCTCATCTCCTTTGTTCTTATCAAAACCGCTGCAACTGAGACAGCTCGAACCACACACAAAATCAACATCTGTCACAAATGCAGTGCCGTGGTTTTTTTTGTGGAATTTGAATTCTTTGCTTACTTTCTCAAGGAACAAGGTCCCTGCACTTTTTTCAGCAACGATAAATATGATCTCATTCTTTTCATAATTCAGTGACAATACATTAAGTATGGGGCTTTTGAATATATTGATCCCCAGAAAAACAGTCCCTCCCGAAAGGCCGCTTCTTTTGGCTTCCTGAAGTATTTTGCTCCCTGTTCCTCTGCTGACCGTCACATAAATGAATATGAGTTTATTGTTTTCCGTATCCATTTTCCCCTCCTCCTTTTCGGGTTTTGACTTTGTATACAAGTCCAAGGATCTGCAATGTTATGAGTGGAGTCAATGCCACCATGGCGATTATCCCAAATCCGTCAAGAATAACATCTGCTCCCGGTATTCCCTGGGCCGCCCCCTGGGCAAAAGCCAGAACAAAGGTCGCTGTCATGGGACCCGAGGCCACTCCCCCGGAGTCAAAGGCTATCCCCACAAAAAGCTTCGGTACGATGTATGTAAGGACGACTGCTATGATATATCCCGGTAACAGATAGTGCCAAAGATCCAGATCCGGCACAAGTATCCTTATCATTGAAAGTGCCACCGAAGTTCCAACGCCAATGGCAAGTGCCCCCATTACAGTCCTTCTTTTTACATATCCGCTGGTAACGCTCTCTATCTGATCGGTCAGCACATAAACTGCGGGTTCTGCCAGTATTGTCAAAAGCCCTAAAAGAAAGCCTGTCCCTATAAGCAGAAAATCGTTTTCAAGGGCGGCGATCTGAAACCCCACTATTGTGCCGACTTCCATAAACCCCGCATTGACTCCTGTCAAAAGAAGTACCAACCCTACGAATGAATACAAAACACCTATCAAAATATCCTTCGTCTGATGTTTTCCCAGCTTGAAAACTCTTTTTCGGAATATCAGGAAAACGATAAGTATCGGCATCAACGCAAAAAATATTTCAAATGCGATAACGGGCATTTTATATATAAAAGGATGAAAAATGCTGCCCATATCCCTGGCTTCCAATTCTATGCTACCGGTTATATCCTCCGTTCCTATAATTATACTCATGATCATGACCGAAATTATTGGTCCCGTTGATACTATTGCCACAAGGCCGAAACTATCTTTTTCCGATGCCCGGCTATCTCTTTTGAGAGCAGAAACACCCACTGCCAGGGCCAGAACGAAGGGGACCGTAAGGGCTCCCGTAGTTGCTCCGGATGCATCAAAGGATATAGATATAAATTCGGGTGAAGCAAATAATGCTATCACAAATATTATCCCGTAAAGTATGGTCAGCATTTTATGCAGCCCGAAATTATAGACTATTCGAAGAAGTCCCGCCGAAAGCAGGACCGCGATCCCCAAAGATACGATAACAACTATTCCCCATTTTGAAACGGCTCCTGATGTGACTTTGTCTATCTGTCCTGCCAGTATATGCAGATCGGGTTCAGCCACGGATATGAAAAATCCCAGCAAAAGCCCGGCGACGATGACCACTATCAGTTTATTGGATTTCGCAATGGCATCTCCCATATGCTGCCCTATCTCATCTATGCCAAGATCTACCCCCATGAGAAAAATCGAAAGACCCAGTATTATAAAAAGTGCTCCTATAAGGAACCTAATGAGCTGTTCGGTCTCTATGGGCGATATGGTAAAATTCAATATCAGCACAAGTATTACTATGGGTATGACCGATAAAGCGGAATCTTTGAATTTGTGCAGCAGGATCCTCAAATATACATCTCTCCCTTTGGTTTTCTGATATTTTTTTTATATCATTATCAATATCAGCAAAAGAAATTTACTGATATATCACATAAAAATACTATCATATTGTCATGTCAAAGTAAACAAACCCATGTGAGAAAGACCGGCCAACNNTTTTGTGTTTTGATGCTTCCTTTGGATTTGAAGCATTTGCTGATATCAAAACTATTCGATGATCTCCGTTACAACGCCTGAGCCTACTGTCCTTCCGCCTTCTCTTATGGCGAATCTCAATCCTTCTTCTATGGCGATGGGGGTTATCAGGTTGATCTCCATAACTATATTGTCTCCGGGCATGCACATCTCTGTGCCTTCGGGAAGTTTCAGATCTCCTGTAACGTCCGTTGTCCTGAAATAGAACTGGGGTCTGTATCCGTTGAAGAACGGTGTATGTCTTCCGCCCTCTTCCTTCTTGAGTACATATACCTGTCCTTTGAACTTTGTATGGGGATGGATCGATCCCGGCTTTGCCAGTACCTGTCCTCTTTCTATCTCGTCTCTCTGTACTCCTCTGAGCAGTGCTCCGATGTTGTCTCCTGTCTCTGCTTCGTCCAAAAGTTTCCTGAACATCTCAACTCCTGTAACGACTACTTTTCTCTTCTCTTCTGTCAGTCCTACAACTTCAACTTCGTCTCCCACCTTGAGTCTTCCTCTTCCTACTCTTCCTGTGGCTACCGTTCCTCTTCCTGTTATGGAGAACACGTCTTCCACCGGCATGATGAAGGGCTTGTCATTGTCTCTCTTGGGCTCGGGTATATAGCTGTCTACTGCTTCCATAAGCTCGATTATACTGTCTCCCCACTGGCCTGTGGAATCTTCCAGGGCCTTTAAGGCTGATCCTCTTATTATGGGTGTGTCGTCTCCGGGGAACTCATACTGGTCAAGAAGCTCTCTTACTTCCATTTCTACCAGATCCAGCAGTTCATCGTCATCCACCATGTCGCATTTGTTCAAAAACACGATGATATACGGTACGCCTACCTGTCTTGACAGAAGAATATGTTCTCTTGTCTGGGGCATGGGTCCGTCTGTTGCTGCCACCACCAGGATCGCTCCGTCCATCTGTGCGTTCTTTACATAGTCAGCATGTCC
>DBPK01000002.1 GCA_002304835.1 Firmicutes bacterium UBA1422
TTCATTCTTAACTTTACAGACCGGAAAAAAAAGAAAGGAGAAACGTTATGGAGACTTTTGGCTTACTAAGCCTGATCCCGGTTGCAATAATAGTTATACTGGCGCTCTGGACCAAGGATACTTTCATTTCCATTTTGATCGGAGTTCTTTCAGCATTTCTTATTATCGCCCACGGGAATCCGCTTAATGCCTTTAACGGATTTGTTGATTCGTTGTACACGACTCTGTGCGACGACGGCACCGTTTGGGTGCTGATGCTATGCGGTTTATTTGGCTCGCTGATCAAACTGCTGCAGGAATCGGGAGGTGTCCTGGGCTTCACCCACCTTGCACAAAAGGTATTGAAGGGAAGGAAATCTTCAATGGTCGGGGCATGGATACTGGGTATTATCGTGTTCGTCGACGATTACCTGAATTGTCTGGCAGTGGGTGCTGCAGTCAGAGATATCACAGACAAAAACAAAGTGTCAAGAGAAATGCTGGCTTATATAGTAAACTCCACCGGGGTTACAGTTTGCGCAATCATACCCTTTACCACATGGTCAGCATACATGGGAGGCCTGATGAAAAAATCAGGAATGATAGAACAGGGGTCCTCGGTTTTGAGCACATATATCGATACCATACCTTTTGTTCTTTACGGTTGGCTTGCAGTCATATTCGTTCCGCTTTTCTGCCTTAAAATAGTTCCCCTTTTCGGACCTATGAAAAAGGCTGAAAAAAGAGCTCTTGAGACCGGTGAAGTTTTCTCAAAAGAGGCAAAAGAGGCTCTGGTGGAACTTCCCGATGAAGAAACAAAATTCGAGGGCAAGAGCTGCCGTGCCATCAACTTCCTGGCTCCGATAATCCTTGTGGCCATACTGACTATCACCACCGAGGATATTCTGATAGGGCTCTTCGCAGGCATAGGACTTTCCTTTGTTATGTACATACCCCAAAGACTTATGTCGGTAAAAAAATTCTTCAACTATATACTTGACGGTCTTGTGGACATGTTCCCGCTGCTGATACTTATCATAGTTTCATACTGTCTGATAGATGCCAACGACCAGATGGGACTTATTGACTTTGTAACTGGCGCGGCCCTTGATACGGTCACACCGGCACTGCTTCCGGTGACCATATTTGTTGTTATCGGACTTTTGTCCTTTGCAGCAGGCAGCTTCTGGGGACTGGCAGCAATAGCATTCCCCATAGTTGTTCCTCTGGCAGATGCCCTTGGCTCAAATCCACTGTTATGTGCAGGAGCTTTGATCTCGGCAGTCTGCTTCGGCGGACATATCTGTATCTACTCGGATACTGTAATACTTACAGCTGCTTCCACCCAGACAACACCTGCAGAATACTTCAGAACATCCGGTCCTCTGGTTGCAGTTCCTGCCATACTTGCAGTGATCCTGTTTACCGTATTCGGATTCATCATGTCGTAGTTTGAACGGCAACCAAAACAGCCACCCTTAAGGGTGGCTGTTTTTTCTATTATTTTATTTAGGTCAGGCAGTCTTTCAGTTCATTGAAACTTGTTCTTCCAACAGACTCTATTTTACTGCTTCTTGAAATGCTTTTTCGTTCAGGTGATCGGAATACTCTGAATCCATTTCTCTTATCCCTGCCGGGAACTCGTACTTGGCAAGTCTTTCTACGAACGGATCCGGATCGAAGCTTTCGGGTCCATATACACCTTCCAGCTTCCAGATGCCCTTTGCGATAAGTTCAAGAGCGATAACAGGACCCACTGCAGTCTGAGCAACAACTGCGTTTGTTGTGTACTTTTTGATGCAGTCCTGATTGTCAGCTACCTGATACAGATAAACCGATCTCTTCATTCCGTCTTTTGTGCCGGTCACCCATGTGCCCGCACAGCCCTTGCCTTCCATTCTCATGGTGGCTTCCACAGGGCTGGGTATTACTTTTACCAGAAAATCTCTGGGTGTTATTTCACTGTCGCCGACTTTTATTTTCTTTGTTTTTTCTGAAAGGCCCAGATCCTTCAGATAAAGCAGCATATCCCTTGTTTCCTTGGGAACGCCGTATTTGAATGTAACTCTGTTGCAGTCTATTACTCTGGGTACCAGAAGAACCTCTTCATGCTCAACGTTTATTACTTCAACATCGCCTATGCCTCCGGGGAAATTGAACATTTCAGGTTCGGAAAAGTTCTCTGTGCAGAAGAAGCCCTTGCCCTTTTCCCATACAACGGGAGGATTGAGGCACTCTTCTATTGTGGTCCATACTGAGAATCCGAAATAACCCACGTCTTCGCCGTCATAGTTATCTCCGTCACGAACGTTAACTTCATCGATCTCGTCAAAGAGATGTTTGTCTGCGAACCTGGCAAATACATCTGCCATACCGGGCTCAACGCCCATGCCCAGAAGTGCCATGTTACCGGCTTTCTTCCAGTCTTCATGCCTGTCGAACTGATAATCTCCCAGCTTTATATTTGCTTTTTCGAAGGGTTTGTCCGGATCAGGTGTGGAAAGGGTCATTGCAGCATCCATATACATGGATCCTGTCTTAAGGCATGTATCGAATATGCATTCATTGAACTCAGGCTCTACTGCGTTCATGGTCATATCGATCTCGTGTTTCTTGATTATTTCTTCGATATTTGCGGAATCTCTTGCATTCACCTTTTCTGCAACAAATATGCCTCCGCCGCAGATCTTGTCTGCTACTTCCTTGGCTCTGTCAAAGTTGTAATCTGCCATAACGACTTTTTCTGCCCAGTCGATCTCCTTGCCCATTCTTTTGATGATGGTGGCTATGGATGTGCCCACGCCGCCAGCTCCGATAATAAGTATTTTCATATTTTTACCTCCATTATTTGAACACTTTAATAAGCGCACATTTCCTTTGTGCTTTTATTCTATCACCCCGGTGATAAAATTCAATTACGCATTTGCTCTTATTGTGTACTATTTTGCGGTTTTCTTGTCAATAAGGATAAGTTCGGCCCCAAAGCCTTTGATAGTGGACCTTACGCTTATGGTATCGGCAACATGAAACTCTTCAAATTCAACAACAGGCATGGCAGCCAGCTTCCCTCTCAGTATCTCCCTTGCAGTGTGACTTTTGTCATGTATCCCCGAGCTGTCGATTGCCATAAGACAGTTCTGTCTTGATATACGGTATCTGGATATTGTGAAATCCCCGGTCATGCCGGCGCATCTTACCAATATCTCTCCCTCCGCATCATAAACAGAAAGGCTGTTTATAAGTTCCTCCTTTGATGAGACCGTGCCAAGCTCCCTGCCCAGATCTTGGCTGAAATTATATGTAAGTATTGAAATGGCATTTATTTCTCCCTCTTCATCTTTGTTTGCCGAGATGAGATAATTATCTCCAGATGCTATTGTTTTTTCTTTTAGGTTTTTCATCATTATATAGGGTGCTGAGACCGGTTTCATGATATCCCTCTCCATAAGTTCATCCATCACACCCTTTCCAAAGATGCCGGAAACTTCTTTGTCTATGTCCAGATCAACTATTATGGGCTTTATTGCATTCCTGAAGAAATAGTCCCTGTAAAGACCTTTTACCTGCTGTTTGAGCGCCTCTTCGATCTCAGCAGGAGTCGCCCTTCTCATCTTTGCTCCGCTTTCTCTGCCGCTCACTTTGCCTGTGAATTTTTTTCTGTATTCTGCCGGATGCATATGGAACCATGTCTCAAAGTGTTTGACATAATAACGAACAGCTGAAAATCCCGTTTCTTCTGCAATGGCACCTATACGCTTGCCTGTGCCCAGAAGCAGTTTCTCCGATTCTTCCACTCTTATGAAATTGAGAAGATCCTGAAAGCTGAGACCTGTGGCCTCTTTTATGACATGGGAAAGGTAATATATGGAGAGGTGCTCTTTTTCTGCTATCTCTTTGAGAGTCAGTTTTCTGTAGTAGTTGTCGTACATGTAGTCGGTTATCCTGTTAAGACGACCCGCCAGTATTTTGTTGCCCTTCTTTTTTGCCTCATTCACAAAACGTCCGTCTTCCATTACGAAATACTGAAAATCCGCCTGAAGGCTGGTAATAAGATTGTGGGTGCTTTCTATCACTTTCTGTTCATATCCGAAACCCTTCTCCAGTATATCCATCATTATCTTGGCCAGGAATTTTCTCAGGATGTCCAGGCTCTCGTCGTCGTCATCTTCCATGTCCGTAACGAAAAAATTGTTTTTTAGGTTTTCATAGTAACGGGAGAAATATGTCAGATCCATCTGGAGTAGCATGACCATGTTTTCATGATTTCCTATCCTGCTGAAACTGTGTATCTCCCGGTCATTCAAAGTGAAAATGTCTCCCTGTTTCAGATCGTAATTATAATATCCGTTCCGCAGCTTTATATGACCTTTAAGAACAAATACCATTTCCAGCTCATCATGGAAATGTATTGGATATTCCTCTATATCTGCCACCAGTACATTTACCGGCAGCTCGCTTTTGAATGTGATTCTCTCTTTTAACATTTTTGTTTCCGATCCCGACGTTTTATGTCAACCTTTGTTCGTGCTTCCCTGCTTATAATATCAACAAGCCGAAAGTGTCTGTTTTTCATGTTTTTTGATGTTTGTCCACAGGGAATATAAAATCGTATACAATTTTATGCACCGTGTCCTGTGGAAAACTATTTTTCTAATAAGTTAGTATTTGCAATACTTTTCTTTGTTTTTTACACCTTTTTCCTTTTCTTTATCCACAGGTTGTTCTCTTTTTATTTCACCCGTTTGTTTTTGTTCGCACTACCTCATACCGCAAATTAGTACTCTATGTTTTATCATTATACAACAATTAATATTTTTTGGCACGCACAATATATTGTTTTTTTGAAATTGTCTGATTATCTTTATGTGGCTTATTATATATGCTAATGCCCTTTCCCGGTTTTTTTGATGGATCATGGACCCAATATTTAGTTTTCCTTCGATTCCTTGTACTATGTTGTTTGTTGCTGTTGATTCTATTCCCATATATTGCTTACTTCATGCCCATATTTATGCTTTACTGATCTGCAATGATACTGACCCATACTTTTCTGTTTCTGGGGCCATCAAATTCGACAAAATATATCCCCTGCCACGTACCCAGTAAAAGTCTTCCTTTTTCTATCATCATCTGCTCTGAAAAACCTATCATGCTTGCTTTGAGATGTGCTGCGGAATTGCCTTCCGAATGAAGATAATCATCTTCCCAGGGCACAAGTTTATTGATAGCCCTTATAAAGTCTTTTTGGACATCCGGATCTGCATTTTCATTTATAGTTACAGAAGCTGTTGTATGCGGTATGAATACTATGCATGATCCGTTTTTGATTTCGCTTTCTTTTATTATTTTTTCAATGTCTTTTGTTATATCAAGCATCTGGGTATGGGAACTTGTTTTGACTTCCAATGAATATTTCATAACTGTTCTCCGATAATATGGTTTCTTTTTTTATGCCGCCTTATTGGTTGCCGACCCATTTCTTTGTGCATCAATATCTTATTTATTTGTGGGTCATTGCCTATTATATCACAAATGTGCTTATCAGTTTTTTATGCTATCCAATTTCTGTGTTATCCAATTTCTATGCTATCCAAAACCCTTTTTGAATATGCTGTGATATCTTAAAACAAATTCCGGCATGTCAGTTGAAAACAATAGATCGTCAACTTTTTTGTTCTATATAGTGTATAATAGTCACAACAAAAGCAGCAGTGATAAATATTATATGTCTATGGTTTCCCGGTGTATTCAATTAATAAAGGAGAAAAAATGGAACAAAAAACCATTACACAAAAAATATTTCTGGATGATGTATATAAAAAGGAACACAGCTCTGTCATAAAAGATGTTTTTTTTGAAGACGGATATCCGGTTTTGATTCTTGGATCAACCATATTTTTCCCCGGAGGCGGAGGACAGTCCTGTGATCTTGGAGAAATAGAAAACGTTCCTCTTCGCGACGTATTTGAAAAAGATAATGAAATATTTCATGTCCTTGAAAAAACAGAAACTCCATTTTCCCGGGGGCAGAGCATCCTTTGCCGGCTTGACTGGGCAAGACGTTTCGACAATATGCAGCGTCACTGCGGAGAACATATCCTGTCAGGGGTTTTCTCAAGGGAGTATGGAGGTGTAAATCGCGGTTTTCACATGGGCAGTGATTATATGACCATAGATATAAGCCTTGAAGAAAAAGATAATGGAAAAGAAAGCGACGATGAAATCAAGGATCCAAATTCGAGTATGAAAACAGATGGGATCAATTGGGAGATAGCCATGAGGGCTCAGGATCTTGCCAATGAGATAATATGGCAGAACAAGGATATATCCATACACCTTTTTGCCGATCCTGAAAATGCCAACAGTCTTCCTCTAAGAAAACCTGCTGATTTTGACGAAGATGTAAGTGTAGTTCTCATAGGAGAAAAAGATGACCCTTCCGACTGTGTCGCCTGCTGCGGCACACATCCTCATTCCTCTTCAGAAGTGGGCCTTATAAAAATATATAAGGTAGAAAAATACAAAGGGATGTTCCGCATATATTTTGATGCAGGTGCCAGAGCAATGGCTGATTACAACAAGAAACACAATATAGTAAACGATCTTTGCATCAGACATTCCGCAGGCACAGAAGACCTTATGGAGAAAATATCTGCATCAGATACCCGTGTCAGGCTGATTAGAGACGAACTCAATACTCTTCGCCATTCGGTGATAACATCCCGCATAGAAGAAACGGGCAATATACTGGACAGGCTGGCCAAGGGTGAAGATCCCCTTTGCAAAGGTCCTTTTTCCCTCAAAGGCGACATCCTTGTCTGCAGATGGAACGATATGAAAACCGATGACCTTCTGAACATCGGAAGGCCCCTTTCAGAAAAGATAAAAAAACTCCTTATTATAGTTTCAAAAAAAGACAATACCCTTCTCTTCTTTTCCGACGGCAATGTGGATTGCAGCAAACTGGTTAGAGAAAATGCCGGCATATACAATGGCAAAGGAGGCGGCAACGCCACCTCCTCAAGGGCCATATTCCCCAAAGAAGATGATATTGACCTGTTTATCGATCTTGCCGAAAAGCATCTTCGCTAAAACCCGGCAAAATCTTTTTGACCCATAAACTTTGTCATAATGAAAGAGCCGCATACGCGGCTCTTTTCGTTTCTTCTTTCTTATTCTTTTTACAAGATATATATCGTAACATATCTCTTGCCCCAGCTGTAACATGCAGCTTTGGAGTTCATATACAGGTCTATTGATCTGCCCTGTATAAATGCTCCGCCTGTGTCTTCCGCCACGGCGGATCCGTAACCCTCGACGTACACTTTGGTTCCCAAAGGTATAACATCGGGATCAACAGCTATTGCTCCGACTCTGGCCCTTGTACCTGTGGCGGTAGTACCGCCGCCGGTATAGGCAAATGCTCTGACCTTAAACTTTTCTTTGTAGCCTGTTTTGATTATCCTGTTTTCGGGCTTTTTTATGGTGGTCCTTGAAATTTCTTTTTTGGATACTTCTTCGCCCCTGGAATACAAAACCTCATATGTCAGTCTGTCACGGCCTTCGCTACCTTCCTGCACAACTTTTGTTTCGTTGTACGCAAGATCCGAGTCCTGCTTTTTGATTGTCTTGTAATCAACAGTTTCCGTTACGGTAATTTCTTTCCTCAGGATCCTTTTGATCACGATTTCTGTTCCGTCCTCTACGACGGAGTCTTCTGCGGGTGTCACCACATCATCCGGGCCAAAGGGGATGTCCTGCGAATCGATGACCTCACTTACTGTCATCTTTGCTGTTTTCGCATGGATCTCCATATCGTCCACGGCGATACTGACTTCCACATGTCCTTTTCCTGCCGGTTCATCAGCTGCCAGTGCTGTTGTTCCGGCTATCATAGCAATGCTGATAATAAGAAGAAACGCTCGGACGCAGTATTTGAATTTACTGCGCTGTTGTAAGCTGCCAAACATTCTATTCTCCTTTTCATCTGCCACCATAATGGGCTTTCGCCCAAAACAAAAGTGTGCCGATTGAAACACACTTTATGTTTAAATCATACCACATATCAAAAAAATGTCAAGTTCTGGTAATTATTCAGAAAATTGTTACAGTTGCGTCACTTTTATTTATGCGACATGTTTTATCGTTATTCTTTTTTGATGTTTTTTTTAATCTTGCATTGGCTTAAGATCAGGGCTTATTATAAGTTTGCAGCCGGTGGCTTCCTTTATCTCATCCAGAGTGAAGTCCGGGTGCAGCTCTTTTAAGACTATCCCTTCATCGGTAACTTCCATTACGCCCATTTCCGTTACGATCATATCGACTACTTTGATGGCGGTATAGGGAAGAGTACATTCATCCAGTATTTTATGTGCGCCTTTTTGAGTATGGAGCATGGAGATTATTACTTTTTTTGCTCCCACCACCAAATCCATTGCACCGCCCATACCTGATACCATTTTGCCGGGAACTATCCAGTTGGCCAGATTTCCGTGTTTGTCCACCTGAAGTGCTCCCAGTACTGTGGCATCCACATGACCGCCTCTTATGATACCGAAGGAAGTGGCACTGTCAAAATACATGGCTCCCTTATTAACTGTTACATACTGGGCTCCCGCATTGATGATATCAACGTCTTCTTTTCCTTCTTCGGCTGCAGGACCCATGCCCATTATGCCGTTCTCCGACTGGAGGATTATATGAACATCGCAGGGAAGATAATTTGCGACTTTTGTAGGAAGTCCTATGCCCAGATTGACCACATCTCCGTCTTTCAGTTCTTTGGCTACACGGGTAGCTATCCTTGCCTTTAGATCTGCCATGGTTTTTCACCTCCTACGATCGCATCAACAAATATGCCCGAAGTCACAACGTTGTTCGGGTCGATGTCTCCTATCTCAACTATCTCGCAGGTCCCCACTATAACATAGTCTGCCGCCGTAGCCATCATTGGATTGAAAGTTCTGGTGGTACCGTTATATTCTGTGTTTCCGAATTTGTCTGTAACAGAGCCCCGAAGAAGGGCAAAATCGGCCTTCAGTGGTTCCTCCAGCAAATAATCTTTTCCTCCCACATTTATTACCTGCTTGCCTTCGGCAACTATTGTTCCCACTCCTGTGGGAGTCAGAAAACCTCCAAGGCCTGCACCACAGGCTCTTATCCTTTCGGCCAGAGTTCCCTGGGGTACAAGGATGCATTCCAGCTTTTCCCCTGGATCTTCTGTGTTCATTCTTTGTGCCACTTCCGGATTCAGTCCCACATGGGATGCTATAAGAGTTTTTACCTGTCCGTTTGTGATAAGCTTTCCTACTCCCCTTCCCGGTACGCCCGCATCATTACATATGATGGTAAGATCCTTTGCGCCCTTTTCTACTAAAGCATCGATCAGGATCTCCGGAGTCCCGCAGGCCATAAAGCCGCCGACCATTATGGAGCTTCCGTCTTTGATACCGGCTATGGCTTCTTTTGCGGTCATGATTTTATTTTTCATAAACCTCTCCTTTCTTATGCTCTTCCTTTTTCAACGATTTCGTTAAGTATAAAAGATGCTACATGTTCGGCATAAGTGTGGGAACCGAAACCGGCATCATACCCCAGTTCCTGAGCCAGCTCATGGGATATCCTGGGTCCGCCGCAGCAGAGTATGACCTTGTCTCTCATGCCTTCGGCCTCAAGAAGTTCGACCATGTTGGTCAGGTTTGTTATATGTATATCTTTCTGTGTGACTGTCTGGGAGATTATTATGGCATCCGCATTCACTTCTTTTGCCTTTTCAATAAGAACTTCATTGGGTACCTGGCTTCCGTAATTGTATGCTTCTATCCCGTCAAATCTTTCCAGCCCGAAATGTCCGTGGAATCCCTTCATATTCATTATCGCATCTATTCCCACTGTATGTGCATCTGTTCCTGTGGATGCCCCTACGATGACCACATCTCTCTTTATTTTTTCTTTGATGAATTTTGCACATTCAAGCCTGTCCATTATTTCGACTTCAACTTTTGTTACCTTGATCTCTGTGTAGTCCACGGTGTGCCTGCACTTCCCGTAAACTATGAAGAATGTGTATCCGCCGCCCTGGTCTTTTGAGTATACGACGTTGGGTTCATCAAGACCCATTTTCTTTGCAAGTATTTTTGCTGCTTCACTTCCCTCTTCTCCGAAGGGCACCGGGAGAGTGAAGGCTGTTTCTGTCATTCCGTCATTCATTGTGTCCCCGTAGGGCTTGACTTTTTTCAGGTCGACCTGAGCTACTGCTGTTTTATCAGTCATTATTTTTCACCTCCCAGCATTATAG
Organism: Firmicutes bacterium UBA1422; assembly: GCA_002304835.1. Lineage (GTDB taxonomy): Bacteria > Bacillota > Clostridia > Peptostreptococcales > Anaerovoracaceae > UBA1422. The sequence continues at coordinate 10,277 of DBPK01000002.1, forward strand.
TAATAAACGGATTGAAATATTTTTCGTCTTTGAGGCACACTCCCTGAAGTCCTTTGCCTCCGTCACGGGGTCTCTTGACTCCTCCGAATTTTCCCTTTTCAAGGGTTGTGAAAAGACCATCCTTTTCTATTTCATGAAGGAGCTCATCCGCTTCCTTAAGGACTTTCTGAGCTCTCTGCTGCATTATACCGTTTTCTTTGAATTCCACTTCATTGCCGATATCTCTGGCATTGTTGAATATATATGAAGCGTTTTCTATGGAAAGATATCTGTCATGCATGTGAGGTGTATGTATGGCTTCAGTGGGCATTCCCAGAAGTTGCAGGGACTGTCCCGACCATACGGCAACCATATTGAAAAGAGCATCCTGGATATGTCCCTTGAATATATTGCCCGTCATGAATTTTGTGGGCGGCATATATTTGAGGGGTGCCTTGGGGAATATCTCCCTTGCCATGACCGCCTGGGCTAGTTCATAAAGAAATCCGTTTTCGATATCCGGATCCATTTCGAAAGCATGTCCCAGACCCATCTGTTCTTCGGGTATGTTTGCCAATACTGCAAACTGTTCGTTGATCAGCTGGGAAGCCAGTACTGTATGGGCGGCTTCATATGCGTCATCAGTGGTAAGATAATTGTCTTCTCCCGAGTTGAACATGGTACCGCAGTATCCTATTATTACCCTGGAGAAGTACTGGTCTATAAGGGTCCTCTGCATGTTTATGTCTCTGAAAAGTATTCCGTAAAGAGCGTCATTGAGCATTACATCCAGTCTTTCAAGAGCTCCCATGGCAGCGATCTCGGCCATGCACATGCCGGAAGAATAATTACAGAGCCTTATATATTTGCCCACTTCTTCTCCCACTTCATCAAGGGCTTTTCTCATTATCCTGAAGTTCTCCTGGGTGGCGTAGGTGCCGCCGAAACCTTCTGTCGTCGGTCCGTAGGGCACGTAGTCCAAAAGGCTCTGGGCAGTTGTCCTTATAACGGCAACTATGTCTGCTCCCTGTCTTACTGCCGCCTTGGCCTGCACCACATCCTCATATATGTTACCCGTTGCAACTATAACATAAAGGTATGGGGTCCTCCCCTCACCTATGGTGTCCAGATATTCTTCTCTCTTCGCTGTCTGAGCTTTTATTTTGTCGAGGGAATCTTTTACATAGGGCATGATTTTCTCTTTTGCTTCTTTGATGCCGGCCGCCGGAAGCTCTGTTATCTTCAGTTCTCCCGCAGACATCTTTTCTGCTATCTCCTGAGGATCCAGTCCGGTCTGGATCATGGCATTTCCCATCCAGTAAGCTGCACCTCTTGGCAGCCCTCCTGCTTCAAGTATCTGATCGATAACGATGTTTGGAAGGGGTGTTTCTACATCATCTACCCCGTCTACGCCCAAAAGTCTCACCACAGTTCTTTCTGTGCTTACAGTTGTATGCACATCGATGAATTCCTGCATGCTGTGAGCGATCCTTGAAGCACAGGAACGTGCGCTGTCGATTACTTTCGGGTCCAGATTCAGTTTGCTTTTCATACTTTTTCTCCTTTTAAGTATTTTTTTGCATTTTCTATTATTTCATTTTCGATACCCAGCATTTTCGCTATATTGATAGCATCTTTGGGTATCGTTTTACCTTCTTTTGCCGGTGACAGTCTGTAATCCATATACTTTCCGATTATGCCTATCCGCTCTTTGCGGTTTGCATATCGAAGTTCCCGGTCCAGTTTAGTAAAGTCTGCATTTGCCAGGCCTGTGACTTGCATATTCTTGACTTTGCCGCCGCCTTCTCCCACATCGAAATGGGTGGTTATTACAGATATATAAGGCCCTTCCTTCAAAAAATCTATTACGCTTTTTGTAAGGGCCAGTCCTTCAGCGGGATTTGTCCCACTGGCTATCTCATCCACCATGATAAGGGATCTTTCTGTGCAGTGGTCAAATATCTCCTTCAGCTCTTCCATTTCCGATCCGAAACTTGAAAGGCCTCTTTCCAGAGACTGACTGTCTCCCATGAGCATCTGCATAAAATTCGAAAGACCGATCTTGGCACTTTTACATGGTACGAAATAACCGTATTGGGCCAGCAGCACCGTGAGTCCTATCATTTTAAGGGAAACCGTTTTCCCTCCCATGTTGGCTCCGGTTATGCATGTCACGCCCAAATCAAGACTTATGCTTACAGGCATATACTCCTTGTCCTTGGAATCAAGTATTTCTTCGGCCTGAAGCTGCCTGCCGTCTTTTATGTATACCGCATAATCTTTTATTATTTCCGGCTTCACGCATGTATGTCTTATGGCATAAAGGGCTTTTGCCAGTGTCAGATCAAAAGATCCGATACGCATGCAGTTTTCTCTTATTTCCTTTTGAAATGCCCATACTCTTTTGGAAAGCTTCTCTCTTATTTTCTCTTCTTCCTCTTCTATCTTAAAAGCGAGCATTTCTGTTTTTTCGATGGTTTCTATTTCTTTTTCTGTTCTCACCAGCTGGAATGTCACAGACATTATATCCTGACAGGATCTTTCCAGTTCGGGGGCCGTCTCGAATGTTTTGATGGCCTCTTCATCAGACTTTGAAACCACACAGTCAAATTTGGGAGTCAGCATTATGCCCTTTTCTCTGTGAAGCTTTTCCCTTCTTTCCTTCTGACTTTTTCTGACCCCTGTTTCCAGCATCCTTTTTTCATTGCGCAGGTCTGCCAGTTTTTTCGAAAATTCCTCATAAATATAAAATGTATTTAATCTGTCTCCTCTGGGGTCCAGTTCATCCAGAAGGACTCTTATATCGCTTAAAACAAATTCGTCGGGGATTTTTTTGCCCTGTTTTTCAAAAAGAGAAGACAGCTGCTCCATTTTTAGGAGCAGGCACTTCATCTCGAAGATCTCCACCACGGTCAGTATGCTGCTTTTGCTGCGTTCGACTGTAAACTCCACATCCTTCATATCCATAAATATGTCGGATATCTTTGATATGTATTTTTCATCTTCACGGGCAATATCAAAGAGACTCCCGATCCTGTCAAGTTCTCTTCGCAAGGAAGCTTCTTCTCCAGGGAAAAAAGGCTTCTGTTCTTTCAGCCTTTTTATGCCGAAGGGAGTCTGCGGCCCCATTTCATTCATGACATGGTCAAAGCCTGTATTTGTTCTGGTTTTTACATTTGCCAGTCTTTTTATCACTTTTATCCTCCGGGCCTCAATGATATCCTGTTTTAAAGCCTTACATCGATAACCGGTATTTCAGGCAGAGCCTTGCTGACGGCTTCCCTCAGATCTTCATGTCCGAAAGAATATCCCGCCGGCGAAACGGGGTTCACAGTCACGGCTGCCACCTTTATGTTCTCCAGCACCGATACTTTTGTTCCCTTTTTTATCAGCTGATGCCAGCTTACGGCATCAAAAAATATTTTCATAGGATCTTTTAGTACAAAATGGGTTTTTTTCAGTTCCGCATTTCCCATGTCTGAGATCACGCTTTTTGTGAAAGCTCCCGGCATATATATATATTCCGTTTCATCGCTCATTTCCTGCTGAAGGAATTTCCCGCTGCCCAGCCCTGTGGCAAGATTTAGTGTTTTTGCCCGGCCATCTGCTATAAGGGTTATTTTGTCCCGGTTTTCTTCTATCAGCTTTCTTGTCCTTTGGTGGGAAAGTCGCGGCAGTGAGCATATGCTCACCACATAAACCGTTTCCTGAACGACTTTTTTCATGTTTCTTGAAAGCACCGCTCCCGTGGCCAGGATCACCGCATCGGATGCGTCGGGAGCCGCGATGGATCTTCTGTCTACGGCTCCGTCGATCATTATCATTTCCGCACCCAGCGCTTTCATTTCACTGCACATCTTTTTCTGATCTGCCGTGGCCACCGGACCTGCTATCTGCACATATCCGCTTTCTGCCACACGGCACAGCATAAGCCGGCCCAAAGATGTGCGGTAATTGGTCATTCGCAGTATCTCAAGGCCTGCTTCCGCCAGATCATAAAGTCCCTTGGGGACTGAAACGATGGTGCCCTGTTCAAGATAGACCCGGGGTTTTTCCGTTCCTGTCACCAGATCCGTGCTTTCTCCGTCCCGTCCTGTGGATGTCACGCCCAGACACATTCCCTCATCCATTGCTTCTTCAAGTATATAGTTGAGTGCCGTTGTCTTGCCTGCATTCTTTGCCATCCCTATGATGGAGACCACACTGTATTTATTTTTCAGCTGATTGAGAAGTCCCATATATATGAGATCCTATTTCTTATTACGTTCGTGTCTTTGAAGTCCCTGAGGTTCCATGGACATTCTCTCGCCCTGAGCCAGTCCTGCAACTCCTTCATAATGATACTCTTTTTTGCCTGTGCAGTAATCACATGTGCATTTCATTTCTTCATGATGCTTGGGCTCTGTATAAGTGGTTATTACGCCCTCATAGTTTCTGAGTATCACCTTGTCCGGTGTCTGGGAGATAACATACTGAGGCATAACAGGAGTTTTTCCGCCGCCTCCCGGAGCATCCACTACAAATGTGGGAACTGCATATCCGGATGTGTGTCCTCTTAATCCTTCGATTATTTCTATACCCTTTGATACGGGCGTCCTGAAATGTCCGATCCCCATAGAAAGGTCACACTGATAAATGTAATAGGGTCTTACTCTGTTCATTACCAGTTTGTGTACAAGGTCTCTCATGATATGCGGGCAGTCATTCACGCCTCGGAGGAGTACCGACTGATTTCCCAGGGGTATGCCTGCATCGGCCAGTTTCCTGCATGCTTCCGCAGCATCAGCTGTCACTTCCTTGGGATGATTGAAATGAGTGTTTAACCATATGGGATGATATTTCTTGAGCATGTTCACCAGATCATCTGTTATCCTCATGGGCATTACCACAGGAGTCCTTGAACCCAGTCTTACTATTTCCACATGGTCTATCTTTCTCAGCTCTTTGATTATGTATTCCAAAGTGTCATCTGAAACACAAAGGCAGTCTCCTCCGGAAAGGAGGACGTCTCTTACCTGGGGGGTCCTTCTGATATAATCGATACATGCATTTATGTCTTCCATGCCTCTTTCACCGTCTTTTTCGCCGGCCAGTCTTCTTCTTGTGCAGTGACGGCAGTACATGGAACACTGGTCCGTTATGAGGAACAGTACTCTGTCCGGATATCTGTGGGTCAGTCCCGGAGCCGGAGAGTCTTCATCTTCGTGCAGAGGATCTGCCATGTCAGCCTCGTCATGATGCATCTCTGCCATAACAGGTACAGCCTGCATCCTTACCGGGCATCTGGGATCGTCCGGATCCATCAAAGATGAGTAGTAGGGTGTTATGCCTACCCTGAAACCGTCCATGACCTTGCTGATGTCTTCTTTTTCCTGATCTGTCAGGTTCACCACTTGTTCGATCTGTTCGATGGTGGTCAGTCTGTTTGCTATCTGCCAGTGCCAGTCATTCCACTGTTCATCGGTTACATTTTTGAAAAGTGGTATGTCTTTCCATTTTCTTGTTGCCATTTTATTTCTCCTTTTTTGTTCTGATTTGGCTTTTTTGTTTCGTTACTATTATTTTGTTTCCGTTTTGTTTTTATGGCTATTTTTGTTCGGTTCCTGTTGTTTTGTTTCGGCTTTGTTTTTATGGCTATTTTGTTTTTGCTTGGTTCTTATGCATAAAGTTTCTGGAACATTTCTCTCAAAGGTTTGCTTTCTCTCAGGTCTTCCAGGGTCACATCCGCATGTCCCTTGCAGTAGCCGTTGCCTACTATCATGGTAACATCTTTTCCTACTCCCTCTGCTCCCAGAGCAGCCTTTGTGAAACTGGTGGCCATGGAGAAGAAGTAAACTACTCCGTCATCCTTACAGGCAAGTATGGATCCCATTTCAGTGTTTTCAATGTTTACAACGTTTATTACCACATCCGCCAGCTTTCCGTCTGTAAGTTCCATTATCTTTTCGTAAATGCCGACAGCATCCGTTGCATCAGATGCAAAATACTCGTCAGCCAGATCCAGGCTCTTTGCCCTGTCAAGGGACTTCTGTGAATGGGCCGCACAAATTACCTTGCCATTTGGACCCGCCTGTTTCTTTGCTTCATAAAGACAAAGCATACCTGACTTGCCGCCTCCGCCGATTACAAGTACTGTATCTCCCTCGTGTACCAGCTTTCTGGTCTGAGCCGGTGCTCCCGCCACGTCCAGTGCGGAAAGTGCCAGTCCTTCGGGCATATCATCGGGAAGTTTTGCGTATATACCGCTCTGGAAAAGTATTGCCTGTCCCTTTATATCCACCTGATCTATTTCAGGTCTTACTTCGTATATCTCCTCGATCACCAGTGGTGTCAGGGAAAGAGATACCAGCGTTGCTATTTTATCGCCGGGTTTTATATCTCCCACATAATTTTCGCCTGTCTCTTTTACTGTTCCGATCAACATCCCGCCGGAACCTGTCCAAGGATTCTTGTGTTTGCCTGCTTTATCAACGATGGCCTTCATGGTCTTTTTGATCTCTTCGATATCGCCGTTGGCTCTTCTTTCGATCTCGGTAAATGAAGCAGAATCGATATTCAGTGTCTGTACATCGATCAGAACTTCGTTGTCATAGATCTCCATATCGTTATCTATAACATCTGCCGGCTGCGGCAGTACTCCCTTCGGGGAAATAACTCTGTGTGTTCCGTATGGGCTACCTTTTTTCTGCATTTTTTTATCCTCCTTCTGTCCGGTCTGATGCCGGTTTATTAACAATTTACAGTTACTTAATAATATAGCAAAGAACGTGCCATATAAGACACGTTCAAAAAAATGTGATTTTTCATTGGATTTCAGCGATCCTGTGCTTTGCAGGAAGTTTTTATACAAGGCTTTTGAAGCATTGTGTGTTCACATGCTTTGTGTGATGAACATTTATCGGTTCAATCATATGCCGTATTTGTTTTTTTTGCGTACCAACTGGGTCTGGCTTATGCCTATGGCCCTTGCCGCCTTCCTGGTGGATCCGTATTTTTCACAGGCATATCTGATTATCTGCTTCTCAAAATCCCCCACCAGCATGTCCAACCTGAGTCCGCCTTCTTCATTTTCCTTATCACTGCCCAGATCGCCCGGGATCTCGATTTTGGGACTTTCAAAAAGATCTCCGTGCACTTCTTTCATGACATCCATAAGCTTTATATTACTGCCCCTGGCATTTATGAGAAGCCTCTGGATAACATTCTCAAGCTCTCTTATATTGCCGGGCCACCGGCATTTTTCAAGATACTCCGCCGCATCTTCATCTATGCCGCAGGATATGCCGAATTTCTCTCCGTACTGTTTTATGAAATGACTGATAAGAGGCTGGATATCTTCCTTCCTTTCTGAAAGGGACGGTACCTTTATGGGAAACACATTTAGCCGGTAATAAAGGTCTCTTCTGAAAAGATGCTTTTCGATAAGGTCTTCCAGATCTCTGTTGGTGGCTGAAATTATACGAACGTTGGTCTTGATGGGTCTTGTACCTCCCACTCTCAGGAACTCTCCGTCCTGTATGACCCTCAGAAGCTTTGCCTGTATGTCCGGAGGCAGTTCTCCGATCTCATCAAGAAAAACCATGCCGTTGTCGGCCACTTCAAAATAGCCTTTCTTGCCTCCGGTACTGGCGCCGGTAAAGGATCCCGGTTCATACCCGAAAAACTCTGATTCCATAAGGTTGGGGGAAATGGATGCGCAGTTGACTTTTACAAAGGGATGCATCTTCCTCCTGCTGTTTTTCTGTATTATATTGGCTACTTTTTCTTTTCCTACTCCCGTGTCCCCGCTTATAAGTACATTGCAGTCATACTTGGCTACACTCATGATTTCCTGCAGCACCAGACCCATGGCTCTGCTTTCGCTGATAAAGTCTTCTGCCAGGGCTCTTTTCTGTTCCGCATCATTGAGCACGGCATTCAAGTGTTTCTTCTCCCGATGCTCTTCAACGGTGGCCCCCTTAAAATATGGAGCCAACTCCTTTACAAGTTCCATATCGAACTCATCATACTCCTCAAGATATCCTTCAGCGCATTTGATGTTCATATGTCTTGCCACGGACTCGGTTATATAGAGGGCAATATTGTAGTTGTTTATCAGGTTTGCGAAGAAAACCGTTCCTCCTTTTCTGGTGGCCAGCACATTCAGGGTCTCTGCTCCGGGAATATCGGCGCAGTTCACGGACATGTCGAAAAGGCCGTCGGCTTTTAAGGTGTCCATGCATTCCATGGGTCTTAAGATGTTAAGATAATGTATCTCATCAAAGGTGCGCTTTACCAGCTGATCTATCTTTTCACCTCTTACAACTGTATTTATGCTCTTATCAAGAACGCTGATTATGGAAGCTTCCGGGCCTGCGGCTTTTCTTATGGTGTGTCCGAAAAGAAGGTTCAGCATCAGGTTGTTGCCTGCCACAAGTATCTTTTTCTTGCCTGCCGCATTGCTACTTATCCTGTAAAGGGTCCCTGATTCGTTCAGCGTATAAAGGAGGAGATCAACGGGAACTCCCGGCACTCTTCTTATAACGGGCACTTTGTCATGCACTATGGCATATCCCTCTGCTTCTATCTGATTGTAAGCTCTGTCGATTTCTTTTACCCGGCTTATATAAATGGGGATAGAGGCAAGAGAAGCATTATAAAGGACCTTGTCTCCCAGCTTCAGTTCCTTTTCATTGCTGTAATTCGGGCCTATCTCCTCCACGGTACCGTAAAGGAGTCCGCCCGTATCAGTCACCGGGTTGTGCAGTTTACCTCTTCTTATGACGATATCTATTATTTTGCTGCGGATAAGCTCATCGTTATCTCCCGATTCCATACAGATCTGCCTGAAACTGGTGCCTTCAATATGTATTTTTTCAAGAGCTATCCTTATCTCGTTGGGGTATATTTCCCTGTTGTTATCAAGGCGCCAGGCGGATGTGGGCAATACCTGCCTGGGTTCTATGACTCTGGCCATGCCATATTGGTTTTTCATTATATATCTACTCCTTATCAGGTGAAACAAAATCGGTTCACCTTTGTTTTATCATACCCTTTTACAATAAGATTTGCAATTGCAAATCAAAAATTATATTATGAAACGTGAAAGTTCACAAACATAAAAAAAGGAGATCGATATGGAAAAGATAACTTCAACTATAAGACTGAGGATGTCCCATAAGGATGCCCATTACGGCGGCAGTCTGGTGGACGGAGCCCACATGGTCCATCTGTTCGGCGATGTGGCAACGGAACTGCTTATAAAAGCCGACGGTGATGAAGGTCTGTTTCTTAGATATGACGAAGTAGAGTTTCTGGCACCCACATATGCAGGGGACTATATCGAAGCATACGGTGAGATAACCGAATTTGGCAACACTTCAAGAAAAATGTACTTCGAAGCCAGAAAAGTGGTGTCAGCAAGACCTGATATCAGCCCTTCCGCCGCAGATTCCCTGGAAAAGCCCATAATAGTCTGCAGGGCAAAGGGCATATGCGTAACACCCAAAGAGTCAAAAAGAAAATAACTGCCGAGGCAGTTATTTTTTTATTCCCAATATTTTTCTCGCTTCATCAGGGCTTGCTATTTCCCTTCCCAGAAGCTTTGCTATTTTTACGACTTTTTCCACCAGCTGACCGTTGCTTTTGGCAAGGACTCCTTTTTCGATAAACAGATTATCTTCAAAGCCGACTCTTACATGTCCTCCCATTATTATGGAGGCCGTGGCCATATCAAATTCATACCTGCCGATCCCGGTGCCTGTCCATGTGCTGCCCGGAGGTATGCTTCCCACGCAGAACACCAGATCTCTTACCGTGGCAGTCATCTGCACTCCCAGAACAAAGTCAAAATGCATGGGGTCTTCCAGAAGACCTTTTTTGTGTGCCTTCATTGCAATATCCACCATGCCCTTGTCAAAGCATTCCAATTCCGGCTTTATTCCTCTTTCTTTCATGGTTTTGGCAAAATTGAAAATCGTATTGTCCGTATTGACAAATATCTCATCTCCGCCGAAGTTGCATGTGCCGCAGTCCAAAGTGGCAAACTCGGGAGCCGGGGTTATCTCTGTGGACTGGAGTCTTTCCATATCGCTCATTCCCACCGCTCCTCCCGTGGAAGGCTGTATTATGGCATCGGGGCATTCCTTAAGGATGGCATCCACGCACTCCTGAAAACGTTCTTTGCTCTGTGTAGGCGTGCCATCATCTTCCCTTACATGAAGATGTATCACCGCCGCCCCCGCATCATATGCGGACTTGGCTTCCCTTACTATTTCCGAAACAGTGTAGGGCACCGCAGGATTATTCTCCTTTGTGACCTCTGCTCCGCATATTGCTGCTGCGATTATCAGTTTTTCCATTTTTTATCCTCCTATGATATAAGCAATTCGAACAATTCCTTATTTACTTTTTTGACCGGTCCCTTTGACATATTGGCAAAGATCATTATAAACAGATCTTCTTCGGGGCACAACCAGAAACTGGCTCTGAACCCGTCATCCATGCCCTCATGTCCGTAAAGTGTCCTGCCCGACTGGATCCGTGAAAACCAGCCCAGCCCCATTTTCTCTCCGTTGTTTCTTACCTGGGCATATTCCTTCCACATTTCTTCCTTTGTTTCCGCCTTGGGAAAACTGCCCGATAACCATGCGGATGCCCATTTGGCCATATCATCCATATTGGATGTGAGGGTGGAACTGGGAGCGTGACTGCGGTTGTAAGGATAATGGGGCAGTACTTCAAATTTTTTGTCCGCATTTTTGTCATGGGGATCACACATTCTATCCCGGTCTTTTCTTTCCATAGTCAGCAATGTGGAATCCGCCATGCCGATCGGCCCAAATATATTCTTTGCGATAAAATCTTCATAGCTCTCTCCCGTTACCTCTTTTATAAGGAGTCCCAGAAGATCATAGGCCATATTACTGTATGCGAATTTACCTTCTTCCGGCTCCCAGAGCAGGTGTGCATTTGCCACTTCCCCGGAAGTGGCGTAATCCTTCAGAGCCTTTTCCTCTGTAAGTGCCTGCTCCCAGTGATAATCTGACACATCGGGCATTGCCGATGTATGGGTGAGCATCTGCCTTATGGTTATTTTTTTGTATCTTTTGTCGGCCATTTCAAACCAGGGCATATAGCTGATCAGTTTTTCATCTATATCCAGCATCCCCTTTTCTTTAAGTAGCATTACACCCGTGGCAGTAAAGAGCTTAGCCACAGAGGCCATATGAAACACCGCATCCTCTTCAAGGGGCTTGCCGGTCTTCACACTGGCTGTTCCCAGGGTTTTTTTGTATTCAATACCCCTTGCTGAGCTTCCGATCCCTGCTGCCATGCCGCAGAAATCTCTATAATAAAACTGCTTTTCAAGAAATCCATCAACAACTTTTTTTTCTATTTTATATGCCATATTCCCTCTCTTATAAGAATGGCTGCGCTTTTGCGGCACAGCCTTTCGTTATTTTCAGTTCTTTATAAAACTTCTGTGAGCTTTATCCGGATCAATTATCTCCATATCAGCCATATCCGGGAAAAGCCATCTGCCTATGGAAAACAGTGAAAATTCCTTGGCTTCTTCTTTTTTTCCGTCTATCTCCACCACAGCATTGTTTTTGGCCAGCCATTCGTGGCGGCATCCCTTTTTGTCCAGGAGCTTCATGTAGATATAGTCTCCTTCCTTTGCCAGGACTTCCATCTTGCCGTATATCCAGTGGTAATAGACTGAACCCGGTTCGCATTTTTCTATTTCTCCGCTCCAGTCTCTTTCTTCTTCTGCAGGGATATCTTCTTTATCATCGCTTAATGATGCGCCGCTTCCTGTTTCGTCATCTATAGACTTATCCTTTGGGCCGGCCTTTATTGCGGTCTTTTTGTCAGTGTCTTTAGGTTTGTCAGCAGCATCGTCCATCTTCTTTTTTCTGTCGCTGATTTTCTTATCTACCTTTGCAATCCCTTCCTCAAGGGCTTTTTTGCTTTTTTTGATTTCTTTCCATTCCAGCTTCATCCACTTGCTGTCTTCAAAAATTGCTGTTACCTTCTCCCCTATCTTATTCATTTCGGCTTTGTTGTCATTTTCTTTGTCTTCCTTGAGTTTCTGATACTTTTTTATATATCTTTTCACGCTCTCCAGCGATTTTTTTTCAGCTTCCCATTTTTCTATGCTCTTTGCTGTTTTTTCATCCATTTTAAAAGATCCCTCCGCTTCGTCAAAATTAAGACTTATTGCCATTATATTAAACAGATTTTTTTTGTCAACCGAAAATTGAGTTATTATTCTGTTTTCGCCCTTTATTTACCCTGAACTTTTTTGCCGTCTGTATACACGGGTTCTTTTGTGGATGCTATGGCTTCCTGCAGAAGTCTCATCCCTGCCCAGGAAGTTATATCGTTGATATCAAGGGGCGGAGATATCTCCATTATATCCATTGCATGTACCGGCAGCATCTCCATTATCTTCTCCACAAGATAAATAAGTCCCTGGGTGGTTATCCCTCCGGGGGCGGGAGTTCCCGTCCCCGGTGCCGATGCCGGATCCAGCACATCTATATCAATAGTAAGATATATGGAATCATATTTTCTGTATCTCATTGCTATTTCTTTGAAAGCATTGGGATATCCCTTTGTAAATATCTGCATGGCAGATATCATCCCGATCTCGGGATTCTCTTTTAGCATCTCCAGTTCTTCTTTTTCTGCGGCACGCACACCGACAAAAAACAGATCCTCTGGCTTTATGACGTCGTTTAATGCATGTCTTGCAGTGCTTGAATGGGACCAGTGTCTTCCTTCAAAGCTTTCTGCCAGATCAAGATGGGCATCAAAATGTATTATCCCTATCTTTGCATCCGGATCTTTTTCTCTCTGATATTTTGCATATGCCTTATGGAGCGGTATCGTCATTGAATGATCGCCGCCGACAAAAACACTTAATTTCCCCTGCTGCATAACTTTGTACCCTGCATTTTCAGCATTCACATAAGTGGCCGCATATGTTTCATCGACTATCAGATCTCCAAAATCATACAGATCGTTTTTTTCTATGGGACACCAGCTGTCGGTACCTTCCGGCATGAATCTTCTGGCCAGATCTCTTATCTTCCTGGGTGCTTCCACCGCACCTTTGCCCAGCAAACTGCCGCCGTCATAGGGTATGCCCATCATGCATACTTTTGCCTGTTCGGGAGATCCGGCTCCCATTCCCAGCCAGTCTTCCTTTTTTATCATGCCTCTGTCTATCATTTAAACTGCCTCCTGTACTCTCTCTTTTTTATTCCCGGGTTTTCCGGCTCTTCACTGCCGGATACAACGGCCGTAACTCTTTTGATCCAGTGCCGGGAAATGACTTTGTATACAGTATTATAACACAGGATAATAAAAATCGAATACAAAAAAACGGAAAAACATTGACCGTTTTTTTGCCTTTCCCGTTTTTTTGACTTCTTCTCGTTTTTGGGGTTTTCTTAGGATTTTTTGCCACCTGTTCAGATTTCACGGTTTCCTATTCCACTATGCGATAATATACTTTTGCAGTCATGGCATAAACAACGGAATAAAAGACAGCGAACACTGCCACCGTCGCCGCAACGCAACATGCAAAAAGCATTTCATTGGTCATATTCATCACTGCCAGCATGCGTACTATCATTTTAAAAGCAAATGCTATGTGTATGCCGGCGACTGCCAAAGGCAGGAAAAACACCGTAAGCACCTGTGATCTTATGGTCTTTTTTATTTCTCTGTGACTCATACCCACATTTTTCATTATGCGGAATCTCTCTTTGTCTTCATATCCTTCTGATATCTGCTTATAATACATTATAAGTACCACCGCCATTATGAAAATCGCCCCCAGGAAAAGACCGACAAAGAACAGACCCCCATAGACGGACAGGAAACCTGCCCTTACGTTTTCCGACCCCTCCGCCAGCAGATCCCTTTCTCCGCCTTCAGTATACTTTTCAGTGTACAGGGAATTCAACTCCCCGACATAGTTTATCTGCTTTTTTGGTGATGCATCCGTATCAAATCCGTAATAGAAATCAAGATCGTTTTGTTTTCCCGAAGTCGGAAATTTTTTTGCGATCTGAATTACATCTTCTTCTCCGGGCACTATGAAATAGTATACATCCGCCAGCCTCATGTAATAGGACTCCTGAACATTAATATTTTTGACTGTTTTGATTATTTTGACCTTCTGATCCCGAAAATACACTTCTTTTTCGTGAAGCTGAGCGTTTGGAGAATAGAAAACTGCTTCCCCTTTGGAAAGTCTGACCTCGGTATCCTGCATCCTGTTGTATTCATCAAGGGGTATAAGTATCACCATGCCGTTGTCTCCGCTTTGATATGCATCCCCAGGGTATGCATTTTTGAATCTGCTTTTTTTATAGGATGCATGAAAAGCCAGATATCTGTAATCTACTGTGTGTTTTTGTTTTATGTCCATCTTTTCTGCCAGATCTTTAGCCTCATCCGCCGCCGCCCGGCTTTTCTGTACATCAATATCGCATCCCCGTACAAAAAGGTTCCTTGGATACTGGCTGCGCAGTTCATCGTTGAGCCCGAGATAAAGAGAGAAAGTCGTGGAAAGCATAACTATTACCATGGTTGAAAGCACACATATATTGGCCAGACCCACAGCGTTCTGTTTCATTCTGTATATCATACCGGAGACAGAAATAAAGTGTTTAGTCTGATAATAGAAACCCTTGTTTTTACGGAGCAATTTCAGAAATGCTATACTTCCCGCAACAAACACAAGGTAGGTGCCCGCTATGACCAGTACTACCGCCACCAGAAATAATGCCAGTGCCTGCAGAGGCTCTTGTGTCACAATGGCTATTACATAACCGGCGGCAAGGCACACAGTCCCTGCAAAAGCAAGCAGCCATTTGGTGCCGGGTTCTTTTTCTCCCACATTGCCTGCCGCCAAAAGCTCAACGGGCTTTGACAGATGAATATGTCTCAGATTATTCAGAACCATCAAAAAGAATATTACCGAAAAAACCAGAACTGTATATCCTGCGGCGCTCCATGATATATCGAACCCGAAAGGCAACTCAAAATCCAGAAGTCTGAAAAGTATAAGCGTTCCCAGTTTGCTGAAAACGATGCCTAGAATGAGCCCCAAAGATATACTTATTGCTGCCGCATAAAAGGTCTCTGCTGCGATGACCTTGGCCAGATTCTTTTTGTCCATGCCCAGGATATTAAAAAGTCCAAATTCTTTTTTTCTGCGTTTTATGAGAAAACTGTTGGTATAAAACAGAAAAATAACTGAGAAAATGCCTATAACAACAAGCCCCATACCAAGTATGCTTCGCAAAGTCTGGCCACCCCCCATTATATCCAGGCCCTTGTTGTTTCTCAGAAAAAACATTATATAAAACATCATCACTGAAAGTGTACATGTCATAATGAAAGGCACATATGTTTTATAATTCTTTTTTATGTTGTTTGCGGCAAGTTTGGGATAAAACATTCTGCTCATTTCTTATCACCACCCGCAGCGAGACCCGTAAGAGTATCTGATATCTTCTGATACATATCCCTGTTTGTCATATTGCCTTTGTATATCTGATGGAACACTTCCCCGTCCTTTATGAAAAGAACTCTGCCTGCATTGCTTGCTGCCTTTAAGGAATGGGTGACCATCAGCACAGTCTGCCCTTCTTTGTTTATGTCGGACAATATCTCAAGTATGCCCTCTGCCGACCTGGAGTCAAGGGCCCCGGTGGGCTCATCCGCCAGAATTATCTTGGGAGCCGTTATCAGTGCCCTTGCGGCTGCCGTGCGCTGTTTTTGACCTCCCGATATTTCATATGGAAATTTTGTAAGGATATCATCTATTGCCAGTTTTTCTGCCAAAGGTCTGATGTATTTTTCCATTTCATCGTATTTCCTTCCTTCAAGGACCAGAGGAAGAAGTATGTTGTCCTTTACGGAGAAATTATCAAGCAGATTGAAATCCTGAAAAATAAAACCCAGATTTTCTCTTCTAAAGGCCGATATCCTTTTTTCGCTTATTGAAACGATATTCTCTCCGGATAGCTTGACTTCTCCGCTGGTTGGTTTGTCCAAAGAAGCGATTATATTAAGAAGCGTAGTTTTGCCCGAACCCGATTCTCCCATTATCGCCACAAATTCGCCTTTTTCTACAGAGAAGGATACATTTGAAAGAGCCCGGACCTGGTTGCCCCCGAATCTTGTCGTATATATCTTCTTTAGATTGTTTACTTCCAAAAAATTCATTTTGCCCTCCTTGGATATCATGTTTCCGATGATCATTCATAACAAATCCGATCACCCCTCTTTATCATGATAATAAAAAAGAAAATGCGCTGCCATCTATCCGGCTTACATTCTCTTTTGCAGTCTTACATTTATGTAAGTAATCATCATGCCATATCTGTTATCTGTTTTTTCTTATCGAATATTATTTTGACTTTTGTGCCCTGTCCCTGTTCAGATAATATCTTGATTTGGTGGCAAAGCCTGTCCAGGATTTTTTTGCAAAGGTAAAGCCCTATACCCGTAGACTTTTTGTCTTCTCTGCCATTGAATCCGGTAAAGCCTTTTTCACAGACCCTGGGAAGGTCTTCTTTTTGTATCCCGATCCCCGTATCTTCGACTACCAGTGTATACTCACCTTCCATATATATGGATATCCGGCCTTTTTGAGTATACTTGAGAGCATTTGAGATTATCTGCTCCAAAACAAAACCCAGCCATTTTTCGTCTGTCAGCACTTTTTTTTCAAGGGTCTTCATATCAAGACTGATCCTTTTGTATATGAAGGATCTTGAATACTTCATGACCACCTGTTTAACGATCTGATCAAGGGAGTATCTTGCCAGAACCATATCTCCCGCCATATTTTCCGAACGAAGATAATGAAGCACCATTTCCACATAATTTTCTATACTGAAAAGCTGATCCGCTAGCCGGTGTTCTTTTTTCGTTTCTTTTGCGTTCAGAGCTTTTTGTGCCGCATCCGCCTCTGCCTCGAGCATAAGTCGCATCGCAGCGATGGGTGTCTTTATCTGATGTGCCCACATAGTATAATAGTCCACCATATCCGTATATGCTTTATCATTTTCTGAAACCAGTTTTCTCCTGTCTTCACATAATATATCGATCATCTGCTGATATTTTTTTTCACTGGCATCTGAGGGATTTGGAAAATCACACTGAGCCGTCAGGATCATTGACTTTATTCTCTCCAGTTCTTTTTGCTTTCTGAAGTATGCAAAAAATCTTGCTCCTCCGATCAATATCAGCACCACCAGTGCCAAGAGCGAAGCATATATGACCGGTTCTCCCGGTATGGAATAAAGATAGGATATCAATACAAAAATAGCTGCTGTAATTGCTGCCGCCACCAACACAGCTCTGTGCCTTTTTATATATGAAATCAAGATCTCTCCCATTTATTCCACCATATATCCTATGCCTTTTTTTGTGGTTATGAAGTGGCAAAGTCCGGCACTTTCAAGTTTGCGGCGAAGCCTTGTTATATTGACAGTAAGGGTGTTATCATCTATGAAACTCTCACTTTCCCATAGCTTTTCCATTATTTTTTCTCTGGTCACAACACTGCCTTTGTTTTCCATGAGCAACTGCATGATCCGAAAATCGTTTCTTGTAAGATCGATTTTTTCTCCGCTGTAAGTCAAGGCAGTATTGGCCATGTCCAAAACCGCACCTTTGTGTTCTATTATATTCATCTGCCCCTGCATGGAATAGGTGCGGCGTATGATCGCCTGGACCTTTGCTGTGAGTACTTCAAGGCTGAAAGGCTTTGCGATGAAATCATCTCCGCCCATATTCATGGCCATAACTATATTCATATTATCCGAGGCGGAGGAAATAAAAATTATTGGCACGGCAGAAATAGCCCTTATTTCTTCACACCAGTGATAACCGTTGAAAAAAGGAAGCTTTATATCCATCAGAACCAGATGCGGATCATCCCGGATAAAATCTTCCTTTACAGTTTTGAAGTCTGTGACACAGTAAACATCATAATCCCACTGCGTGAGATGCTGTTTCATGCTTTCAGCTATTGATTTATCATCTTCAACTATGAATATCTTGTACATAAGTCTATTATATCATGCATCCTTATTTTTTCCATACTGGGAGATACAAAGTTTATATCCTTTCCCAATTCACCGCTTCTTCCTCTTTGAGTTTTATAACAAAACCCCTGCCCGGCTCCGGGATCCATGAAAACAGGTTCATTTGGGGATCCGGGAAACAGTTCATCATTATGACAGAGATCACGCCGCCGTGGCATACCGCCATGCCTTCCTCATCGAAGGCGATCAGCATTTTCTCATATCCTTTCATGACCCTTCTCTCGAAAGCGATCAGATCTTCCCCGCCGGGAAACCCCGTCCTTTCACTGCCGGATGCGAACCAATCGGAGTATTCTGCGGTCTCCATGAGCTCTTCATGGGATCTCATTTCATAATCTCCGAAATCCAGTTCCTTAAGTTCCTCTATTATGATGTGCTTGGTATCGCCATATATGACAGAAAGGGATTCTTCTGTCCTTTGCATGCCCGATGTAAAAACGGAATCGGGAGCGGACCTGGGATATATGCCTTTCTCGTAAAACTCTTTGAGTTTTGTTATCCCTTCAGGTGCCAGGGAAACATCGGTCCTGCCGTAATAATACTTGTTTATGTTTCCTTCTGTTATTCCGTGTCTTATCAGATACAGTTTTCGTTCTTTCATTGCCGGTTCCTTTTTGATAAAAATACAACGGGTGCCGTAACAAACCGAAACGGCACCCTTACAATATGGATACTGTCATTCTGCCGGTGCATTCACGGCATCACCTCAGTCGGATATTTCCTTTTTCTTCTGCAATGCAGCTCCCCATATCATTACCACGGCAAATATTATCAGATAATACACAACAGCCATCCTGTGGGAGAAACATGCTGCTACTATCATGAAAAGGCTTCCGCATAATGCCAAAGTCGGCGCAACGAATCTCTTGAATGCGGGAAAATCCTTTTCCTTTTTCATCATCATGATGAATATGGGTATATAAAGAGCGTATATGGTAACTATGGGCAGTTCAGATGTGTCGAAACAGAAAGGCCCGAACCATGGTGCCGTAAGGTTTGCTCCGTAGAAGTAAAGCAGCCAGAAACCGCAAAGCATAACTCCTGCTATAGAAGCATTGGTGGGCATGTTAGTACTTTTGTCCACCTGAGTGAAGATCTCCGGTCTGGGTCCTCTTTTTCTTACTGCTATGGAATAAAGCCCTCTGGTGCATCCCAGCATCAGACCGTTCAATGTACCAAGGCAGGATATAACTATAAGTACGAATATCAAAGTTCCTGCAACACTGCTGAATATGGTCTCAAAGGCCATCTTTGCTGCGGCTTCGCCTCCGGCCATCATAGTTTCATTGGAAACTGCCCCTGCAAGGCCTATATAATACGTGATATATATAATGACGATAAGTATGGTGCCTCCCAGCAAGGCCCTTGGAAGATTCTTCTTTGCATCTCTAAGTTCCGCATTTATACTGGTGGCGATTATCCATCCTTCATATGCGAATGCTGTGGCAACTACAGCAGTGAAAAGTGCGGAAGATACGCTGTCAGTCTCCTGTACTACCGTTGTGAAATTCTCAACAGTCATTCCGGATGACAGACCGTATATGGTGCCGCCCACCGCCATGAGGAGCAGCGGAACGAGTTTGATGGCAGTTGTGGTCACCTGGAATTTCCCGGCGATCACCGGCGACAGAGCATTTATACCATAGCTCATTATCAGATAAAAGCCTGCTATGGTCATGCACTGAGGCCCTACTATGTCCCATCCCAAAAGTACACATGTGTATCTGGCGGATATCCATGCCAGCACTGATGTCAATGTGGGATAATAGATTATTGCCATGAACCATCCAACATAATAGCCGTATTTTTCACCCAGTGATGCCTCGGCATAATCGACTATTCCGTTGACTTTTTCGTATTTGGTGGCCATCACTGCAAATGTGTAGGCACATGCCACCATTATTATGCCTCCCAGGACCCATGCAAGTATCCCCAGCGGCAGATCGCCTCCGGTGCACGCAAGGATCTTTTCTGCTTTGAAAAACACACCACTGCCTATAACTATCCCCATAACCATGGCGATGGCTGTGATCAGTCCGTATTTTTTCTTTAAATCAGTCCCCATTTTTATTAACCTTCTTTCTAAAAATTATTATTTCCCCGACAGTTTATCATTTTTATTTGTTGTTTTCAACGAATTTCTTAAATATACCATTTTTGTACATTTTTTATTATGCCGTAAAAATATCTCCCGGTTGTGTTATTATATTAGTATCATTATACCTATCACTTTACATATGGCTTTTTAACAACAATTATTTTTTGGAGGTGTTGATGATATGAAGAAAGCTGTTTCAAAATTTAGCGTTCTTGCGTTTTCTATGGTGCTGGTGACCGTCCTTTGTTTCGGATGCGGCGATAATGAAGAAGCCGATGTCCAGGAAACGGAAAAGGCCGAAATAGGCATCTCCTTTATGGAAGACACTGAATCAGGAGAATACTCAGAGGATCTGCAGGTATATATCGATGCAATAGAAAAATCCGATGCAGAACCTGTTCTGCTTCCTCTTATCGAGAATGAAGAAGATGCAGAAGAAGCCCTTGATGATGTGGATGCCCTGGTATTAACGGGAGGAGAAGATATCGACCCCTCATACTATGATGAAGAACCGGATGAAAACCTTGAGGATGTCAATGAAGAAAGAGACAAATCCGACTTTTTGCTGCTTGATGAAGCTCTTGATGAAGATCTCCCCGTTCTGGCCACCTGCCGCGGAATGCAGGTACTCAATGTTTCTTGCGGAGGCAGTCTTTATCAGGATATACCCACCCAGTACGATACGGACATACTTCACAGATCAAAAGATCAGGTGGAGTTTGAATGGCATAACATAAATATCGAAAGAGGTTCCCTGCTGGCGGGAATTATGAGTGACGGAGATCTGAAAGTCAACTCATGGCATCATCAGGGAGTCAAGGATCTGGGCCAAGGTCTTAAGGTAGTTGCCGTGGCCGATGACGGTATGATAGAAGCCATCGAAAAAGAAGATGAAACCTTCGTCCTGGGAGTCCAGTTCCATCCGGAATGGCATATAGATTACGGCGATAAAGAATTTCTGGCGTTTTTCGAGATCCTGGCAGATCAAGCGGAGAACGGAGACGACTGAGGATTTTGTAAATATCTACCTGTCGAAAAATGCCACTTGACCTGTTTCAAGGCTGTATTTTGCCTTGACAACAGCAAGATTTCCTTTTTTGACAAGACCGGCGATGATGGGACTTTTTTGCAGTTTATCTGCCGAATGTTCTATGTTTAGATCTTCAGATCTTTTTATGAACTCCTCACGGGTGATATCAGCACCTGCTTTTGCACAGGCATTTTCGCAGATCTCCTTAAGCATGGCAGAAAGGGGATCGTTGCCGGGCAGCTCTTCCCCCGAAAGAAAAATATCAACGGCCGAACTGACTGCTCCGCATTTGTCATGTCCCAGTACAACAACTACAGGAACGCAAAGGTGCTCGGCGGCATACTCTATACTGCCTATATCACAGTCGCCTGCCAGATTACCCGCATTCCTGACTACAAAAATGTCTCCCAGCCCCGAATTAAAAATGTGTTCGGGAGGAGTCCTTGAGTCAGAGCAGGTGAGAACCGCAGCATAAGGGGACTGACCGTTTTCGGCGAGATCTTTTCTTCTTTGGAAGGAAATGTCCCCCGGAGCCTCAAGCCCCTTTACAAATCGTTCATTGCCTTTTATCAGAAGATCAAGTGCTTGTGAAATGCCGAATTTATTATTTGTCATGACAGTGTTTTCCTTTCTGTTATTTGGGTATGATTATATCATAAAACTTGATGGAGGATTAAGATCATGAAAAAATTTATAATTTTGACCATTGCTGCGATCCTTCTTGTAATGACCTTCACTGCATGCAGCGACGATGCCCCGCGGCCCGGCTGAGGAGACTCCGTTAAGTGTGCGTCGGTGGCGTACGTTGAAAAAAGCTGAAAATGAATGGCCGAAATCAATAAAAAGAGAAATGACATCCGTCATTTCTCTTTTTGCATATTGGATCTTTAAAAAACTCTACTGTCTTTTTAGTATCATGCCGATAAAATTCATGTACCTGCCGCCGCCGGCTTCCATGGCTGCCCTGTCTTCTACAGCATATTCATTGTCACAGGCAAGCCAGTCGGCCCATGCTTCTTCATTACTCTCCATTTCATGTATGGAAAGTATATCAACACCTTCTGTTTTTCTTATCAGCTTTTCCCAATAAAGGGCATCGTGTATGTAGTCCATCTGCTCGGGTGTCCATGAAAGGAGCAGTTCCTTTGGCAAGTTGTCGTGACAGTCCTTTTTCATTCCCGGGACAGAAATATATATGTACCCGCCCCTTTTCACATAGGGAAGAAGTTTCTGCCCCAGGTAATCCTTTTCTCTTCCGAAGTAATTATATGAATCCGTACTTATTACCGCATCAAAGAAATCTTTTGCATAGGGAAGATCATTGGCATCGGCATGTATGGGTATTATCTTATCCGTGTCAAGCCCGGTGCTTCTGAAAAACTCCATGTTATCCGTGGGATCAGACCAGAGATCCGTGGCGAATACCCGAAATCCGTATTCCTTTACCAGGAAAACCGATGTAAGGCCCTGACCACTGCCCAGATCCATTACCGTGGCTCCCTTGGGTATATTATGTCCTTCCAGAAGTTCCTCCTGGAGTTTTATGGGATTTGGTCCCATCATCTTATCCATATATTTGTCATATTTATGTGCCAGTTTATATTTCATTTCATTATCCTTCCTTTGTTTTCGATCTATCATAGGTTATTAAAGCTGTTTTAATTGATTTTGAGCACAAAAAATGTGCCTTGTTTTGTTCCGTAATAGCTCTACTTCTTTCAAAATAGTTTTCAAAAACCGCAAACCGGAAGCCAAAGGGGTCATATCACCTCTTTTGCTGTTTACGGTATTTGTTTGATGCTATAGAACAATCTCCAAAAAGCACTTCCTTTTTTTCTGTTTTTTGTTTTTACGTTTGTTATTATACAACTCCTTTTTTTCATTGTCAATTTCTCCTTTGCCTGTTTAGAAAATCAGACATGAGGTATAAATAAACCATTGATTTTTAAATAATGGAGGTAAATATATTATGAAATGGACATGTACGATATGCGGTTATACCCATGAAGGAGACCAGGCTCCGTCAAACTGCCCCCAGTGCAAAGCAGGCGGAGAGAAATTCAAAAAAGTCGAAGAAGGTGAACGCAACTGGGTAACAGAACATGAAGTGGGCATTGCCAAGGGCGTGGACCCCATGATAATTGAAGGCCTTAAAGAAAACTTTATGGGCGAGTGCACGGAAGTGGGCATGTATCTGGCCATGGCAAGGGTGGCTCATAGAGAAGGATATCCGGAAGTGGGCATATACTGGGAAAAAGCAGCTTTTGAAGAAGCGGAGCACGCAGCAAAATTTGCTGAACTTCTGGGCGAAGTTGTTACAGATTCCACAGAAAAAAATCTTCAGATGAGAGTGGATGCCGAATGCGGAGCATGCGCAGGCAAAATGGAACTTGCCAAGATGGCAAAAGAAAAGAATCTTGATGCCATCCATGACACAGTGCACGAAATGGCCAAGGACGAAGCCAGACACGGTAAGGCTTTCGAAGGTCTGCTGAAGAGATACTTTGGCTAAACCTTATAAATATTGGGATTTGAACGATTAGAGAGAATTTAGAGAGTAGTCTCGAAAGAGGTTACTCTCTTTTTATTTGTACCAATATAAGCTAAAATCAATATTAAAGTTGTCCTTTTGTTGTCCTTCCTTTCATCTTTTTAATAGAATTTTACCCCTATGTTGTCCTTCCAAAATGTTGTCCTATGTTGTCCTTTGGGCATTATATAACTTTGATTGTTCACGAAACAAGGTTTTAATGAACAACATTGCAACTTTTTAATAGCTTTATAACCAGAAGCAAACAAGAATAAAACCAGATCAATACAAGGTTATAACAACTTCTTAACATCTTTTAGACCTGCGGCAGCCGCTGCAGATAATGCGATCTTTTATAAGGTCGTATATTTTTTTACAAAACTTTTTAAAAAACTTTAACCTGTGCCATTAAAACGACATGTTTCTTTATATCGGATGTTATACTTAAGTCACAAAAGAGGTCAGAAAACAAAACAAAACCTCTTCAGAAAAAATTAAATCTTTTATAAACAGAAAGGAGTCAAAAAATGACTAATATTACTATCAATGAAAGAAACAACACACTGGTTATCACTAAGAAGTTCGAAAAGGCTGCAAGCAAGTATGGTTCTCCTGAATACAAGGAACTGAAAGAAGCAAAAGCTGACTTCCCTAATTTCAGAGTAGTAACAAGAACTACAAAGAAAAAGGAAGAGACTTACAAGGGTCTGACTTACAAATACATGGAAAGCTACATCAAGGATCATGATGTAAACGGAAAGATTATGGATGAGTTCAAAGTTAGAACTGGACAGACAAAAGAGTCCTTGAATAAGAGATCATATTTTGAAGTTAAGAAATGGTTTATCGAAATTTATCCAGAGTTTGCAACTTTCCATGAAGACAGAAAAGCTGTAGCTGACGAAATCAAAACATTAAGAGTAACTGCATAAGGAGGTAATAAAAATGAGAAGATGGAATACATATAAGAAAATATATAAAGGTCGTCAGTCAATTTTCGTTGAAAACTTAGAAGAAGTTTTATCTGATACTACATCACTCAGCAACAAGTTTGATGAATATGTTCTGAAGTGTATAGGGGTTGGCTACATGATGATGGCTTTTGAGGCACACCCAGAAATCCAAGAGAAGCTTACAGAAGATGATCTGGATAATCCGATCTATTCAATAGGCTGCCACATGGAGGATGTCCCAACAAGAGAAGCAATATTTGAATCAGCTAAATACAACTTAGATATTTAATAATAGGAGGTAATAAAAATGAGAGGAACTTTAAGAATTGATTATGTAACAGGAAAAATCATAATGAGTAGAGAATTTGCAAAAGCTGCAAAAGATACATTTAGCCCTGAATATCTGCATCTTCAGGAAGTTAAAAGAGATAATCCCACTTTCACTATAGGAAGAAAAACAATCAAAAAGAATGAAGACAAGGAAACTTGGAAAGGTTTGACTTATAGCTATATGGAACTCTACATCAAGATTTATGAACCAGTAGAAACAAGACAGACTGTTCTTGATGAATTTGACAAGATGATTCTCATCTCCAAATGTCATGCTAAAGGAAAGAGATATCCAGTTATCAAGAAGTGGTTTTTAGACAAGTATCCTGAAATTAAAGAATTTGGAATGCCAAAAGTAGAAGAAATTGCGGCAGCCGCTGTAACAATTCTTCATCCGGACTTTCAGGAAGTTGCTTAACTGGAAAAAAGGAGTAATCTATGCAAAAAAAGTTTGGGCAAAGGCCTTTAATACACCTCTTAAAAACATCATATATAAAGAGGGAATTAGGGGGGCTTTGGGAAAACCTACGGTTTTCTCCGCTTTCCCTTAGGAGAAGATAAATTATCATTTCGTTATTTCGTGGCTTTCAGCCACTCAATACTCATGATAATTTATCTTCTAGCGAACGCCAAAGTTTGTATTTTAACCATAATAGGTTAACCCAACACCTTTAACTTTTAAGAAGTAATGAAGGTCGGAAGCACAAGTGCTTCCTCCCTGTCGGCGATGCAAGCATCGCCTCCATCGACCAGAAGAAAGGAGAATTTACAATGTCGATATTTGATTATAACAAAAGAAAAATCCCTGAATACTACAAAGGAATGTATCTTGATGATTTCACACCTGCGGAAATCCTGATGTCAAGTAGAGAATCTTTGCTTAAAGAAATCCAAAAGAAAAACGAACCCCAAGAAATAAAATTCACAGCGGAGATAAAAATAAAATGAGAATAAGATCAGAATCTGAACAAGAAGAAAAACAAAAGGAAAAAGATAAGAAAAAACAATCAGCACTTGAAGCGGAAATCTTCCTGTTCATGGAAAGATGTATGAGAAAAACTTTAGATAGTGCACTCGACAGTTTATTAAAAGACTGGAAATAAAAGCGGTAAGTCATTCAACAAGGAATGGTTTACCGCTTTTTTTCGTTTCTATCGTAATTCTCCGTCACGGAAAAATATTTTGCTGTATCGATCACAGTCATAAAAATCGTGATTTAAAATAAAAACCACTCTTCGTAGGAGCGAGAGCCACGCAAAACCGCAAACCGCAAAAGTAAAAAAATTTTTCCTGTAATGGATACCCCCTATGTTCACGAAAAGGTATGCAGAATTTCCTGAACAGAAATGGGGCTTTTTTTCTATGTCTATTGGCAGGTTTTGAAGCCGCTGCCGCTGTTCACGAAAACAGTTGTTTTATTGAACACCCTCTTCATCAGGAATATACTCCATCAGATCAGCAGGTTGACATTCCAGAACTTCGCAAATCTTATTTAATGCTTCTACTGGAAGATGTTTTACTGAACCTGTGCAAATTGCTGATACTGTTGGCGGTCTGATGCCTGTTCTCTCAGCCAGTTCCTTTTGTGTCATTTCCTTTTCAGCAAGTTTGACCTTTACTTTAAATCTTATCATTCGATCAACTCCTTTCAGAAGTGATTGTATCACGATTTTCGTAGTCAATCAATACGCAATACGAAAAATAATTACTATATTCGTAAATTAAATTACGATATTCGTATTGACAAATTACGAATTTCGTAGTAATATATACTCAACAAAAGGAAATAACCCATCACCAAAAGAGAAAAGGAGATAGAAAAATGTCAAAGAATGAATTAGTAGCAAAGATCGAAGCCCTGAACGAATGGGAAGCACTCATGGAAGAAGCAAAGGCAGAAGCGGAAGCAATCAGAGATAGCATCAAAGCTGAGATGCTTGAAAGAGAAACTGAAGAACTGATCGCAGGTTCTTACATCATCAGATGGACTTCAGTTCTCTCCAACAGATTCGATACTACTGGATTTAAAAAAGTATATGGAGATCTTTACAAAGCATTCACTAAGCAGAGTGCAAGCAGAAGATTCACAATCTCCTGCTAAGATATACAAACCGCTTCAGAGGCTCACCCAGAGCTTCTGAAGCCAAAAGAAAGGGGTATTGATTATGATATATGGATATGCAAGATGCTCAACTAATGAAAGTAAGCAAGACATCAACAGACAAGTAAGGGAATTAAAGGAAGCAGGGGCAGAAGAAATCTTTCTGGAATATGAACATGGAGACAGTAAGATAAAGAAGCAGCAAGAAGCTATGTTTGCGGCAGCCGCTGCAGGAGATACAATCATCACACTTGAAGTTCCCAGATTAGCCAGAAGCACACAACAGTTATGCGAGATTATAGAGTTAATCAGAGAAAAGAAACTGCGGCTTGTGATTATTGGCAGCATAACTTTAGACTGTAGAACAGGATCAGCTGATCCCATGAGTGAAGCATTTCTGCAAATGGCAGGAGTATTCAGCCAGCTAGAACTTGCGATTATTCGTCAGAGAGTCAAGTCTGGGATGCAGAATGCTCAGGCTAAAGGGGTGCGAATCGGCAGACCGCAAGCAACAATTGAAGACATCCCCTCTTCGTTCCTTAGACATTTCCCTGCTTACAAGTCCGGCATTCTCAACTTATCTGAACTGGCAAGAGTTTGTGATCTTAGCAGAACTACAGTTTATAAATATATTTCTCTTTTGGAGGGTGTTAAATAAAATGGATATGCAAGAGCTTTTATATTTCATCTACATGGATGAACAGGAAAAGAAAAAATCCTCTTCAGATGATGAAGAGGACAAAGAAAAAGCAGGGAATTGATTTCCCTGCTTTTGTTTTAGAACAAACAATCTGCAAAACATTGCAAAGCATGCCATACTTTATTATAATGTTAATAATAAAACATTTCTGTAACGCAAGGAGTTATGTTATGAATTACTACGAAATACTAGGTGTAAATAAAAATGCCACTTTAGATCAAATAAAAAGGGCATTTAGAGAAAAAGCAAAAGCAACGCATCCTGACTTAAATCCAAACAATCCCAATGCAAGTGAGCAATTTAACGAAATTGCAACAGCTTATGCAGTCCTTTCAAATCCTGTTGAAAGAGAAAAGTATGATAACGGATTTGGTGTAGACTCTAATGCTACAGAATTTACTGTTAACGAAATCAAAATAATTATTGCTATGATAAAAGCTCAGGTAAAGCCATATAAAAGGGCTGCGAAAAAGCATATTATCGTTGGTGGTTTATGGCTTGCCTTAGGACTCGCAGTTAGTATAGGTTCATATATTTCGGCTATGAATTCTCCTTATGGAGGACCAGTCGTAATTATGTGGGGTGCAGTTATTTTCGGAGCAATACAGGCTGTAAGAGGTTACTCTGCATATAATAAAATTATGAATCTTGTAAAAGAAGCAGAAGATGAACTATGGAGCAAGCTGTAGTCTTTTTAAGGAGAACGAAATGAAACCATATACAGAGTTTTGGAAAAGATATTTTGATTTTAAAGGAGTAACAACTCGTAAAGCATTTTGGTTAACAACATTGACAAATGTTATATTATGTTCTGTTTTAAACCAAATTACTATAGTTAACTTATCTAATGGAGTCGGAGGATATGCTCCTTTAACATTAGGAATTATTTATTATTTCGTAATTTTTATTCCAACAATTGCTATGACAGTTAGAAGATTACATGATGCAAAATTTTCAGGATTCTTTGTTTTATTAAATATCATACCTTTCTTTGGTAACTTAGCAGTTTTGATAATGAACATTATTGGGTCTAGATACGAAAACAATAAATGGTATTTAAACGATGTTCAGAAAGGCTATATAAACAACACAAAAGGCTAGTCGGATGACTAGCTTTTTTATTTTATGATATAATGTAATTGAATTTTGTATCGAGGTAATATTATGCCAACAAAGAAACAACCTGAACATGGCAAGAAGCCAAACCAAAAGATCAAACCTTATATAGTTCTTCAATATCTCCTGAGGAACTCTGATGAGAACAATCCGCAGTCAGCAACGAATATTATAGACTTCCTGAATGACTGCGGCATTTCCGCAGAAAGAAGATCAATATATAAAGACATTGAAGAGATCAACAAAGTAGCATTAATGCTTGAAGAGGAAGTTGATATTGAAGAGGCTGAAGATATGCTTTTCGAAGATGAAGCGGATGAACTGAAGCTTGTTGTCTATGATAAAAGCAAGAAAGGTTTCTATGTAAAACAGAGGCACTTCCAACTAGAAGACATGAGACTTCTTGCAGAATGTGTTTACTCTGCAAAGTTTATAACAGAGGGACAAGCCAAAAGACTTGTAAATGTTGTTTGCGATTTTGTCAGTTATGATCAGGCAGAGAAGATCAAACACAATGCTTTCCTGACAGACAGAGTAAAGACAAACAATAAAGAAGTTATCAATAATATTTCCATAATCAACAATGCCATGAGTAAGAAATGGGAGGGGCTGCCGCACACACCTGAAAAGATCACTTTCAAATATCTTAAATATTCTATCCATGATCTGAAGCAGCAGGTCGAAAGAAGAAAAGGTGCTGAATTCAAGGTGAGTCCTTATCAGCTTCTGATCAATGATGGCAACTACTATCTTTTGGCTTTTGACGATTACTCCCAAGAGATTAGAAGATACAGAGTTGATAGAATGAAAGAGGTTTCATTCACAGGAGAACCAAGAGATGGAGAAGAAGAGTTTGCGGCAATCGACTTGAAATCCTACACACAGAGAGTATTTTCCATGTTTGGTGGAGATCAGAAAATGATCAGACTCCGCTGCATCAATTCTCTTTTGGATGCTGTTGTCGATAGATTTGGAACAGATGCTATTTATATGAATGCTGAGAACTATCATTTTGAAGTTCATGCAAAGGTAGAAGTAAGCGATCAATTCTTTGGTTGGGTTCTGGGATTTGGTAAGAAGATGAAGATCCTTGCTCCTGATGATGTTGTTGATCAGTTCAAAGCTTATGTAGATAAAATCAGAAATATGTATTAAAAAGAGACAGCTTATTTGCTGTCTCTTCTCATTTCCAGTATGTAATCATCCAATGCGACTACTCCTTTATTGAGCAAACCGCAAATGTTTTTCACTTCATTCTTAGCACTATGGCATCGTCTTGCCAGTTCTGTTTTTTCTTCCATTTCATAAAAGTTTTCCAGTTCTGTTATCACTTCTAAAAAACATTCCAGATCGTATTCCACATCAGTTAAAACAGAAAATATGTTATCCAGTTTTGTTGTATTACACATTGTATTTCCTCCTTACAATTGTCTTAAATTATCTTTTAGTGTTTCAATTCCCTCTTCAGAAATAGCCAAGTAATATTTATGTGTTGTTGAACTTTTGCTATGTCCCATTTGGTTTGACAAAATATGTGCAGGTGTATTTAACAATGCTAAATTAGTTCCATAAGTATGCCTAAGATTATGAAACTTAAATTCAATATTGTAGCTTTCTTTCAAAGGTCTGGCATGATGTTTTATTGCCCATTCCGTTTGTATTCTTCCATTTGGTTGCGTATTTACCAGAGTAAGAGAAGACACTTTTCTGCCATCAATATTTATAATAAACTTTTCATTTTGGTCTCTCTGTTCCTCAAAAATAATTTCATACTCTATAATCTTTTCTTTCAGATCAAATAAATATTCCTGAAGAGGCTCAGGCATGAATACTTTTCTTTTGGCATTTACTGTCTTTAGTGGTAGCAGCTTCACAACACCATCTTGTGTTTTCAGTTGTTTCTCTACGAACAAGCAACCCTCTTCAAAATCAACACAATCCCATGTCAACCCATAACATTCTGCAATTCTTAACCCTGTATATTTTCCAATCAGATATGCTGTCTCAACAGGTTTTCCTTTGAAATATTTATCCATGATCGCAAGTTCTTCTTTGCTATAAGCAACAATCTCTTTTACATCTATTGATCTCTTTGGTGGCATTGTAATTCTTCCATTTTTATTCACACACAGTTTATTGTAATCATCTACATGCAAATAATTCCTTGAATATGCCTGTCCAAATATCAAATAGAATTGTTTTAAAAAAGCTTCAACATAACCATAAGCCAAGTGATAAACATAGTATAGTTCTGCAAGGTAATCATTAACCTCTGCAACAGAAATATCATCAATATACTTACTACCAAATCTATCCAAAAGGTAGTTCTTCCAGAGACTGTCCTGTTTCTTTTTAGTTGCAAAGGCTTTTCCATTCCTGCCCTTTTCACAGTATTCCCTATAAACCTCTTCAACAGTTTTCCTTATTCGTTTTTTAGGTTGCGGCATCTGCATCCTTACCTTTTCCATAGCTATTGCTTTTTCTCTTGCCGCTGCCGCTTGCTTTTCTGTCTTATAAGGCTTACCAGCTTCATTTCTTACTCTCTTTTGGGCTTTGCGTTTCCCATCAACTGTAACAATAAACCTATAGCCCCATGTGCCATCAGGCAACTGGAAAACTCCTGAATATTGTTGTTTTCCCATAATAAAAACCTCCTAATGTATATCTTTTGTTGTCCTCCAACATTTAAAACACATCAGGAAGTTATTCTTTTAGGATATATTCTTATTAAAAAGATGTTAAAAAGATGTTAAAAGGTTGTTTACTTCTTGCATTGATTTTGCTATATTCTTGATAGAGTCTGTTAGTTAAATCTCTCATATCTAATCTAAATTCACGAGCGAAGCGAAGTGAATTACGAAGCTAGACACGGCAAGGCCTTCGAAGGACTGCTAAAGAGGTATTTTAAATAAAATACGTTTCACTATTCAAAAAGTGTAGCCTATGCTACACTTTTTTGATGTTTTGATAATTATTTTTAAACGGCTCTATTACTACCTTATTTTTTTACCAGTTCTGAAGCTTCTTTGCCTGTCATATGATCTACTTCTATCTCCACCATATGAAAGTGTTTGAACTCTTTTTCTATCTCTGTTTTTCGTCCTTCCACCTGCTTTGGGGAATATTTTTCTGCCAGCTTCTCAATGGCTTTTCTCTTTTCTGTCTCATCATGAAGCACTCGTGCCCTTCCGAAACAAATGACGCTCCTGAAATATGTGGTGTATTCCTCCGGAACTATCTGATCTTTATCTATGACACAAAATGATACTTTGCTTTGCCTTTCTATGGCATCCAGCTTATGCCCCGATTTAGCACAATGAAAAAATATCTTCGAATCATAATAAATATAACTTACAGGTACCGCATAGGGGTAATCATTGTCACCCGCCACAGCCAGTACTCCGGATTTTCCTCTTTCAAGAACTGCCTTGGCATCTTCAATTGACATCAGTTGCTTTTTTCTGCGCATTTCTCTAAACATCAGGCTCCCTCCTTTTTCAGCTTTTTTATGACTGATACTGTCAAAAAATACATCACTGTTATTATCTTTTAAATAAAAAGTTTTGTCAACGGCTTAAAATAACCGTCCCATTTTACCGTTGCAAAAACCGCTTTACAGTAGTAACATAGAAGAGTATAAAAAAAACAAAATATCATATTTGAGCCTTTTGGCATCAAAAAACTAAAAACCGAAACCGAAAGAGAGGAAAGCAGAATGAATTTTCCTGTAACAAAGACAACTTCACCTAAGGCAAAACCCGATCCAAACAACCTGAAATTCGGCACAGTTTTCACCGACCACATGTTCATTATGGAATATGCGGAGGGAAAGGGCTGGCACGACGGAAGGATCGTTCCCTATGGTCCTCTTCAGATGGATCCCGCCACAGTGGTCTTTCATTATGCACAGGAAATGTTCGAAGGACTGAAAGCCTACAAAACAAAGGAGGGCAAAGTCCAGCTTTTCAGACCCGAAATGAATGCCAAAAGAACAAACAAAACCAACGAAAGGCTATGCATCCCCACCATAGATGAAGGTGTTTTCGTGGACGCAGTATGTCAGATCGTCAAAACAGATGCAGACTGGATACCCGAAAAAGAAGGGACTTCCCTTTATATAAGACCTTTTATAATCGCAGACGAGCCCTTCATAGGTGTGCGTCCTTCAAAGCATTACAAATTCATGATAATCCTAAGCCCCGTGGGACCCTACTATGCCGGCGGACTTGCTCCGACCAAAATATTCGTGGAAGACAAATATGTCAGAGCGGCCCTCGGCGGCACCGGAGAAGCCAAGTGCGGAGGCAACTATGCTGCAGGACTAAAAGCACAGGAAGAAGCCGCTGCCCGGGGCTATGAACAGATCCTGTGGCTGGACGGCATGGAAAGAAAGTATGTGGAAGAGATCGGAACTTCAAATGCTTTTTTCATAATAGATGATGAAGTAATAACGCCTCCCCTGGAGGGCACCATCCTTCCCGGCATAACCAGGGCTTCAGTAATAGAAATACTCAAGGACAAAGGTCATAAAGTTTCAGAAAAAAAACTCACCATAGATGAAGTGACGGCAGCCCACAAAAAAGGAACTTTCCGTGAAATGTTCGCGGCGGGCACCGCTGCAGTTATCTCTCCGGTAGGAGAGCTCTGCTACAAAGAAGAAAAAATGGTCATAAACGGCGGAGGCATCGGCCCCGTGGCCAGATACGTCTACGATACCATCTACGGCATACAGACAGGCACAGTCGAAGACAAAAAAGGATGGATCACGGAAGTGAAATAAGTGCTTTGCCTGAAAAATATGATTTCAGAGTTTTGTTATCAGGAGTTCATATGGAATTAAAAGTAAAAGATATAACAAAAAATTTCGGTGATAACGAGGTCCTTAAGGGAATATCTTTTTCGGCCCGTGCCGGAGAGGCCTTCGGTCTTCTGGGCCGTAACGGCGCCGGAAAAACCACCACCATGCGAATAATATTGGGAATATTCAAATCGGATTCCGGGATCATAGAGGTCGACGGGATACCTTTTGATGACAAGAATATCTCAACGGGATACATGCCTGAGGAAAAAGGTCTTTATCCCAAAGTGAAGATCGCAGATCAGCTCATATATTTTGCCATGCTCAAGGGCATGAAAAGAAACTCGGCAAAAACAGCCGTAGAAAAATGGCTGGCCAAACTCGATATGAGCCGGTATTACGGCACCAAGCTCATGAACCTGAGCAAAGGTAACCAGCAGAAAATACAGCTGGCAGCTGCGCTTTTGCACGAACCGGACCTTATCATCCTGGACGAGCCCTTTTCGGGCCTGGATCCCGTGAACGCTTCCGTTCTTGAGAATATAATAAAGGAACTTATCAGCGAAGGCAGAACCGTCATCTTCTCCAGCCATCAGATGAACTATATAGAATCCTTCTGCAACGAGATCGCCATATTAAAGGGCGGCAAAATAGTTGTGGACGGCGGCATCCCCGAAATAAAAAGAAGTTATCCAAGAGACAGGATCGTTTTGAGTGCGGGGGACAAAAAGGCTGTAAGCGACCATATCATATCTTCCATGGCCGACCTTACAGTATCAGCTCCCGTGATAAAAGACGGGCAGATGCAGATAAAACTCAAAGATAAAGATATGAAAAATGAGTTTTTCAGGCGGATCGCCACCTCGGATATGGATATCGACGGAATTTATGTGAAAGAACCTTCTCTCACCGATATTTTTGTGGATCACACAGAAGATAAGGAAGGGAGGGAAACTCAATGAAACAGTTCATGACCGTTTTCGGCTTCGAATACAAAAACCTTCTAAAAAATAAATTCTTTCTTGTAACCACCCTGCTGCTTATCCTGGCTGCTGCAGTTTTCTTTTCTTTCCCGCGTTTCTTTGATAACGGGGGTGAGAAAAAAAGCAGCATGGCCTTCAGCGGTATAGAACAAAATCAGCAGGAAACCCTGGAAAAAACCTTTGAAAAAGCCTTTCCGGACAAAAAAATCGTATTTACTGATCTTTCCATAAAAGAGCTAAAAAAAGCAGTTGAAAAGGAGAAGTACGACAGTGCAGTCTTTCTGACGGGTCCTGCTTCCTATGCTTATATTGCCAAAAACATAGCCATCACAGATACCACCGGTGAGACATTAAAAAGCATATTGAAGACCCGATACGAATTTTCGGAAATGATAATGCAGGGTATACCTCCGGACAAAGCCGGAGAAATAATATCCAGTTCCGTTTCGGCAAAGATAATAACCATCGGCAAAGACCAGACCAGCAGTTTCTTTTATACCTATGTCCTGATCTTCGCCCTTTATATGATAATCATACTTTACGGACAGCTGGTGGCCACCAATGTTGCCACAGAAAAAAGTTCCCGAGTGATGGAGATACTTATAACTTCAGCCAAAACGAACCATCTTATTTTCGGTAAAATAATAGGCACCGGTTTGGCGGGACTTTCCCAGGCAGTATCTATTTTTGCGGCGGTATTTATTTTCTGCCGGATCAACCTGTCCTTCTGGGAAGATAATTTCGTGATAAAAACCGTGGCGGACATGCCGGCGGATATAATGATCTATGCCTTTATCTTTTCCCTTTTGGGATACTTCATATATGCTTTTATGTATGGGGCCATCGCTTCCCTTGCCAGCCGTACAGAAGACATAAATACAACTATTATGCCGGTGACTTTCATCCTTATCGCCGCCTTTGCAGTTGTAATTTTTGCCATGAACACAGGAGATGTGGACTCCATGCTGATGGTTGTCTGCTCCCATTTCCCGCTGACTTCCCCCATGGCCATGTTCGTAAGGATCTCCATGGGCGATGTCGCCGCCTTGGAAATAGCTTTGTCCATTATTATTCTGTTCGTTTCGGTGGTGCTGACGGGCTATCTGGCCACGGCCATATACCGGGTCGGTGTTCTCCTTTACGGAAAGCCTCCCAAAATAAGCGAAGTTTTCAAAATAGCAGTTTCGAAAAAAGACAACCCGTATTGATAATAGATCAGATGTAAATCAAAAGGGAAGAGCGGATATCCGCCCTTTCCTTTTTTGTCTTTTCGTATTTTTTTCTATTGGAGCCAGCCGTAGTCCATGTACTGAACCATGTCCTCCCCGTAATCGTAGCTGCACCATGCCACCTTGCCTCCCAGCTCATAAAGGGTACGCCAGCTGTCCAGGCCGTTTTCAACAAGGGTCGGTTCGCCGGTGCTTATATCCATGCTGTATATGGAATTCGAATAATCAAATATCTGGGAATTTTCATTATACTTGTATTCATCAATGGTCAGGTAGTATATCTTCTCTCCTGTGAATGTCGATGTGAATCCGTAGCCCTTGATGGCCTTGTCATCGGTTATGACTTTTGAACCGCCGGACTCCATATCATATTTTGTGAATATCAGATATTTGGGATCTTCATCTCCCTCTTCTCTGGCATAATAAAGCTCGCTGCCGCTTATGCCCAGGATCCCCTGAAGGCCTTCACAGGTCAGTATTTCCTCTTTTTCCTTCTCTGCCATTTCCATCCTGCACAAGGTGTATTCCATTTCAATTTCATCATAAGTGGAATAATAAAGATATCCTTCATGCATACCCAGTAGGTTGTTTACCCCCTGTATCAGACGATTGCTGGAAAGCCCGTCCAGATTTGCGGAAAAGACATCATTGATCATGTCATCATTCTCGTCATTCATATAATATATGGATTCTCCCTCTATGAAGTAGTTCTGCACATTTTTGATGAGGGTCTTTTTATCGCCGGTCTTGGTATTTACCATATAAAGGTTTCGGTTGAAATTCTCTTCACTGGTATCTTCTGCTGTGAAGTAAAGATCATCACCATTCATTTGAAGCTGATATGGGAAATTGAGATTATCTTCCACCGTAGTCTCGTTTGAGAACTCTGTATCCGTTCTCGATATCTCGCCGTCATAATAGTTGGCATAATAAAGATTGTCTCCGTTCATTATTATACCGTTGCCGTTATAAAAGTTCCCCATATTCATCCCCTCATCGGAGCCGCCGAAAACATCGAAGACTTTTATGAGAAGGAATGCTACAGCTGCCAGAAGCAAAGCGACCACGACCGCAACTATTATTATGATCAGTTTTTTATTGCTTTTCTTTTGGCGGACAGGCGGTCTGTAATATCCGCCATTGGGAGGTTGTCCTGCTCCCGGGGGCGGCGGATCGGTTGGAGCTTCCGGTGCCTGCGCAGGTTCTTTTGGCGATTCCACTGCCGCTGCCGGTTCTTTTGGCGGTTCCACTGCCGCTGCCGGTTCTTTTGGCGGTTCCACTGCCGCTGCCGGTTCCTTCGGAGTCTCAGGCTCTGCTTCTTTTACCGGTTCTTCAGGTTTGATTTCTTCCTTTGACTTTTCCTCTTGGGCAGAAGCATCGTCTCCTCCAAAAGTCACATCCGCACCACAGTACCGACAGAACTTGGAATTGTCTTCTATTTCTTTCCCGCAATTTTTACAAAACATAACCCTCTCCTTTTCTTGTTTTTATTATTGGCATTTTGTCCGCATCAGTCACATAAAAAAACAGTTCTATGCAAGCAACCGGCTCCCGGTAGTGGTGCCAGTATCACAAATGCAAAAAACTGTCTGAAAAAACAGATACGGTTCTTTTCATAGATCCTCTCAAACTTTCGTATTTCAAGGCATTATACTTTTAATATATTAACCATATTATAATTGGCCGGGTTTGTCAATGGAATTGGGGGTGGATCAACAATATGACAGATCTCTTCTTAATAATACACCATTTGCTCTTTGTGGGCAACGTCACAGTAAATGCACCTGTATATCCTGTTTTCCCTGTCGGCCAGCAGGAAGGTGTGCTTTATTTCCTGCTCCGTGGAAGTTATGCATCTGGGATTGTGACAGCGTATCACATTAGTCAGTTTTTCCGGTAATTCAAGATTCTTCTTTTCATATAATTTTCCGTTTTCTACTATATTGATGGTTATGTTGGGATCTATGTATCCCAGCATATCCATGTCAAGGGTGATCATTTCATCGATTTTTATTATATCTTTCCTTCCGTATTTTGTGCTTCGGGCATTCTGAACTATTGCCACGCTGCATTTCATTTTTTCCAGATGGAGCAGTCTGTATATATCCATTCCCCTGCCTGCTTTTATATGATCCAGCACTATACCTTTTTTTATTCCGTCTACATTCATCTCCTCATCTCCTTCTCAAGACCCAGCAATGTCATGATAAGTGCCATCCTTATATATTTCCCGCAAAGAGCCTGCCTGAAATAGCAGGCCCTGGGGTCATCATCCACAACCACTGATATTTCATTGACCCTGGGCAGGGGATGCATTATGCAAAGATCCGGTTTCGCCGGTATTAGTTTTTCTGCATCGAGTATATAAGTATCTTTCAATCTTGCGTAGTCCTCTTCATTAAAAAACCTTTCCCGCTGCACCCTTGTCATATAAAGTACATCCAGATCGTCCATTACTTCCTCCATCTTTCTGACTTCCCTCCATGGGCAGCCGGACTTATCCAGTATCATCCTTATGTAGTCGGGAGCTCTAAGCTCCTCCGGTGAAATAAGAATAAATTCATTCCCCAGATATTCGGACATGGCTTCTATCAGAGAATGTACAGTTCTTCCAAAACAGAGATCCCCGCATAATCCTATTACCATATCTCCCAGTCTTCCTTTTTCTGTCTTTATCGTCAGAAGATCCGTAAGTGTCTGAGTGGGATGAAAATGACCGCCGTCCCCGGCATTTATCACCGGCACTTCCGCCCTAGTGCAGGCAGCCTTGGGGGCTCCCTCCTTTGGATGTCTCATGGCTATTATGTCCGCATAAAAACTGACAGTTCTCACTGTATCACTTACACTTTCTCCCTTTGCCGCAGAACTGGAATCCGCCGATGAAAACCCGAGAACATTACCTCCCAGTTCTATCATGGCTGCTTCAAAGCTTAGCCTTGTCCTAGTGCTGGATTCAAAGAAAAGCGTTGCGAGTTTTTTGCCTCGGCAGACATCTTTATACTCCCCGGGGCACTCCATTATCCTTTGACCCAGGGCAAGCATAGCTTCCAGGTCTTCCCGGGTAATATCCCTGATGCTTATCAGGTTCCTTGTTTTTTTATTCATCCTTTGCTCCTTTCATCCATCCTCCATCAGAAGGGCAATCTCTGAATCTTATGATCTCCATTGCCTCTTTTGCAGATATATATCCTCTCTCTTTTGCTGTTTTGACCAGGGAATCAAGATCGCAGAGACTTATGTTCACCAAGTCATTTTCCTTTAGTTTTTCTTCGGCCTTTTTCATTCCGTATGTGAATATGCTTACAATCCCCAATACCTTTATTCCCGCCTCTCTCAAAGCCCAGGCAGTATTAACGGCGGATCCCCCGGTGGAAATGAGGTCCTCCACTATCACCGCTTTCTGCCCGGTTTCTGTTTTGCCCTCTATCCTGGCTGTCCTTCCGTGAGTTTTGGCGGAACTCCTCACATATCCCGCCGGAAGATCCAGTATGTGCGCCGCCAGTGCCGCATGGGCTATCCCCGCAGTACTGGTCCCCATTATGATCTGGCATTTGGGGAAATTCTGTTTAATACACTCTGCCAGAGCATTTTCTATCATTTTTCTGGCTTCCGGAAAAGACAGTATGATCCTGTTGTCACAGTATATGGGACTTTTTATACCGCTGGCCCATATGAACGGCTCTTTCGGTCTCAAAAAAACCGCCCCGATAGAAAGCAGCTCTTCTGCGATTTTCTCCATTTTATTCATCCCCTTTCCTTATTTTCATTCTCTGTCCCTTTTCAAATTCTTCTATACATCTTTTATATGCCTTCACCGGGTCTTCTGCTTTGGTTACGGCTCTTCCAACAACTATGTGATCCGCACCTGCTTTTCCCGCATCGATGGGGGATGATACTCTTTTCTGATCATCTGCTTTGGTATCGTAAAAACGTATCCCCGGGCTCACCGTGAGAAAATCGGTTCCGCATTCTCTGTGTATCCTCTCTGCCTCCCAAACAGAACAGACTACTCCGCTAAGTCCCGCATTTTTTGCAGCTATGGCATAGTGGATCACCGTATCTTCCATTGATGCATTTATAAGAAGATCTTCTTTCAGCATCCTCATTCCGGTCGAAGTCAGCTGGGTAACAGCTATGACTTTTGGCATCCCGAAAGGTCCCGAAGAAAACCCTCCCATGGCCGCTTCCATCATTTCCCTGCCGCCTGCCGCATGGATACTGCACATGTCTATATCAAGTTTTGCCAGGGCTTCTGCCGCTTTTCCCACGGTATTGGGTATGTCGTGAAGCTTTAGATCCAAAAAAACTCTGTGCCCTCTTTTCTTTATTTCTCTCACTATATCCGGCCCCTCAGAATAAAAAAGCTGCATGCCTATTTTTACATATGGCTTTTCTTCTCTGAATCTGTCAAGAAAAAGCAATGCTTCTTCTCCCCGCATATCAAGTGCTGTTATTACTGTTTTTTCCATGCTGCACCTCTTATTCCATCCAGATCGTCTATCCCCGATCTTTCCATCAGCGCCGGCAGTTCCTCTATGATTTTCCTGCATACCCATGGATCGATCAGATTGGCCGTGCCTATCTGGACCGCATGGGCCCCGGCCATTATCATTTCCAGAACTTCCGATGCTCTGCTTATTCCCCCTATTCCCATTACCGGTATGTTCACAGCTTTTGCCGTATCGTGGACCATTTTCAGGGCTATCGGAAATATTGCCGGTCCCGACAAACCGCCGCTTTTATTGGTCAGTACCGGTTTTCTTTTTTTGATATCCACCCTCATTCCGGCAAGCGTATTTATCAGACTGAGTCCGTCCGCTCCTGCTTTTTCGCAGGCCTTTGCTATGGCCGCTATATCCGTCACATTGGGACTGAGCTTCATATAAACGGGTTTTTTTGAAACTGCTTTAACGGCTTTGGTCACTTCTCCGGCTGCCTCAGGGGATGTTCCGAAAGCCATGCCCCCTCCGGATACATTGGGGCAACTGATATTGACTTCTATGATCCCCACCTTATCCGACCTGCTTATTTTTTCAGCACAAAGGGCATATTCTTCAATGCTGAAGCCGCAAACATTGGCTATTACCTTTTTAGTGAAGACCTCTGATAATGCAGGGATTTCCTCATCTGTCACAGCATCGACTCCCGGGTTTTGAAGACCGATGGAATTGAGCATTCCTCTTTCACATTCAGCGATCCTGGGACCCTCATTTCCGTATCTTCGCTTCATGGTTGTTCCTTTTAATGCTATGGAACCCAGTATATTTATGTCGTAAAGCTCAGCAAATTCTCTGCCGTAACCGAAAGTGCCGCTGGCGGGTATGATGGGATTTTCCAGCATAAGCCCGCTTATGTAAACTTCTGTATTTACCATAATATTTCCTCTCTTTTCAGTATGGGGCCTTCTCTGCATATCCTTTTGCTTCCTCCGGTGGTTTTGCATGAGCAGCCCATACATGCTCCGAAACCGCAGCCCATTCTGGACTCAAATCCGAATTGTCCTCCCGCTGATTTTTCCCAGACAGCCTTAAGCATTGAGGTGGGCCCGCAGGCAAAAACATATTCATCTCCCGACATAATATCCGTCACCAGGCCCTTTTCACCCAGGCTTCCGTCTTCAGTCACCACTGTCACATCAGAAGCAATATCCCTGAAATTTTCCTCATAAAAAACTTCATCTTTACTGCCGAAGCCCAAAATCACTTTCGGTTTTATTCCTTTTTTCAGCATTTCCTTGGCGAGTCCGTAAAGGGGTGCCGTTCCGGTGCCGCCTCCGGCTATGAGAAGACTGCTGCTTTTACGGAGGAGTAGACTGCAGCAATCTTCCATATCATAACCATTGCCGAGCGGACATAGTACGCTCAGCTTTTCCCCAACGGCCATGCTGCTCATGGCCTCCGTCCCACCACCTGCGATCTTATAAA
This sequence comes from Firmicutes bacterium UBA1422, assembly GCA_002304835.1. Taxonomy (GTDB): domain Bacteria; phylum Bacillota; class Clostridia; order Peptostreptococcales; family Anaerovoracaceae; genus UBA1422. Next base: position 52,167 of record DBPK01000002.1, read on the forward strand.
CTATGCATATGTATTCCCTTGTCCGGTAGCAAATGGAAAACGGTCTCTTAAGAAAGAAGCCCTTTACTTCCAAATTTATGAACTGCCCGGGTCTTTTTATTTCTCCGGTGTTTCCCATAAGCTTCATTTCATAGGTGTTTTTTGCTATCAGTCTGTTTTCTATCACTTCATAGTCCTGCTGTTTCATTTTTTTTCTTCTCCTCTGCTTCAAATACCAAATTGCCGTCCAGGAAAGTCATTACATTCACTCCCCTTACTTCCATGCCCTCAAAGGGAGTGCTTTTGCCCTTGGAAATAAATTTTTCGGAAGATATTATATGAGGTGTTTTGGCATCCAGAACTGCCAGATCTGCCAGCGTACCTTCCTTTATGTAAGGACTTTTTTTGTCTTCAGATCTGAATCTTTTGCAAGGTGCTTCAGTCATCATTTTTACAAGCCTTTCAAGGGTCACTATCCCGGGCAGCACCAACCCGGTATAAAGAACGGGAAAAGCCGTCTCTATGCCCGAAACTCCCGGAAGGCTTCCCGCCATTCCACCTGCCTTTTCTTTGAAGCTGTGGGGAGCATGATCGGTGGCAATGATCTCAATCGTCCCATCTAATATGCCTTCAATAAGAGCTTCCCTGTCCTTGGCTGAACGCAAAGGCGGTTCCATGCGGAAGCGGCCTTCATCACAGACATCTTCTTCGGTAAGCAGCAGGTGATGAGGCGTTACTTCACAACTAATATCCGCCCCGGCCTTTTTCGCCTGCCTTACTATTTCCACGCTCTTTGCCGTTGATACATGGCAAACATGATATCTGCAACCTGTTTTCAGACAAAGCTCTGCATCACGCCTTACCTGGGTCCATTCCGCTCCGGGATCTCCCCGGGAGAAGTTCTCATCTTCACAATGGGAGGCTATGATCCTGTTCAGTCTTTTTGCCTCCTTCATGGCAGCTTCCATAAGTTCATAAGACCGGACACCTTTCCCATCATCACTGTAGGCTGCCACATGATCCTTCATCTCTTCCATCTTTGAAAGTCCTGTTCCCCGGGAAATCCTGCCGTAAGGTATGACATTGATCGCGGCATCCTTTTTTATGATGTCAAGCTGCTTCTTCAGGCTTTCCATATCCTGGGGGGGAGGAAAAACATTGGGCATGGTGCACACTGTTGTATATCCCCCTGCTGCTGCTGCGGCAGAACCGGTCTTTATGGTCTCCTTGTATCCCTGTCCGGGCTGTCTTAAATGAACATGTACATCGGTCATTCCGGGTATAAGAAAAGAGTTATCACAATGGATAACTCTTCCGTTAAAATCTTTATGATATTTTGTGTCTTCACTGCCTGAAACATTTGATGAGTCTGAAATAATGGCCTGCCCCGAACAATCTGTCGGGTTTGAAGGAAACACCGGATCTGAAACCCCTTCCCTTAAAGGAAAGATGTAAATGACCCTTCCCCGGTCTATCATTATGTCTCTTCTTTCGAATCCCCCGGCTGTCAGTATGGTGCCTCCTTTTAGCAATATCCGCATTTCGCTTGTCCTCTGCTTTTTCACAAATTTTTAGTAGAATATCACACCTTTCTCCACTTGTCAATAAAAGTTTTCCACTTAGCCTGCAATTTTTTTATTGACAGAGAAAAAATTCAATGTTATGATACTTTAAACCGTTGAAGAAGTGTGAGTAGGTTTGCAGGATACCGACAAAGAGAGTTGCGGGCGGTGAGATCGCAGCACGGAGAATCGGACCGAATGGGCTTTTGAGGGCTAGCCGAATCAAGTAGGTAAGACGGAGTAGGACCTTCGTAAACAAAGCCGGTATGTGATTGCATACGCCGAGTGGACGCAAATAAGCGTCAAGTTGGGTGGCACCACGGGTGAAATAATTCTCCTGTCCCAGCAGTTATTCTATTAAACTGCGGAACAGGAGTTTTTATATTGTTCCGCAAAGGAAAGGATGGTAAAACCATGAAAAAAGAAATACCTTACAAAATCTATCTGACCGAAGAAGAGCTGCCAAAGACATGGTACAATATGCGCGCCGATATGAAAAACAAACCGGCGCCCCTTCTAAATCCCGGAACACATGAGGTCATGGGCTTTAATGACCTTACACCTGTCTTTTGTGATGAGCTTGTCAAACAGGAGCTGGATGACGATACTGCCTATTTTGACATACCCGAAGAAATACATAACTTCTATAAGATGTATCGTCCCTCTCCCCTTATAAGAGCCTATTGCCTGGAAGAAAAACTGAAGACTCCGGCAAAAATTTATTACAAGTTTGAAGGCAACAATACATCGGGCAGTCATAAACTGAACTCAGCCATTGCCCAGGCCTATTACGCCAAAACCCAGGGTCTTAAAGGACTCACCACAGAAACCGGAGCCGGGCAATGGGGTACCGCCCTGGCCATGGCATGCGCATACTTCGAGCTGGATTGCAAGATCTATATGGTAAAAGTCAGCTATGAGCAGAAACCTTTCCGTCGTGAGGTTATGCGTACTTACGGGGCAAGCGTAACGCCATCGCCTTCTGATACCACGCAAGTGGGCCACAAAATACTCGATGAATTTCCGGGCACCGGAGGTTCACTGGGATGCGCTATTTCCGAGGCAGTTGAAGTTGCCGTATCAAGTGACGGATACCGCTATGTGCTGGGCAGCGTTTTAAATCAGGTACTTCTCCATCAAAGCATCATAGGTCTTGAATGCAAGGCTGCTCTTGATAAATACGACATCAAGCCGGATATGATCATAGGATGTGCCGGAGGCGGTTCCAATCTGGGCGGACTGATGGCACCATTTATGGGTGAAAAGCTCAGGGGAGAAGCGGATTATCAGATCATAGCCGTTGAGCCTGCATCATGTCCCAGCTTTACCATAGGCAAATTTGCCTATGACTTTTGTGATACCGGCAAGGTTTGTCCTCTTGCCAAGATGTACACTCTGGGAAGCGGCTTCATGCCATCTCCCATCCATGCCGGGGGTCTCAGATACCACGGTATGAGCAGCATTCTTTCTCAGCTTTATGATGACGGTCTTATGGAAGCCCGCTCAGTGGCACAGACTGATGTTTTTGAAGCCGCAAAACAATTTATCCGTTACGAAGGGATCCTGCCTGCACCCGAAAGCAGCCATGCTCTCCTTGTTGCCGTTGATGAAGCCCTAAAATGCAAAGAGACCGGCGAAGAAAAAACCATCCTGTTTGGTTTGACCGGCACCGGATACTTCGATATGAAAGCTTATGAACAATTCAACGACGGTAAGATGACCGACTATATCCCCACAGATGAAGAACTTGCCAAGGGTTTTGATACCCTGCCCAAGTTCGACTGAAGCTTGACATGAACTCTAAAAACCCATTAAACACTTGGCTTTCAAGGTTTAATGGGTTTTTTCTTTTGTGGATCAACGGTTCTTTATCCAGCCATGATCTATGTAGTGCTTATTGTCAAGACTCGGCTGGGCTTCGGATTTCAACACCATTTTGTGCTGTATTTTTGTAAAGATAAATAATATATAAGGTTTCAGACTCATATGTTTATAAGGTTTAAGGCTCTTGACTTTGCCTGCAAGTTTTACCATCTTGCTTTCAAGCATCTTCCTATGCTTTTTTGTCATTTCATCAACGAAAATATCTCCCATCATGCCTGCTCCGCATGAACATATTCTTGAAACTCCCATCCAACTAAGACTTGTTTTTACATCTTTTTGGGCGGATCCATTGGGCGCTCCTACACTGTTTGTTATTATTACTGCCGTCTTGGTAAAAATCTCCGGCTCAGGCCGGTGTACCAGCCAATGCACGCACATGTGATCAAGCAGAGATTTTATTGATGCCGGTGCCCTAAGGGCATAGACCGGGTATGCGAATACCAGAAGATCCGCATCCATAATAGCGCTCCAAATCGGTACGGTTCGTGAAGCATGGGGACATTTTTCCTCTCCATGCAAAAAGCAGGTTTTGCATCCCACACAAAAGGGCGGTATATCCTTTGGATAAAACTGGGTCACCTCATTATCTTCAGAGAAATGTTTCAAGAACTCTTCCTTCATCAGATGAGTTACACCCTTAAAAGGTGTTCCGTTTATTACACATATTTTCATGATCGAAAATTCTCCCCACCTATATTCAACCTGTTCTGCTATAAGCATTTCAGGTATTTTAGTTTATTTGAAACTTTGGAAATCATAGATAATCCAAAAGTCCCGAAACGCCGTAACGCTCATACAGTCCTTTATATATTTTTACTTCATCCTTTATGATATCATCTATGGCTCTCATGCTCAGGAGTTCCACAGGAGCCCGGTCATCGGTCAGACAGTAATCTCCCGCCTTATATGCCTTCATATCCCGTGACACCCGGTTCATCATATATATCAGCTCCGTTTTTCTGTCCTCTTCCTCTTCCTTTGCCGCAATGTCTGCCTGTATCCCGATATTTTTGCGCATCACTTCTTTTATACCCTTCGCATTCGAAGCAAAAAGCTCCCGGTTGGTTCCCGCAAGAACATCTACTGTATAGACCTCTCTGAATACATTGGAAACGGTGTCTGCCAAATACTGGTTGATGTTGCCTTCCTTCTGCCCCCGCATATTCATGTTGAGCACCATGACTCCGTCAGCTGTAAGATGCTTTTTTACAAGATCAAAAAACTCTATTGTAGCCATCTGGAAAGGTATGGTGATATCCTGGTAGGCATCCACCATTATAACATCATATTTTCTGTCCGTGGCATTTAAGTATGCCCGCCCGTCATAGGTGGTCACCGGCACATCTCCCGACAATTCAAAATGCTCCGCGGCCAGCCCGGTGATCTTTTCATCTATTTCCACGCCTTCCACGTTTACATTGTCAAAATAGTGCATGCACTGGCTGGCATAAGTCCCTGTGCCCATGCCCAGGATCAGTACATCCAGGTTTTCCTTTTCGCCCACTTTAGCCATTAAGGGTGCTGCCATGGCATAATCATAATACATGCCTGTCATCCCTTCATCTTTCTTTAATATGGACTGTACCCCGAATAGAACGTTTGTGGAAAGAATAATGCTGCTTTCCGTTTCTTTGACCTGTAGATAGTTATAAACGGACTCGCCCTCATATTTAAGATCATCTTCCCAGAATGCAAAGCTGTTATTGTGTCCGAATGTAACGCAAATCAAAAAAACAACAATGCTTACAGCCACGGTCTTTAGCTTTGCCCTTGTACTAAAGAAATATATCAGTGCCAGGGCAAGAAGTATCCCGGCAAAAATCAAAAATGTTATGGAAGTACCCACCGCCGGTATGGTGACGAATGTGGGCAGGAATGTGCCGATTATGCTTCCTACAGTATTATATGCGCAGAGGGCACCCACGATCCTTCCGTTGTCATCCAGGCTGTCTGTCGTGTATTTCACCAAAGAGGGTGTCACTGTGCCCAAGAGAAAAAGGGGGAATACGAAAATAACCATGCAGGCTACGAAGGCGGCAATTATAAGAAAGTTGTTGCTGATGGAAAAGATCAGTGCCCCCGATATGGCCAAAATAACGTATTTGCCCAGCACAGGTATCCCTGCTATCCAAAGAGCCGCAAATATCATTCTTTTGTAAAGCCTGTCCGGATCGGGATCTTTGTCGGCACTGCGGCCGCCGTAAATGTTCCCCAGGGCCATGGCGATCATGATGGTGCCGATGATAATGGTCCACACGATTTGTGATGAACTGAAGTAGGGAGCCAAAAGGCGACTGGCACCCAGTTCCACCGCCATAATGGACATTCCGGCGAAAAATTCCGTCAGATAAAGATATGCCTTGTTCCTCAGGATCGGTTTTTCTTTCATTTATGCCTCACGATCAAGATCTTTTATAATAAATTTTATCTGAATATAAATCCGGAAATAAGCCGCAGTCCTTTGTATATGGGGGTCTCCAGCTCTCTTCGGGCTTTTTTCAGTTCTTCGGCTACCTTTATCTGCTGGGGGCATTTGGCTTCACAGATGCCGCAGTCTATACAGTTACCGGCTCCTGTGCTTTTCTTTTTGAGCCCCGTAAGCAGCATGTATTCGTACCTTCCCTTTGATTTTCCCTCGCTGCCTATTCTGTTATAGCACTGAAATATCCCCGGTATATCCACTCCCCGGTGGCAGGGCATACAGTATCCGCATCCGGTACATCCGACTTTTTCTGTTTCGGCCAGTATACCTCTGACACGGTTGATCATTTTGAAATCTTCTTCTCCGAAAGAGCCCGCCAAAGCATCATGGGCGATCCTTATGTTCTCACTGACCATTTCCATGCTGTTCATTCCCGAAAGCACCACTGTGACCTCCGGCTGATCATATAGCCATCGGAATGCCCACTCGGCGGGAAACCTTTGGGGTTCATGCTCCTGCATCAGTTTTTTTGCCTTATCAGGCAAAATATTTACCAGTCTGCCGCCCCTCAAAGGTTCCATTATAATTACGGGGATCCCTTTTTTATGGGCTGCCTTAAGTCCAATTCTTCCTGCCTGACTGGTCTCGTCCATGTAATTGTACTGGATCTGACAAAAGTCCCAGTCATAGGCATCTAGCACCTTAAGGAACATATCCGTGTTGCCGTGGAAGGAAAAGCCGATATTCCGGATCCTACCCTTTTCTTTTTGTTCTTTTATCCAGTCGATGATGCCCAGCCTTATCATCCTGTCCCACTGAACGATATCGGTGAGGGTATGCATAAGATAATAATCTATGTGATCGGTCCGAAGACGCTCCAGCTGCTTCTCGAAGATCTGATTGATCCGAGCCGCCCTGTTTACCACCGGGACGGGAAGTTTTGTGGCAATATATACTTTATCGCGGCAGTTATTGTCCGCAAGTATCTTGCCCAGGGCAGCTTCACTGCCCAAATAGGTATAGGCGGTATCAAAGTAATTGACTCCGCCCTCAATGGCCGCCATTATTTCTTTTTCGGCTTTTTCTATGTCTATGCTGCCCCTTTTCTTGGAAAAACGCATACATCCGTATCCCAGCACTGACAGTTCTGTTCCGTATTTGTCTTTTCTGTATTTCATATCATTTCACTTAGGTCCTTTGGTGATTGTGGTGGTTTGTTAGGTGTTTTGATGTCGGTTTTTTATAAGGCACATCTTATTTTAACATATAGTGATTTTTTTCATAACATTTCCTTTCCTAATAGACAGTATAACTATTAGACATAGGTGTTACAAATTTAATGTACCCTTACAACTCTTATTATGAATAGAATCTAAGCAATATGCATCAAGTATTCTCTTTATCCATGTACTCCTTTTCTATGTATTCCTTGAAGGATTCTGCATCAACAAAGAATTTATACCCTTGTTGATTTACGATATTATGTGTATCCTCACTCTCGTTAATAAGTAAAGCAATTGGTTGGCTTAAACCTGTTTGAATCCCTTCAGGCCATGCAAGATCGATTATTGTCAGACTTTCTCCTTCTTCATTTACAAGATCGTAATTAAGAATCCCTTCTGCCATTCCATGTTCATCCATCCAATTATTCACATGCTTAATAATCTTTGCTTCATCATTTTCTAAACCTTCATCGACAGCAACAACCTCTCGATCTGAGTAGTTCTCAATCTTAATATCTGCAACTTTACCCTGGTATAATGAGGCAAGAAGCTTATTCGCATTTTCTGCAAGTAACGCACGGCGTTTATTCAAGAAGTCTTCATATCTTTCTAACTCCAACAATTCATGGTCCGTTGGGATCCAATGCGATTCTATTGCACCAGGAGTTTTTTCCATATATTCAGGAATATACTCTTTTGGTGCTTTATCACTAATATCCAAATTCGTATCTTTTGTTATGAAAGCATAATTGGCGATTTGATTCACAATGGTTTTTGATATTCCTTTTTTATATAATAAATGTTTTGGGAAAATATGGTGTACTTCAAGAGACGAATTCTTGCCCAACATTACATTGGATAATTCAATACCCGAACTGAAATCTCTGGCATGGCCAACACGCGTCATCATATAAAGTAGTGGATAAAATCTTGCACCGGTGCTCCACGCATTGAAGTCTTCTGGGCGAATAGTAAAAACTCCTCTGTCTTTACGCATCAACATAATTAATGCTTCCACACCACCACCATTGCTAAATGCATTAAGATCCTGTGCCATAACACTCTCTGTTGATCCTGCATATCTCCCCCAAAGGAATGCATTTATATACCAATACAGTAGCTTATCCCATTCATCGGCGCTCAATTTGCTTTTGCCTCGCATATTGAGGTAACCGACCATTGTCGGAATAGCATACTTGCCACCAAGAACTCTATCGTTGTCTAATCCTAGGCGGGATCCAATATGATCAAGACAATCGGAAATCAAGTTTTCCGCCTCCTTTATTGCTGTTTTGAACTCCTCAATCTCTACTTTACCAAGTTCTGAAAAATATGGTCTCTTTGTAAGATACACCGTTATACAACGTAGAAGCCAATCCATTTTGAAGTTGTAGCCTGCTTTACTATATTTGTCTAGTATTTTTTTTAGTTCTTCTCTTGCTTCCGGCCATTCTCCACAGATTTTTGCCAATGCCAGATCGCCTTTACTCAATTTAGTACCACCGCTGTTCACGTTGTTAAAAATATCTACCACAACATCTATTGTAAACTCATCTCCAGCAACTTGCTGTATATGTAAATCCCTTTTTTTAATATTCTCAATCCTTGTTAGTTTCTCTATTTCCTTAATTAAAAATTGTCCCTTCTCTGGGTCATCCTTAGTTACATCATTAATATAGCTACCTACTCCCTTTTTCATAAGTTTTGTAACACTGATCCACTCTGGATTGTCTTTCATTTTCATTGGCATATAGAACTCGAAAATTTCATCTCTTAGATTGAAATACAAATCAGTAAATGCTCTCTTATTTCCATCAAAAAATTTAGGTGGTTCTCCTTTAACTATTCCGTATAAAGTTGTTACACGTTGCTGCCCATCTAGAATTAGATTGACGGAGCCTGGCGTAAGCTGCCCCTTGCCGCGGGTGATTTCCGAATTTGTCTTCGTAACCCATACCAACAGCCCTCCAATTGGATACTCTCTGTACAAAGAACTCATAAGTTTACGGACCTGTTCTCTGTTCCAAACATATCCTCTCTGAAATTCAGGCAGGGCATAGCTGCCAAGGTCAATTTGACTTAGTATTGTTTCAATCTGCATGTTTAATACCTCTTTCTTTCTGGCACTCTCTCTTTTATAAATAACAGATAAATCTCATATAGTCTTATTGTCCTTTTCTACACATTATAAATTTTATTATTTTGGCTATATAATTCTTTGCTATCATATCCTATCAAAATTTTTTCGGCTTTGTCACCGTAAAATTTACTCAAAAATATCCTCAAATTCTGCAATTCCACTGCTTCTGGGCGGAAAGCCGTAACGTTCCAACCTAACAAAGGGATACTTTTTCGGAAGGGCATCAAAGCCTTGCACAAATTTACCCCAGTAAAAGTCGGTTTTTACGATTTTCTTTAATATGATCATGTAAACGAACAGAGTCCGTGGAGCCGCTATTATTCCTGCTCCCAACCTCCCTACCACTTCCTTCTCTTCATGTGTTAATTTCATGTCATATGTCATCTCTCTGCAATAGAGTCGACCATGGTGAGCACAAATATTCCTTAAGTCACTGATATTACGGAGTCTATCTTCTATTATTTTTATATCTTTTGTCCCATAATGTTCGGTACATATTTTTGTTTTCATATCATCCTTAAGATTCTGGTACAAAGTCACAAGTTCACTAAAGCTTAGCAATTCAACAGCCGCCCATATGGGGAATCTGCCATCATACTTTTTTATATGATGTTTTACAAATTCTTCTTTCCAGCCGTGATGTTCCTTTTCTTTTTTAAATTTGTTAATAAAAGCAAGATGTTTGTCAGCTCTCTCAAACGATACCGGATCTATATATCCTGTGCTTCCGTATTTTTCTGCATGTGTGTTTGAGATATATGCCCTGAGTGATATTTCCACATACTGCAAAACATAGGTCAGCAATAGTCTTAACTCCATATCAAAATCATAACATTGCAGAAGATCCTCAAACCTTGACCCGGAAGGAAATTTTTCTGTTTCCGGGTCTCTAAGTACCGATGTATATCCGCTTAATCTGTAGTAATTCACATCAGTTAGAAATAAACGCGCCTTTTCCTCATCATCTACTATAAGACCTCTTTCACGGTATAAAGCTATCTGTTCATCAATTGTTGTATAAGACTTCATCGTATTCATGGAGTTATTCATTTCTATTTCTCCCATCTTTCCTGGCTCAAATCCCTATTCTCCAGACTGCTCTGCCTGAATCATCACTTACAGTGACTTGCGGATCATATCCTTTGTCTATTAATCCGAGCCAAACATGAGACGCGCAAATACCTATATCGACATTTGGATGTTCCCATTTGAAATGCTTGTATCCCACCGGCATGGCTATGGTGATTGTTTTGAAATCATCTTCAAAGGCAAATCTCCACATTTGCGCATTTGCGGCAGAAGGTGCTTTTCTTCCTAAGTCAAGTGCATATAAGACATCCTCCGAAAGATTTTTGTAATCATTTTGGTTTTCCAGAAGTTCCTCTATTTTCTTACGTTTAAAACTGAATTTTTTATTTGTCATTCTATCCATAAGACGCAGTCCGGAATCATCATAATAACCAATAGGTGTGATGCATATTGCCCTTCTGCCTGTAGTTATGCCCTTTGAATATCCGTAGCCCATATTTGCCTCTTTAAAATCATCGGCAGATCGCAAATGTGGCATTAGTCGCTCAAGCTCAGATAACTTATAATGCCCGTACCAGCAGGTTGAAATCCCTTTGCTTTGGGCAAAAAGAACAAGAAGTTCGCCAACAAACCCCACCTTTGAGATAGAGATAATATCAGTTTCCGACATGAATGCAATATTGTCTGGGGGAGATATCATAAGCGGATAAAGAGTTTTTGTAGGATCCGCATTAAAAAACCTGATCTCAACATTATGCTCGAAGGTAACTTCCATGGAGTTCACAAAGTCCTTTATTGATGAAATGATATCCCTGTCAACGGCGGTCAATTTATAACTGCGTGCGGATCGCCGTGAATCAATAGTCTCTTTTACGGGAAAAGGGATATTCATTATACTCCTCCAATGTTTTTTGCATTATCAGGTTTTATATTATATCGCTTTTTTTAACACTATTATTCTATATCATTCCTTCGCATATGTCCATATTTGCTTTCACCTATGAATTTGCCCTCAAATATCGAACGAGTATCCATATGAACCACAAGCCACAGGTGATCAATACAAGAAAAACATCAACAAATATTCCCCACCTGCTTGTTCTGAATCTTACGCTTCTCATTTCTATCTCTCCTTTTGATATAATATAGAAATTACTATTCCTATATAGTAAACCCCTCTTGATAAGATTTTTCGCTTCAAAATGCCATCTGGAAGATGCAAGTTTCCAGTGTTACTGTACCACACTTATTTCTTTTTACTTGTCCTTTTATTGTCTCAAGTGGCCATAAATAGCACTTTTTTCTGCTTTTGTTGTTTATCCTGATCTTTCCTTCCTGCTATTTCTATCTGTAAAACACTCTGCAATTTCGAACATTCTATGCTATACTTATTATAAACACATGATTCAAATCTAAATGTATCTTAATAGCCGATAAAGATATGATTTATTTTGGGAGAGTAATATGAATGAAAAAAATAAAAAAGAAATCGTAAAATCAATGATGAATGTGGAGTTTTCTCCTTGCGCAGATATCACAGAGTATGTAAGCAGTTCCAAAGGCGTTATGAAATTCCCTCTTTCAGAAATAGCAAATTTAGGAATAGCATTTGCTTCCATCCCTGAATCCATGAGAACAATTACTTCAACCACAAATCAAGCTGTCGAAGGGTTGTATCGTTGTCGTTTCCCCGATGGAGTTTCGGGAAGGTTGGCACAGAAAGGTACCGAGTCTCTCGGCACGATCGTGAAAGATGGTGGAGGCCTTGCACAAGCAAGATGGTCTCCCGTAGATACAATATCAACTACGACTACTACAGTTATGCCTTTTAATCCCACCATGCTGTTTATGGCAGCTGCCCTTATGAATATTGAAAAGAAACTTGAGTCTATTGAGGAAATCCAACAGGAAATAATTGAGTTTCTCGAAGAAGACAAAAAAGCCAAGTTAAAAAGCGACCTTGATTTTTTGTCAGAAATCATGAATAATTATAAATATAATTGGGAAAATGAGAATTATAAAAATACACGTCATATTAAAGTCCTTGATATCAAGCAGACTTCCGAACAGTCTATCATTTTTTATCGTGAACAAATTAAAGATTTACTTGACAAACTGAAAAAGAAACAGTTTTTCATCGATTCAAAAGATGTAAAATCAAAGCTTAAAAAGATGCAGTATAAATTCAGCAACTACCAAAAGGCCATATATCTTTATTGCTTTGCATCTTATTTAGATGTAATGTTACTTGAAAATTTTAGTGAAGATTACCTTAATAGTATTGTTGATCTGATGGGAAAACATTCTTTTAAATATCGGGAATTATATACTGATTGTTACAATCTTGCAGAAAGTCAGTTGGGTTCATCTATCCAAGCCCATTTACTAAATGGTGTGTCAGGTATCAATAAAGTTGCCGGAAAAAAAGTCGCTAATACTCCCATAATCAAAGAATCTTCCCTTGATGAAAAGTTGCTTGCTGCCGGATCTAAACTTGATTCCTTAGGTTCAGAAAATACAAAAAAAGCAATGGAACCCCTTGAAAGTAATAAGGATAACTATGTTAACACTTTCATTGATAGCATCACCACAGTAAGGGATTTATATAATCAACCCATGGAAGTTTACATCGATAATGAAAACATATATTACTTGGAGTATAACAATAAAAACTTGATATAATCTTAATTGCCATGCTAATTCTTTTCTTTATGGATCTAAAAACCCTGTACCCAATAGTTAAATTGGATACAGGGTTTTGTTGTACTGTCCTGATTGTAAGGTATCACAGGAAAATTCATTAGCCGTGCAAGAAATACACATATTGAGATACTCGTTTAGTATCAGATATAATTATTTCTTGTCTGATTCCCATACTCCCCAGTCGCCTGTTCCGTGCCAGGTGGTATGATCCTTCTTTTTGCCCACAGCCAGCATAAC
>DBPK01000008.1 GCA_002304835.1 Firmicutes bacterium UBA1422
ACATTTTCCAGCAGCTTGCATCCTATAAGGAGAGCTCCCGGAAACCATTCCCTCAATTTTGCGATGATCTTCTGGGTCAACCCCAGTTTTACTGTAAGGTTTGCCTGATAGCTGCTTATCTTGGAAGAATCATCGATTTTACATACAGGGTCGAGCATTATGTCCAGCATCTCCTTTTCCGACTCTAAAGTATCTTTGACTCTGAATATCTCGGCTGCCATGTCTTCCATAAGAAATGAAAAATCCGCCTTGTAATCACCCACTGCCGCCGCATGTATGACTGCATCGAAATGCTCCTGCCTGCTCTTTGTTTCTATGGCACCTGACATATCTTCCGTGGTTTCTATCCTTATTACTGATATGTTGTTGTCTATGGGCAGTTTATCCGTCGATACGCTGTTGTTCAGTACAAGACATACCTTGTATCCGGCTTCAAAAAAAAGCTGTCCCAGGGACACGGAAAGGCTTCCCGTGGACATGTTGGTGATTTTCATGACTTCATCAATGGGTTCGTTGGTAGGGCCTCCGGTAATGAGTATATTTTTCATTCCATTTCTCCTTAATAAAATGTATTTGTCAGCATCCGCGGGGTCCATATTCCTCATCCGCGATATAATCTGCGAATACCAGATCAAGATCATGGATGGCCACCTGAGTGGCATTATTGTTTGTGTTCACTTTTTTCATTATGACGCTGCAGTCGCCAAAGGTGACTTTCGCCTCCCTTTTGGCCTTCTGCATGAATGCGGTCTGAAGTTGTATCTGGGAATCACAAAGAGAGTTGAAAAGGGAAAGTGCCCTTTCGAATCTTTCTGATACATCCTTTGAGGCTTCATCGGATTCATCTATTTTCACAGTTTTTACATCAATTCTCAAAGCTTCCGCCTTGCATCTTTTTAACCTGTTTATGTTCCCCTCATAATCTTTTTTTTTGAATACAGCAGTAGCCGAAGACTCTGCTTTTATTTTTGCTGTTATTTCTTTGTATTCTTCGATTATCTCAAAGTAGAATTCATTGATCCTGTCAATAAGCTTTTGTTTTTCTGTCATATTGTTTCCTCCCCTGTCAATTATATTGATTTAGTACATATCTGTAAAGTTTTTCGTCTTCATCGCCAAAAGTAACGAATATAACTTCCATATCGTTATCCTTCAGGAACTCCCTTACTGTTTCAACGGCGATCTTTACTGCCTGATCCTTGGGATATCCGTATATGCCCGTTGATATGGCGGGGAAAGCCATGGAAGAAATATTATTTTCTTTAGCCAGTTTCAGGCTGTTCCTGTAGGCGTTACGGAGAAGTTCCGCTTCGCCTTTATCCCCTCCGTGCCATACGGGGCCCACCGTGTGGATCACATGGGATGCCGGAAGATCATAACCCTTTGTGATCTTTGCTTCTCCGGTCCCGCATCCGTTAAGAGTCCTGCATTCTTTAAGAAGATCCGGACCTGCGACCCTGTGTATGGCCCCGTCCACACCGCCTCCTCCAAGAAGCGTCCTGTTTGCTGCATTCACAATGGCATCCACGATAACAGTAGTTATATCCGCCTGTATTACACGGATGCTCATTTTGTTTGTATCATCAAGTGTCTTTTTATCTATTGTATTCTCGTCCATTGTATTTTTATCCATTATATCCACTTCCATCAATTATATCCTTTATCACTTCTCCCGCCATTATAAGGCCCGCCGCACCCGGTACATTAGGCATGCTTCCCGGCGGATCCGCCTTTATGGGCTTTTCCTGTGAATATACCGTTTTCATATGTCTGATGCCTCTTTTGCCCAGTTCTTTCCTCATTATCCTGGCAAGGGGACATACTGAAGTCTTGGAGATATCAGCTATTCGGAAGGCGGAAGCGTCCTTTTTGTTTCCTGTACCCATGGCTGATATGATGGGGATGCCCTCATCCTTTGCCCTTACGGCCAGCTCTATTTTTGCCGTAACTGTGTCCATGGCATCCACTATATAATCATATCCTGCAATATCAAAGTCATTGGCATTCTCGGGCATATAAAAAATTTTGCGGGCCTTCACTTCTATTCCCGGATCTATATCTTTTATGCGGGATCTCATTGTTTCTGCCTTATCAAGGCCCAAAGTGCTTCTTAAGGCTATTATTTGTCTGTTAAGGTTTGATTCCTCTATCCGGTCCCTGTCTATCAGGTCGATGGATCCTATCCCGGCTCTTGCCAGGGCCTCCGCCGCGTAGCCTCCCACTCCCCCGACACCGAAAACGGCCACCTTCGCCCTCTTGAGAGCTGCTGTGGCTTCGGTGCCCGTTATGGTTTCCGTTCTTTGATGCATTCTGCTCATAATTTTGTGATTCCCGTTCACTTCATGTATTTGCCGACTATCCGGTAAACCGTTTCTGTGTCATATCCCAGATAGGCAAGTTTCCTTCCCAGTTTTGCGGGGAAATTATCTTCCTTTGCTGATGCTGCCGCCAGTTTTTCTGCCTGACGGAAGGCTCTTTTTATTTCCTCTTCTGAAAGATCTACTCCGTTTTCTTCTTCATAGCTTCTTGATGCTTCTTCTATCTCTTCTCCGGAAATACCAAGTCTTGCCAGATTTGCAGCGATTTTTTTCTTTCCCCATCCCTTTGCAAAAGAATACCGTAAATATTCGCCGCAGTATCTTTGATCATCAAGGTAACAGGAATTTTCCAGATAAGATATGCACTGCCCTATATCATCTTTTGAGAATCCCTTCTCTGCCAGATGGTCTTTCATCTCTTTTTTTGTCCGGTTTCTTCTTTCGAGGAACCTGAGGGCGGCATCATTAATATCCATAACTGTCTCCTGCGGTGGCTATTATGCAGTTTTCTCCCATGGCGGTCTTGAGCTCACAGATAGCTTCGATGCCCGTACAATGCACCGGCATAACATTGTCGACCTTTTCCTTCATGACCTGTTTTATCACTTTTTTTCTCATATCGGCAGAAGCACTGTAAAGATGCATTCCCGCCGCCAGAAGAGTTATTTTTTCTTTTGGGAACAGTTCCTTTGCATATTTTATGACAGGAATAACTCCTTTATGACTGCATCCGGAAAATATGAAAAGGCCTTCTTCCCTTATGGCCAGGAACTGTTCATGGGTCATATTATCTTTTACATAGGTGCCGTCTTGGCATTTTATATAAAAATCCTCAGTCATGTCCATACCTTTGTAATCGGGTATGGTGCCTGAAATGCATACATTGTCGGTCAGCCATGTGGGCCCGTCAGTGAGCACCATTCTGTCTTTTACTTTTTTCTTTTCATCATCGGTCCAAAGGATACCGCAGGGTTCCCTGTCTATCTGGCCGTTTTCATCTGTCCCGTAAGAGTCGGGGAAAGCATCTTTATGTATGAAAACGGGAGCTTTTTTGTTTATTTTACAAAATTCCGGGACACCTCCCGCATGGTCATAGTGTCCATGGCTTATAACGGCAAGATCCACGCTTTTTAGATCCACGGACATCTTCTTTGCATTTTGGGAAAAAACCTCTTTTGTGGCTCCCGTATCAAAAAGTATGTTATACCCATAGGTTTCTATGTAAATGGAAAGCCCGTGTTCTGCCAGAAATCCGGGATTATCTGTCTTATTTTCAGAAAGAAATTTTATTTTCATATTTTATTCAACTCCTTTTTGCCGGCCATCCCTACACCTATGACCCCTATTATAATAAGGGCGGTACAGATTATGTGATAAGCATGCAGAGGTTCTCCCAGGACCACCACTCCTGCCACAAATGAAATTGCCGTTGAAACATTGCCGAATATTGATGCATTTACCGAGGGCATATTGGCTTGCATGAATGCCATGAGCTGAGCCGAAAACAATATACAGAATATGCCCAGATAAGCAGTTGCTATTATGAATTCCGTATGGGCAAAGGGTGCAAAATACTGATCAAGAGTACCTTGGGCAATGCCCCATATCAAAGTTGCCATGTTGAAAGTCAGGAATCCTTCAAATGCAGTTACAACTGTTATTTCAAAGGGTGTATATGAAGCCCTTACCGCACGCATCAGCACATTGTTGATGGCCATAGAAAGACTGGAAAGCAAAAGTATCGTTATACCTATCCAGTTATATGAAACATCCGCAGCGCCTATAAGCATCATTGCGATCAGAGCTGCCACCGAAATAAACATGAATATCGTCTGGCCGATACTGGAATGCTCTTTAAGGAATATCCCTGCTATTATCTTTACCATTATAGGTACTATGGCAAAAATTATTGCACTTACTATTGATGTGGCATATATAAGACCTATGGTCTGAAGTATCATGAACCCCACATAAAAAGCACCGGTAAGAAAAAGCATTCCCAGAGGTTTTCCTTTGATATCTATTTTCCATATATGAAGCAGCATTACAATTATAACTGCCAGGAATGCGAAATTATATCTGTGAGTCAGTATCTGCAATGTGCTTGCCAAAGGCACACAGGTCTTTACACCAAGAAAAGAAAACCCTACAAGTACCGAAAAAACGGCTCCCGCAAAATATGCTCTCACTTTATTGTCTTTTTCCATATTTCTTCCTTTTCTGCTGATGCACAAACACATTTCACGTCTTTTCTGATATCTATCTCAGTAAAATATGCTTTTTTGCCGTATGCTTCTGTCTTTTCTGCCGGTTTACCGGCTTCTATAGTATCAATTATTTTGATACCCTCCGCCAGGCCTTTTCCCAGGTATTTCAAGAAAGCTTCTTTTCTTACCCAAAGATCCATGAACCCTTCCGGACCATTTTTCCTTACATGTTCCGCCTCATGGGGCATAAAATAGCGATCTGCTATGTTTTCGTACCTGGCTTTCCGCATGACCTGTATGTCCAGTCCCACCGGCTGATT
>DBPK01000012.1 GCA_002304835.1 Firmicutes bacterium UBA1422
AATGTTGAGACCTTTGCCAACGTACCCTGGATTATCGCAAACGGCGGAGCAGCGTTTGCCGCCTTCGGAACCGAGAAGAGCAAGGGTACGAAGGTGTTCGCGCTGGCAGGAAAGATTAAGAAGGGCGGACTTGTTGAAGTTCCCATGGGATTGCCGCTTCACGACGTAATCTACGAGATCGGCGACGGCATCAAGAACGATAAGGAATTCAAAGCCGTTCAGATGGGCGGGCCTTCCGGAGGCTGTATTCCCGCTTCTTTGATCGACACTCCCGTCGATTATGAAAATATCACAAAAACCGGCGCCATAGTAGGTTCCGGCGGTATGATCGTCATGGACGAAACCACCTGCATGGTGGACATGGCAAGGTATTTCCTCGACTTCACAAGGAAAGAATCCTGCGGCAAGTGTAACTACTGCAGGATAGGCACCAAGCGTATGCTGGAGATACTTGAAAGGATAACTGAAGGCAAAGGAAAAGAAGGAGATATAGAACTTCTTGAGGAATTGGCCGGCAAAGTCAAAGACGGATCCATGTGCGGACTGGGACAGACGGCACCAAATCCTGTTCTTACAACCATAAGATATTTCAGAAATGAATATGAAGACCATATATACAGAAAAAAATGCACCGCAAAATCCTGCAAGGCTCTCATAAAATTTGAAATAACCGATGCATGTGTGGGCTGCACCCTTTGTGCAAAAAAATGTCCTGTAGATGCAATAGCAGGAAAGGTAAAAGAAAAACACGTTATAGATCAGGAAAAATGCGTTAAATGCGGCAGATGCTATGAGGCCTGCAAGTTCAGCGCAATTACAGTAGAGTAAAGGGGGCAGGAGCACAATGAAAAAATTCAGACTTAATATAGACGGAAAAGAAGTGCTGGGCATTCCCGGACAGACAATACTTGAGGTCGCAAAAGAAAACGAAATAGAAATACCTACTTTTTGTTTCGATGAGAGAACAAAGATATACGGATCATGCGGTATATGTGTATGCGAAGTTGAAGGCAACCCAAAACTGGTTAAGGCATGTGCAACTGAAATAGCCCCGGGAATGGTGGTAAAGACCAACACAGAGAGAGTAATAGAATCCAGAAAAACAAATCTTGAGCTGCTTCTCTCCGACCATGTGGGAGACTGCAGACCTCCCTGTGTGCTGGGATGCCCCGCACAGACAGACTGTCAGGGTTATGCCGGCCTTATTGCAAACGGAGAATATACTGAAGCGCTAGATCTGATAAAAAACAAGATACCCTTCCCGGGAAGTCTGGGAAGAGTATGTCCCCATCCATGTGAGACAGAGTGTCGCAGGGGCCTTATTGATGAGCCCGTTTCCATACAGATGCTAAAAAGATTCGCTGCAGAAAACGGACAAGCGGATCCGGAAATGCTAATTCCTGAGCCGGAAGAACTGACAGACAAGAGCGTTGCTGTAATAGGGGGAGGACCCATGGGCCTTTCGGTTGCATTCTTCCTGAGGCAGCTGGGGCATGATGTGACGGTATTCGAGTCCATGCCAAAGGCGGGCGGAATGCTAAGATACGGTATACCGGAATACAGACTTCCCAAGGAAGTGGTGGATGAAGAGGTGGCACTTATAGAAGAGATCGGCGTTGAGATAATAACAGATACTAAAGTGGGCGAGGATATACCTTTTGAAACCATACGTTCCGATTTTGATGCCGTACTTCTGGGGATCGGTGCATGGACATCCACCGGTGTGGGATGCAAAGGCGAAGATGCCCAAGGCGTCATAGGCGGCATAGATCTCCTTAGAAAAGTAGTAAGGAACGAGCCTATCAAGCTCGGCAAAAAAGTTGCTGTGGTAGGTGGCGGGAATACTGCCATGGATGCATGCAGGACAGCTGTAAGACTGGGTGCGGACAAGGTTTATAATATCTACAGAAGGACAAAAGAAGAGATGCCTGCTGACATGGTCGAGATAGTTGAGGCTGAGGAGGAAGGCGTTATTTTCAAGAATCTTACCAATCCCATAGAATTCAAAAAAGATAAAGACGGACATGTCAAAGAAGTTCTGCTACAGGTAATGGAACTGGGTGAACCGGATGAATCGGGAAGAAGACGCCCTGTGCCCGTTGAAGGAAAGACAGAAACAATTGAAATAGACAATGTGATACTGGCCATAGGACAGGCTGTAGACAGCAGAATTTTCAAAGGTATAGACAAGACAAAAAAAGGTGCACTGGCCTATGATGAAGACACTTTCATGACCAGCATGGAAGGCGTTTTTGCCGGAGGAGACTGCGGAAATGACAAGATATCCATAGTGGTCGAAGCCATCGCAGATGCAAAAAAAGCATCAATGGTAATAGACGCTTATCTGGCAGGAGAGAAGATAAGATACAGCAAACCTTATGTTGTCCAAAGAGATGACATAACAGAGAAGACCTTTGAGGACAGAGAAAGAGAATGCAGACCGCAGATATCAGAACTTCAGGCAAAAGAAAGAAAAGATAATTTTGCTGAAGTCATACCTCACGGCTTCTCGAAAGAGGATGCAGAAAAAGAAGCAAAAAGATGTCTTGAATGCGGATGTCATGATTACTTCGAATGCAAACTCATAGATTATGCCAATCAGTATGATGTGGAACCAAAGAGATTCGACGGAGAAAAGAACGAGATCGAATTTGAAGACGATCATCCTTTCATAGTAAGGGATCCGAACAAATGTATTCTTTGCGGTCTTTGTGTAAGGGTATGTGATGAAGTCATGGGCATAGGAGCCCTTGGACTGGTAAACAGAGGATTTGATACTGTGGTAAAACCCACTCTCGAAAAACCCCTTCTTGAGTCGGGATGTGTTTCATGCGGACAATGTGTTACCGTATGTCCCACAGGCGCTCTGCAGGAAAGACAGACAGTCATAAAGGAAGTTCCTCTGGATACAGTCGTAACAGAGACCACATGTGCATACTGCTCAGTGGGATGCAGCCTTGAACTCGAGTCATGCGGAGAAATGCTCATAAAAGCAAATCCCGACAAGCTGGGCCCGGTAAATGCGGGGCTGGCATGCGGAAGAGGAAAATGGGGATTTGACTGCGCTGTACTTGAAGGCAAAATAGAAGAGCCCGTTGTGAAAATGGGTGGCAAAGCCAGAAATACGGATTATCATGATGCAATAATTATGACCGCAAAAAAAGCCCAATCCATAGCAGCAAAGTATGGCAAAGAATCAGTTGCGGTGGCTGTTTCCGACAGATATACCAATGAGGAAGCTTATGCAGTAAAAAAACTTGCTGATGTTATGGGAGCAAAAACACTCTGCTTCAACAACAGAGAAAGCGGAATAAAAAAAGTTATCGGAACGGATGCTTCCCCGAACACCATCAACGAACTGCTTTCGACGGATGTCATAATAGCAGCAGGATTCAACGCAAAAGACAATCCTGTGATCCAGCTNNCACTTTGAGTTTGCCCAAAGATCCGTTTATACAAAAAATGACCTGAGTTTTCTCAAAGAGATGGCAAAGCACCTGTTAGATAGTGGCAAAACTTCCGGAGCCAAAGGATTTGACACATTCAAAAAAAGCCTCAAGGATGTGGTGCCCGGAAAGGATGCTGCAGAGATAGCAGGAATATATGTCAATGCAAAAAAAGCAATGATAGTATTCACACAGAACTTTGCAACAACTGAGGCGGCTACTCTAATTGCAGATCTTGCACTTCTTTCGGGACATATAGGATCGCCCAGAGACGGTATATTGCAGGTGAAATCAAAAAACAATTCTCAGGGGATAATAGATATTGGCATCACCGGCGGAGCCGAAGGGATGGATGGAGTAAAGGCTCTTCTGTCATTTGGCGAAGATGTTCCCGCATATGCGCTTAAGGATCTGGAATTTCTTATGGTCTCAGATACACATATGACCTCTTCTGCAAAAAAAGCAGATGTTGTTATACCGGGTACAGCTTCTGTTTCAACGGATGGGACATATACAAATACAGAAAGAAGGCTGATGCCTGTCATGGCTGCTATAGATGAAGGGATAGCCCTTTCCAACTGGGAGGTGGCATCTGAAATAGCTTCTGTATATGAAGTGGATTTCGGATTTGAGGATGCGACGGATATATCCTTTGAAATGGATGATACGGTGCCGACATATAAGTATGCTGAGATCGGAGAGATAACAGGTGGAGTTCTTTCGCCGAAAGATCCGGAATTTGTGGTAGTGGCAGATGCAAAATTCACAGATCCTCTCAAGTGTACGGATAATCTTATGAATATGATAACAGAAAGACTGCCGGAACCGGCAAAAATGACAGAATAGACCGAGAACAAAAAAGTACAGTAAAAGAGCCTCCAGGAAACTTTTGATCCTTTTGGAGGCTCTTTTCTTATGAAATTATGTTCAAGTATGTGCTTTATAATAGTTATGGAAAAGGATATAATCATATAAACGTTGGCATCATAAATCAAAGACGGAGGATAAAATTATGAAAAACATAAGGATAGTTATGCTGGGGCACGGTAATGCCGGTACCGCATTCAAAAAACTCCTTGAAAGCAAGGAACAGGAAATAAAAGAAAAATATAATGTTAAATGTGAAATAACTGCTATCGGCACCGGAAGCAGAGGAAATCTTCTGGCACCAAAGGGGATAAGTTCAATGGAGATACTTGAAAATACAGAGTATGACATAATGATCGAGCTTACTCCTCTGGAAATAAAAACAGGACAGCCGGCCATAGATCATATAGAAACTGCCCTTTGCAGGGGAAAGCATGTGATAACTGCCAACAAAGGACCTATTGCATGGGATCACAGAAGATTAAGGGATCTTGCAGAAAAAAACGGAAGCATGTTTTTATATGAAACCACTGTAATGGACGGTACGCCCGTATTCAACCTTGTAAGCGAAAATCTTGAAATGTGCAGAGTAACAGAGGTCAGAGGAATATTAAACAGCACTACAAATTATATACTTGAGGAAATGTCAAAGGACAGGCCCTATGAGGAAATAATAAGTGAAGGTAGGGAAAGGGGTTTTATTGAAGCTAATGCTTCAATGGATATAGAGGGATATGATGCCGCAGCAAAACTTACCGCTTTGATGAATATCCTGATGGATGCCGGGATCACCCCCGATGATATCAGCAGAAAAGGCATTGAAGATATTTCCCTTGAAGACATAAAATCAGCAAGATCGAAGGGAAAAGTCATAAAACTTATTTGCAGAGGTGTGCTTTCAAATGGGAAGGTGATATGCAAAGTGGCACCTGAAGAAATAGACAAAGAGTGTCTATATGCCAGCATAAAGGGAACATCCTCTGTTGTTTCAATAACTACTGATCTTATGGGCACAGTTCATGTGGTCGAAGAGGAACCGGAAATTGAACAGACAGCATACGGAATTTTTGGAGATCTTTTAAAAGTTATAAAGGAAATGTATATTATATAAATAATATCTATTATTCAATAGATATTATTTATAAATATTATATCCAAAACATGCCTTATACTTGTTTTTCTATTGCCCTATTGATATAATCAATATTTGGAAGTACAACCGGTTTCGACTGGTTTTTTTAGGAACAGGAGGATCACCATGACTTGCAACCCAAAAGAGTACGGGTGCGGAAAATATCCGGAACTGGAGCCTGTGCTTGATAAGTATGCTTATGTGAGAGGAAGTCTGATCACAGTTTTGCAGAAAACACAGGATCTTTATGGATATATACCTGTAGATGCAATAAATCATATAGGAGAAAGGATACACGTAAAACCTTCAAAAATATACAGCGTGGCTACTTTTTATGCTCAGTTCAGACTGGAACCGGTGGGGAAATATCTGATAATGTTGTGCAAAGGTACAGCATGTCATGTGAACGGAACTGACAGTATAGAAGAGGCAATAACCGAATTTCTGGGTATCAAAGACGGAGAAACCACAGAAGACGGATTTTTCACTCTGAACAATGTGGCATGCCTGGGATGTTGTTCTCTGGCACCGGCAATGCTGGTCAGAAGCGATGAAGGAACAGAGGCTTACGGGAATCTTACTAAAGAAAAAGTGAAAAAGATACTCAATGATATAAAGGGAAGGGAAGCCAAGGAGGTAAAAATATGAAAGTCGTTATAGGACAAGGCAGCTGCGGTATAGCTTCCGGAGCCCAACAAACGGCCGGAGAGTTCGAAAGATATATCAAAGAAAGGAACCTCCGGAATGTGACCATTGAAAAAACAGGTTGCATAGGAGCCTGCTTTCTTGAGCCCATAGTGGATATATATTCAGATGAAGATAAACTGGAAGGCAGATATGTCAATGTATTTACCGAAAAAGTAAGTGAAATAGTAGGAACGCATCTTATCGGAGGCAAAACAGCGGAGGCACACCTTATAAATGAAGAAGGCGAAAAATATTTAAATCTTCAAAAAAGAGTCGTTATGAGGAATTGCGGGCAGATAAACCCCGAAAGTATAGACGACTACATAAAAAGAGGCGGATATAAGTCGGCAGAAAAAGCGGTCAAAGAAATGCAGCCGGAAAAGATCATCGATGAGATGGAAGCTTCCGGTCTTAGAGGCAGAGGCGGGGCAGGATTTCCCGTATGGAAAAAATGGAAAGACACCAGAGAGCAAGAAAGCGATGTGAAATACGTAATATGCAATGGTGATGAGGGAGATCCCGGTGCATTTATTGACAGAGCCCTCCTTGAGGGAGATCCTCATAATATAATTGAGGGAATGATAATATGCGCTTATGCCGTTGGGGCATCCTTTGGAATAATGTACGTGAGAGCCGAATATCCCCTGGCTGTGGAAAGACTTGAAAAAGCCTTAAAGCAGGCTGAGGAAAAAGGTTTCCTGGGCAAAAATATTTTCGGTAGTGATTTCAGTTTTGATATAAATTTGAGGATAGGAGCCGGAGCATTTGTATGCGGAGAAGAAACAGCACTTATCGCATCCCTTGAAGGACAGCAGGGACTTCCAAAAATAAGGCCTCCTTATCCTTCAAAAAGAGGTTACTGGAAAAAACCGACTAATGTCAATAATATTGAAACACTTGCCAACGTTCCTTATATCATAGAAAACGGAGGAGCTTCACTTGCCGGTATGGGAACCGAAAAAAGCAAAGGGACAAAGGTTTTTGCCCTGGCCGGAAAGGCCAAAAGAGGGGGACTGATCGAGGTACCCATGGGAACCACACTAAAAGAAATAGTATTTGATATAGCCGGAGGGATAAGAGACGGAGGCAGATTCAAGGCGGCTCAGGTGGGAGGACCTTCAGGAGGATGTATACCTGAAGAACTGCTACACACACCCGTTGATTATGAAAGCATAACGGCAACGGGGGCAATAATCGGATCCGGCGGCATAATCGTCATGGACGAAACAACATGCATGGTGGACATGGCCAGATATTTTCTTGATTTTACAGCAAAGGAGTCCTGCGGAAAATGCAACTACTGTCGCATAGGGACAAGGCGTATGCTTGAAATACTGGAGAGGATAACAACAGGCACAAGCAAAGACGGTGATATAGAAATGCTCAATGAGCTGGCTGAAAAGGTTCAGGACGGTTCAATGTGCGGTCTGGGCCAAACGGCTCCAAACCCTGTTATAACAACGATCAGGTATTTCAGAAATGAGTATAAAGATCATATTGTAGATCGCAAATGTACAGCGGGAGTCTGCAAGTTTGAAACTGCGCAGCAGTAAAGGAGAATTTCTAAAATGGATAAAATCAGAGTTTTGATTGACGGAAAGGAATGTTTCGGAAGCCCCGGGCAGACCATATTGGAGGTCGCAAAAGAGAACGACATCTTCATTCCCTCTCTTTGTTACGATCAGAGAGTTGAAGCATATGGAGCCTGCGGTATATGTGTTGTTGAGGTGGCGGGAAACCCAAAACTTCTAAAATCATGCAGTACTGAAATAGAGCCCGATATGGCCGTCAGAACAAATACTGACAGGATCAAAGAATCCAGAAAAACAAATATGGAGCTTTTGATGTCCGATCATCACGGAGACTGCAAAGGACCATGTACCCTAAATTGTCCGGCAGGGACGGATTGTCAGGGATATGTAGGGCTTATAGCCAACGGACAGTTTGAGGAAGCCATAAAACTTATAAAAGAAAAGATACCTCTTCCGGGTGCCATCGGCAGAGTATGTCCTCACCCCTGTGAAACAGACTGCCGCAGAGGTCTTGTGGAGGAACCCATATCAATAGCATGGCTCAAGCGTTTTGCCGCAGATGTGGATGCAGAAAGCGGTAATCCTTTCATCCCTGATTGTGAACCTGACACAGGCAAAAAGGTCGCAGTAATAGGAGGAGGTCCCATGGGACTTTCGGCTGCATATTTTCTTCGCCAGAAGGGGCATGCCGTAACGGTATATGAACAAATGCCATATTGTGGCGGCATGCTCAGATACGGTATACCTCAATACAGACTTCCAAAGGAAGAAGTGCTTGACCAGGAAGTAAAACTTATAGAAAAAACCGGCGTAGAAATCAAAGTAAATACAAGGATAGGAAGAGATATAACCTTTGAGGAACTCAAAAAGAAACATGATGCTGTCCTGGTGGCCATAGGAGCATGGGTATCCACGGGTACAGGTTGTAAGGGAGAAGATACAGAAGGTGTTATCGGAGGTATCGATTTTCTTCAGTCGGTAATAAACAAGACACCGCCGGATCTGAAGGGCAAGAATGTGGCCATAGTAGGCGGAGGGAATACAGCCATGGACTGTTGTAGGACAGCTGTAAGACTTGGCGCAAAAAACTCATATAATATTTACAGAAGAACAAAGGCGGAAATGCCGGCTGATGAAATAGAAATACTGGAAGGCGAAGAAGAAGGCGTTATCTTCAAGAACCTTACAAATCCCATAGAAATCATTCCCGGAGAAGACGGGAAGGTAAAACAGATACATCTTCAGGTAATGGAGCTGGGTGAGCCTGATGAATCAGGAAGAAGAAAACCCGTAGCTATAGAAGGAAAGACAGAGACTCTGGATGTGGATTATGTGCTCCTGGCAATAGGTCAGGCGGTGAATTCAGAGGGAATAAAGAATATCGAACTTACAAGAAGAAAAGGGATAGCATACGACCCTGACACCTACATGACAAGTGAAGAGGGCGTGTTCGCAGGCGGAGACTGCGGCAATGATAAGATTTCAATAGCAGTTGAAGCCATGGCAGATGCCAATAAGGCGGCAGAAGTAATAGATGCATATCTGCAAGGACAAAAAATCAAACATCAGATGCCCTATGTGGATATACGCGACGACCTTGATGAAGAGGCCTTTGAAGACAGAGAAAGAAAATTCCGTAAGAGAATGGGCCAGATGGAAGCGAACAAACGTAAGGGCAACTTCAAGGAAGTAGTATACGGATATGATGAAGAGGAAGCAATGGAAGAAGCAAAGCGGTGTCTGGAATGCGGATGCGGCAATTACTTCACCTGCAGACTTATAGAGTATACGAATCTTTTCGGTGCCAGCGGACATGCCAGAATGGCAGGAAAGAAAAACATCTACGATTTCAAAGATCCCGATTACAAAGGAGAAGACTATAACGATGATCATCCCTATGTTCTAAGAGATCCCAACAAGTGTATACATTGTGGACTCTGCGTGAGGATGTGTAATGAAGTAATGGGAGTAGGGGCTTTGGCCTTTGTGAACAGGGGATTTGATACGGTGGTAAAACCCGCNNTGCAGGCAAGAGTGACCCAGAGAAAGCCCATACCACTGGAAGTGGAACTTGTAAGGACTACATGCCCATATTGCGGTGTTGGATGTCAGATCGATTTAAAGGTCAGAGGTAATCAGGTGGTAGGGGTGCAACCTGCCTTTGGGTCTTCCAATGAAGGGATACTTTGTGTGAAGGGCAAGTTTGCGTATGATTTCATAGGACATGAAGACAGATTAAATACACCATATATAAGAAAAAGAGGCAAGTTGACTCCGGTAAGCTGGGATGAGGCGCTTGACCATATCGCAGAGAATATTTCGAAGATAAGGGAAGAATCGGGACCGGATGCGATAGCAGGTTTTTCCAGTGCAAGAGTAACAAATGAAGAAAATTATTTGTTCCAGAAACTTTTCCGCGCAGGAATAGGTACCAACAATGTGGACCACTGCGCCCGGTTGTGACACAGCTCCACAGTCGCAGGTCTTGCGGCAGCACTTGGTTCAGGCGCCATGACAAATTCCATTCCGGAAGTTATGGATGCTGATGCGATCCTTATCACAGGATCCAATACCACGGTAGGCCATCCCGTTCTGGGAGCCAGAATAGGACAGGCCATAAGGGAAGGAGCGAAGCTTGTAGTAATAGATCCCAGGAAAATACCCCTTGCAAAAGAGGCAGATGTATTTTTGCAGATCAAACCGGGAACAAATATTGCGGTTATTAATGGTCTCATAAATGTGATCATAAAAGAAAAACTGTATGACAGAGAATATATAAGCAAAAGGACTGAAGGATTCGAGGAACTCAAGGAAACAGTCAAAGATTACACACCTGAAAGAGTGGCAGAAATATGCGGAGTTTCTGCAGATGATATTGTAAAGGCAGCCAGGATATATGCAAAAGCCGAAAAATCGCCTATTTACTATGCAATGGGAGTGACTCAGTTCGCCACAGGTACGGCTGGTGTAATGAATGTATGCAATCTGGCACTGGTATGCGGAAAAATTGGCAAATATGGATGCGGAGTAAATCCCTTAAGAGGACAGAACAACGTTCAGGGAGCTTGTGACATGGGATGTCTGCCGGGAGATCTGACAGCATATCAGAAAGTCGCAAATCCGGATGCATTGAAAAAATTCAGTGAATTCTGGGGAGCTGAACTTTCCAATACTCCGGGCAAGACAATAACTGAAATAATGAATGCCATATGCGAAGACGATATCAGATGTCTTTACATAATGGGAGAAAATCCCATGATATCCGATCCGGATATAAACCATGTGGACCACGCCCTTGAACATTGTGAGTTCCTTGTGGTACAGGATATATTCATGACAGAGACAGCGGAACTGGCGGATGTTGTTCTTCCGGCAGCCTGCTATGCAGAAAAAGACGGCACTTTCTCAAATACCGAAAGAAGAGTTCAGAAAATAAGAAAAGCCGTGGATGCGCCCAAAGGCGTTTTACCTGACTGGGAGATACTTGCCGGACTGCTTCAGAGACTGGGAGTTCCAGCAGAGTATGATTCTGCCGAAGATATTTTCAACGAGATGAGAAAAGTTACGCCTTCATATGCAGGGATAACCTATGACAGAATCGAGAAACTGGGATCACTGCAGTGGCCGTGCCCGGATGAGGGACACCCCGGGACTCCTGTGTTGCACACGGCGAAATTCACAAGAGGAGAGCATGCCCTGTTCAAGCCTGCAGAATACAAAGAACCGGCTGAACAAACGGATTCCGAGTACAACTTCACATTCACAACCGGCAGGATACTTTTCCATTACCATACAAGAACAATGACAGGAAAGAGTGATGGACTCAACAGGATAGCAGGCAAGTCCTTTGTTGAAATAAATCCGCAGGATGCAGCAAAATATAACATCAAAGACGGAGAAAAGGTCACTGTGGCATCAAGGCGGGGACAGGTCTCCATCGATGCAAGAGTTACCCCGGATGTAAAGGAGGGCGTTCTGTTTATGCCTTTCCATTTCGCAGACGGCCCGGCAAACCTTTTGACCAATTCAGCAATAGATCCCACGGCAAAGATCCCCGAGTACAAGGTTTGTGCAGTGAAGATAGTCAAGTAAATAAAAGTAATACTCAAAAATGCGGGACGGCAAAGCCGTCCCGTTATTGTTTTTTTGATTTCATTATGATACCATAATAATGTTACTTGCGGTTTGAGATAGGGGGATAGATGGGTGCTGGTGTGCCTGACGGTCTTCAAAACCGGTTTGGGGAGTTAAAAGCTTCCCGGGTGGGTTCGATTCCCACATATCCCCGCCATTTATCATGAAAGGCCGGGTGAAAAAATGGATAATAATGAAGTTATGCGTAAACTTCCAAAAATAGACCAGGTGCTGAATGATCAGCGCCTGGTTGCGGTTTTTGAAGAGGTACCCAGAGAAGTCGTTGTTGATTCAGTAAGAAAAGCTGTAGATGAAATGCGCAAAGATCTGTTGACAGGAAAAGAAACAGATGCGGAAAGCATTTTTGAAAGAGTGGAAAAGCTGGTGAAAAAAGCCGGTACAAAAAGTCTCAGAAGAGTAATAAATGCCACAGGAGTGATAATACATACAAACCTGGGGCGTTCTGTACTGCCTGAAGCTGCCGTCCAAAATGCAGCATTTGTTTCCACAGGATATTCTTCCCTTGAGTACAATCTGAAAAATGGCACAAGAGGATCAAGACACGATCATATTGAACCTCTTCTCAAGAGAATAACCGGAGCTGAAGCCGCAATGGCAGTGAATAACAATGCCGCCGCAACATTGCTTTGCCTGGCAGCCATCAGTGGAGAAAAAGAAACCATAGTGTCAAGGGGAGAACTTGTTGAGATAGGCGGATCTTTCAGGATACCGGATATAATGGACATAAGCAGGGCCCGGCTTGTTGAAGTGGGCACCACCAATAAAACCAAAATAGATGACTACAAAAAAGCTTTGACCCGGGATTCCGCCATGATCCTTAAGGTTCACAAGAGCAACTATGCCATTGTGGGATTTACCGATGAAGCAGAACTGGAAGAACTGGTGGATCTGGGCAAAAGAGCAGGTTTGCCGGTGGCTTATGATATGGGAAGCGGTCTTATTGCGGATCTTTCCGAATACGGCATCCGGGAGGCAAATGTAGAAGATGTTTTAAAAACCGGTATAGATATGGTTTTTTTCAGTGGGGACAAACTTCTGGGCGGACCCCAGGCCGGCATAATTGCAGGCCGTAAAAAATATATAGACAAAATGAAAGAGCATCCTCTGGCCAGGGCCCTTCGGATAGACAAAATGACTGCGGCAGTCATGGAGTCAGTGCTTTATGAATACCTGGATGAAGAAAATGCGATCAAAAAGATACCCGTATTAAAAATGATAACTGATCCGGAAAAGGAAGTTGAAAAAAGAGCAAAAAAATGCGCGGAAAAAATCAAAGAAGCGTTAAAAGACAAGGAAGGATTCCATATATCTGTGCAACCTTCCGAAAACAGGATAGGAGGCGGCACAACTCCATTGACCATACTTCCGGGGTTTGCTGTGGTGATCGGGCACAATGAGATAACACCCGAAAAAACAGGAAAAAGTCTAAGGGCAAACCGCATACCTGTGATAGCAAGGATACATAAAGAAAGTGTTAATATTGAAATGCGTACCGTAACAGAAGAAGAAACGGATATTATTGCAGAAGCACTCAAAAACATATATGGAGGGGAAGATGAATAATGTCATTATAGGTACCGCAGGACATGTGGATCATGGCAAGACATGCCTTATAAAAGAACTGACCGGCACGGATACTGACAGACTCAAAGAGGAGCAGCAAAGGGGAATAACCATAGAGCTGGGCTTCGCAAACATGAAAACAGAAGAGGGAGAGAATATAGGAATAATAGACGTGCCCGGACACGAGAAATTCATAAGAAATATGCTTTCGGGAATAGGCGGCATAGATATTTGTCTTATGGTGATCGCTGCGGATGAAGGTGTAATGCCCCAGACAATGGAGCATCTTGATATATTGACTACCCTGAAAATAAAAAAAGGAGTTATAGCTTTAACAAAAGCCGATCTTGCCGACGAAGATTGGAGAGAAGCTGTAAAAGAAGATATACAAAATACAGTAAAGGAGACATTTCTTTCAGAAGCAGAAATAATAGAAGTTTCCGCAAAAACCGGCCAAAACATAGAAAGGCTCAGGCAAAAGCTTTTTGAGCTGGCTAAAGAAGTAAAAGAAAAAAGGACCGCCCCCGAAATATTCAGGATCCCGGTTGATAGAGTTTTCACCATAGATGGGTTTGGAACAGTGGCCACAGGCACCCTTACGGAGGGCTCCATATGTGAAGGTGATGAGTTTGAGATATATCCTTCCCGCATAAGGACAAAAGTCAGGAATCTTCAGGTACACGGTCAAAAGACATCAAAGGCACTGGCAGGACAAAGGACCGCTGTAAATATTTCCGGAATAAAAAAAGAAAAAATAAAAAAGGGTGATGTCTTGGCGGCGCCCGGTTCCATGGTAAACACCATGATGCTTGATACAGAGATAAATATGTTCAAAAGCAGTAAAAGATCCATAAAAAACGGGAGCCGGGTGCACTTTCATTACGGATCCGCAGAAGCTTTGTGTAAGGTCGTCCTGCTGGAAAAAGATGAACTGGGTCCGGGAGAAACGGGCTTGGCTCAGATGCGCTTTGATGAGGAACTGGCACTCAAGAGAGGAGACAGATTCGTCGTGAGGTTCTATTCGCCCGTGGAAAGCATAGGTGGAGGGACAGTACTTGACTCTTATCCAGAAAAACATAAAAGGAAGAATAAAAAAACACTGGAAGCATTGCATATAAAAGCAGCAGGAGATGATGCAGCCATACTTCTTCAGATAATAAAAGAGAACAGCGGAAGATTCTATACTGAAGATCAGTTAAGGACAATAACCGGATTCGGAAAGGACGAGATGGCGTATCTTATGGAAGAGCTAATAAAAGATGGCAAGACTCTAAAATTTGAAAACGGCTCTTATATACATAAAGATTTCGCCAGGCATATAGAGACAGCAGCATCCAAGATCTTAAAAAAATATCATTCCGACAATCCCATAGCAAAAGGGATGGACAAAAATGAGTTTCGTGAAAAACTGGCAGCGGCCCTTTATACGGATAAGGAAAAATACTCGGGATCTCTTTTGAAACTTCTGAAAGAAAGGAAAAAAATCCAGGACAGGGGAAATTCAGTGGCTATTTCCGGATTCAGCATAAAATACACAAAAGAACAGAAGGAAACAAGAGAAGAAATAGAAAAATATTGTTTGGAATCGGGATTTGAAGCCCGTGATATGGAGGCTTATGCAGCGGGAAGGAAGGACGAAAAGCATTTTAAACAGATAACCGAAGATATGGTGTCTGAAGGAATACTTGTAAAGCTTAATTACAGATATTATATGCACAGCAAGGCATGGGAGAGGGCAATGGATCTTTTCCATGAACATATGAAGGATAATGATTCGATAACGCTTGCCCAGATGAGAGATATTCTGGACTCATCCAGGAAGTATACGGTCTTGATTCTTGAAGCGCTGGATGAAATGAAGATAACCAGGCTTGTGGGAGATGCAAGAATTTTAAGGAGGTCATGATATGGATTTTAAACAGATAGAAGCATTCGTAAATGTTGTCAAATACCACAATTTCTCCAAGGCGGCAGACGCATCATTCCTTACACAGCCCACAATTAGTGCGCATATAAGTTCTCTGGAAAAAGAGATGGGAATGCAACTTATTGATAGAGGAGGAAAGGAGGCCGTCCCCACCAGGCAGGGACAGTTGTTTTTTAAATATGCGGTCGCCATGATAGGGACAAGAGAAAAAGCGGTATATTCACTGAAGAATTATAATGAGAGCATTGAAGGAGTAATTGAAATATTCGCATCAAATGTGCCTTATCAGTATATATTGCCAAATCTCATGGTTTCCTTCAAGAAAAAATATCATAATACCAAGTTCTATGTTGAACAGGAGGACAGCGGCCAGGTCAATGACAGTATACGTGAACAGAAAGCAGAGATAGGATTCACCGGTAGCAGGACGGAAAATGATCTGATATATGTGAAACTGGAAGAGGATAATGCTGTACTTATTACACCGAAAAACGAAAAATACTTAAAGTTGCATGGAAGTACCATAAAAATGGCAGATTTTATGGAAGAAGAGTTTGTATGGCGGGGGTTGGGATCCGGCAGCCGCAAAGCCTTCGAAAAGGCCATGACAGACATGGATATCTCAATGAAAAAAATGAACATTATAGCAAGAATGAGCAATCTGACCGGTGTGAAAAGAGCTGTATCCGCCGGTCTTGGTGTATCTGTTATTTCGGGGCTTTCCGCAGAGAGAGATACAGAAAAAGCCGATTATCTGGTTTTTGACATAGAGGATTTCAAATTTGAAAGGAATTTCTATATGATCTACCATAAGCAGACCACACTTTCGCCTACAGCTGAGATGTTCAAAAGACATGTCATGGAAGAATACAATATCAAATAGGGAAGGGAGGAAACTTTCATGGACAAAGATAATCTTAAGCAGTTGAAGCTTACAGAAATGACAGAGCATTCCGGTTGAGCGGCAAAAATTGCGCCCGGAGCGCTTGCGCAGGTCCTGCGTAAATTACCAAGTCCCGATGATCCCGCTTTACTTGTGGGCTTCGATAAAGCAGATGATGCATCGGCTTATATGATCGATGAAGAAAAAGTATTGCTGCAGACTGTTGACATTTTTCCCCCCGTGGTCGATGACCCTTATATTTTCGGACAGATAGCAGCGGCCAATGCCGTTAGCGATATATATGCAATGGGAGGGAAGCCTTTGCTTGCAATGAATATTTTCTGCTGTCCGGAAGACATGCCGGAAGAGATAGCCGGAGAAATACTAAGGGGAGGATACGACAAAATAAATGAGGCGGGAGCTATGATAACCGGAGGGCATACAATAAAAGATAAAGAACCGAAATACGGGCTGGCAGTTACCGGTTTCGTTCATCCCCGGAATCTTCTGACGAACAGAGGCGCAAAGGAAGGCGACATAATTATACTGACAAAGCCCTTGGGAACAGGCATATTGACTACTGCGGCAAAGGCAGGCCTGTTGGGATCTGCCGAGACAGAAGAAATGATAAAAAGCATGACTTCGCTGAATGATTTCATTACGGAGGCGGTATGCGAATATGATATAAATGCGTGTACTGATGTGACCGGTTTCGGACTTTTGGGGCATTGTTATGAAATGGCAGAGGCATCAGGGCTTACAGCAGTTATCAAAAGCAAAAAAGTGCCCTATATGAAAAATGCTTTGGAACTGGCAAAGGCAGGGATAATACCTGCCGGTGCATATGCAAATATAGAACATATCAAATGCCGATCCAAAATATCTCCCCATGTGCCCGAAGAGATGTCTGATGTGATGCATGATCCCCAGACTTCAGGAGGCCTTCTTATTTCAATGCCTCAAAAAGAAGCGGAAAAATTCCTGGCAAGCATAAAAAAATCACTCCCTTATTCCTGTGCAATAGGATCTTTTTCTCCAAAAAAGGATGTGGATATAATCGTAGAAGCGTAAATATCCGTCTCTATAAACATATAGATTTTATCTATTTGATATATCTGGTTATTGAAAATATAATTCAAGTTGAAGCGCTGTTGCTTTGAAGTCTAGTATTTGTTAAAGGATGTGATAAAATGAGCAGACTAGACATAAAGTCTCAAGACCAGGCTCAAATAGTCGTTGAAAGTCTTTATGAAGATATGGAAAGACGGGTCGCTGCAAGCCATCCGGGCCTTTGTCCCGTTGATACTGCTGCAGCATTTCTTAGGCTTTCTCATGGACAGAGTTGCGGAAAATGCACCCCATGCCGAGTGGGACTTGAACAGTTGGAAAACCTGATAGATGATGTGCTTGACGGCGGCAAAGATGTTACGAAAAATACCATAGACGTAATAAGGACCACTGCCGAAAGCATAAGGGATAGTTCGGATTGTGCCATAGGCTTTGAAGCTGCCAATATGGTCCTCAAAGGGCTTGATGGATTTTTAGAAGATTATATCTCTCATGTGGAAAAAGGTGTTTGCGCATCAAATATAAGAGAATATTCGGAAGCCATACCCTGTGTAGGACTTTGTCCGGCAAGAGTGGATATTCCGGGATATGTTTCTCTTGTACTGGAGGGCAGATATAAAGATGCCGTTAAGTTGATCAAAAAAGACAATCCTTTCCCGACTGCCTGTGCACTGGTGTGTGAACACCCTTGTGAGAACAGGTGCAGGAGAACAATGATAGATGCGCCTATCAATATCCGCGGGCTGAAAAGATTTGCCGTGGACAATTCCGGAAAAGTAGAACCACCCCAAAAAGCTGAGAGTACAGGCAAAAAGATTGCTGTGATAGGCGGAGGCCCCAGTGGGCTTACGGCAGCCTATTATTTGTCTTTGATGGGCCATAAAGTTAAAATATTTGAAAAAAGAAAGTTCCTGGGCGGAATGCTTAGATACGGCATACCAAGCTACAGACTTCCAAGAGAAAGACTTCAGGAAGAAATTGATATAATACTTTCTCTGGGAGTGGATGTGGAACTGGAAACAGATATATCTAAACCTGAAGAAGTAAAAAAACTAAAAAAAGATTATGATGCGGTTTACATAGCCGTTGGTGCCCACGCATTTCAGAGTCTTGGTATAAAAGGCGAGGATTCAAGAGGTGTTCTTTCTGCTGTTGAAATGTTAAGAGCCATAGGAGACGGAAACATGATCTCTCTGGAAGGGAAAACAGTTTCTGTAATAGGCGGAGGAAATGTGGCCATGGATGTGGCCCGGACAGCCAGAAGGCTCGGAGCAAAAGAGGTAAACATACTATACAGAAGAAGAAGAAGCGATATGACAGCTCTTAATGAAGAGATAGAAGGAGCTATTGCCGAAGGCTGCGAAGTCGTTGAACTCAAAGCTCCTTCAAGAATAGAAACAGACAAAGACGGAAACGTGAAAGCTATATGGGTCAAACCTCAGATACCGGGAGAACTGGATAAAAGCGGAAGACCCAGACCATGTGATTCAACGGCACCTGAAGAAAGATATGAATCTGATTTCGTGATTTCTGCCATAGGACAAAAGATAGAGGCGGGAACCTTCGATAAACTGGGCATTGCCACAGACAGAGGCAGGGTCAGCGCCGATGAAGCATGCATAGTAAGCAAACTCAAAGGTGTATTTGCAGGCGGCGACTGTGTGACCGGTCCGGCCACAGCCATAAGATCCATAGCAGCAGGTAAGACTGCAGCTGCAAATATAGACGAATACCTTGGATACCATCATGAAATATCAGTAGATGTTGAAGTTTCCCATGCCAAACAGGCAAACAGACCTCCTATGGGAAGGATCCAGATGAGAGAGCGTCCCTCCGCCAGCAGACGAAAGGATTTTGAAGAAATAGAGGAAGGGATGACTCTGGAAGAAGCCATGCAGGAAGCATCCAGATGTCTGCGCTGTGATCATTTCGGAATGGGATCATTCAAAGGAGGCAGAGAACAAAAATGGTAAATTTAAAAATAGACGGGAAAAAAATATCTGTCAAAAAGGGAACGACTTTGATGGAGGCTGCCGAGAAGATAGGAATAAACATACCTCATCTCTGCTATCTTGAAGGTATAAATGATATAGGTGCCTGCAGAGTATGTGTCGTTGAGAATGCAGGAACTGATAAACTGCTGGCATCATGCAACACAATGGCTGAAGAAGGTATGGACATTTTTACCAACAGCCATAAAGTAAGAAAGGCAAGGCGGACTAATGTTGAGTTGCTCCTTTCAGAGCACGACTGCCTGTGTGCCACCTGCGTAAGAAGTGGGAACTGTGAACTTCAGACTGTCGCCAATGATCTGGGGATACTTGAATTCCCCTATCACTGGCAGCCTGAAAGAAATAAATGGGATAAGGATTTCCCGCTGATAAGGGACGCATCAAAATGTATAAAGTGCATGAGGTGTGTACAGGTGTGTGACAAAATACAGGATCTGCATGTATGGGATGTAAACGGATCGGGACCTCACGTTACAGTGGGAGTTGCAGAAGGAAGTGACATGCAGGAGGCGGACTGTTCTCTTTGCGGACAGTGTATAACCCATTGTCCAACGGGAGCCTTAAGGGAAAGAAACGATATCGACAAAATGTATGAAGCTTTGGAAGATCCCGAAACAGTAACTATAGTGCAGGTGGCTCCTGCCGTAAGGGCTGCATGGGGAGAAGGAATAGGGCTTCCCAAGAATAAAGCCACCCTTGGCAGAATGGTGAACGGAATCAGAAAACTTGGATTTGACTATATCTTTGATACCAATTTCACTGCGGATCTGACTATAATGGAAGAGGGAAGCGAATTTCTTGAAAGATTCAAGAACAAAGAAAATTACAACTGGCCCATGTTTACATCCTGTTGTCCCGGCTGGGTCCGTTTTGTTAAGACCCAGTATCCCGACATGGTGAAACAGCTTTCAACGGCAAAATCTCCTCAGCAGATGTTCGGAGCAATGATAAAGACGTATATCGCAAAACAGCTGGGAGTGGATCCGAAAAAAGTATTTTCAGTGTCTGTGATGCCCTGTACAGCCAAAAAATATGAAAGAGGCGTAAAACAGGTAAATGATTCCGGATACGGTTCGGATGTGGATATTGTTCTTACCACAAGG
Source organism: Firmicutes bacterium UBA1422 (assembly GCA_002304835.1). Taxonomy (GTDB): domain Bacteria; phylum Bacillota; class Clostridia; order Peptostreptococcales; family Anaerovoracaceae; genus UBA1422. The sequence goes on from DBPK01000012.1 coordinate 20,376, forward strand.
GAGATCAACAGAATGATGAGAGCAAGTCATGTAAATCCCGAGACTCTCAAAAATGAAGAATTTGACGATGTATTCGGCATAGGTTCCGGAGCAGCAGTTATATTCGGTGCCACCGGAGGGGTAATGGAGGCAGCATTAAGAAGTGCCTATTTCCTTCTCACAGGAGAAAATCCGGATCCGGATGCATTCAAGAAAGTAAGAGGCATGGAAGGCTGGAAAGAGGCTGAATTTGATGTGTCAGGAGCGACAGTACGCGTAGCTGTTGCCAGTGGCCTTGGCAATACCAGAAAACTTATCGAAGCCATAAGAGCCGGTGAAGTAAGCTATGATTTTGTGGAGATAATGGCATGTCCGGGTGGATGTGCAGGCGGAGGAGGACAGCCCATACATGAAGGTGAAGAAATGGCTGAAGACAGAGGCAAGATCCTATATGGGCTTGACAAGGTCAATGAACTCAGATTTTCCCATGAGAATCCGGCAATCCTAAAGTCATATGAAGAGTTTCTTGAAAAACCCCTTGGGCACAAGTCCCATAAATTGCTGCATACGGATCTTACAAAATGGGACATAGAAGTAAAGCAGTAAATAAATCAATTGGATCACATAAAAACCGCCCTTTCAAAAGGGCGGTTTTTTTGATATGGATGACTTTCTTTGTTGACAGACGAAAGGATTACTGCTAAAGTAGAAACATGAGACTATCTGTCAAGACAAAAGCCGGATATGCCGTAGCAGGCATAGGGGACGCAGCATCATATACATTCATAGGAACATATTTGCTGTTTTTTCTTACTACGGTGGTGGGCATGGACCCGGTGATGGCCGGCACAGTGTCCGCCATCGGAGCATTTTGGGATACCCTTTGGAGCCCTGTTATGGGCTTCATTTCTGACCGCAGTTATACCAGATGGGGCAGAAGGATACCTTTCATTTTCGTTGCTGCTTTTCCTCTGGCAGCCGCCAATTGTTTTCTTTTTATGACAGTTGATGCAGGTGAAACTTTCAGGTTCGTCTATTACACAGCGATGGTCATCATTTTCTGGACCGCATTCTGTGCTTTTTTTAATCCCTATCTTGCGCTGGGAGCAGAAGTGACGGATGATTATCACGAGAGGACTTCTCTTAGGGGATTTACAAGCATAATGAACATGGTCGGAATGATGGTGGGAATGGTGTTGCCAACGGTCATTGTGGATGCCCTTTGCAATGTGGGTGCTTCTATTGGCTGCGCATGGCAGACAACAGGAGCGATCATTGGACTTATTTCCTTCGTGTCACTTATGGTTACGGTTTTTACACTGAAGACAAAAGAAAAGGGCTTTAAGGCGGCACCCAGAAAAAAGGGTAAGAGGTATTTGATCACCGGAATAAAGATGATGATCAAGGAGTATAAAGAAATAATCATGCTCAAGCCTTTGCAGAAATTGATATTTGTAGCACTTGTCTTTCTTTGTGCAAACACCATTATTGCCTCTGACAGGATATACTTTCTCACATATAATCTGGAATTTTCCCCAATGCAGATAACCATCGTGCTTTCGGCTACCATGCTGATGAGCATGGCTATTACCCCAGCAGTTATAAGACTCAGCAGGAGATCCGATAAAAGAAGCACATTTATCGGCCTGATGTTTTTTTCATCCCTATGTGTTTTTGCAGCTAAATTCTTTGGGATAGATTCCATGGCTGAAATGCTAGTTTTGGTATTTGTTTTTGCATGGGGCAATACTGTTTACTGGCAGCTTATGCCCTCAATGATTTATGATGTATGTGAGGTGGATGAGCTATATTCCGGGAAAAGAAGAGAAGGAGCCATATCATCACTTCTCAGCCTTTCGGAAGCCTTTTCCGGGGCTGTCAGCATGCAGGTCATGGGATTCATCTTGGGATATGTGGGATTTGACGGAGAAACAGCTACCCAGGGAGAATCGGCTCTTTCGTGGATAGAAAGTCTTCTTACATCTGTACCCGGGGCACTTATGGCTGTATCTGCACTGCTTATGCTACTTTATCCGGTGACAAAAGAGAAATTCGACGAAATAATGAAGGCTCTCGAAAAAAGAAGATCAGGGGTCAAGCTGGATAGATCTGATTATCCCATAAAAAAATGAGGACCTTATAAAAACACTTTCATATCATTACGGCATCTGCTGTTCTTCATATATCCTTTGAATGGAAACTAAAAATCAATAGTAATTATTGATTATACAAAAAAAAGAAGCGGCCATATAATTTCAGTAGATGATGATCTGCTTTTTTTATTAATAATTATTTGAAAGATGAGAGGTTTATATGATAATAGATGTTAAAGGGGAGGTTTGTCCTGTACCTGTTATCAAAGCCAAGAAGGCTTTGAAAGAAATGCCCTTTGGTACTTTGGAGGTGCTGACGGACAGTGATGTTGCAGTCAAAAACCTGGAGAAAATGGCAAGAACAGAAAACTGCCTGTTTTCATTCAAAGAAGAAGAGAACATTTTTCATGTTTTCATAAAAAAAGAAGGAAAAGAAAACGCCGGGCAGTTAAAAGAAGAAGATGAAAAGAGTCACGAAGAACATGTTGTGAAAGGGCCAAAAGTAGTAGCCATAGCATCTGACAGGATGGGGAGCGGCGATAGGAAACTGGGCAAGATCCTTATAAAAGGGTTTATTTTTGCTCTCACCCAAATGGATGAACTGCCGGCATCGGTGCTTTTTTACAACAGCGGGGCACATCTTACCGTTGAGGGGTCCTCTTCTATAGATGATATCAAAACCCTTGAAGCCGCCGGGGCAGAGATACTTACCTGCGGAACATGTCTTGATCATTACGGTATAGCTGATAAATTAGAGGTGGGATCTGTCACCAACATGTATGAGATAGTTGATAGAATGTCAAAAGCACAAAGCATTATTAGACCGTAAGCAGGGGATGGGAACAAATGAAAGAAGAAACGGCCAAAACCAAAAATTTGCATGATACCGCAAAAACTTCAGAAAGGCAAAAAACTATTTGGATGGTGGTGACTTTTGACAACACCTTCAAAGCCTCAAAAGCCGCGAAATTACTTGGAGAAGAAGGGTTTGAAGGAGGGCTTATTCCTGTTCCCAGAGAGATAAAAGCCAGCTGTGGAACTGCCTGGCGCGGCGGTAAAAATGATAAAGCTAAAGTGGCAGACACCCTGAACAAAAACAAAATCGAATATGAGAATATTTATGAAGTTGCTTTCTACTGATGTTTTTTGGCGATCTCATTTATGGCTGATATGGCAGTATCAACCTCTTTTTCAGTGTTAAAAAGACCTATCGAAAAACGTACAGTACCCAGCGGGTATGTACCGAGAGTCATATGGCTCATGGGGGAACAATGCAGGCCGCATCTTGTTATGATCCCATGATCCTTTTCCAGCAAATAAGCTGCGTTACTGTTATCTATACCATTAAAACTTACCGAGATAACTGAACATCGCATATCCATGCCTTTGATCCCCGAAAGACTGACATGGGGCATTTCCATTATCCCGCTTATGAATTTTTCAGTAAGTTTCTTTTTTTTTGCATTTATTTCGTTTATACCCAGACTTTCTATATATTCAAGAGAATGGGCAAGGCCGATTATACCGGGGAGGTTAAGGGTTCCGGTCTCAAATTTGTCCGGCATGAAGGAAGGCATTTCAAAATTGTCGGAAAGGCTGCCGGTGCCGCCTTCTATGATAGTATCAAGTTCAGAAGCAAATCCTGGGGAAAGGAGTACCGCACCGATCCCCTGAGGACCGAGAAGTCCTTTGTGTCCCGGAAGTACAAGAGCGTCTATATTATTATTTTTCATATGAATGATTTCGCTGCCTGCTGTTTGAGCTGCATCCAAAGCGAAAAAAACACCATGTTTCTTGCATATAAGAGAAATTTTATCTATGGGCATCATACTGCCGCTGACATTGGATGCGTGGGTAAGAAGCACCAGTTTTGTCTTTTTGCAGATCAAAGCTTCAATTGCGGACGGATCAAGACGGCCGTCCTGGCTGCAGTTGGCCACATCCCAGATAATGCCTTTGTTTTTCATGGCAGTCACAGGCCTGGCCACGGAGTTATGTTCCATGGAAGATGTTATAATGTGATCTCCGGGCTTAAGGATACCTTTTATAATCAGATTCAGCCCAAAAGTAGCCCCGGAGCAGAAAATAACATTTTGGGGCAGATCAAAACCAAAAATAGAGCACATCCGTTCCTTTGTTTCGATGATGGTGCCTTGAAGTTGATAAGACCTTTCATAACTGCCCCGGCAAATGTTGAAACCGTTGTTATCGATATGTTCGCCCATGGCTTTCCCAAGACCGGGAGCTTTTGGGAACGAAGTCGCACTGTTATCAAAGTATATAAAGTCCATTTTTTTTCTGAAAAGCGTTTCTTTGGAGCCTTGCTTTTCAGCCTCCTTTATTATTATAGTATATTGTAAGGCATGGATTCAAATAGATAATATGAATAGGAATGATGCAACTATATACTTATATTTCATATATAAAATGATGTATGTATCGTTTTGAAAAACGTATTGACAATTTATATCATACTAAATATACTATCTATGACAATGCATTTTTCGGATAGCTATATCCGATATAAAAGTTATTTTAAACAAAAAAAGGAAGGAGTGTACGAGCGGTTTGATACCGTTTATTTTTGGGTTGAGCTCTCGTACGAAAATTCAAAAATGGCACCATTAGAACCAACGGAAAAACTGGAGACTGCACCTAAGGCAGCAGCACCCAAACCCAGTAACAGCATGGCACCATTAAAACCGGCAGAAATACTGGATGCGACCATCAATATCGGTGTGGGCAAAGCCAACAGCAGTGTTTCAAAGCTTATCATGCTGGGCATTTTAGCAGGCGCTTTTATTGCTTTTGCGGCGGCAGGATCAAATATGGCAGCATTCAATGCGCTGGGAGATGCGGGAACATTCGGCTACGGAAGATGGATAGCAGGTATGGTATTCGCGACCGGACTGATGCTGGTAGTTTGCTGCGGAGCGGAGCTTTTTACAGGGAACACACTTATGATATGCTCAGTTCTGGAAAAGAAGATCAATGTCAGCGGTATGCTGAGAAACTGGGTAATAGTTTATATCGCCAACTTGGTGGGATCCATATTTATTGCTTATCTGGTAGTTAACTCAGGACTGCTGGGATCCGGTGACGGAGCTCTTGGAGCAACAACAGTAAGTATAGCGGCAGGTAAGTGCAATCTGGAGTTCATCCCCGCATTTTTCAGGGGAATACTTTGTAACTGGCTGGTATGCCTGGCAGTTTGGATGGCATTCGGATCAGATACAATGGTCGGAAAATTCTTCAGTTGCTTCTTCCCCATATCACTGTTCGTTACCTCGGGATATGAACACAGTGTAGCCAACATGTACTACATACCCGCAGGTCTTTTTGCAAAAGGCGAATTCGGCGCTTCTCTTGATCCGGCCGTTATAGAAAACCTTACATGGGGCGGATTTTTCATCGACAACCTTATACCTGTAACTTTAGGTAACATTGTAGGTGGAATGATACTGGTCGGTATGGTATACTGGTTCTCATATAAGAAAGCTTAAAAAAGCGTATATCCGGGCGCAAAACCGGAATTATTATGGAATTTAACAATTGCTCACTTATTATCCTTGCGGGAGGCAAAAGTTCCAGAATGGGACGAAACAAAGCACACCTCCGTTGGAAGGCCAAATGTTTTCTGGATATAATCATCGAAAAGGGAAAGAGTCTCGGTTTCGGTGAGATAATACTGTCCGGATACAGGGGAAAAGTGAGCGATTGTTTTTCTGTAGAAGATGAATTGAAAGAAAGGGGGCCTCTGGGCGGTCTGCATGCATGTTTTAAAGCCGCTTCTTTTGAAGACTGCTTTGTTATAACTGTGGATTCTCCCCTTGTTTCGCCGGATACTATGAAGAAACTGCTTTGTGAACACATCAACTGCGGAAATGAAGTGACTCTTCTTAAGCATGAAGAAAAAATCGAACCTCTTATAGGCATATACAAAAGGGAATTTTACAGAAAGATATACCCGGTCATACAAAAGGGATCTGCACCGGTTTTCAGGGCTCTTGACAGGGCAGAAGTAAGGATACTTGAAATAGAAGGACTTGAAAAAGAGATACTTAACATCAACACAAAAGATGCATATGAAGAATTTTTGAAAGAAAATGAAAATAGTCGCGCAGTATGAAAATCTTCCGGTATCAAAGCCGGAACCCATAAGAAAAATGTTCAAAGGCAGCGATGACATAAAGGCGCATCCGGATCCTGTTATACAGGAGCATTTTATGGATGTATATGTCAACGGTGCTTTTTGTTTTGATCTTTGCTCGTCCCCCGTTTGCCTTGAACAGCTTGTTGCGGGGCATCTTCTGACTCAGGGACACATAAAGAGCATAAAGGATATAGAGAAAATTGAAATAAAAGGTTTGGCGGCAAAGGCAGATGTTATTCTTGCCAAGGGCATAAAAACTGAGCTGCCCATAGAATCAAAGGATGCAGTCAGGATAGCAGCGGGAGGAGGCGAAAAAGCAAAAAAGGCTGGGCTCACACCTCTTCCGGCGGTGAAAAACAGAATAACAGGAGACGCTGCCCGCAGAAAGAACATATTCACACAGGCAGAGACTCTTTATAAATCTTCGGAAGTTTTTTTTGAAACAGGGGCGGCACACAGCTCTTCCCTGTCTTTTGAAGGAGAAATAAAATACTCCTTTTATGACGTCAGTCGCCATAATACCGTTGACAAAGCCATCGGACAGGCACTTATAGACGGAGCAGATCTTTCAAAGGCAATTCTCTTTACCAGCGGCAGGATGCCCCTTGACATGATAGTTAAGGCCGTTAGATGCAGGATACCCATAGTATGTTCCAGATCTGCACCTTCAGGAGAGGCCCTTAAGATGGCACGCATATGTAATGTGTCTCTTGCAGGGTTTGTAAGGGGAGAGAGAATGAACATATATAATGATTGAAAAAGACCGCAGAAAAATCTTCTGCGGTCTTTTTTAAAAACAAAAAGTCTATTTCATTGCTTCTTCCACGGCCACGGCCACGGCCACGGTGGCACCCACCATAGGGTTGTTCCCCATGCCGATGAATCCCATCATCTCAACATGTGTTGGAACGGAAGAAGAACCTGCAAACTGAGCATCTGAATGCATGCGGCCCATGGTATCGGTCAGACCGTAGGAAGCCGGGCCCGCTCCCATATTATCCGGGTGCAGAGTCCTGCCTGTACCTCCGCCTGAGGCAACAGAAAAATATTTCTTGCCTGCAAGAACGCATTCCTTTTTGTAGGTGCCTGCCACGGGATGCTGGAAACGGGTGGGGTTGGTGGAATTCCCGGTGATGGAAACGTCCACTGTCTCCATATGCATAATGGCAACGCCCTCCCTGACATCATCAGCTCCGAAACATCTTATCTTACTTCTCTCACCATCGGAGTAGGCTGTTTCTTTTAGTATTTCTATCTTACAGGTACAGTAATTGAACTTTGTTTGGCAATATGTGAATCCGTTTATCCTTGAGATGATAAGGGCGGCATCTTTGCCAAGCCCGTTAAGTATTACGCGAAGCGGTTTCTTCCTTGATCTGTTGGCGCTGTTTGCAATACCGATGGCTCCTTCTGCCGCAGCAAAGGATTCGTGGCCTGCAAGAAAAGCAAAGCAGTTGGTTTCTTCTGACAAGAGCATGGCTCCCAGATTACCGTGACCCAGACCGACTTTTCTTTCTTCGGCAACAGAGCCTTCTATGCAGAAGGCCTGAAGACCATGGCCAATGGCTTCTGCGGCTTGTTTGGCTGTGGTACAGCCTTCTTTTATTGCAATGGCAGCACCGGCGGTATAAGCCCAGAATGCATCATCGAAGGCGATGGGTTGAACGTTTTTAACGATTTCATGGGGATCAAAACCCTTATGATTGCAAATTTCCTTAGCTTCTTCAAGGGAACTGATCCCGTAATTTGCCAGCACTTTGTTTATTTTATCTATTCTTCTTTCGTAATTTTCAAATAAAGTCATGATCAGCCCTCCGTTCTACTCTTCTCGGGGATCGATATACCTTACGGCATCATCGAAACGCCCGTATTTGCCTGAAGCATCTTTGACAGCCTTTGCGGGATCTGTGCCTTTTTTTATGGAGGCCATCATCTTCCCTATATGAACAAATTCATAACCTATGATCTCATCATCTTTATCAAGCCCTATCCTTGTCACGTAACCTTCAACAATATCAAGGTATCTGGGGCCTTTGACCGCTGTTCCGTAAGTTGTGGCCACCTGACTCCTGAGCCCCTTTCCAAGATCTTCAAGACCTGCACCCACAGGCAGTCCGCCTTCCGAGAAAGCTGTTTGTGTCCGCCCGTATACTATCTGAAGAAAAAGTTCCCTCATGGCCGTATTTATGGCATCGCAAACGAGATCGGTATTCAAGGCTTCCAGGATGGTTTTGCCCGGCAGGATCTCTGAAGCCATGGCAGCAGAATGTGTCATGCCGCTACAGCCGATGGTTTCTATAAGAGCCTCCTGTATTATGCCTTCTTTGACATTAAGGGTAAGCTTACATGCTCCCTGGTGGGGAGCGCATCCTCCAACCCCGTGGGTAAGGCCGCTGATGTCTTTGATTTCCCTGGCCTTTATCCATCTGCCCTCCTCGGGTATAGGAGACGGTCCGTGATTTGCATTGTTTCTTACAGGACACATATCGCTTACTTCTTTTGAGTAGATCATTTAAGCACTCCTCTCTGATTTTATAATTTTTATGCTTATTTATCACAGAAATTATAACATATTAGTTTCAGCAATTCCATATTATATGTTAGAATAGAACCATGGCTTATTCATATGATTTGAACAAAAAACAGCTTGAAGCTGTCATGCATACAGAAGGTCCTTTGCTGATATTGGCAGGAGCCGGCAGCGGCAAGACCAGCACAATGACTCACAGGATAGCACACCTGATAAAGGAGAAGGGTGTTGATCCTTACAATATATTGGCGGTGACTTTCACAAATAAAGCGGCAGGAGAAATGAGGGAAAGGGTAGAAAAACTTCTGGGAGGAACCAATCATTTGTGGATAATGACATTTCATGCCGCCTGTTTGAGGATACTGAGAATTGAAGGCGGCCTTTCCCGATATACCCGTGATTTTGCCGTTTATGATCCTATAGATCAGAAAGCAGTTATAAAGAATATAATAAAAGAATACAATATAGAAGAAAAAAACTTTCCCTACCGAATGTTGATCTCGGTGATCAGCAAGTGCAAGGAAGCACAACATTCACCTGAGGACTACAGGAAAATACAAGAAAAAAATTCCCATACTGAGACGATATACCGTGTATATAAAAGATATGAAGAAGTATTGAAGAAAAACAATGCAATGGATTTTGACGATCTTCTTCTCAATACCGTAAGACTTTTCCGGGAGAATGAAGAGATACTTTCAAAATACCGGAAAAGATTCCGTTATGTAATGGTGGATGAGTATCAGGACACAAACAGGATACAGTACAGGCTAATAAAAATGCTTGCTGAAGAGCATAAAAATCTTTGTGTGGTAGGCGATGACGACCAGTGCATATATCAGTGGAGGGGAGCGGATATTTCCAATATACTCAACTTTGAAAAGGATTTTCCCGGTACAAAAGTCGTCAAGCTTGAACAGAACTACAGGTCAACAGGAAATATATTAAAAGCTGCCTATTCAGTAATAAAAAACAATACAAAAAGAAAACCCAAAAAGCTTTGGACCGAAGCAGAAGAAGGAAGCAAAATAATTTACTGCAGAGCAGATGACGAAAAAGCGGAAGCTCATTATGTTGCTCAGGAAATAGACAGGTTATGCGGCCCGGGGAGGTCCTTCAGTGATTTCGCTGTGCTTTACAGAACAAATGTACAGTCAAGGACCTTTGAAGAGGCCTTTTCGGCCAGAGATATCCCCTACAGAGTTGTAGGCGGCACCAGATATTATGAGAGAAAAGAGATAAAGGACATGATGGCTTATATGAGGCTGGTGCAGAACCCGGATGACGATATTTCTCTCACACGGATAATAAACGAACCCAAAAGAGGCGTGGGACAAAAAACACTGGACAAATTAAAAGCTCTGGCATCAGTGCGGGGGCAGTCGCTTTTTTCTGTTTTGGGTGATTATGAGGTCATGGATTCCCTGCAGGGAAGGAGCGGGAGAGAACTTAAAGAGATGCACGATGCCGTAAAAAGCTATAGCATCGAAAAAGAAAATCTCAGGGTTTCTGACATATATGACGGACTACTGGTGGGAAGCGGGTACATCAAAGCTCTTGAAGCCCAAAACACCACAGAAGCCGACGGACGCATAGAAAACCTCATGGAATTCAAATCTGTGATATACGATTTTGAAAATGACTCCATGGGGGAAGAGGCTCCTTCTCTTACGGGATTTCTCGAAAAAATAGCATTGCTGTCAGATGTGGACAATCATGATCCTTCTGAGAATGCGGTAGTTCTTATGACACTGCACAGTGCAAAAGGTCTTGAGTTTGATTTTGTTTTTATGCCGGGAATGGAAGACGGACTTTTTCCCGGATGGCGAAAGCTTGATGAACCTGATGAAATGGAAGAAGAAAGACGGCTATGCTATGTGGGAATGACAAGGGCAAAGGAGAGACTATGTTTTACAGGAGCCGCTTACAGGACTATGTACGGAAGAGGGGACTACACCAGAGAATCATCTTTTTTAAGGGAACTGGATCCAAAACTTACTGACGGGGATGCCATATTCAGAAAGAGAGAAGAAGTAAGGCTTGGAGAAAAGGTGGATCTGGACGGGTTCTCAAAAGAAGAACCTCTAAGACCATTTGAAGAAAGATTTTCGGGATCCGGAAATGCAAATATCCTAAGAAAAGCAGTAAGCGAAGTACATGAAAAGAGTGAAAAAAAAGAAAGCTTTATCGCGGGAGATAAAGTTGCCCACAGCAAATTCGGGACCGGCCTTGTTGTCTCTTCCCAAGGGAAAGTCATCACTGTGATATTTGATAAAGCAGGAACAAAAAAACTTGCGGCTGATATAGCCCCTCTCAAGAAAATAAAAGAGTAGAATCAATAAGGAAGGAGAATGATGGCTGTAAAAGTAAAAGAGATAAACCTGGAACGGGGCATGCCGGATGTGACAGAAGCAATAAAGAGAATGATGAACGGTCTCACCACCGCAAAGAGATCAGGTTGCAGAGCGGCCATACTTATACACGGGTACGGATCCTCCGGAGCCGGCGGTATAATCAAAAAAGAAGTGGGATCAAAACTGAAGAGCCCATCTCTTAGGGGGATAGCAAGGGATAGCGTAAGGGGAGAAAACTGGACCATCAAAAAGAAAGAGTTCCTTGATATTTGCCCTGCTCTTATGGAATTTGAAAGGCATATATACGGGAACAAAGGAATAACAGTGGTGCTCTTAAAATGAATGAAATCATTTGGAAAAAGAAAAACAGTACAGGGGCTCTTTTTGTAAAAGAGGAAAAAGGTGTTGTTTATCTCGGGTTCAAAGCACTGGAAAGAACAAGGCTGGTGAAACATGGTTTTTCAACAAGACTTGGGGGAGTAAGTGAAGGATGCTACAGCACAATGAATCTTTCCTTCACCACAGGGGATAAAAAAGAAAATGTTGAAGAAAATCTCAGACGAATGGGAGATGCTCTGGGGATAAAGCCGTCGGACATGACAGCGCCTTATCAGGCCCATAGTGTAAATGTAAGGAGAGTAGGGAAAGAAGACAAAGGGAAAGGGATCACAAGAGAAAAAGACCCGGAAGAAACGGATGGACTTATGACTGATGTGCCGGGACTGATGCTTGTGACAGGACATGCGGATTGTTTCCCTCTTTTTATAGTTGATATCGAAAGAAGAGCCATAGCCTTGAGCCACTCCGGATGGAAGGGAACGGCAAACCGGATAGGGCAGATGACTCTTCTTGCAATGAAAAAGGAATTCGGCACGCGGCCTGACAATGCGGTCGTCTGCATTGGTCCGGGAATAGGCCAAGAATGCTATGAAGTAGGAGAAGATGTTGCCATAGAGGCAAGAAAAAATTTCCATAAAAAAAACTGGGAGCAAATACTGATACAAAAAAAAGACTTTCCTGGTATCTCCCGGGGGTCTAAAGCAGAAGAACCCAAATATATGATGGACCTTTCAAGGGCGAATGAAATAATATTTGAGGAAGCCGGGGTAAAAAAAGAAAACATACACACGGCAGATATATGTACGATGTGTAACAGCGACTTGCTTTTTTCCCACAGAAAGATGGGTGAAAAGAGGGGAGGCCAGGCAGCCTTTTTATGCTTGGAATAAATTTACATTTACTGTATAATATTATTATATCAACTGATACAGTATCAGAATAAAGATTTGAGGTGAAATTGTGAAAAAGATACTTGTTCTGGGAGTTGGAGCACAGGGCTCTGCCGCAGCGAAGAAATTGGATGAAGAACCAATAGTAAGCAAAGTGGTCTGTGCCGATCAAGACAAAAAAGCGGTTGACCATCTGGTGGCAGAACTCACCAAAGCAGAAGGAAGAGTTATAGATGCCCATGATAAGAACAGCATTGTGGCTGCAGCAAAGGGAGCGGATCTTATCCTGAATGCCCTTCCGCTGGAGTGCACAAAAAATGTTCTGGAGGCAGCCCTTGAAGCAGGCACGGATTATCAGGACTATGCCGGCACCACGGCACTGCATGAAGACTGGGTCGAAAACTACAGGATACAGTTTGATGAATACGGTCCCAGATTCAAAGCCATCGGCAAGACTGCAGTAATAGGGACGGGATCTGCACCCGGACTTATATGCGCCGCCACCAGAGATGCAATGAAATATCTTGATACTTGTGATACGATAATGAACATTGTATGGGAGGGAGTAATAACAAAAAGATTTCTGCCCTTCTGGTGGTCTCCCGTTACGGCTCTTCACGATATGTCTGAGGATGCTTATGCCCTGGAAAACGGCAAACTCGTAAGGACTCCGGCTTTCGGTATGACCATAAAAAGACAATATAACTATATGGAAAAAGAAATAACCTTTGCGGAACACTGTCATGATGAACCTATCCACTACAGTTTCAATGCAGAAAAATATTTTAAGGGTGTGAAAAATGCTTATTTCAAATATGCGGGAGAAGGAATGGACTTTTGCAGGCCCCTTGCCCGGGCGGGACTTCTTTCACACAAAAAGGAAATAATAAACGGAGTGGAAGTGGCGCCTTTTGATGTGGTTTTGGCACATCTGCCCCATCCGCCCAAATTCAGGGAGGAAATAAAAGAGATAATCGAAGAAGGTCTTATCTCGGATTCGGGATGCATGGTCATAGAGGCCTACGGCAAAAAGGATGGAAGGGATGTCAAAGTTGAAACGCATGTTATGGCACCGGGACTTTTGGAGTCATACGAAAAGGCAGGGATAACAGCGGAGATGTATCTGACGGGGCAGGGAGGATATCTTTATTCCAAATTGTTTATTAACGATAAATTCAAGACTCCCGGACTTTTCACTTCTGATATGATGACCATGGAGCAGGTGGATCTTTATTTCGAGTATGCAAAAGAGCTGGGGATAACCCTTGAAACAAATACAACTGAAATACCCAAAAAATGAAAGTGACATAATGGAGCAAAAAAAATCCATACAACAGGAAATAAGGGAAAGGACAGCTTTCCTCAAAAAAGCCGCCAAGGCATATTACAGGGATAATGAAGAGATCATCTCAAATTTACAGTATGACAAATTATATGATGAACTTATGGCCCTTGAAAATGAAACAGGCATAATAATGGCCGGCAGCCCTACAAGGCATGTGGGCTATGAGACCCTTTCCGATCTTGCCAAGGAGGCCCATCCCAAGAAAATGCTTTCTCTGGACAAGACCAAAGATGCGGAAGAGCTTATATCATGGCTGGGAGACAGAAAAGGAATGCTTTCATGGAAGCTTGACGGCCTCACCATAGTGCTGACCTACAGAAACGGGAAACTTTTCAAAGCGGTGACCAGGGGCAACGGCGAAGTGGGGGAAGTAATAACAAATAATGCCCGGGTATTTCTGGATCTGCCTCTTGAAATACCTTTTGCGGGAGAAACGGTTTTGAGAGGGGAAGCAGTAATAACTTATTCGGATTTTGAAAAGATAAACGAGACGATACCCGAGCTGGAGGCAAAATACAAAAATCCGAGAAATCTCTGCAGCGGTTCGGTAAGACAACTGAACAACCTGATAACAGCAGAAAGAAATGTCCGGTTCAGAGCTTTTGCACTGGTCAGCACCGCATTATCCGGCCGGGAAGAAGATAGTATTGAAAAGCTGCCGGATTTTGGCGATTCAAAAGAGAAACAGATGAAGTGGCTTGAAAATCAGGGGTTTTATGTAGTTGGATACCGCATGGTAACTGCAAAAAATCTAAAAGAAAGCATAGATTGGTTCGGCCGTAATATCAAAGAGAACGATATACCATCCGACGGACTGGTGCTTTCATATGATGATATCGCATATGGCAGATCTCTTGGTGAAACAGCCAAATTCCCCAGAGATTCCATAGCATTCAAATGGCGTGATGAAACTGCGATCACCAGACTTATGGAAATTGAGTGGAGCGCATCAAGGACCGGGCTTATAAATCCCATAGCATTGTTTGAACCGGTGCAACTGGAGGGAACAACTGTGAGTCGTGCATCGCTGCATAATCTCAGTATAGTAGAAGACCTGAAGCTGGGGGTGGGAGATGAAATAGAGGTATATAAAGCGAATATGATAATACCCCAGATAGCCGCCAACTACACAAAAAGCGGAAGCGCGATCCCTCCGGACAAATGCCCTGTCTGCGGCGGCAGGACCCGGATAAGGGATGAAAACCAAGTTAGGACCCTTTATTGCACTAATCCAAAATGTCCGGCAAAGAAAATAAAAGCATTCAGCCATTTTGTGGCCCGTAATGCCATGGATATAGACGGCATTTCGGAATCCACAATAGAGAAATTCACGGCAAAGGGTTTCATAAAAGAACCCGTTGACTTTTTCCGGCTTGACAGACACAGAAAAGAGATCGAAGAGATGGAAGGATTCGGAGAGAGATCCTACAAGAATCTTTCTGCCGCCATAGAAAAGGCCAGAAAGACCACTGCATCAAGATTTCTTTACAGCCTGGGGATAACCGGAATAGGCTCCGCAAACGCAAAACTTATTGCAAAGCACTGCAATAATAACTGGCAAAGAATAGAAAACCTTTCAAAGGAGGAGCTTACAAATGTCAATGGCATAGGAGAAGTGATGGCTACTGCCTTCGTTAAATATTTTGCCGATGAAGAGAACAGAAAAAAAGTCCGGGAATTGATGGGAGAAATCAGGCTGGAGCCCGTCGAAGGATCCCCTGAAACAGAGAATCAGGATCTTGAGGGAATGAGCTTTGTTATAACGGGAAGCCTGAACAGTTTTGAAAACAGAGATGAGCTCAAAGAGCTCATAGAAAGAAGAGGAGGAAGGACCTCTGGGTCTGTAAGCGCAAAAACAACGGCACTTATAAACAATGACATAAGTTCCGGATCTGCAAAAAACAAAAAAGCCGCAGAGTTGGGAGTAAGGGTCATTTCCGAAGAGGAATTTTTAAAGGAGTATGATATAGATGCTTAAGATAGGCAAACTTGACAGTGATCTTCTGGAAAAAATAGTTTTCAGGAATATCAGATTCAGAAGGCCGGAAGTGCTCACAAGACCCGGTATCGGGGAAGACTGTGCAGTAATAGACTACGGCTCATATGAATGTGTCATGTCAACGGATCCCATAACGGCTGCAATAGGAGATGTGGGAAGGCTTTCCGTTCATATTTCCTGCAACGATGTGGCATCCAACGGCGTTGAACCTGTAGGAATAATGTTGGCAGTTCTTTTGCCTGAAGGCACCACCGAAAAACAGGTGGATGACATGATGCACCAGGCGGCCCAGGCCTCCGAAGAGTTGGGTGTCGAAATAATAGGGGGACACACCGAAATAACCAATGCCGTGAATCAGCCGGTAATTGTCTCCACCGCCATAGGAAGAGGAGAAAAATGGGCTTCTCAGCATACTGAAAACATGAAAGAAGGAGACTATATCCTCATGACAAAAACCGCGGGCATAGAGGGAACTGCCATAATAGCGCGGGATTTCCAGGAGCAGCTAAAGGATGTTCTGACCAAAGAAGAAATGAGTGAAGCGATATCCATGCTTGACAAAGTGAGTGTTGTCAAAGAAGGCGTTACAGCAGGCAGGATAGGCACATCCGGGATGCATGACATAACCGAGGGAGGCGTTTTAGGCGCATTGTGGGAGATGTGCCGGATAGGTAAAGTCGGTGCTGAAGTTTTCATCGATAAAGTGCCCGTTGAAGAGGTGACAAAAAAAATATGCGAAGAATTTGATATCGACTACCTGAGACTCATATCAAGCGGATGCATGATGATCATGGCCGGGCCCGACAAAAAAGATATTCTCATGAAAGAAATAAGAGATGCCGGTATACAGATAACCTGTATAGGAAAGATAAAAAAAGAAGAGCAGGGAGTTAAGATGAATGTGGGGGGAGAGCTGATCGAGATAGCTCCTCCGGTCAGTGATGAAGTGTATAAAGCTCTGGCATACAAAAGTTAACAGGCCATGATTGCCATTGACAGATCATATCTTACCATTTACAATTAAATAGAAAAAATGCCCTTTGACGGCTCCGCCTGGTATGGTTTGGGTCCTGCGCAATAGGACTCTGTGAACCTTGTCAGGTCCGGAAGGAAGCAGCAATAAGCGGAAGCTCTTATGTGCCGCAGATCCGCCTTCTCCTGCCTGCGGAGCTTTCAAAGGGCATTTTTATTTAGGAGCCGAAACAGCGGCTCGGCAGTATATAGTCATACAAAAGCAGAAAAGGAAAAAATCCATGTACAAAGTCTTGTATCGTGCCTACAGACCCGAGGTTTTCAAAGAGATGCTGGGGCAGGAACATATAGTAAACATTCTCAGGAATCAGATAGAAAAAGATACCGTGAATCATGCTTATCTTTTCTGCGGGACAAGAGGGACCGGCAAGACCAGCGCTGCAAGGCTTTTGGCAAAGGGTGTAAACTGTACCGCCGAAGGCGAAAGACCCTGCGGTGTATGTGAAAACTGCAAGGCAATAAAAGAAGGTAACTTTATTGACATAGTAGAAATAGATGCAGCTTCCAACAATGGCGTAGACAATATCAGAGAACTCAGAGAAAGTGTGAAATACCCTCCGGCAAAGGGCAAAAAAAGAGTTTACATAGTGGACGAGGTCCACATGCTTACAAAAAGCTCTTTCAATGCACTGCTCAAGACGCTGGAAGAACCCCCGGAACATGTTATTTTTGTACTGGCCACCACAGAACCGGAAGGCCTTCCCGCCACCATCCTTTCAAGATGTATGCGCATGGACTTTCGCAGAGTGCCCGAAAACACCATCGTTTCGGGAATGAAAAAAATCTGTCAAGAACAGAAAGTGCAAGCCTCAGAAGATGCCCTGCGGCTGATAGCCATGAACGCAGACGGATCGGTAAGAGATGCATTGACCCTTCTGGACCAGTGCATTGCAGGAAAAAACGGCACTCTTGAAAGGAACGACGTACTCAGGTCGCTGGGGACTGTGGGGGAAGAAGTTTTCATAAAGATGACTGACAAAGTTGCCATGCATGACCCTTCCGGCGGTATGATCTTGATTGAAAAGGCTCTGGAAGAAGGGAAAGATCCACGGCAGATAATGAAGGGATGGATGTTTCATTACAGGAACCTGCTATTGACAAAATATATGAAAGATCCTGCTGACATGCTCAACATGTCGACAGAAAACATAGAAAGGATAAGGGAGCAGAGTACCAGACTCGATCTTGAGGAAATCAACAACGGAATAATCGAACTGGCCGGCATAATCGCCGAAAGCAAATGGTCGGCGCAACCAAGGATACTTCTTGAACTTTGTATGGTAAGGATGGCTGCCCGGGGGGCAAAAGGACCCTTTGCGGATCCATCTTTGTCCCGGGAGATAAATACCAACGTAAAGGCAAATCAAATTCCGAAGAAGGAGAACGAAAATGATAAAAAAACTCCGGAGACTGAACTAAAAGGCGGACTTGCCCTTGATAAAGTATGGCAGTGTATATTCGAAGACGGTGAAGCAAAAAAAGGCAGTTTCAATGTTATCAGGAAGAGTGCCGCTCTAGAAAGCATGACTTCCGATGAATTTATCATTTCTGCCAGCAATGGGGTTTTCGGTGTTGTTGAATCCAACAGAGAAATAATTGAGAATTTGATGGAAAAACACACAGGCACAAGAAGAAGAATGAAGTGCATAGCAAAAAACGGAAACTGCAGCAATAATGATAATGGCAAAGAGGAGGTCACAGCAAGCCAGCTGGAAGACATCCTGGGAACTGACAACATAGAAATATTATAACGGAGGAAACATAATGGGAAAAGGAATGAGAGCAGGCAAAAGACCAAAGCAGAGCGGCGGAAAAGATATGCAAAAACAGATGCAGCAGATGCAGGCTTTGCAGAAAAAAATGGATGAAAAGCAGGCTGAGATAGAAGAGATGGAAGTCACTGCAACTTCCGGAGGCGGAGCTGTTGAGGTCACCGTAAACGGCAAAAAAGAGATAAAAAACATAAAAATAGATCCCCAGGTAATAGATCCGGATGACGCCGAGATGCTTCAGGATCTTATTATGGCTGCCGCCAACGAAGCCATGAGGCAGATGGAAGAACTTTCCCGGAACGAAATGGAAAAACTGACAGGCAGCCTTGGTCTGCCNNCTCTCGAAACTACCGGGAATAGGAGGCAAAACAGCTCAGCGGCTGGCTTTTCACATACTTTCTCTTTCAGAAAAAGAGGCGGAGGAATTGACATCCTCTATTTCAGAAGCAAAAAAGAATACGAAATACTGTTCAGTATGCGGTAACCTTACAGACATTGATCCATGCAGTATATGCAGCGATACCGGAAGAGATCCAAAAACCATATGTGTCGTAGAAAGCCCCAGAGATGTGGCTGCCATGGAAAGGATAAAGGATTACAGGGGTCTTTACCATGTGCTTCACGGATCCATCTCTCCCATGGAAGGCATAGGCCCCGATGATATAAATCTTAAAAGTCTCGTGATCAGGCTTCAGGGAACAGATACAGAAGAACTTATACTTGCCACGAATCCCAATATAGAAGGAGAGGCCACGGCCATGTACATAGCAAGGCTTCTGAAACCTTCCGGAATAAAAGTTTCCAGGATAGCCCACGGGATACCTGTGGGGGGAGATCTGGAATATGCGGATGAGATAACCCTGCTCAAAGCCATGGAGGGAAGACATCAGCTATAAAAACCACTACCCGTTTTTTGTTGAAATTCCGTATCAAAATTGAGTTTCGTCTCAAAATAGAGACGGACTTTTTTGTTCCCATATTATTGACAAAGAGGCTTTCACTGTGCCATAATAAATTGTTTATAAAATGCAGAATATTTTGTCAAGATATACTGCGAACGAAATCATACTATTTTTCAAAGGAGGCAAAAACATGGCAGAACAACAAGGCAGACAGGTCGAAAGAAGCGAACGTACCCTGGCCAGAGGAATAAGAGCATGGCACGTTTCTTTGATCGCCCTGGGCGGGATCATAGGATCCTGTTACTTCCTGGGTCTGGGAGGTGTTTATGCAGACCTGGGTGCCGGCGCGGTAATCATTTCTTATGTTATCGCCGGTATAACCATTTATGGTGTAATGCAGTCATTCGCTGAATTACTGGTCAACATACCAAGAAGAGGGTCATTTGTATCTTATACCAGAGAATTCATGGGTGATACGGCATCCACCGGTATAGGCTGGTCCTTCTGGGCCAACTGGGTGGCATATGTACCATCGGAAGCACTGGCTACAGGCACATTCATGGGATACTTCATCGATCTCGGACTTGGAGCATGGAATATTTTCGTTTGGGGGCTTGTGGCACTGGCTCTGCTCACAGCGATCAACCTTTACCATGTAAAATGGTTCGGACATGTGGAATCCATAATGGCCATAGCAAAGATACTGGCAGTTGCAATGTTCGGTATCTGCGCCATATTCATATTCCTGGGACTTATGGGACCGGAAACCAATCCGTTCACCAACGAGCCCAAGGGATTCATCGGATCATCCATAATCATGGCAGGCGAAGCGGGTCAGACACCATTCGAGATACTGTTCCCCTCAGGCAGCTTCGTTATAATCACATACATGATCTGGACTCTCGTAAATTTCCAGGGTTCAGAGATAGTAGGCCTTTCCGCAGCGGAAACACAAAACCCCGAAAAGAATGTGCCTGCAGCGTGTAAGAAGGTTGCTGTCCGTATCATAATAATATACCTGATACCGGTTGTACTGATAACACTTACATACCCGTATGCACTGGCAAGTTACGAGCAGACGGTTTTCGCCGAACTTCTGGGGTCCTATGGATTAAAATGGGCAGCAGGACTGTTTGTGGGCGTTACCCTTATCGCAGCTTTCAGCTGTGCAAACTCCGGGTTCTACGGAACAGTACGTTCCGTTTACGGACTTTCTGTAGAGGGTATGGCACCGAAATTCCTTTCCAAACTTAACAGATTCAATGTTCCGTATAATGCGACTTTATTCACGATAATACCCATCTGGGTAGTTTTCGTTATTGGATTCGTCATCACGGAACTGGGCTTCGGCGGATCTGCAGGTGCGTCACTTTATGAAAGACTGCTTTGCTTCTCCGGATTCACAGGAACTCTTTGCTGGGTAGGCATACTATGGTCTCAGGTAATATTCAGAAAGAGGCTCAAGCAGAGAGGATATGATGCCAACGAATGCCTTACCGTAAAAGCTCAGCTTTTCCCGGCACTGGCATGGATATCCATAATCATTCAGGTCGCTGCAATGATTTTCCTCGTGTTCGAAGACTGGTTAGTATTCGTAGTTGCACTTATCGCCGTATTTGTGCCTATAGCCATATATGGAGTGCAGAAGAAGAGAGGCAAGATCAGGACTGTGGCAGTACTGGGTGCTGATGAAGTCACATTTGACGAGAAATTCCCCAAAAAAGAATGGGGACGCATAGAAGAAGAGCAAAAATAAGCAAATAGCAAATTTATCACATAAGGAGAGCACGATTGTGCTCTCTTTTTTCTGTAAATAATTTGAAAATTCGCTGTAATGGTGTATAATATTAATGTATTAGTTTTCATACATTATTTATTAAAGGAGGTTGAATACATGAGTGATCTTGAACAAAAAAGCACTGCTGCAATGGATACAGACCAGCATGGACTTAAAAAACATGATGTGAAAGTATCCACAGTTGTGTTCATGATCTTTTGTCTCTGTGCCGCAGGTGCGTACGGAATAGAAGAAATGATACCTGAATCGGGACCCGGACTTACGCTCATAATGCTTATCGTTCTGCCCTTCATATGGAGTACGCCCCTTGGACTGGTTGCTTCGGAACTGGGTTCCGCAAGACCCCAGGAAGGAGGATACTACAAATGGGTGCAGGAAGCACTGGGTGAATACTGGGGTTTCCAGGCAGGCTGGTGGAGGACCATATCCATTTATATCGATAACACCCTTTATGTTATACTGGCCGGCGGATATATAGCCGGAACATGGGACATAGGTCCCGTGTGGGAAATGGTTATCAAAATCGCAATGATACTTATATTCACTTACATAAACATACGCGGTGTAAGAGATGTGGGTATAGTCAGCACCATCCTTTCTCTATTGGTAATCGTGGCATTCGCCATGGTGGCCATATGCGGATTCTTAAACTGGGAACAGAACCCATTCGAGCCTATAACCGGAGACGGTGCATGGGGAACAATGGGATTTTCGGGAGTGGCATTTGCAGACTGGATATACTACATCGGAATGGGCATTGCCCTGGGAATGTGGATGTACTCCGGATATGAATCAATGTCGACAATTGCGGGAGAAGTCAAGAACCCGCAGGTAATACCCAAGGCAACAATGATAACAGTTCCTTTGATAATGGCCGTATATATACTTCCTACCATGGGTGGCCTTGCCACGCTGACCATGGATAAAGTAACAGAGGCTCTTGGTGCAAATGCCCCTTCAATCATCGCAGACATGGCTGAATACTGGGAAGTAGGCAAGGAAGGTGTACAGCCCTGGATGTTCTGGGGAACGGAAGTCGGCACAGTCGGCTATGCGGATGTTGTAACTACCAACTGGGGACCGGCATTCGGATTGTTTTTCATAGTAGTGGCCGTACTGGCTCAGTGCTCCATATACAACACCTATATAGCATCCGGCTCAAGAGGATTTTTTGCACTGGCTGATGACTATCTGGCACCGCCAATACTGGTAAAATGCGATAAGAAGCACGGGGTTCCGTATATCGCCGTTCTGACCGTTGCCATAACGAATATCATTCTCTGCCAGTTCGCATTCACCACAGTAGTTGTTGTGGACGTGTTCCTGCTGGTTTCCGCATATGTAATGATCTTCATATCAGCACTTATCCTGAGAAAACGTATACCAAGAGAAGAAGTGCCCTTCAGGATACCCGGAGGTTACGGTTTCCTGATTCTGATATGCATAGTGCCCTGTATAATCGCATTTATTGGATTCTTCATAAATGGTACCGACTACTTCATAGGCGGTATGCTGGGCATAGTTTCAGGTCCTGTTCTCTATTACATCTGGAAGAGGATGTATGGCGGCCTGGCCAAAAAAGATCCGGTGAAATATCCGCTCAATCCTAAGACAAAACTGGCTGTGGGAGACCTGAAAAGAATGGCATTCAACTTCATTATCCTGGCAGCATTCGGTGCACTCGGTGTTCCCTGGCTGGGATGGTTCGAAGGCGGATGGGGTCCGGATTATTATATAGAAACATATGGTTCGGGATTCTTTGCAGACTTTGACGGTATGGTAAATGTAATAAAGATAGCAGCCATAGTATTTGCCATCGTGGCAGTCATACTGTTCCTGCTGGCAATGGCACTGGAACCAAAAAAACAAAAAAACGCCTGATAAAAACTGAAAATCAATAAAGCAAGAAAAGCTGCTCCATCACGGAGCAGCTTTTGCTCGCCATAACAGGAGTTTTTTACCGGCCCCGACCCCTTTAAAGCAACAAAGAGCGACTTGAAAAAAAACTTGGCAGGGTGCATAATTGGACTTATGAAGGCAGAAAAAAGAGCAGAAAAAACAAAAAAGCATACAGAGGAACAAAAATCAACTTTGAGAGTTTCTTTGACAACGGCATTCATAACGACCTTTATGGGAAGCGCACTAAATCTGGCTATACCTGATATGGGAGAGTATTTTGATGTAAGTGCCGCATTTCTTGGATGGATCGTTACTGCATATATGCTGGCTGTGGCCACCATGAGCGTCCCATTTGGGAAAATAGCGGATACCACAGGAAGAAGAAGAGTAATGATACTTGGCATACTCTTCTTTACTTTGTTCAATATAATATCTGTTTTCGCACCAAACATGGCAACTGTAATAGTATTGAGGACCGCCCAGGGTGTGGCGGGAGCCATGATATTCGCCACCAATACAGCCATACTTATCAGTGCTTTCCCGGGAAAAGAAAGAGGGAAAGTCCTGGGGAAGATGACGGCAGCCACCTATATAGGCCTTTCGGCAGGACCTTTTATGGGCGGATTTTTGAATCATTATCTGGGATGGCAGTCCATTTTTGCCACTGCCGCCCTAGTGGGCATATTCGCATTTGTTACAGCTGTGAGAAAACTTCCCAAGGGAGAAAAACTTATTACCGAAGGCAGACATGATTATGCTGGGAGTATACTTTATGTGGCAATGATAATATTTACGATGTACGGGCTTTCCAATATTACTTCCGCAAGATATGCATGGATATGGGTATTGGCGGGACTGGTTGTTGGAATATTTTTCGTTTTGGCGGAACTCCGGGCAGCAAACCCGGTAATACAGGTAAGAATATTCATAAGGAACATGGTTTATACCCTTTCAAACATAGCCGCCCTTTTGAATTACGGAGCCACCTTTGCCATCGGATATCTCATGTCCATATATCTTCAGGTGGTAATGGGATATGATTCCCAGGCCGCCGGACTCATACTGGTTACACAGCCTCTTATACAGGCTTTCTTCTCGCCAATGGCAGGCAGGTGGTCTGACAAAACACAGCCATACAAACTGGCCAGTACGGGAATGGGGATATGCGCTCTTTGTCTTGCTTTTTTCTCTTCGGTTTCCTTGGAGACTCCGCTGTGGGCCATAATAACAGCACTTTGCGTTACAGGATTCGGATTTGCTTTGTTTTCTTCCCCCAATACCAATGCAGTAATGGCATGCGTCAAACCAAAGGATTACAGTGTGGCATCTTCCATACTGGCCACCATGAGATCCCTGGGTCACACGTCCAGTATGTCCCTTGTGACAGTAATAGTAGGGGCATATATGGGGACTGCTTCCCTGGCTTCTGCCAGACCGGAGCTTCTGATAAAGACCATGCATACGGCATTCGTTTTATTTACGGGACTTTGCATTGTAGGTATACTTATGTCATTGAAAAGGAAAACTGCTTCTCAAAAATAAAAAAAGCCGGCTATATAGCCAGCTTTCTGATTTTATATTTTCGGTATGGGGAGAACAGGTAACCCAGTCCTCTGTTATAGAATTTGAATCCCCATATGGCATATCTCATGTTTTTATGTTTGCTCTTTGTTGTTTTCTTTCTTTCGGTACCACCGCAGGTCACATATGCACCTTCTCTTAGGGCCCGTATCAGATCGTTGTTGGATCTTATATCCGCATTGATCTGTGTATAAGCCATACCCACATATTTCTCCTCGTGGGCATCGCTGCCGCCGAAACCGGGCTTCTGATACATATTAGCCATCATCCTTGCCATTTCGTTTGATTTGGCAGATTCGCAAGTGTTAAAAGTTTCTACAAAGTCAAACTTCTTTGCGATATTGGGGTCATACTTGAGTTTCTTGAAAAACATGGCACTGGAACTCTTGACTCCGAAAGGATGTGCCGGACCCAGAATGCCGCCGTAATGACGGACTATTTTCATCAGTCTTCGCAAAGTCATCCCGCGCAAAGTAAGAACATGCAGATAGACATCATCAGGCATTATTACAAGAATATGCCCTGCATCCTTTGTATCATATTCAACACCTTTAAGTACGACAAAATCGGAATACTTTGGATCTTTTTTTATCTCTTCCCAGAATGAACAACCCCTGTAGGTATCATGATCTGTTATCATCATACCGTCAAACCCCTGGTCGGCTAAAAGTTTTATATACTTTTTCAGCGCTACTTTTGAGTCTATGGAGCCCTCTCTTGTATGGCAGTGTAAATCAAATTTCAAGTATAAGGATCCTCCTTTTGATTTCTGTTTAATACTATATACCCGGTCAAACCATTTTACAACAGTAAATATCAGTAAAAATCAAGTATTATAGGAATCCATATATTTTATACAAAAAACACAGAAAAAGTTGTTGACACAAAACAAAGGCGGTGCTATTATGACAATAAATCAATACTAAACCTATGACGAGGGAGTAAAGCTGATAAACGATTTCAAAGCGATTCCGGGCAGGTGAGAGCCGGAAAAATGACAGTCTCAGCAGAATGGGCCTCTGAGGGCGAAGCGAAAAGCATAGAGAAATGCTGATTAGCGGAGACGCGGAGCCGGTGTTACGGGCTTGGGGTGTGACGGCACTCTGCAGAGAGGGCAGATGGATATCTGTCAAACAAGGTGGTACCGCAGGTATATTATGACCTGTCCTTGTACGATAGTACAGGATGGGTTTTTTGTTTGAGACAGTAAGCCTATGTACAGAAAATAATAATTGCAGAGAAGGACCCTTCTATAACTGAAGTGTAAAGAACACAGAAAAACGGAGGAAAAAATGGAAAACACAAAACCAAAAAACATTGATTTCGGGACATATCTAAAAAGGTATCCTGACAAAAACGGTTATTTCGGGCAATATGGAGGAGCACATCTTCCGCCTGAACTGATAAGGCCCTTTGAAGAGGTTACAGAGGCATACAAGACCATATGCCATTCGGCACAGTTCATAAGTGAGTTACGAAGGATAAGGAAACAGTTCCAGGGAAGGCCTACTCCGGTTTATCACTGTAACAGACTTTCCAAAGAACTGGGCACAACACAGATATATCTGAAAAGAGAAGATCTGAATCATACGGGAGCTCACAAACTCAACCATTGCATGGGGGAAGGGCTCCTGGCCAAATACATGGGAAAGAAAAAACTCATCGCCGAAACCGGTGCGGGACAGCACGGGGTGGCTTTGGCCACGGCTGCGGCTTACTTCGGACTGGAATGTGAAATACACATGGGAGAAGTGGACATAGTAAAACAGGCTCCCAATGTGGCCAGAATGAAAGTTCTGGGAGCTGAAGTCGTACCCGTGAGCCATGGGCTCAAAACGCTGAAGGAAGCTGTGGATTCCGCATTTGAAGCATATCTCTCGGACTATAAAGATGCCATTTACTGTATAGGTTCAGTGGTAGGGCCTCATCCTTTCCCCATGATGGTAAGGGATTTTCAGATGGTGGTAGGCAATGAAGCCAGAGAGCAGTTCCTGGAAATGACAGGGTATCTGCCTGATGCAGTAGTTGCCGCCGTGGGTGGCGGAAGCAATGCCATGGGCATGTTTCCGGCTTTCCTTAATGACCCCGTTGATATTTACGGAGTGGAGCCCTTGGGGAAAGGCGCAAAAATGGGAGATCATGCCGCTTCCCTTACTTACGGGACAAAAGGGGTCATGCACGGATTTGAAAGCATAATGCTGAAAGACGAAAAAGGGGAACCGGCACCGGTATACTCGGTTGCCAGTGGTCTTGACTATCCTTCCACCGGACCGGAACATGCATTTCTCAGAGAAAGTGGCAGGGTTAACTATGATGTGATCGATGATGATGAAGCAATAGATGCATTTTTCAAGCTATCAAAAACGGAAGGTATAATACCTGCCCTTGAAAGCTCCCATGCTCTTGCCTATGCTATGAAACTTGCCCAAAAGGAAGACAATCCGGGATTCGTGCTTGTCAATCTTTCGGGACGAGGAGACAAGGATATGGACTACGTTCTGGAGCATTACGGCGACAGACTTTAAGGATTTTTAATGATGACAGGACACCATTTTCAATGTATAATTAAAATGGTGTTCTTTTATTTTTGGGAAGTATCTTTTTGTCGGAAGGGAGAGAAAAGATGCAGGGGATAATATATACCATCGAGAGCATACCCTGGACTTATATCACACTTTCATTATATGCGATAAATATTATAATAGCATTAACTATTATTTTTCTTGAGCGTAAAAACCCGGCCGCTACACTGGCATGGATCATGATACTTTTCCTTTTGCCGGGCATAGGAATACTTTTTTATTTCCTTCTTTCTCAGAATATCGCCAGAAAAAAGATTTTCAGACTGACAAGGGATGAAGAAAGACTTCTTACAAGTTCACTGGAAAAACAGACGAGAGCCATAGAAACGGGAACATACGAATTTACAAAATATGAGGCTGACCTTTGGAAGGATCTGATAAGATTGAATCAAATATACGGTCGTGCATATTACACCCAGGACAACAATGTTGAGATAATAACAGACGGTAAAGAAAAGATGGATCAGCTGCTTTGGGACATCGAGAATGCCAAAGAAAGCATAAACATAATGTATTTCATACTAAAAAGAGATAAGGTAGGCAGGGAATTTGTTGATACCCTTACCAGAAAAGCCGCAGAAGGAGTGAAAGTAAGACTACTTCTGGATGCCATGGGAAGCAGGAATATCAGTTTTATTTTTCTCAATGAGTTCATAGATGCAGGAGGTGAGTATGCACTGTTTTTCCCTCCGAAACTGAAATTTATCAATATGAAACTCAATTACAGAAATCACCGAAAACTGGCAGTTATAGATGACACCATAGGATATATCGGAGGATTCAACATAGCCAAGGAATACTTGGGACTCAAAAAGAAGTTCGGATACTGGAGAGATACGCACCTTCGCATAACCGGAGGCAGTGTACAGGATATAAATGCCAGATTCCTGATGGACTGGAGATTGGCTTCGAAAGAAAAAAAAGTCGCTGTTTCCAAAGTGTTTTTTGAACCTCCGATGATAGCAGGAGAAACGGGCATGCAGATCGTATCGGGAGGACCCGATACGGAACATGATGAAATCAAGAGGGCTTTCATGAAAATGATAACCTCCGCCTCAAGGACCATAAATATACAGACTCCCTATTTCGTTCCGGATGCCCCTGTGCTGGAATCCATCAAAATGGCAGCTCTTTCGGGGGTGGATGTGAAAATAATGATACCCTGCAAACCGGACCATGTTTTTGTATACTGGGCGACTTATTCTTATGTTGGAGAGCTTTTGAGGGACGGAGCAAGGGTTTTCATATATGAAAAGGGATTCCTGCATGCAAAAACCATGACCGTGGACGGAGAAGTGGCAACGGTGGGATCCACGAATTTTGACAGTCGCAGTTTCAAACTCAACTTTGAATCAAATGCTTTTATTTACGATGCGGAAACCACCAGAAAGCTTGAAAACATATTTCAAGATGACCTGGCAAACTGCAGGGAACTTACATATGAAGATTACCTAAAAAGATCCCACTGGGTCAAGTTCAAGGAATCGATTTCAAGACTTCCTTCTGATTTGCTTTGATTTGAAAAAGGAGAAATGATTTGCGTAGTTTTTTTAATCCATTGACAATAGGCCTGCTTGTAATAATGGCTTTCTTTTCCCTGAGAAGCGGGAGTTTTGATCATCCAATCGACTGGCTGATGAGCATTGTAATGATGCTCCCCGGAATAGTTATTGGACTTTCGTTTCATGAGTATTCCCATGCTCTGGTAGCATATAAACTGGGAGATGATACACCTAAGTTGCAGGGCAGAGTTACCATAAATCCGGCTGCCCACATGGATCCCCTTGGTCTCATCGCCCTTATATTCGTGCATTTCGGCTGGGGAAAACCTGTGCAGATAAACCCGGGAAATTTCAAAAAACCAAGGCGGGATGAACTTTTGGTCTCTCTTTCCGGAGTTACCATGAATCTCTTGATCGCCGTGATATTTACTTTTGTTTTGAAATTTTATGTAATGTTTACCGGATACTCTTCTGTGTCAGCCGGCATGGGAGGAACAGTGTGGATGATAATATTCTACATCATATATATCAATCTTATACTTATGATATTCAATCTTTTGCCCATACCTCCTCTGGACGGTTTCAATATAATAACAGAAGTTTTCGGCCTAAAAAGAACAGACTTCTATTATAAAATATATGACAAAGGATTTATTATACTGATGATATTGATCGTCTTTGATTTTACCGGAAGGATAATGACTCCCTGTATCATGTTTTTTCTAAGGCTTTTAAGCAACATTACTCCCTTCTATTGATGAGGTGATTTGCCCAAGATCCATGCAGGCAAAACAGTCTAGATTTATGAAAGTTTTGTGAAATTTACATATTTTCACATTTTAATCTTTTGGTGATGTTATAATTTATGGGCAAGAAGACTAAAGGGGAGACCCGGAACGGTAAAAAGCCAAGAGGGTGGATTGGAATGAGAACAAGAGAAAATAATATAAAAAGAATAATAATAAGTTTCTTTACGGCACTGTGCATGACGGCAGCCATGATTCCCATTGATCTGTCAGCGGTGAATGCCGAAGAAACTGACCCTGCCCTTCAGCAGGACACTCTTTATCAGGAAGAGCAAAACGATTATTCTTTAGCCAGCGAGGATGTGCCGGAGGCCGAGATAAACGGCGAAACGTATAGTACTTTGGAAATGGCTATAGATGCCGTCGAGGATGGGCAGAAGATAAAGATTATTGTGGAGGAAGAGGATCTTGAATTGCAGGAAAACCTTGTTATAGATAAACCCGACATAAAATTTCTTATTGACTTGAACGGCAAAAACATAACGGGGACAACGGGATCCCCGGCAGTAACCATAACATCGGGCAGAGTGGGGTTTTATGACAGCACCTGTGAAGACTCAGAAGACTCAGAAGATCCTGAAGATCCCGAAGATCCCAGAGGTGCTATAAAGGCTGCCGAAGGACAACAAGCTATATCGGCAACAAGCCCGGGGGAATTTTTGGATGCTTCAACAAAAAGTGGAGAGATCACCGGACAGATTGTTGACTTCGGAGCCCGTCATTCATATGTGATCACGACTTCAGTGGATCCGGTTTCCGGAATAGGGGGCAGTATTACAATGTCCTTGACAGTGAAATACGGTGACAGTTTTATATATACGGCAACACCGAACAAAGGATATTCCATAAAACAGATACTGGTAGACGGTATTAACAAGGGCACATCAAAGACAGGTACAGTAAACTGGGTCACGGGGGCTGTAACAGTAAAAGCTGTATTCTACAGAAGCGGGCTTTTCATAATGCTGGATTCGGGCCATTATGCGGGATATAACAGAGGGTATAAAGGTACCGGCTATTATGAAGGTACAAGGATGTGGAAACTGCATCTCTATCTGAAAGACGCCCTTGAAGCATATCCGGGGATCGTTGTGGATACCACAAGGACGTCCAATAATACCACATACAGCACGACCATACAGTCATACGAAAGAGGACGTATGGCAAAAAACCATGACCTTCTTTTATCTTTGCATTCCAATGCGTCTTCATCCTCAGCCACCGACTATGTTATTTCCATATGCAGCACCAAGTCTTCTGTGAAAACAGTATCTCAGGGACTGGGTCTTAAACTTGCCCAAGCGGTGAGATCCACAATGGGAACTAATCAGGGGGCATGGGTATACACAAGAAAAAACAGCAAAGGTACCGATTATTACGGAATTAACAGAGGGGCGGCAGAATATAATGTCCCCAGCGTACTTATAGAACATTCCTTTCATACAAATAAAAAAATGGCCACATGGCTCATGAGTGACACAAATCTAAAGAAACTGGCAGCCAAGGAGGCATATACTGTAGCAACATATTTCGGGGAGGCAAATTACCCGAAACCAGGCAAACCCGGCTCTTTCAAGGCGGTATCCTACGGATACAAGGGAACAAAACTCACCTGGTCAAAATCAGCCAGGGCCGAAGGTTACAGGATATACGTTGCCACCAAGAAAACCGGCACATATAAATATCTGAAGCAGCTTTCGGGAGGAACGAACACAACAAATATAAGTACCGGACTAAAAACCGGCAAAACATATTATTACAGGGTGAGAGCATACGATATTGTGGGCGGCGGTGTAAAGATATTCAGCAGCTACACTTCCAAGCTGGGAGCCAAGCCAAAGCCTGCAAAACCCAAGAATATGACCCTTAAAGCGGGATTAAAAAAAGTTACTGTCTCCTGGAGCAAGGTCAAGGGAGCCACAAGATATCAGATTTACAGGGCCACCTCAAAGAGCGGCAAATATACCAGGATAGCGA
This sequence comes from Firmicutes bacterium UBA1422, assembly GCA_002304835.1. Classification (GTDB taxonomy): domain Bacteria; phylum Bacillota; class Clostridia; order Peptostreptococcales; family Anaerovoracaceae; genus UBA1422. The sequence continues at coordinate 51,909 of DBPK01000012.1, forward strand.
CCATCAAGGGCACGAAAATAACCAATAAGAAACTAAAAAAAGGCAAATACTATTACTATAAAGTGAGAGCATACAGGACAGAAAAAGGCAAGAAAACTTACGGAAGCTTTTGTGCCAAGGCCAGAGTGAAGGCAAAATAAAGAGAAAATAAAGAAATCTGATGGGGACAGTCCGGATGAAGGGCTGTCTCTTTTTGTAAAACCTGATGATGTGGCGGTTTATGTGGAGCATCATGCGGGGATATGGATATAGGGGAAAAGGCAAACAGAAGATTTATCAGCACTCTCGCAAAGAGAGTGCTAAAAAAGTGTTTACTTTTTGTTTTCTGCGGGGTAAAATAGTATCGTAAGAAAAAAAAGTCCCATGGGGACAGAAAATATAGGAGGTGTTAGCATGAACCTGGAAAAATATACAAACAAGGCACAGGAGGCAATTATGGAGTGCCGAAATATCGCCATCCAGGAAGGGCATCAACAGCTTGACGGCGAACATCTTCATCTTGCGCTTATGTTACAGCATGAAGGGCTCATACCCAAGCTGGTAAAATATATGGAAGCCGATGCGGGCAAAATCATCGGTGATCTGCAGGGTGAGATAGAGAAATTGCCGAAGGTGGCCGGAGGCGGAGATAACATGTATTCCACAAGGAGATTCGAAAAGATTTTTTTGAATGCCGAAAAAGCAGCAAGGGATCAGAAAGACGAATTTGTAAGTGTGGAGCATATTTATATGGCTTTATTGGATGAAAGAGGGACTCCCTCGGCCGGGATATTTAATAAATACGGAATAACAAAGGAGAAATTTACAAAAGCGCTTATGAAGGTAAGAGGAGATCAGAAAATCACAAGTCAGAATCCCGAGGAACAGTATGAAGCCCTGGAGAAATACGGAAGGGACCTGGTCCAGATGGCAAGGGACGGGAAGCTGGATCCTGTGATAGGCAGAGATGACGAGATCAGACATACAATACAGATACTTTCAAGAAGAACAAAAAATAATCCTGTACTGATAGGAGAACCGGGAGTTGGTAAAACAGCCGTTGTCGAGGGTCTGGCTCAGAGGATACTGGCCGGCGATGTGCCGGAGGGTCTAAAAGATAAAACTATATATGCCCTTGATATGGGAGCTCTTATCGCGGGAGCAAAATTCAGAGGAGAGTTTGAAGAGCGTCTGAAAGCAGTTCTTAATGAAATAGAAAAAAACGAAGGCAGGATCATACTGTTCATAGATGAGCTTCACAATATAGTGGGTGCAGGAAAAACTGAAGGCTCCATGGATGCAGGCAATATTCTGAAACCGAAACTGGCAAGAGGAGAGCTCCATTGCATAGGCGCGACTACCCTTGATGAGTACAGAAAATACATAGAAAAAGATGCAGCGCTGGAGAGACGTTTTCAGAAGATAATGGTTGATCAGCCCACGGTGGAAGACACCATTTCAATACTAAGAGGACTGAAAGAAAGATTCGAGATACATCACGGAGTAAGAATAACAGACAATGCACTTATTGCCTGTGCAGTTCTTTCAGAAAGATATATCAGCGACAGATTCCTGCCCGACAAGGCAATAGACCTTATGGATGAAGCCGCTTCAAAGATCAGGACCGAGATAGACAGTATGCCTTCAGAACTGGATCAGATAAACAGAAAGATAATGCAGCTGGAGATAGAAAAACAGGCTTTGGGCAAGGAAAGCGATGAAGCCTCGGGAAGAAGACTTAAAAACATCGAAAAAGAACTGGCTGAACTGAAAAACGAAAATGATGCCATGAGAGCCCAGTGGGAAAGTGAAAAAAAAGCAATAAGCGAGGTGAAGGAAACAAAACAGCGCATAGAGGAAGTCAAGCTGGAAATAGAAGAGGCAGAAAGAAATTATGATCTTGAAAAACTGGCACAGCTGAAATACGGCACATTGCCAGAATTTGAAAAAAAACTTGAAGAAGATAAAGAGCAGGCTTCGGAAGCAAAGGACTCCCGCCTGCTGAAAGAGGAAGTCGGTGAAGAAGAGATCGCCGAAGTTGTTTCCAAATGGACAGGGATCCCCGTAAGCAAACTTGTGGAAAGCGAGAAAGAAAGACTTCTTAAATTGCCGGATATACTTCACAGGAGAGTGATAGGTCAGGACGAGGGCATAAATGCAGTATCAGAGGCCATATTGAGGGCCAGAGCAGGATTAAAAGACAGGAATAGACCAATGGGATCCTTTATTTTCTTGGGGCCAACAGGGGTGGGCAAGACTGAACTGGCAAAGGCCCTTTCCGAAGCACTTTTCGACTCGGAGAAAAATATCATAAGGATAGATATGTCCGAATACATGGAGAAACACTCTGTTTCAAGACTGGTTGGTGCGCCTCCGGGATATGTGGGATATGACGAAGGAGGTCAGCTTACTGAGGCAGTAAGACGCAAGCCCTACAGTGTGGTGCTTTTTGATGAAATAGAAAAGGCCCATCCCGATGTCTTCAACATACTCCTGCAGCTTTTGGATGACGGTAGACTTACAGATAACCAGGGAAGGACTGTCGATTTCAAAAATACACTGGTCATAATGACATCAAACATAGGCAGCATATATCTTACCGAAAACATAAAGGATGACGGTACTATTTCAAACGAAGTCAAGGAGCAGGTGGTGGAAGAACTGAAAAAGAATTTCAGACCGGAGTTTATAAACAGGATAGATGATATAGTAGTTTTCAGCCCGCTTACCGAAGAAGAGATAGAAAAGATAGTAGAGCTTTCAATGAAGGATATAGAACGCAAACTGGCAGAAAAAAACATAAAACTGCAGCTTACAGATGCCAGCAAGAAACTTATTGCCAAGGAGGCCTATTCGCCCATATACGGCGCAAGACCTGTCAAAAGATATCTGCAGAAGCATATAGAAAACGAGCTGGCAAAGCGGATAATAAGCGGAGAGATCAAGGAAGGAGAGACCGTTACAATAGACAACAAAGGCGACAAACAGGACTTTACAAGCAGATAGCAAGTGGCTTGTTCTCAGGGAAAGAGCCACACATGCACATCTGACTGTCTCCGCAGCCCATAGCAATAACAGTTTTCATATCAAAAAAGAATAAAAAAAGAGATCTTAGGATCTCTTTTTGCATACATACATTTTCGGTATGGTGAAAGACACTATGGCAGATCCCATTTATCAGTAATGATTACGTTCTCTGGAATTATCCATATGCATCTCCATGGCCCTTACTCCCGCATCCACATCGCCGTCTTTGAAAGCTTTGAAAATCTGACGATGTTCTTCAAGAACTTCGTTCAGGTATTTCTCTGTATCTTTCTGAGGTTTTTTGTGATGCTTGATATACACCTGGTATGAAGAAAGAAGCTGCCTCAGCATACGGTTATGAGATGCTCTGTAAATGACTTGATGGAAGTTTATATTGATATTCAGCATTTTATTCATATCGTTTTTCATTGTGTAAAATTCCATGAACTCAAAAGTCTCCTCCAGTTCATCCATTTCTTTTTCGGTGATCCTGCTGATGGCCCATCTGACGGCCTGTATCTCATATATTTTCCTCAGAGTATACATGTCCTCTATATCCTGCCCTGAAAGGCCCAGGACGTAGGCTCCTCTGTTGGGGATGTTTTCCACCAGCCCCTCCATTTCAAGCTGCAGGAGAGCCTCTCTGACAGGTGTGCGGCTGACCTTGTACTGGTCGCAGACAGCCTGTTCGGTGAGCTTCTGGTTTTCTTTCAGTTTGCCCGAAAGTATATCTTCCTTGATCCTGAAAAAAAGATCTGTGGAAAGGGGAGCGGCTGTGGTTTTTACCCCTGTTAGGTCTGTACGTTTTACCGGCATGTTGTCTCCCTTCTTCAGCTTATCTTTGACAGTATGTAATCGGCGAATTCAGCACCTGTTGCACCGTCATCGCGTCCTGTCAAACGGATATTTTTTTCTTTGACTGTGCATTCCTCTATTGCATCATAAAGCTTCTCGGATCTCTCATGGTAACCTATATGGGAAAGCAGCATAGCACCTGCCCTTATTACACTGCAGGGATCGGCATACTTTTCACGGCCTTCCTGTACCATCCTTGGAGCGCTGCCGTGGATGGCCTCAAACATGGCATAATGCTTTCCTATATTTGCACTTCCTGCGGTCCCCACACCACCTTGCAGCTCCGCCGCCTCATCGGTCAGGATATCCCCGTAAAGGTTGGGCAGTATCATCACCTGGAATTGCTTTCTTCTTTTTTCGTCTATGAGTTTAGCTGTCATGATGTCTATATACCAGTCATCGGTCTCGATCTCGGGATAATCACCGGAGACATTTTTACAGACATCCAGGAATTTTCCGTCGGTGGTTTTCACAACATTGGCTTTTGTTACAATGGTGACCCTTTTCTTTTTGTTTTCTTTTGCATAATCAAAGGCCATACGGGCGATCCTTTCGGTGCCCTGAGAGGTTATGACTCTGAAGTCTATGGCCAGGTCTTCGGTTATGTTCATGCCTTGAGATCCCATTGCATAAAGACATTCTGTGTTCTCACGGAAAAAGGTCCAGTCTATATCTTTTTCGGGTATTTTTACCGGACGCACATTGGCAAAAAGATCCAGTGCCTTTCGCATTGCCACATTTGCACTTTCCACATTGGCCCATTTATCTCCTTTACGGGGAGTGGTTGTGGGACCTTTGAGAAGCACATTGCATTTTTTGATTTCTTCCAGGACATCATCGGGTATGGCCTTGCCTTTTGCGGCACGGTTTTCTATGGTAAGACCCTCGATAGTCCGGAATTCTATTTTACCCTTTTTTATTTCTTCCGAAAGGAGTGAAGAGAGTACTTTTTGTGCATGGGTCGTTATGGCGGGGCCGATACCGTCGCCTCCGATAACACCTATGACTGTTTTTTCAAGAGAGCGGTAATCCGTAAAACCGCTGTCTTTTTTCATTTCCTCGATCCTTAGAAGCTGCCCGGATATGATGTCTTCGAATTTTTCTCTATAATTCATGTTCGGCCTCCTGTTTGATATAATTGATTTTTCCTCCGGCCAGTATAATGGCTTTTTCTGTTTCGGAAAAATTGGTTTCAGTTATATATTTTTCGCCTGTTGTAAGATTTTTTACTGTTACCTCAGGACTCTTTATTTGAGATAAGGCATTTTCTATCAAAAGTTCATGGCCAACTTTTATGCGGTCATGATCCGACGGATCCGAAAATACCAGAGGGATTATGCCGCTGTTGATCAGATTGCTCCTGTGTATCCTGGCGAAAGATTTTGCTATCACGAATTTTACTCCAAGGAAAAGAGGAACCAGTGCCGCATGTTCTCTGCTGCTTCCCTGACCGTAGTTATCCCCTCCGGATATGGCACAGCTGCCCGCCTTTTTACAGCGCCCGGAAAAGTCCGGATCGATTTTTTCAAAACAGTATCCCGAAAGATGAGGTATGTTGGACCTGTACGGCAGCAGTCTTGAATCGGAGGGCATGATATCATCTGTAGTTATATTGTCACCGGCGCTTAAGGTAACGTTAGCCTTTATACTGTCTTTCAGACTTTCATTTCTAGGGAAAGGTTTTATATTCGGGCCCATTTCCAAAGGAGTCTTCCCGGTGTCGCCGTCATCGGCGGAAACAATGAAACTGTGATTGGGCTCAAAGAATGCCGGCTCTATGGAGGGCAGCATCATTCCGTAGGTACTTGCATCTGTGAGCACACCTTTTATGGCTGAAATAGCCGCTGTTTCAGGACTGACAAGATATACGTCCGCATCGGCTGTTCCGCTTCTGCCCTTGAAATTACGATTGAATGTGCGAAGAGAGACAGCTCCGGATCTTGGGGACTGCCCCATGCCTATGCATGGGCCGCAGGCATTCTCTATTATCCTTGCCCCCGAAGAAATAAGATCAGCCAGAGCTCCGTTCTCTGCCATTTTATTTAATATTTTTGACGAACCGGGGGATATGACCAGGCTCACATCGGGATGCACTTTACTGCCCTTAAGTATCCCTGCCACTTTCATGAGATCGGTATATGAAGAATTCGTGCAGCTGCCTATGGCCACCTGATCCACTTTTATTTCTCCTATATCAAAGACAGTATCCACATTGTCTGGACTGTGGGGTTTTGCCGCCAGAGGAGTAAGCAGGGAAAGATCCACCTCCAGAGTGTGATCGTAAACTGCATCTTCATCGGCAGAAAGGGGGATATGATCTTCTTCTCGGCCCTGGGACTCAAGATATTTTCTTGTGTTTTCATCGCTGGGGAAAACAGAAGTCGTAGCCCCCAGTTCGGCACCCATATTAGTTATGGTGGCTCTGTCAGTGACAGAAAGGGCAGAAACGCCTTCTCCTGTATATTCTATGATCTTGCCTACGCCGCCTTTTACGGTAAGCTGCTTTAGGATATGGAGTATGACATCTTTTGCGGAGACCCAAGGTTTTAGAGAACCTTTTAGTTTTATGCCCATGACTTCGGGAACAGTAAGGCTGTAGGTGCCCTTGGCCATGGCAACGGCAACATCAAGACCGCCGGCACCTATGGCTATCATACCCAGTCCGCCTCCGGTGGGGGTATGACTGTCGCTGCCCAGAAGGGTCTTTCCCGGTTTCCCGTAGTTTTCCAGGTGCAGTTGATGGCATATACCGTTTCCGGGCTTTGAAAAAATTATACCGTGTCTTTTGGCCACGCTTTTTATGAACTGATGATCGTCGGCATTTTCAAAACCTGTCTGAAGAGTATTGTGATCTATATAGGCTACTGAAAGCTCTGTTTTGACCTTTTCGATATCCATAGCTTCCAACTGAAGATAAACCATGGTGCCTGTGGAATCCTGAGTAAGGGTCTGATCGATCCTGATGGTTATTTCTTCGCCTGCCTTAAGCTCGCCGCTGATAAGATGGTTTTTAAGTATTTTGTAAGCCAGTGTACTGCTCATTTTTACCTCCTTGTGGACGTTAAACATATTTGTATACAATTATACAATATAGGGGGCAAACGGTCAAGTTCTGCTTTACATAAATGTTCATGCCCTGTATAATTTACGGGAAAAGAACAATTTTATGTACAGGGAGTCAGTTTTGTTAGGATATGTAACTTGTGAAAAACCTGAAATGAAGATGCGGGACTTTGAGATATACAGCGGATATTATTGTGGTATATGCAAATCCATAGGACACCGTTACGGACAACTCCCGAGAATGACACTCAGTTATGATGCGGCTTTTTTGGCCGTGCTTCTTGCGGGCCTTGAGGAAGAACAGGATACAGTAAAAAGAGAACACTGTATCATACATCATATAAAGAAAAAAACAATAGTCTCGAACGGCGCAGTGGATTATGCAGGAGATGTTATGCTCATTCTGGCATGGCATAAGGCCATGGATGATATGAAAGATGAAGGAAAATTTTCCGCAAAAGCAAGCCTTCTTCTCATGAAAAAGATTTACAAGAAAATAAGCGGCAAATATTACGATCTTTGCCAAAAAATCGAAGAGCAGTTAAAAGAATTGAGTCTCATAGAAAAAGAAAAATGTCCCAATCTTGACATGGCGGCTGAATCATTTGCCAGGATAATGGAAGAAATATTCAACGGCTACAGTGAGAAAAACGAAAGGGAGCAGATGCTTCTAAAGAGGCTGGGTTATCATATGGGTAAATGGATATATCTTATGGATGCCTATGATGATCTGGAAAAAGACATTGAGAACGGATCATACAATCCTCTTGTTTACAGATACGCCAAAGGAAAAGAAGAAAACCCAAAGGATTTTGCCGGAAGGATAAAGGAGCAATGTGAAAGAAATCTGCTCATATATTGTTCGGAAATGGAAAAAACTATAGATTTGCTTGATATTAAAAAGAATAAAGGTATAATAGAGAACATAGTTTACATGGGACTTTTGAGAAGGACCGAAAAGGTCCTTGGAAAGGAAGAAGCAGAGAATGGGGAATCCGTATGAGATTTTAGGAGTAAGCCGGAACGCGTCAGAAGCAGAGATAAAAGACGCTTATAAAAAAATGGTGAAGAAATATCACCCTGACAAATATCAGGACAATCCCTTAGGGGATCTTGCCGAGGAAAAACTTCAGGAAATAAACCAGGCATACGATCATATCATGAATGAAAGGCAGGGGAAAACCAACGGCACATATGGCGAAAGGAACCAGCCCGGACCGGAGTTCATGGAAATAAGAAGAGATATAGATGCGGGAAGACTAAAGGAAGCACAGCAGAAACTGGACCGTATACAAATAAAAAGTGCGGAATGGATATTTCTTGACGGCATGATATCATACAGAAAAGGCTGGTATGATGATGCCGCCGGCAAGATACAGCAGGCTGTAAATATGGACCCGAACAACATGGAGTATAACCAGGCACTGAGCAGACTTATGAATGCGGGGCAGGGATACAGAAACAATGCATACGGCAGGGGATATATGTCCAATCAGGATGCATTCTGCACGGCTTGTCAGTGTTATCTGTGTGCGGATTGCTGCTGTGACTGTATATAAAACAAATGCTGAAGTTTTATGAAAACGGAGAATCATATGAACAGCAGCAAAAATACTTTTAAGATAGCCTTTGGCGGTATATGCCTTGCCTTTACAGTTGTTGCTGTATTTATGGCATCCATCGTTCCCGGGCTGGAACTCACTTTTTATGCAGTCAGCTCTTTATTTACCGCAGCTGTTATTATTGAGTCGGGTATAAAGGCCGGGCTAATGCTTTACGGGGCATCTTGTATTCTTTGTTTTATTCTTATACCTGACAAAGCTGCGCTTATACCCTTTGTATTCTTTTTCGGCATATACGGCGTAATCAAATTCATTGCGGAAAAAGCAAAAAACCCTTTTGGTCAGATAATTATCAAAACGCTTTTTTTCATGGCTATATTCGGAACCGGATTTTTCTTTTTCAAATCTCTTTTTTTCGGCAACATTTCCTTGCCGGACTACTCATTGTGGGTACTGATACCCGGCAGTCTTCTCATTTTCATACTATATGACTATATATATACACTTATGATAAAATTATACAGACAGAGAATAAAAAGGGACCAGAAAGGAATTAAACTGTCATAGGCAAGTAATGACAGCAACGGATAAAAGGTCAGACCGGAAGAGATCCACCCGCATTACAAATGACAAAAAACCAGAAGATATAAATAAAAAAGAGAAGCCTGAGGCTTCTCTTTTGGTTTGTTTCCTGTTGATGTCTTATTGATGCTTTTAGAGTAATGGGCCCTTGTGCCTGATGGGTTTGCATTTGATGAGCTGACCGTATCCTTTTTCGCCTACGAATTTTTTGCCGTCAAATACAAGCTTGCCTCTGCTGTATGTAGCGACAGGATAACCCTTGACTTTTGCACCTTCCCATATGGTATGATCCAGATCTCCGTGCATATTCTTTTTGTTGTTTACTGTCAGACTCTTCTTGGTATCATAAATAACGATATCCGCATCAAGACCCACTTCGATAGCACCCTTCAGATGATCCAGTCCGAACAGTTTCGCCGGATTTGATGCACTGATCTCAACAGCTCTATTGAAACTGATCCTGCCTTTGTTGGCTTCGGAAAGGATATAGGGATACATGTTCTCGATGCCGGCGCATCCGTTGGGTATAGTTGTGAAGTTGCCGGGTTTGCCGTTCTTCTGCTTGATTCCCCAGTCTTTTTCCGCTCTGGTGAACGGGCAGTGGTCTGTGGCCAGTGTGGCTATGTTGCCGTTCTTTATACCGGCCCATATGGCATCCTGTGAAACTTTGCCCTTCATTGGAGGCGAGCATACATAGTCCTGAGCTCTTTTGCTTTTATATACTTCTTTGGTGAAATTCAGATACTGAGGACATGTTTCTGCAAAGATGGGATATCCTTCTGCTCTGGCGGCACTAACAGCATCCATACCCTGTTTGTCTGCCAGATGTACGATATAAAGGGATGCACCTGCCATTTTTGCCAGGTTGATAGCTCTTACATCAGCTTCGCCTTCAACATCTTCGTTCTTGGACATATAATGCCACCAAGGCTCAACTTTGCCTTCAGCCAGATATTGTTTAACAAGAACATTGTTCACGTCTCTGTTTTCGGCATGAACTCCCACAAGTGCTCCTATTTTTTTGGCTTTCTGCAGAACTTTGTAGAAAGAACCGTCATCAACGCCGAAATCATAGACCATGAACACCTTGAATGAGGGGATACCGAATTTTACCGCATCCTCCATGGAATCCAGCAGTTTGTCGGTGGTGACATCTGTAACGCCGATATGGAAGGAATAGTCAACAGCCGCATCCGGAGCAGCAAGAGCATCTCTTCTCTTGATGGAATCCAGCATGGGTTCACCCTGGGCCTGAAGTATGAAATCAAATACGGTCGTAGTACCTCCGCAGGCAGCGGATCTTGTGCCGGAATAATAGTCATCGGTGGATATGGTCCCTCCGAAAGGCATGGCCAGATGTGTGTGTCCGTCGATGGCTCCGGGAAGAACAAGCTTGCCTCTGGCATCAACTACTTCGGTGTCTTTCTCGGCTTTAAGGCCGTTGCCGATGGCAACGATCTTACCGTTTTTTACGGCAACGTCTGCCTTGAATGTGGTTTTCGCAGTTACGACTTTGCCGCCTTTGATCAATAAATCCATATTCTGTCCTCCTTTATAAATTGTCTTTTTGTTTTTGCGCAAAAACAAAATATTAATCGTTACTCCCTTTTTGAGGGGGTAAAGCAAGAGCCTCTGAGTCATCCCAAAGGCTCTTGCATTTTTACTTGCTGTTATGAAGTTTTACCTTCAGATCAAACTCTTTCGGTAAATGCTTCGTGCTCTTCTTCCGTTACGAAAGAATTCTTAGCCATACCCTTCATGAGTATCCAGTAAATCACAAATCCTATTGCGAATGATACCAGATATCCGTTGGCTGCCATCCACTGGATGAAGCTTGGACCAACGCCTGTTGAAGGATCAAAGATGAATACTGTGTTGCCCAGGATCGGGATTATCCATGCAGCTACCCAGGCGATTATTGCTGCCAGGTTCCAGCCGCTGTAGTACCAGTATCTGCCGTCGCTTCCCTTGAACAGATCTGCAACGTCTACCCTCATCTTCTTACATATGAAGTAGTCAGAGATGAATATAGCAGCTATGGGAGCAAGAATGGTACCATAGTTGTTCAGCCATCCGAAGATGTAGGCTGCGCCTGTACCATATATCCACCAGGGCTGCAGTACGAAGCAAGCCAGGATACATGTGATAACAACACCTTTTTTGTAAGAGATCTTGCTGGGAGACATGTTGGAGAATCCGTTTGCCGGAGCCACAACGTTAGCTGCTACGCAAGTAGTTATTGTAGCTGCAACTACGCCTATAGCAGAGATAAATACAACAAATTTGTTATCTACATAGTAGAATACTGCAGTAGGATCAAACAGAGCTGTGCCCATGGCCAGTTTGGTGGCCTGTGCGAAGAATGCTCCGATGAAGGCACAGAAGAACATGGGCAGAGGCATTCCTATAAGTTGTCCTGCGAACTGTACTTTCTGTGATTTTGCATAACGTGAGAAGTCGGGGATATTAAGTGCCATAGTAGCCCAGAATGCGATGTTGCCCGTAAGACCTGCCATGTATATGTATGCAAATCCTCCTGATGCGGCAATAACTGACGGGTCATTTGTCTGATGCATTACATCTCCGAAACCATAGCCCGCATCACCGGCCAGATTGGCTGCCCATGCCAGCAGAGCTATCATTACGATGATAAGGATGGGTCCGCCGATATTCTGTACCCATTTGATGTTCTCCATTCCGTTGTATGCTACCCAGAGAATGAAAGCCATGAAGATAAAGAATCCGATAACCTGTCCAACGTTTGCTGTCTGCATTCCCACCCATGAAGGAAGGTTGGTTGTCCAGTCGGCATCCTTGAATTTCGGAGCTACGATACTGATAAGAGCAGCAACGGCTCCGCCGCCTACGTAGGCCTGTACGGAACACCATCCGCAGGCCACGATGGCCCTTAAGAGGGCAGGTACCTGAGCACCTATTGTTCCGAAAGTAAGTCTTGAAAACAGCGGGAACGGGATACCGTATTTGGTACCAACGTGTGAGTTCAGCTGCATAGGGATAAGTACGATCAAGTTGCCCAGTGCAACGTTGATAACTGAAAGCCACGGGGAAACACCCATGCCTATCAGTGCTGAGGCCAGTGACAGAGAAGGAATACATATCGACATTCCCACCCACAGCATCGTGATGTTGTAGGTCGTCCAGGTCCTCTGAGAAACTGAAGTGGGTGCCAGGTCATCGTTGTAGTACTTTGACGAGGCAAGTTCAGCTCTCGCGGCATCTGTTAATTCAAACAGGCCGTTTTTTTCTACTTGTGTGTAAGTTGCCATTTAAACACCTCCGTATAAAATATTGTAGATTATTACGGTATGATTATACTACATAATAGCAAAAAAGTAACCCTTTTATTTGTTTTTTCAGAAACTTTTTAAACAGACTTTTAAGCTGTTCTTTTAAAAAAAATAATATATATCCCAAAATACAGATATCAAATTTGGAAAACAACTGAAAAAGTTTGTTTTTTTAAGCATATAAATGCTATACTCGGTGTATGCAAAATGTAGATTCTGTGAAATATGATCTTTCAAAAGGAGCAAATTAGTGACATTTTCAAAGCAAACAATCCACAAAATACTTGACAGACTGAAAGAAGAATATCCCCATGCGGGATGTGAACTTCTGCATGAAGATGTTTATCAGCTTCTTGTGAAAGTGACCCTTTCGGCCCAGACCACAGATAAGAGCGTGAACTCCGTATCAGAAAAGCTTTTTTCAGAATATCCGGATGCCAAGGCCATGGCAAAGGCAGATCCGCAGAAACTCGAAGCAATACTGAGATCTGTGGGGATGTATAAAACAAAGACAAAGAACATAATAGCCCAGGCAAGGATGCTTACAGAGAAATACAACGGGATCGTTCCTGAAGACTATGAAAGTCTGGTGGCATTGCCCGGTGTGGGCAGGAAAACGGCAAATGTGGTTCTTTCCGTGGGATTCGGACATCAGAGGATCGCGGTGGACACCCATGTGTTTCGAGTGGCCAACCGGATAGGACTTGCAGAAGAAAAGGATGTGTTACAAACCGAAATGGCTTTGATGAAGGTACTGCCCAAGGATCGCTGGTCAGAAAGTCACCACAGCCTCATTTTCCACGGAAGAAGATGCTGCTTTGCAAGAAAGCCCCGGTGTTGTGACTGCGTTATAAAAGATATGTGCAGGAAGACAGGTCTTTGATAATGGAAGAGAAACAGAAGGTATATGAAATACTAAAAGAACTTGGTATTGGATATAAAGTATGCCGGCATGCTCCTTTGGTGGGAGCCGAAGATTCCCATGTGTCCGGATATCATCAGCCTGGTCTCAATGTGAAAAACCTGCTCTTGAGAGACAAAAAAACCGAAGAGATATATATGGTGGTTCTTAAGGATGATGCAAGGCTGGACTTCAAAAAATACAAAGAGGTAGTTGGCTGGAGCAAAAAGACCTCCTTCGCCGATGAAGAAGATCTTAAAAAATATCTTGGTGTTTCCCGTGGTGCATGTTCGGTTTTCAGCCTCATAAATGACAGAGAAAAAAAAGTCCGGGTAGTGATCTCTGAATATATAACCAAAGCTGCAGAAGATGAAGAAATAAGTTTCCATCCCAATGACAATACTGCCACGGTTACCATCAGTGTCAAAGATATGAAAAGATTCCTTATATGGACAGGTAATAATGTTATCTTTGAAAGAAACTGATACTATAAGCCTTTACCGCAGCAGTGCTTATATTTTTTGCCGCTGCCACAGGGACAGGGCTCGTTCCTGCCGGTTTTTTTATCCTTTATCAGGGTTTTGGATCTTTTATATTTTTTCTGTATCTCGCTTTTCTTTTCTTCGGAAAAAATGCTGTCCCACTGGGGCAGGTCATAAAGATACTTTGCCCCTGCCTTGAGCATATTGAAATAAAGCTTATCAAGATCGATATCCAGAGAAATACCGGAGGAGGCAAAGATCCTTTCTATATCAAGACCGGTTTTCAGGCTTTCGTTTATACCGTCCAGAAAACCTTCAAATATAACAGGATCTGCCTCAAAATCCTTTGCCAGTTCACTGAATTTGCCCTTTATCTCCACATTACCGGCATTTTCAAAGGATCCTTCGTTTCCGGACTTTTCTGTAAGAGCTTTATCCAATATCGTAGAATATATACGTTCTTCTGTACTGCTGTAGTTTTTCCAGAACTCATCAAAGGATGAATCGGTCTGGTTTTCTATAAGAGTTTTCCATTCTTTGTATAGTGATGTCATTGGTATTCCTTTTCTTATGATTTTTTTCTATTGTTTTTTTTCTGCTGATATCCTGGCTATTTCCAGGACATCTCCCATTATGGCACTGCCCGTGGGCAGAGGACCTGCGCCTTTTCCGTAAAACATAAGCTCATCCACCGCATTTCCTTTTACGAAAACCGCATTGAATTCATTGTTTACACCGGCAAGGGGATGATCGAAGGGGATCTCCATAGGCTTCACACTGTAAAGGATTTTGTCATTTTCTTTTTTTGCCTGAGAAATCAGCTTTATCTTGCAGCCCTTAGCTTTGGCCGCTTCGATGTCTTTTTTTGTGATCCCCGTTATACCTTTAGTCGGGATATCTGAAGGCGGTACATAATTACCGAAGGCAAGAGCCATTAGTATGGAAAGCTTGTTTGCACAGTCTTCCCCTTCCACATCCGCTGTGGGGTCGGCTTCGGCAAACCCTTTCTCCTGTGCTGTTTTAAGTACGTCTTCGTATGCAAGATCGTATTCGGTCATTTGTGTAAGTATATAGTTTGTAGTTCCGTTAAGTATGCCAAGTATTTCCTGGAATTTATTGGCTTGGAGCACGGTGGTCATGGCATTTAGAATAGGGATGCCCCCTCCCACACTGGCTTCGAATCTGAACAAAACATTATTCTCCCGGGCAGTTTTGGTAAGCTTGTCAAAATTGGCTGCCACGGCAGCCTTGTTGGCAGTAACCACGCTTTTACCGTTTTTCATTGCTTCCATCATAAAGGAGGATGCCGGTTCGATGCCTCCCAGAAGTTCTATGACTATTTCTATTTCCGGATCTTCGAATATCTCGGAAGGATCCTTTACGAACTGATCCTGAGAAACCGTTATATCTCTTTTTCTTTGGGTATCCTTTTCGAGGATCTTTGTTATCATAAGATCGATGCCCGTAGAAGCAAGAATAGTATCTTTGTTCATTTCAAGAGTTTTATAGGAGCCCGTACCGATGTTGCCAAGTCCCAGAAGACCTATTTTTACTGTGTGCATTGATTTACCTCCCGATTCAAATAATATGTTATGATATGTTGGATTTAAGAAATTATATACTATTTTCTTTGATTTGTCTTTATAAAAGAGGCAATTTTTATTAAGATATATAAGGAGGCTAAAAATGACATTTGAAATAGTTCTTGTTGAACCTGAAATACCCCCGAATACGGGTAATATAGCCAGATCCTGTGCGGCAACAGGCAGTGTGCTTCATCTTGTCAGGCCCCTGGGTTTTTCTCTGGATGAGAAAAGTCTGAAAAGGGCAGGACTTGATTACTGGCCCTTTGTAAAACTGGTGGTACACGAAAACTTTGACTCCTTCATGGGTTTATATGGTAAAAGAAGAATGCACGTCGTTACCACAAAAGGTAACAAGAATTATACAGAAGTAAGTTATGAAGACGGGGATATGCTTATATTCGGAAAAGAGACAGAAGGATTGCCGGCCTGCTTTATTGAAGAAAATAAAGAAAAAACCATCAGGATCCCCATGCGGCCCCAGACAGCCTTGAGATCATTGAATTTATCCAATTCTGTAAGCATTATTTTGTTCGAGGCACTTCGCCAGACAGGCTTTTCCGGGTTGAAATAAAGAGGCGGTATGCTATAATGTATTTGGAGTGTTGAAAGAAAAGAAATGAGACTTGGTTACGACCTGACAATTGAACAGTCGCAGAAACTGGTGATGACTCCTGAGTTGATACAAGCGATTCAGATTTTGCAATTCAACACTCAGGAACTGGATTCCTATGTCCAGGATCAGCTTCTTAGCAATCCGGTGCTCGAGACATCACAGACCGAAGAAGGCGGGACAGAAGAAGAGCGCAAGTCTTTTGATGAGCAGCCTGATCCATTCAGGGAATATATAAGACAAAGAGGCTATGATGAGACCGGATACAAGCAGCCTCAATATTCAAACGAAGATAAAGACTATTCATACGAACAGTACGTATCTGCGGAAATAACCCTTCCCGAACATCTTATGTTCCAGCTGCAATTTGCATCCGGCAACAAGACATGCAGAAAGATAGGACGATATATAATAGAGTCTCTTGATGAGAACGGATACATGACCCTTGAAGACGAGGAGATCGCAACTGCTGTAGAAACATGTGTAAAGAATGTAAAAAAAGTAGTCAACCTGATACAGACTTTTGAGCCTATGGGAGTGGGGGCAAGAGATCTGGGGCAGTGTCTTTTGATACAGCTGAAAAGCAAAGGCCTTTATAACGAAAAATATAAAAGCATAATAACAGAACACATCGAGGATCTGGCGGGGAACCGGCTTGGTCAGATAGCAAAGGATCTTGGAATATCTGTCAAAGAGGTCCAGGAAATGAGTGATGTGATCAAATCTCTGGAGCCAAAGCCCGGAAGACAGTTCGCAGGCCAGACGGAGACCAGGTATATTGTGCCGGATGTATTTGTTGAAAAAACAGAAGAAGGATATTCGGTCACCACAAATGATACCAGTATACCAAAGCTTATGGTCAGCTCATATTATGAAAAAGTTTTAAGGGAGTCGGGGAATGATGAGAAACTCAATGAATACCTTTCGGAGAGATTCAATTCTGCTGTATGGCTTATCAAAAGCATAGAACAGCGTAAACAGACCATAGTAAATGTCGTCACATCTATAGTAAAATTCCAAAAAGAATATTTTGACAACGGAGATAAATACTTGAAGACCCTCACGCTCAGGCAGGTGGCGGATGATGTGGGAATACACGAATCCACTGTGAGCCGTTCCATCAACGGCAAGTACATGCAGAGCCCAAGAGGGGTCTTTGAGTTGAAATATTTTTTCTCGGGGGGAGTGTCTGGAGATCAGGGAGAAGGCATATCATCAAACAGTATAAAGACCCACATAAAAGAGATAATAGAGAAAGAGGATATAAAAGCTCCTTACAGCGACCAGGCCCTTGTCATGCTTTTGAAGGATAGAGGAATAGATATTTCCAGAAGGACCATAGCAAAGTACCGGGATGAAATGGGCATATCTTCCTCTTCAAAAAGAAAGCGTTATTGATTTTGTTATATCATAAATATATAGTATTTTATTTCATTTGTTCTGCTTTTGCGCAGAGTATTAGGAGGAATCGAAATGGCAGTAAAAGTTGGTATTAGTGGTTTTGGTCGTATAAGCAGAGTGGTGATCCGTGCAGCCATGGATGACCCAAATATCGACATCTGCGGCATAAATGTCCGTAACGCAGAAAAAGATTATATGTTATATATGCTGAAGTACGATACGACTTTCGGCCGTTTTCCAAAAAGCCTTGATATGTATGAAGATGGCCTTGTGATAAACGGCAGAAAAGTTCCTGTTTACAGCGAAAGCGAAGCAGTAAATATACCCTGGAAAGATTGCGGCGCGGAATATATAGTGGAGGGCACAGGAGCTTATGTAACCACTGAAAAGGCTATGGATCATATAAAGGCCGGAGCAAAAAAAGTTATTATTTCCGCCCCTGCCAAGGATACCGAGACTCCCACTTTTGTGATGGGGGTAAACCATAATGAATATAAAAAAGAATATCAGGTGGTTTCCAATGCTTCATGCACTACAAACTGTCTGGCACCCCTGGCAAAAGTCATACATGATAACTGGACCATAGAAGAGGCCCTGATGTCGACCATACATGCGGCCACTGCAAAGCAGAAAGTAGTTGATGCAAGATCTATGAAAGACTGGAGGACCGGAAGATCCGCATTTGGTAATATAATCCCTTCCACAACGGGAGCAGCCAAGGCAGTGGGACTTGTTATACCTGATCTTAAGGGCAGAATGACAGGCATTTCCTACAGAGTACCCACGGCGGATGTTTCAGTCATTGACCTGAACGTGAGATTGGCCAAGGCAGCAACATACGAGGAAATGTGCGCTAAAATGAAAGAAGCTTCGGAAGGTCCCATGAAAGGCATACTGGAGTATGTGGATGATGAGGTGGTCTCCAGTGATTTCATAGGGGATCCGTGTACATCGATATTTGACGCACGAGAAGGAATAATGTTGAATGAAAGATTTTTCAAGCTTATTGCCTTTTATGACAATGAATACGGATATTCATCCAAAGTCCTTATGCTGATAAAACATATGGAATCAGTAGACAATGCCCGTTAGAAAATAAAGGAGCCCGCAAATGAAAAAAACAGTAAGAGATATAGGAGTCAAAGGCAAAAGAGTACTTGTGCGGTGTGATTTCAATGTGCCTATGAACGGCTCTTACATAACTGATGATGTGCGTATAAAAGCAGCGTTGCCGACAATTGAGTATCTGATGAAAAACGGTGCAAAAGTTATACTCATGTCCCACATGGGAAGACCCGAGGGCCGGGCCAAGATGGAATATACTCTTGCACCCGTTGCAGAAAGATTGAGCATTTTGATTGACAAAAAAGTCACTTTCATAAGCTGCCCCGAAGTTATTTCAGAAAGAGTCAGGGATGCGGCACTTAAGCTTGGCGAAGGCGATGTTATGCTTCTTGAAAACACCAGATTCAGAAAAGAAGAAACAAAAAACCTGGACACATTCTCAAAAGAGTTATCTGAGCTGGGAGACGTTTTCGTGAACGATGCCTTCGGAACGGCCCACAGGGCACACTGTTCAACTGTGGGCATTTCCGCTTATATGCCCTCTGTTTCGGGTTTTCTCATGGAAAAGGAGATAGAATTTCTTGGAGATGCTCTTGAAGATCCGGAAAGACCTTTTCTGGCCATCATGGGAGGGGCAAAAGTGAAGGACAAAATACCCGTGATAGAAAACCTGCTCAAAAAAGTAGATTCTCTCATTATCGGAGGAGGCATGGCTTATACCTTTTTCAAAGCAATGGACTTTGAAATAGGCAAGTCGATATTGGATAGTGAAAGTATTGAACTGGCAAGAGAACTTATGAAAAAGGCTGAAGCTTCAGGAGTGAAAATTCTGTTGCCTGAGGACGTTTTATGTTCGGAAGAATTTTCAGAAGAATGTAGAAGAGGGATTTATGAAAAGGATAGTATACCCAAAGATATGATGGGTATGGATATAGGACCGAAAACAATGGAACTTTTTACTGCCGAGATAGGCTCTGCCCGTACTGTAGTCTGGAACGGCCCCATGGGAGTATTTGAAATGGACAGCTTTGCCGAAGGAACAAAAACTGTCTCAGAAGCCATGGCAAAAAGTAGCGCTCTTACCATAATAGGGGGAGGCGATTCGGCAGCTGCTGTGGAGAAATTCGGCATGGCAAAAGAAATGGATCATATATCCACAGGCGGCGGAGCATCTCTGGAATTCCTTGAGGGCAGAGAATTGCCGGGCATAGCAGTTTTGGAGGACAAATGATATGAGAATACCTTTTATAGCAGGCAATTGGAAGATGTTCAAGTCCCGCATGGAAGCGGTGGATTTCGCACGGGAATTCAAGAAACTTTATAAAGACACAGATGTCAGGACGGCCATATGTGCACCGTATGTACACATTGATACACTAAAGGAAATATTTGCCGGAACACAAATAAAAGTCGGTGCCCAGAATGTCCATTTTGAAGACAAGGGAGCCTTTACAGGAGAAGTGTCTGCCCTTATGCTGGAAGAAATAGGGGTGGATTACTGTATTGTGGGCCACTCAGAAAGGCGGCAGTACTTTGCCGAAACAGATGAAACCGTAAATAAAAAGCTGCATAAGCTTTTTGAAACATCCATTGTTCCGATAATGTGTGTGGGGGAAGTCCTTGAACAGAGGAAAGCAGGCATAGAAACAGAAGTAGTCAAAAAACAGCTTCGCCTGGGACTTTCGGGAATAAAAGAGGAACAGATCAGAAAACTTGTGATTGCATATGAACCTGTATGGGCAATAGGCACAGGCAGGACAGCCACTTCTGACCAGGCAGAGGAGATGCATGCATTCATAAGAAANNCAGCGCTGAGGCAGGAGACAGTGTTATCATACAGTATGGTGGCAGTGTAAAACCGGCCAATGCATCAGAGATAATGAACATGCCGCAAATAGACGGATGTCTGGTGGGAGGGGCAAGTCTTGAGCCTGTTGATTTTATGGAAATAATAGATTTTTGAAGCAGAAAAATCCTTGATTTTTAAATAGTCTTATGTTAAACTCAAATGGCTGTAGCGGAATGTCATTTTGTTACAGTTACAGGAGGAACAGCAATGGCAACTATAATGATAGTTTTTAAAGTGATACTGGCAGTTGCCAGTGTGATACTAATGATAAGCATACTCATGCAGTCCAGTAACAGTGCCGGCCTGGCGGGAGCCATAGGAGGCGGGGCTGAGCAGCTTTTTGGAAAGAAAAAGAGCAGAGGATATGAAGCTATACTTGGCAGGATAGCCACAGCTGCTGCTGTTGTGTTTATTGTGCTGTCACTGGTCATAGTTACAATGGAAAGCCATACAGTATGAAAAGATTTCAATCAAATCAATACATTGAATATTTATTGAGGGTAAGAGGTGTCGGGAAGATGCCTCTTATCAGCAGTTTAAGGAGGTTTTAAAACATGAACGCATTAGCGATTATCGTCCCTGTGGCGGCGATCATCGGGCTGATAGTGGCATACGGCCTTACAGCCTGGATCAGCAGGGCCGATGAAGGCACAGACAGAATGAAAGAGATATCCGGATTTATAAGAGAAGGGGCAATGGCCTTTCTCAGCAGAGAGTACAAGACAATGGTAGCGGTGATCATAGTGCTGTTTCTGATAATAGGATTTGCAATAAGCTGGATCACTGCATTGCTTTATGTGGTAGGGGCATGCCTATCCGTTCTGGCAGGATTCTTCGGAATGAAGGTGGCCACCAAAGGCAATGTCAGGACTGCAAACGCAGCAATGGAATCCGGCATGAGCAAAGCCCTGAAGATCGCCTTCAGGAGCGGTGCTGTAATGGGACTTTGCGTGACCGGTCTTGGGCTTCTGGGCCTGGGTGTGGTTTTTGTGATAATGGGTCTTGACTGTGTTTCGGTCATTACCGGATTTGGTCTCGGAGCTTCTTCAATGGCTCTTTTCGGAAGAGTAGGCGGCGGTATATATACAAAGGCCGCAGATGTGGGAGCAGACCTGGTAGGCAAGGTTGAAGCCGGCATACCCGAAGATGATCCAAGAAATCCTGCTGTTATCGCAGATAATGTGGGGGATAATGTGGGCGATGTTGCCGGAATGGGTTCTGACCTTTTTGAATCATATGTGGGATCCATAATATCCGCCATAACTCTGGCGGCTGTGGCTGTGGCAAACTCGGGAGGCCTTTTTGATGAAACCGCGGCGGCGCTCTTCCCGCTTTTGCTTTCTGCAATGGGAATAATAGCATCAATAATAGGAATACTGATGGTAAGAGGCAAAGAAGGCGGCAATCCTGCCACTGCCCTTAATATGGGCACATATATAAGCGGAATAATAGTAATAATATTCTCATTCGTTCTCAGCTATTTCATGTTGGGCAGCATAAAATATGCGGTGGCCATCATAGGCGGACTTATCGTCGGTATAGCAATAGGAAAGATAACAGAAGTTTATACTTCTTCTGATTACAAATCAGTAAAGAAAATCGCCGAGCAAAGCGAGACCGGCCCCGCAACCACCATAATCGCCGGATTCGGTGTGGGCATGCATTCCACCGTATGGCCCATAATGTTCATTGCATCGGGCATATATATAGCCTATGAAGCAGCAGGGCTCTATGGTATAGCACTGGCGGCAGTAGGCATGCTCTCCACCACAGGTATGACAGTGGCGGTGGACGCATACGGACCCGTTTCGGATAATGCCGGAGGCATAGCCGAGATGGCAGATCTTCCCGAAGATGTAAGAGGTATAACAGATAAGCTGGATTCAGTGGGAAATACTACGGCAGCCATAGGAAAGGGCTTTGCCATAGGGTCTGCCGCACTGACAGCTCTGGCTCTGTTTGCAGCCTATGCTACTGTTACAGGTCTTGAAGTGATAAGCCTGCTAAAACCCATAGTTATTGTGGGCCTTTTCATTGGAGGGATGCTTCCTTTCCTGTTCTCTGCAATGACCATGAATTCAGTGGGCAAAGCAGCGCATCAGATGATAGAAGAAGTTAGGACACAGTTCAGGAATGATCCGGGCATAATGGAAGGAACATCAAGGCCCGATTATGCAAGATGCGTTGAC
>DBPK01000009.1 GCA_002304835.1 Firmicutes bacterium UBA1422
AAGCGCAAACAGCGTAAACGGAGCTGACTTTGATGTACTGTTTGAAAATGTGGAGCTGGGAACATATTACGTAGCAGAGACCGATGAAAACGGAAACGTGATCGAAGCCGGAGGAACCAGCGGACAGTACAAGCTTGCAGAAGTTACCGGGCAGTACAGTGAAGCAGTTCTGACAAATGAAAGCATAGATCCTCAGGCAGAAGTCAATATAGAAAACAATTATGAGTATTTCGGCAAGATCGATGTAACAAAAAAGATATTCCTGAACGATGTAGAAAAGGAAAGTTACAGCGACAGTTTCTGGGTGGCACTATTTGATGAAAGCGATCAGCTTTATGGAGATCCCAAAGAAATAGAAATGACCGGCGGTGATGCAAATAAAGTTGTCTTTGAGAACCTGCCATTCGGCGACTATGTTTTATATGAAACGGATTCTGAGGGGAACAAACTTTCAGGACCTGAAAGCGGACGTACTCCTGAATGGATCGACATAACCTATGAAAACAATGAGGTATCCCTTACAGAAGATGCTCCTTCTGCTGATGTGGTAGTAAATAACTACTTTGAAGAAAAAGACGATCCATACTTCGGCTCCATAGAAGTTACAAAAAAAGTCACATATAACGGAGAAGCTGCAGAGACCAGCCTGACATTCTATACCGCTCTGTTTGCGGACAAAGAGGGCACAGAAATAGTTACTGAAGTAAAAGCTCTTGAAATGAACGGCAAAGATAATGTTTCCGTAATATTCGATAAGGATAAAAACGGAGAGAATCTTCCCGCAGGCACAATATACTATGTGGCAGAGACCGATAAGGATGGAAATCCCATAACTGATCCACAAGGCTATACCATCCGGTATGAAAACGAGCAGAAAGTAGAAATGGATCCAGAAAATGATTATGTGGGAAAAACCACTATAACTAACCAATATGAAGGGGACGACGAAGAGTTTTACTATTATGATGAAAACGGAACAAAAGTAATGACAGTAAAAACAAGCGCCACTTCTTCAGAAACAAAAACAGGAGATGACATAAACATAGGACTGCTGATACTCCTGGTACTTATAGGAGTTGCAGGAGCAATAACACCTTTTGCTTTAAGGAAAAAGGCAAAAGAAGAAAGTGATAAATAAAGAGTTTCCCGATTGTATTTTTAAGAAGCAGGATAAAAGAACAAGACATAAATAACATAGAAAGAACAGACATAAACAAGGGAGCATGCATGCGCAGATGCATGTTCCCTTTTATTTAGAGAAATACAAAAACAAAAGTAGCACACAAAAAAAACACAGAAAACACAAATAAAAAATGATATAATATAAAATAATTCTTTTGATTAAAAGAAGAAGCTATTTTAAATCAAGAAAAAAAGCGATTCGGGAAGGGGAAAAAATGGTCAAACAAAAGAAAACCAAAAAAACATTTTTGGCAGCAATAATATCAGTCGCAATGATTTTTTCTATGATCCCTGCGTCAGCCTTTGCCGTTGACAGCGGTACAGCAGGAACACCCTCAGTCATAAATGTTTCAACAGCAGAGCAGTTAAAGGCTGCCCTGGGAGGCAGTGACACCATACATCAGATCGAAGGCAATTCTGTTGTTTTGAGCGAGTCTGTTGCTCTGACGGATGTAAACATAAAAGTGATAGCAGGAGATCTGAAGATCGACCTTAACGGTCATGAGATCCTTTTCGGAGGCACTGCTTTTAAAGAAGGTATAGGTCTTTCCGGCGGGGATCTTGTAATAGGCGACAGGACCGGAGGAGAAAACGGTAAAATAACCACAGCTTTAGCGGGAGCCAAACTTATTAATGTTGGTAAAGGTACACTTACCGTCAATGCAGGAACGATTTCAGCAACGGGGGCCAAGTCATACGGCATTTACATCAAGAACTCCAAGTCTGCGAAAGTCGTGCTACAGGGAACAGAAAACAGTGTGGCACAGATATCAGGTAAGGCATATGCCATAAAACAAAACGGAAAAGGAAAAGTAAAGATAGGCTCTGCGGCTAAAGTCACAATAAAGAAAACGAATTACTACTACAAAAAGAACCTGCCAAACAGAAAGTACACGCTAATCAAAGTCAGATACATAACACCTACTCCCCAAGGAGTAAAGGTAACAGAAAAAAGCAGCAGAACAGCAAAAATCAAATGGAAAAAAGTTACCGGTGCAGACGGGTATGTAGTATATAAGTATTCCTCAAAAAAAGGCAAGTTTGTTAAGATCAAAGTTATACGGGACGGACTGAAGCTTTCGTATAATTACAAAAAATTAAAAAAGGGAGTAAAGTATTCTTTCAGAGTAAAAGCATACAATGTTTTAAACGGGAAGAAAGTTTTAAGCATTTATTCCTCAAAAAAACATATAAGATTATAGCAGATCCAAAAACTCAAGAATTTTTACGACGGACTCTTCCGGGAGGCCGTCGTTTTTTATGGAAATATCCGAATACTTATCATAAAGAGATATCCTGTTTTCATAAAGTTCCCGGAGAGATTTTTTTTTCTGAGAAAGGGGGCGGCCTTTCGTTGAGAGCAGGTGGATAGGACGTTCTATAAAGATTATTTTTCCGTTTTGTTTAAGAGCTCTAATATTTTCTTTTTTCAGAACTGCCCCCCCGCCCGTGGCTATAACAAGGGAATTTCTTTTGCCCAGTTCTTTGCAAATACTGGTCTCCAGTTCACGAAAATACACTTCTCCCCGTTCGATAATAATATCTCCTGCACTTTTGCCATCGGATATGGATATCTCCTCATCCGTATCGACAAAAATTCTATCCAGCTTTTTTGCCAGCAGTTGTCCCACGGTGGTTTTGCCGCATCCGGGCATACCCACAAGAACGATGTTTTCTTTTTCAGCGATAAGTTTTTTGATCAGGATCTCGTTCATGCAATGAAGGTCATCTGCTCCGGTAAAAAGCTCCGCCGCTGCTGTAGCCTGGGCCACAAGCATTGGCAACCCGTTTGATGCCGGGATGTTAAGTTCAGCGGCTCCAAAAAGCAGGGGAGTCACAAAGGGATTATATATAAGGTCAAAAACACCGATGCACTTTTTGAAAAGAGAAAGGTCTATAATTGACTCTTCCGTGTTATCGGGGAACATCCCGGAAGGTGTGGCATTTATGATGATCTCGGCATCCTTGGGCAGATCAGCATAAGAAATAAAGCCTCTGCCTTTTTTTCTTGAAGCTGTCAGTATCTCTCTGGCCTTAAGATCTTCCAAAGCTTTTTTTACAGCCAGACTCACGCCGCCGCTGCCAAGGACAAGGACTTTTTTCCCTGAGACTGAAATACCGGATCTCTTTACCATATAGATAAAACCGGAATGATCCGTATTGGCTCCAAATAGAGCCCCATTTTTGAAATACAAAGTATTTACAGACCCGATTTCTTCGGCGGCAGGATCAATAAAGTCACAAAAGGCCATAACATCTTTTTTGTAGGGGATGGTAACATTAAGACCCTCAAAATTTCTTTTACGGAAAAAAGACGGCAGGTCTTCAGGGGATACACAGAAAAGTTCATATTCATATTTCCCCATGGCCTCGTGTATTTCTTTTGAATAGCTGTGACTCAATGATGCGCCTAAAAGACCGTAACTCATTATATTGCCTCCATATAGCAGCCAAGGAATGAAAAGATTTCAGGCCCTTCCTGCATTTCACCCAGAAGATCAAGAAGCTCCCTGGAGTATACCGAGGCTTCCAGATCAAAATAAAACATGAATTCAAAGTCGCTTCCCGGGATCGGTCTTGATTCCAGTTTAGTCAGGTTTATTCCCATGGCTGCAAATTTTGCTATTGTATGATAAAGAGAGGAAGGTATATTGGGCAGCGAAAGAATAAGGGTCATTTTATTTGCACCGGGATAGATCTCAAGCTTTTTTGAAAAACAGATAAAACGGGTGTAATTATTGTCACTGGTTTGTATATTTCTTTTTAGCAGTTCAAGGCCGTAAAGTTCAATGCACTCTTTTGAAGAAATGGCAGCAACATCTGTTCTGTCGCTCTCGGCCACCATTTTTGCCGCAACGGCAGTATTGTCGCATACGGTTATTTTGATGCCATTAAGTTCTCTGATAAAATCACCGCACTGACCGATGGCCTGTTCGTGAGAGAAGATCTCTCTTATATCAGAAATCTTTGTGCCGGCTTTTGCCATAAGGTTGTGGCTGACCCTTAAGCGAAGACTTTTTATGATATAGAAATTATAATTCTGCATAAGATCATAAACAGCACCAACAGAACCGTAAGAGCTGTTTTCTATGGGAAGGATCCCATATTGACAAAGGCCTTTTTCAACAGCATTAAAAACACCTTCAAAACTGTTGAAATACATTACTGACGGCACCGCAAAAAGTTTTTCCGCCGCGGCCTGAGAATAGGCTCCGGCTATGCCCTGACAACCCACAACAGCTTTTTTGGGGAAAAGATCCGGAGTTTGTGAAAGAGCTTCATCAATGAGCGCTGATAACCGGGATCTTCCTGCCAGGTAATTGTTTTGATAGGATCTGCTGACATCAAAAATCGTATTGAAAAGCAATCTTGCATATCCGTCCAAAGGTTCACCGATTTCTTCGGATACCCTGTGCAGTATGTCTTTTTCTCTTTTGTCGCTTAAAACCGGTATTCCATTCGCTTTTTTATATTTGGCGACTTCCAGGCTCTTGTCCATACGTTTTTTAAAAAGTGCGGTTATTTCCGAATCTATACTGTCAATATCTTTTCTAATGTTTTCCAAGTCCATATCAGCCATTTTCATCCTCCATTTTTTCTTTCATATAATCGCGCTGAAAAGCTTTGCTGGCATCAAATAGTCCCCTGCAGAAATAGGGGACGTAGGGAGCAAAAAGCTCTCCTGTCCTGTCCTCAAAACGTCTTACCACTTTTCTTTCCCGGGTAGAATCCTGTACAGGAGTTCCTGTAGTAAGCTTGTATTCTGCAATCTGCGCAGAAAGAGCCATCCTCCTGATAAAAAGATCCGCCAGCTCGGCATCGATCTCATCGAGTTCAAGTCTCAGTTCATTTAGATCCATTGTTTCCCTCCTTATCATACCCCGGCATTTCCGACAGAAGATCAAGAAGACCTATTGCCACAGCCGCCTCTACTACAGGCACAGCTCTCACTGCTATACAGGGATCATGCCTGCCCTTTGCTACTATTTTTTCAGGGCCAAGAGTTTTCATGTTGACTGAATGCTGCTCTTTACTTATGGAAGGTGTGGGCTTGAATGCTGCCCTTATGATAAGGGGCATGCCGGAAGTAATACCTCCCAGTATTCCGCCGTGATGATTTGTAATGGTATATATATTGCCTTTATCCACATAAAATGCATCGTTGTTTTCGGATCCTTTTAGGAAAGCAGAAGCAAATCCTGTTCCGAACTCCACGCCTTTGACAGCGGGTATCCCAAACAGTAACGGAGCAAGCGTGCTTTCGACACCGTCGTACATGAAACCGCCAAGGCCTGCAGGTACTCCGGCTGCACAGACTTCCACGATGCCGCCCAGAGAATCATTCTGATTTTTTGCGGTCAGTATAAGATCTTTCATTTTTTTGCCGGCTATGCTGTTTATAACAGGGAATTCAGAAAGTTGCTCGTTTTTTTCACGAAAAGTTTTCAGGTCATGGGCGGTCACCCTGGCGGGTTCAAAAGGATCATCGTATATATTGCTTACGGAGGATATATGGGCAGCTATTTCTGTTCCTTCGGAACGTAATATCTGCATGGCGATCCCCCCTGCCACGCAAAGGGGAGCCGTCATTCTCCCGGAAAAAGGTCCTCCACCGGACATGTTGATTTTTTCGCCATATTTGATCCTGGCAGTGAAATCGGCATGACCGGGTCTTGGGATATCACTGATGCTTTTATAATCATCGGATCTGACATCGGTGTTTTTTATAATAACAGTAAGAGGATCTTTTGAAACAGAAACGACATCTTCCATGAGTTTTGATGTCTTGCCTTTCAATGCTCCCGATATGACCACCGGCTTATCGCCTTCTTTTCTTCCTGTGGTAAAAGGACTGTTTCCCGGAGCTCTTCTGGCAAGAAACTTTTGAAGTTCTGTCATATCTATATTTGTTCCTTGGGGAAGCCCTGTTATGGTAACACCCACAGACTCTTCGTGGGAACCGCCGAAAATTTTCACTTTGATATTTTTGCCGAAGCAGGATTCTGTTTTGATAAACTCTTTTTTATTTTCAGATCTCAATTGCTTCACCTCCCAGCTTTCTGAAATCATCAAAGAAGGACGGATATGATTTGTTTACAGCCTCCGCACCGCTTATTATTACAGGTATCTGACATACTGAAGCAGCTATGGCTGCCATCATAACGATACGGTGATCCCCTGATCCGCTCACTGTGCCACCGGTAAGGATATTTTTGCCTTTTATCTCAAGACCTTCAGAAAGCTCTTTTATATCAGCACCAAGATCCGAAAGGGTTTGTGAAACCGTCCTGAGACGGTCGCTTTCTTTTAGTCTGAGCCTGGAAGCGCCGGTTATCAAAGTGGTTCCCAAGGTCACTGCCGCCGCGGCAGCAATGGGAGGGACAAGATCAGGAGTATCAGAAACATCTATCTTGCCCGGCAGTAAGGAAAGAAATTGGCTGATTTTTTTATCTCCCTGAAGGGATCTAGATGAAAGACCGGCACATACTATATTGTTACGTGAAGACATTTTGTTTGCCGCATACCAGAAGGAACTGTTTGACCAATCACCCTCGGGACGGACAGAACGTGGAGCTTTGTATTTCTGTTTGCCGGGAATAAGATAGCTGCCTCCGGGAAATTCTCCGGCCGCCACATCCCATGAACTAGCCTTATCCCATGAACTAGCCTTTCCCGGCGCTCTTTTTTCTACGGTTATGCCTGAATCTTCAAGAGTTTTTATGGTCATATCAACATAACTTTCAGACTGCAGAGGGGAAGTGAGCCTTATGGCACTGTGCCCGCTAAGAAGAGGAAGAGCGAATAAAAGGCCGGTAACATACTGGGAGCTGACATCTCCTTTTATAATATAATCTCCGCTTCTAAGGCGACCATCCAGTTCCCAGCCGTCCATTCTTTTTGAGAAAGAGCATCCGTGGGCCTCCATGGCTTCTTTAAGAGGAGAAACAGGCCTCTTTGGCAGGCGGCCGCTACATCTGAAAACAGCTCTTTCCTTAAGAGCCATTGAAACGGGCATCATGAATCTGAGCGTGGAACCGCTTTCTTTGCATTGAAAAACAGGGTGATCATTTTCAAGTTGGGCAAGACAGCTCCTTGTTGCTTCAATATCATCGGATGTGGTTTCTGTCACAACTTCGGCATAGTCCTTTGTAAGAGCCGCAGCGATGAGAAGGCGATGCACATGGGATTTTGAATCAACAGCCTTTATTTTGCCTTTAAGAGGTTTGGGCATTATCATTATATCCATAAAACTCTCCGTTTTTTTATCAGAAAATCATCTCTCATCCAAGCCTGCCTCAAAGAAATCCTGCAGATCGCCGGAAGGCAGACGCATTAGGGCACATTCACCGATTTCAAGGGGTATGGCCAGAGTGATTTCATTTCCCAGGCGTTTTTTGTCTTTGAGAGCTGCTTCTGCCAGCTCTGCTGCCTTATAGGAACAGGAAGCAGTAAGTCCGTATTTGTTCAGTACTTCAACAAGAGGTGAACAGCAGTCTTGTCTTGACCATCCCTTTTTATATGAGGCTCTTGCTGCGATAACCATGCCCTGAGCCACCGCATGTCCGTGGGATTCCTTGAATGCGCTCAGCTTTTCTATGGCATGTCCGGCAGTGTGACCTAAATTCAGAAGCTGGCGCTTCCCCTTATCGTATTGGTCGTTTTCAACAAAGAATTGTTTTACTTTTACGGAATCTGTTACACAGCGTTCCACAAATTTTGTCTCATCGTTCATGTCACTTAGATTTATGAAACCGAAAAGGGGAGCATCTGCAATAAGTGCACATTTTATTGATTCCGCAAGACCGTCAAGAAAAGATGCAGCCGGAAGAGTCTTTACTGTGACGGGGTCATAAACCACCAGGGAAGGCTGCCAAAAAGATCCCGCCAGGTTTTTTCCTGCGGAAAGGTTTACGCCGGTCTTTCCTCCTACTGAGGAGTCTGCAGCAGCCAGAAAAGAGGTGGGCACATTGATGTATTTTATGCCCCTCAAAAAAACTGAAGCAGCAAATCCTGTAAGATCTCCTATAACACCTCCTCCCAGAGCCAGAAGGGCATCTGATCTTGTAAAATTCTCATCTGCCAGATATTCAAGTATTTTTTGCACAGAACCAAGATTTTTTGTAGTTTCTCCCGCCGGAAAAACTATTTTATAAACATCGAAACCCGCATTTTCGAGAGAAGATGCCACCGAAGCCGTATATAGGCTGTGAACGTTATCATCGGATATGATGCAGATCCTGCAGGGGTCCATTATAGCAGAGGCAAAAGAGCCGACTTTTCCTAAAGAGCCTTCTTCCATTATTACCTGGTAGGGGTTTTCGGTTTTTATTATTATACTGCTCATTTCAAAAATACTCCCTAGAAAAATTCTTTATCTATTTTTTCTTTTTTCTCACGACCGTCCTTTAGAAGAGCGGCAAGCTTATCTCTGTCTTTTGAGTCTATGGCATTTTTGTATTCACCAAGATGGTCTATGAGCTCCTGTATTTCGCAGGAAAGATACGCAGGGTTTTCCAAGAAAAGCTCTGTCCACATTTTTTCGTTGAGCTTGGCTACGCGGGTCATGTCATAGTAACTGCCTGCAGAAAATCCGGCATGGTGGCTGGCAGTGCTGCTCTTTATGTATGCGTTTGAAGTAACGTGGGCCAGCTGTGAAGTAAAGGCTATCATTCGATCGTGTTCATCGGCAGTTGAAATCTGTATATTCGAAAAGCCGATCGAAGTGCAGAGGCTTTTTATTTTTTCCAGATCCTTTATATCGATGCCCGCCGGAGGGACCAGCACCATTGAGGCCTTATCAAACAATGCTTTTTTTGAATACTCAAAACCGGAGTGTTCAAGGCCTGCCATTGGATGACCTCCAATGAAAATAAAGCCGTGCTTTTGCGCCAGGGGTTCCAGAATACTGCAAACGGGGTTTTTTACTCCGCAGCAGTCTATTACAAGGGAGCCTTTTTTGAATTTCTCAGCGTTGGATCTGACATAGTCAACAGTGTCTGAAGGATAAAGGGCAACAATAACTATATCGCATTCACAAAGCATTTCTTCTTTTAGCTCGTCTTCTATGGCGCCTACAAGTTTTGCTTTGCTCAATACGGAGCTGTCGATATCATATCCATATACGGAATAATCGGTATTCTGATTAAGTGCTTTTGCCAAAGAACCGCCTATAAGGCCAAGGCCGATAACGCCTATCATGGTTTTCCTCCTTTATACGCCAGAGGCTGTATGCTTTTTACGGATTTTACGAGATCACGGAAAGTGGCCGGAGTTATGGATTGGGCTCCGTCACAAAGGGCATGTTCCGGGTCATTATGTACTTCGATCATAAGACCGTCAGCTCCTGCTGCAGTGGCTGCCATGGACATGGGCAAAACAAGGGCGGCCGATCCTGTGGCATGACTGGGATCTACAATAACAGGAAGATGAGTTTTTTCTTTTAGAAGAGGTATAGCGGAAAGATCCAGCGTGTTTCTTGTGGCGGTCTCAAAAGTCCTTATTCCTCTTTCGCACAGTATAACATTTCTGTTACCGCCTGCCATTACATATTCGGCACTCATGAGCAATTCTCTTAATGTGCTTGAAAGTCCCCGTTTAAGCAAAACAGGTTTGCCTATGTGTCCCAGTTCTTTCAACAGTTCAAAATTCTGCATGTTCCTGGCACCCACCTGTATAACATCCACATTTTCAAAAAAGGGCAGATGGGAAATATCCATTACTTCTGTAACAACCGGAAGTCCGGATCTCTTTTTTGCTTCCAGCAGAAGATTTATACCCTGTTCCCTCATGCCCTGAAAAGCATAGGGCGAAGTACGGGGCTTGAAGGCTCCGCCTCTGCAGAGTCCTGCTCCGGCTTCTTTCACTTCCATGGCGATGGTGCAGACCTGATCTTCGGATTCAACTGAACAGGGGCCTGCTATGATCTGAAAGTTTCCGCCTCCTATCTTGACAGAGCCACCATCGGGCAGGGGAACTTCAACGACTGTATCGAAGGGATGGAATTTTCGATTGGCGTTTTTGTAGGGCTCTGTTATGCGTTTTACATTTTCGACGATATCCAGAGCATTTATCAGATCTGTATCCACAACAGAAGTGTCACCGATAAGACCCATTATCGTTGTACTGGTACCCTGGCTGTAATGTATGTCAAGACCCATGGTTTTCAGCCAGTCAGTAAGATTTTCCAATTGTTTTTTATCCGGATTTTCTTTCAAAATAATTATCATCTCATTCTCCTGTCTGTTATAAAAAATCCCCAGGCCGGTTTTGCCTGAGGAGAAGAGTTTCATAGTATCAGCTTTTTTATCAAGTCGTGAACTTCTTATCTCATAACAGCAAAACCAGCTTTACCATAGGTAAAGTAATAAAAGTAAAATTCTGTTACGGATGCTGATATTCTCAACATATTAGTTCCTTTCTCGCTTTATTGCATAGTTATTGTATCATGGAAAAGCTATGTAGTAAAGAAAAAAAACGAAAGCACATCATTTGATCTCTTTCATTAGGTAATTTATAAACTCATTATTGGCTGCAGAAAGAGCCCGGCGGCTTTTGCAGGCAATACCGATGGTCCTTATAACGGGAGGATCCGTCTCTCTTATTTCTATATTGTATGAAGTGCGGTTCAAAACAAGTTCAGAAAGTACAGAGACGCCAAGGCCGCTTTCGACCATGGACATTATGGTGTAATCATCATGGACGCGGAAGCGTATATGGGGGAAGACCCCAAGTTCATCAAAGGCCTGAAAAGGTTCGCTGAAGCTGCCTTCTTCAAGGTGTATGTAGGACTCCTTCGCCAGCTCTGAAAGAGGAATCGTTTTCCTTTTTGAAAGATGGTGCCCGGGGGGCAAAACCGCCATCATCCTGTCCTTCTTCAGTACGGTGATTTCCAGATCCGGAAAAGCTTTTGGTGGAAGCAGTCCGAAATCCACTCGACCGGTTTTTATCCAATTCTCTGTGGCGTCATAGTCGCCCTGAAGAAGTTCAAATTTTATTTCCGGATATTTACTGCCGAAATTTTTCATCAGCGGAGGCAGGACGTGGCAGGACATACTGGAATATGTGCCAATGCGAACAGTACCGTCCTTGAGACCGTGCAGATCGTTTGCTTTTTCTGCCAGCTGCCGATGGGAATTACTTATGTTTCTTATATAAGGAAGAAGGTCTTTTCCTTCCGAGGTGAGAGTGACTCCCTTTCGATCTCTTAATAAAAGAGAAGAAAAAAGCTCTTTTTCCAGAGATAGGACGATCTGGCTCACTGCCGACTGGGTATAGCCCAGATCCTGAGCAGCCTTTGTGAAACTCCCCGCTTCGGCTACCTTTAGAAAGACAGAATATTTATCCATTATTTCTCCCCGCAAACCCATTAGAAAAACTTATATAAAGCATTAAATATATTTGTTTTACTTATCCATGCTTCCATGATATCTTGAATAATATAAAAAAGCAAGGAAAAGTGAAAGGGAAAAGAAATGGGAGTAAAAAAGAAAGCTTTCAAAGCGGCCTTCCCAAATACGATCTCAATAATGGCAGGAAGCACTTCTCTTGGAGTGGTATACGGTATGCTTATGGAAACGGCGGGAGTATCAGCCCCATGGGCAATAGTGATGAGCGCCGTTGCTTTCTGCGGCAGTATGCAGTTCGCAACAGTACCCATTCTTGCGGCTTCATTGTTTGAACCTTTGCAGGTGCTTGTTCTTTCTCTTATGATCAATGCCAGACACCTTTTTTACGGTATTTCCATGCTGGAAAAATATAAGGATATGGGGAAACTTAAAGGGTTTATGGTATGTACATTGTGTGACGAAAGTTTTTCCACTGAAAGTCACTGCCCTGTGCCCGAAAAAGTGGATCGAAAATGGTTCTATTTTTTCATGTCTCTTATGATATATTTTTACTGGGTCGCAGGAACTGCCATAGGCAGCATGGCCGGAATGCTTATAACATTCGACACCACAGGACTGGATTTTGCCATGACAGCTCTTTTCATAGTTCTTTTTACAGAATACTGGAAGAAAAAAGAAAACAGGTCTGCGGCGGCAATGGGTGTTCTTGCTTCATTGACAGCGCTGCTGGTTTTTGATGGTGTAACTTTTATGATACCCGCCATGCTTTTGATGCTGATGGCTGTATTTGTGAGGAAAAAGATATGGATCTGACAACAGCGGAAATATTATTGACGGTGGCAGCAGTCACCATAGGTGTTCAGCTTATGCGGTGGGTGCCCTTTGCAATTTTCCCGGAAGGAAGAGAAGTTCCCGCAGCCATGACTTTGCTCAGTAAAGTCCTGCCGGCTGCCATGATGGGTATGCTGGTAGTATACTGCTTCAGGACTATTACTCCCTGGGAATATCCCTTCGGTATACCCGAGATCATCTCTGCTGCAGTAGTTCTTGCTCTTCATTACAGGATAGGGAACTGCATCCTTAGCATAGTAGCAGGGACCATTTGTTATATGATAATGCAGCAGTATATTTTCGTATAAAAATTGTAAAATATACTTGACATTTCAAAAAAGCACACTATACTATAAAGTAAAGTGTGCTTTACTTTAATTTCGAACGAACG
Source organism: Firmicutes bacterium UBA1422 (assembly GCA_002304835.1). GTDB lineage: Bacteria > Bacillota > Clostridia > Peptostreptococcales > Anaerovoracaceae > UBA1422. Next base: position 12,751 of record DBPK01000009.1, read on the forward strand.
GGAGGTGCTTTTTTGGAAAATAATATTGCAAAACTCCGAAAGGAAAGAAAGATCACCCAGGAAGAACTGGCAGCGGCAGTTTCGGTTACCAGGCAGACTATTATTTCCATAGAGAGCGGAAGATATACCGCATCTCTGCCCTTGGCTTTTAAAATAGCGGAGTTTTTCGAAAAAAGCATAGAGGACATATTTTTTCCCGGAAAAGCCAATAACGGAAAAACAAAAAACAGGGAGGACATAAAATGAAGATCATCAAAAAAAATCTTATATATTGCGGAATAATATGCGCATTGGGGATCGGGATATCAGTGGCCGGGGTTTACAGGGAAGATGATTTACTGAAAAGCGTCGGCATCGCCCTTACAATAGTAAGCCTTCTAAAAATCGCACAGCTTTTTATACTTACCAGAAACGATGAGAGGCGAAGAAAATATGAACTTTCCATGACAGAAGAGAGGATAAAGTATATAGCATCCAAAAGCAGCAGCTTTGTTTTTTATATAACAGTGTTTTGTGAAGTTATTGCCGCATTGATACTTTTGATATTTGGCCATGCCTTTGCCGCCGGCATTGTTTGTTATGTGGCAGGGGCGCAGGTGGTTTTATATCTTGTGCTTTACATTATTTTCAGCCGGAAATATTAAGAACAGAAAAAAAGTTCTTATTTATCAGCAAAGAAAGCTTTGAACAAGTATTTTTGTTCCTATGGCTATCAGGGCGATGCCTCCAAAAAGCTCTGCCCCTGAGCGGAAACGGCATCCGAAAATACGGCCGATCTTAACTCCCAAAAATGAAAGAACGAAGGTGACGGCGGCGATGGTCAAAGAGGCCTGCAGGATATCCACTTTTAAAAACCCAAAAGAAACGCCGGCTGCCAGAGCATCTATGCTGGTGGCCACGGCAAGGGGAAACATAATTGCAGATTTGAAAGACGGATCCGAAGGACCGTCTTTTTTTCTTGACTCTGCGATCATTTTGATGCCGATAAAAGAAAGAAGAATAAATGCGATCCAGTGATCGAAACTGTCAACCAGATTACTGAAGGCGGAACCGGCAAAATATCCTGCCACCGGCATCAGTCCCTGGAATATGCCGAACCAGAGACCTGCAACTATGGCATATCCCGTGGTTTTTTCTTTTAATGTAACACCTTTGCAGACAGAAACCGCAAAAGCATCCATTGCAAGGCCGGTGGCTGTCAGAAACAATTCAAATAAACTCATGAAAAAATTATACGGCGGAGAGGGGGCTTAGTCAAGAAAGACAGAACGGGTTTTCATATTTGGAGGATCTTATCTGAAAGAATAATGATACTTTTCCCTGTATCTTTGAAACATTGCAAGTGAAAGGACAACTGTCACGATGTCAGTCATGACAAGAGCAAGCCATACACCGTTGATGCCGAAAAGATATGACAGCAAAAATCCTAAGACGATGACCAGTACAAGACCGCGGCTAAGAGATATCAATGCGGAGATCTTGCCGTTTCCGTAGGCGGTGAAGAATCCCGAAGCAAAAATATTTATGCCGGTGAAAAGAAAGCCTATGGCCATGAACCTGAGGCCGGTAGTGGCCATATCATAGACCTGGCTGCCGGCAGGAACAAAAACACCTGAAAGCATCGGGGCAAAGAAAAGACAAACTGCCGAAATAAGTATTGAGGAAAACAGAATGAAGTTTTTCGAATATTTTAGAAAGCAGTTCACTTTTTCGTATCCCCCGGCACCGTAATAATAGCTTATAAGAGGAGCCACTCCAGTAACATAACCCAGATATACAGAAACCATGAAGTAGAGTATCTCAAGAACTATAGTTAATGCAGCCACTCCCGTTTCTCCTGCAAGATGCATCATTATGTAGTTGAAAAAAAACACCATTATGCCCACAGATGATTCGGAAACCATTTCCGAAGAACCGTTTAACATGGAATGACCAATGTATGCCCAGTCAATTTTGGTCTTTACGAATTTCAGTTTGGTATCGCGAAAAATAAAATAGCAGGCACCCATTATCACTGTGGAATACATTCCGGCGAAAGTGGCCCAGGCGGCACCTTCGATGCCCCAGTCCAGATAAACAAGAAAGAGGACATCAAGGGCGATATGGACTGTTCCGCTGACTATATAAAGAGCCAGTGTGAATCCGGGTTTTCCGTCGACACGTATGAAAAACTCGAACAGTACACCTATAAAACCTGCAGGCATGGCAAAAATAAGGATCAGGCCGTAAGTCCTGCAATAATCCCAAAGTACATCTGAAGCTCCCAGAAATAAAAGCAATTCGTCAATAAAGATAAGAGCCGGAAGTATCATTATAAGAGCTATGACGGCGGCAACTATATATATAAGGGTAAATTTCTGATTGGCTTCCAGGGCTTTGCCCTGCCCCATCTTTATGGCCACCAGAGCAGAAGAACCGGCTGCCAACATGACAGAAACTCCCCATATAAAGCCGAATACGGGACATACTATGTTCAGCGCCGCAAGAGCATGAGTGTTTATGCAGTTGGCGATAAAAATACTGTCAACAACGGAATAAAGCCCTATCACCAGCAGCATTATCACTGAGGGAGATACGAAACCAAAAAATCTTTTTACTGTTACTCCATCATCAAATAGATGTTCCATTTTCCGACCTTACACTAATATTGAAAAAACAACAAGGATATGTTAAAGTATACGGTAACCGTATAGTCAATAGGAGAAGATAAAAAATGAGAGATCATTTTACCACGGGAGAATTTGCGAAACTATGCAGAGTCAAAAAGCAGACTCTTTTTCATTATGATGATATCGGTATACTCAGCCCGGAAATCGTTGCCCGGAACGGTTACAGGTACTATTCATATAAGCAGCTTGAAACCTTTTATATGATCGCCACCCTCAAGGAGCTGGATATGCCGCTGAAGGAGATACGGGAATACATGGACAGGAGAAGCCCGGAAAACTTTGTGAGACTCCTTGAAGCCCAGGCCGTAAAGGCGGAAGATAGTATCAGGAAGCTGCAGTATATGAGGAGCTATATAAACAAAAAACTTCAGATCACTAAAGAAGCCATTGACATAGAAAAAGAAAAGATACATATAGAGGCGCAGCCGAAAGAACATTTTATAATAACCGAATATTCAGGCCCCAATGAAGATGAAGATATAGACAAAGCCATAACAAGACATTTCAATTACTGCAAGGAACTGGGCATACAAAGTGCATACGGTATAGGGGGCATGATAGAGACAGAAAATATCCGCAGAAAAAACGAATACAGATATGCTTATTTCTATACGCGGACAGAGAAGCTTTCTGTTCCCGGATTTTTCAGCAAACCAAGAGGGGAATATCTGACATACTATGATCCAAACGGTTACAGTAAAATTGAAGAAGTTGCCGCAAAGCTTATTTCCTATGCAAAAGAAAAGGGTCGCCGGGCAGGTAAATACTTTTATGAAGAGCTGGCTCTTGACGGATTATCCAGCAAGAGACTTTATGACTACACTATCAAGCTTTCCCTGCAGATAAAATAAAAGGACATATCTCTTCAGCTATGAGATCTCCGGCTTCTTTTGTGCCCACTTCTTTTTTTGCCGGAGCTACATTGGTCATATCAGTATTCTCTTCTGATGGCGGTTCCATTAGATCGGGAGTTCGATAACCTTTTTTAAGTACTCTTCTTACTGCAGAGCTTATTTCGTCAGATTCCTCTAAAAGTCCGAAACTGTATCTGAGCATCATTGCAGCAGAAAGGATAGCGGCCATTGGATTGGCTTTGTCCCTGCCGGCCAGATCCGGAGCAGAACCATGCACCGGTTCGTACATCCCGAAATTGCCCGTCGTCAGACTTGCAGAAGGCAGCAAGCCTATTGAGCCTGTTATCTGGCTGGCTTCATCGGAAAGTATATCTCCGAAGATATTGCTTGTAACTATAACATCGAACTGTTTTGGATCACGAACAAGCTGCATGGCGGCATTGTCCACATACATGTTGTTTAATTCTATTTGAGGGTATTCTTTGGCGGTTTCAGAAACCACCCTTCTCCACAGTCTTGAGCTTTCAAGAACATTGGCCTTATCCACGCTGGTAACTTTTTTATTTCTTTTTGATGCCATATCAAAAGCAGTTTGAGCTATGCGTTGTACTTCTTTTTCGGAATAAAGCTCCACGTCATAGGCGGCATGGCCCATATCTGTTTCTTTTGTTCCTTTTTCGCCGAAATATATGCCTCCTGTAAGCTCTCTTACCACCACAAAATCAAGACCGTCTTTTACTATTTCCGGTTTAAGAGGACAAGCTGAAGCAAGTTCTTCAAAAAGCAAAGCAGGTCTTATGTTGGCATAAAGTTCCAGAGCTTTGCGAAGGCCCAAAAGTGCAGTTTCGGGTCTTTTGTCGCCGGGAAGATCATCCCATTTCCATCCCCCGACTGCTCCCAGAAGGACTGAATCGGATGACTTGCAGGCGCTTAGGGTGTCTTCCGGCAGTGCCTTTCCGGTTTGGTCAATGGCGATCCCTCCGGCTAAAAGTTCCTGATATGAAAACTTATGCCCGAATTTGTCTGCGATACGGTCAAGGACCTTTACTGTTTCTCTTATGACTTCGGGACCTATGCCGTCCCCGGGGATGACAGCTATGTTATAGTTCATTTTTTTCTCCTTTGTCTATTCGATACTTTTTAGAAGTCCGCCCTTGTCGATTATGTTTTTGATGAAATCGGGAAAGGGAATAGCCATATATGTTTCGTTTTTTGTCAGATCAACTATTTCACCCGAATCAAAATCCACAGCGACTTCGTCTCCGTCGCATATGTTTTCACCGGCTTCTTCACATTCAAGTATTGGAAGGCCGATGTTTATGGCATTTCGATAAAAAATACGGGCAAAGCTTTTTGCTATAACGCAGGAGACGCCGGTGGCTTTTATGGCTATGGGTGCATGTTCTCTTGAAGAGCCGCAACCGAAGTTATGGCCTCCGACAATTATATCTCCGGGTTTCACCTTTTTGACGAAATCCTTGTCCAGGTCTTCCATACAATGGGCGGCAAGTTCTCTGTGATCGGAGGTGTTTAAGTATCTTGCCGGGATTATAACATCAGTATCAACATTATCGCCGTATTTATGTGCATATATTTTTGCTTTCATTTTTGTTCTCCTTCCGGGGCGTTTATATATCCGCATATGGCAGAAGCCGCTGCCACCTGCGGCCCCGACAGAAATATCTTAGAATCCGGGTGACCCATGCGCCCGACGAAATTTCTGTTTGTGGTGGCAAGACAACGCTCTCCCTGGGCCAATATGCCCATGTGACCTCCGAGGCAGGGTCCGCAGGTGGGCGTTGAAACAACGCAGCCGGCATCTATGAAAATTTCCATATAGCCACGGGTGATGCATTCCCTGTATATCTTCTGTGTGGCGGGAATTATGATCGCTCTCACATCTTTTGCAATATGATTTCCCTTTAATATGCCGGCGGCGGCGGCCATGTCAGACAGTCTGCCGTTGGTACAGGAGCCTATTACGACCTGATCTATTTTGATCCTTCCTTTGTCATCGGTGGCCACGTCGAAGATCTTACCGCAGGAGCCAAGGGACTCTATTTCATCCGTAGTCACCGCATTTTCGGGCAGGCTTGGGAAAGCCACTGTGGAACGGATGGAAGAGAGATCTATTATATGTGTTTCTTCATATATGGCATCCGGATCCGGATCATAGGATATCCATTTTCTTTCAGCAAAAGTGCCGGGGGCATTCTTTATATGTTCCTTTACATATGAGTTCGTCAGATCGTCAAATTTAAAAATACAGTTTTTTGCCCCCGCTTCTATTGCCATATTGGCAATAGTGAAACGGTCATCCATTGAAAGACATGAAAGTCCTTCTCCCATGAATTCCATAGATTTGTAGAGAGCTCCGTCCACACCGATCTTTCCTATTATATGAAGTATGACATCTTTTCCGCCAATACCCTCAGAAAGCCTTCCCTTCATATCGAATTTGATGGCGGAGGGGACCTTGAACCAGGCTTCTCCCGTTTTCATGCCGGCGGCAAGGTCCGTGCTGCCCACACCGGTGGAAAAAGCGTTGAGTGCCCCATAAGTACAGGTATGTGAATCTGCACCTATGACAGTTTCTCCCGGAGCAACCAGACCTTTTTCGGGCAGCAGGGCATGCTCGATGCCCATTTCGCCCACATCATAGAAATTTTCTATGTCGAATTTTTTTGCAAAGGTACGGCACTGTTTGCATTGCTGGGCGGCCTTGATATCCTTGTTGGGAGCAAAGTGATCCATTACAAGAGATATCCTCTTTTTATCGAAAACACTTTCAAATCCGGCCTTTTCAAATTCATTGATAGAAACAGGAGCGGTTATATCGTTTGCAAGGACCATATCAAGACCGGCTTTTATGAGTTGTCCCGCCCGTACGCTGTCAAGTCCGGCTTTTGATGCAAGTATTTTTTGAGTCATTGTCATTCCCATTTTTCTGCTCCTTTCATTCAACGAAATGATTTATTTTGTTCATTCTGTTTATGGCGCTTACCAGGGCGTTTATGGAAGCGAAGATTATGTCTTCGTGGAGTCCCACTCCCCAGTATAGCCATCCTTTTGAATCGGAAATGGCTACATATGCTGCGGCCCTTGAATCCGATTCTGATTCGAGAGCATGTTCCGAATATGTAACGAATTCATAATCGAAAGTATAGGGACTTTGGCTAAGGGCCTTACTTACGGCATCCAGACGACCGTTGCCGTCCGCATGAAGATGATAAGTTTTTCCCGAAATATCCACATCTATATCCACGGACATTCCGTTGTTGTTTTTGTATCCGGATATTTTTTTGAAGGTGGCATCTGTTATATCTACAGGCTCAAAAACATTTATGTATTCCTCATCGAAGAGATCAAATATCTCTTCCGGCCGAAGTTCTTTGTGTTTCCTGTCCGAAACCCCCTTCACCATATAGCCTACTTCTTCTCTCATTTTTGCGGGAATAATATATCCGAAGTTGTGTTCCAGTATATATGCCACGCCTCCTTTTCCCGACTGACTGTTTATTCTTATAACATCTGCTTCGTAAACACGACCCAGATCTGTGGGATCGACAGGAAGATAGGGAACGGTCCAGCGATCAGTATCAGAGTCTCTTCTATAGGCCATGCCCTTTGCGATGGCATCCTGATGAGAGCCGGAAAAGGCTGCAAATACCAGCTGTCCACCATAGGGGTGTCTGGGATGGACCCTGATGCCGGTAAACTTTTCATACATTTTGACCACATTGGGCATATCCGAAAAATCAAGTCCCGGGTCCACACCATGGGTATAAAGATTCATGGCAAGAGTTACTATGTCCACATTGCCTGTGCGTTCGCCGTTTCCGAAAAGAGTTCCTTCTATCCTGTCTGCGCCGGCCAGAAGACCCAGTTCTGCATCGGCGACACCGGTTCCCCTGTCATTATGAGGATGCAGGGACACAAGAAGATCCTCTCTTTTGTGAAGATGCTTGCACATGTATTCGATCTGTGAAGCATAAACATGGGGCATGGACATCTGAACAGTGCTGGGAAGATTGATTATAAGTTTGTTATCGGCGGAAGGATCAAGTATATCTATGACGGCATTGCATACTTCTGCCGCAAACTCGGGCTCTGTGCCTGTGAAACTTTCTGGAGAATATTCAAACTGATAGCGGGTACCGCTTTTGTCTTTGCCGGCATATTCCTTTATCAGTTTTGCACCTGATGCGGCGATGTTGATGATCTCTTTTTTATCCGCCTTAAAGACCTGCTCTCTTTGGGCCAGGGAAGTGGAGTTATAAAGATGGACCACCGCATTTTTTGCTCCCTTTAGTGCATCAAAAGTTTTTGCTATTATATGCTCTCTTGACTGGGTAAGGACTTGCACCTTCACATCATCGGGTATCAGGTCTCTTTCTATCAAGCAGCGAAGAAATTCATATTCAGTGTCGGAAGCGGCGGGAAACCCCACCTCTATTTCCTTAAAACCTGTCTTTACCAGGAATTGAAAAAACTCGAGTTTTTCTTCTAGGGTCATGGGAACAATAAGGGCTTGATTTCCATCCCTTAGATCGACACTGCACCATATGGGGGCTTTTTCTGTCCGGTCTTTGTTTGTCCAATCCATGGATTTTTCAGGGGGCATAAAATATCCCGCCTTGTACTTTTGCCAGTTTTGCATGATTATTTCCTTTCACGGTGCCGCTTATCAAAAAACCTTCGCCTCATGTAAGAGACGAAGGTATAAAACTTCCGCGGTACCACTCTTATTGCTCCGGCCATCACCGGAACCTCTTAAAAGTTTTGCTCGGGGGTGAGACACCACCTTGGGATCTGCAGCCTTCCACCTTACGGCTGCTCTCTTTGAGATCTCAAATAATGGTTTATTCCCTTCAATGCAGTATTTAATTAAACTCAAGTATAATGAAACGGCATGAAATTGTCAAGAAAAAAAGTATTTTCCGTCAGGAAAGGAAAAAAAGCGGGGACATTTAAATATTAAAGGGCTAATTTGTATATAAAAACAAAAAATATTACATTAATTTATTACAAAAAACAAAAAATATAATAAATTATTGACTTTATTTATCAAAGGTATATAATTTATTCATTATTCAAACTTATGCATAACTCTGCATTCAT
>DBPK01000011.1 GCA_002304835.1 Firmicutes bacterium UBA1422
GAAAAAAAAATCCTTTCCGATGCATTAAATAAGTATAAATCAACCAGAGCTATTGCCAAAGCCCTTGGAATAAGCCAGCCCACGGTAGTTCGGAAACTTCATAAATATGGGCTGGCAGTCATTGATACAAAATAGTATCGCTGATACTTTTCTGTATCGTTTCCCTTTGGCGTTGATTTTTCAGCAGTTGCAAAAAAAAGTATACAATTATACCAAAAATCGATACGGAAATGTATCGATTTTTACTTTTTGTCTTTTCCAAACATTTATTTTTCTTTTTTTTCTTCAAATCCGACTTTGTTGTTGGCGTTGAAATTTCAAGGATTATTTTATTATTTACTGCCAGTTGTCATATTATTTTCTTTTTTTCTTGTATTTGTCCTTCTGGCATAGAAATTGCGTTAAATAAAGATGCGCGGCAAAAAAGCCGTCTGAAAATAACAAATAAATTTTTCTATTAAATTTTTTAAGGAGGACTTTAAAAAATGGCAATGAATGCACATGACTATGTAGCCGGCCTTGTAGCAAAGGCAAAAAAAGCTCAGGCAGTTGCTGAGAACTTCACACAGAAAGACGTTGACGATCTTACAGCTGCAGTAGCTTATGCTCTGACTAAACCCGAAGTGGCTCTGAAATTCGGAGAAATGCTGGTTGAAGAATCCGGCATGGGAGTTCCAAAGGACAAGCAGCTCAAAATGTTCGGAAAAGTAAAGGGCACATACTGTCAGATGAAAGGCAAGAAATCAGTTGGTCTCATCGAAGTCGATGAAGAAATGGGAAAAGAGACCTATGCCCGTCCAATGGGAGTTATAGGTGCTATAATCCCCGTTACAAACGGCGAAGCAACACCTGTAGTAAAATCTCTTATGGCTCTTAAAACCCGTAACGCCGTTATCCTTGCACCTCATCCGAAGGCAAGAAAAACCAACTGGGTCGTTACAGAAGAAATCAGAAAAACAATAAAGAAAATGGGATATCCCGAAGATCTGGTACAGGCAGTTGAGCCCGAAATGGTTTCCATCGAAACTTCCGGAGAGATCTTCAAACAGGTAGATTTCATCCTGGCAACAGGCGGAACACCCATGGTAAGACAGGCATACTCATCAGGAGTACCGGCAATAGGCGTAGGCACAGGAAACGTAGTATCAATAGTTGATGAAACTGCAGACCTTGACAAAGCAGCTGATATGCTGGTTAGATCAAAAACTTTTGACAATGCCACATCATGCTCGACAGAAAACAACATCATCGTTATTGAATCTGTTTATGACAAGTTTGTAGAAGCAATGGCTAAACAGGGCGCTGTAATGGTAAAAGAAGATTCCGAAGACAAGCAGAAGATACTCAAGACTCTTTGGCCGGAATCACCCAAGAACCATGACCTTAACAGAGCCATCGTCGCTCAGCCCGCAGCCAAGATCGCAGAGATCGCAGGTGTAAAAGTTCCCGAAGGAACGAAAATGATAATGGTTGAAGAGAATGGCGGATACGGTAATGAATTCCCGTTCACCGGTGAAAAGCTTTCTCCTGTTTCCGGAGTAAGAAAAGCCAAGGATTTCGACGACGCCCTTGAAAAGCTCAACAAGATCCTCGACTACCAGGGTAAAGGACATTCTGCAGGCATCCATACAACAATAAAAGAAAGAGTAGACAAAATGGGAGCAGAAGTTCCTGTATGCAAGATTTGCTGGAATCTTCCTCAGTCACTGTCAAATTCCGGTTCATGGACCTGCGGATTCCCGATGTCAATGACTCTCGGATGCGGAACATGGGGACACAACAGTATTTCATGGAACGCCACATACAAAGATCTGATGAACTTCAACTATGTATGCAAAGAGATACCATCATGGCAGCCTACAGACGAAGATCTGTTTGACAACGCAGAAGTGAAATCAAAAATCGACGCTTAATGGCATAACCCACATAAGAGATCAAGGGCGCAGAGCCTGTGCCCTTGATCATAAAATATATTTATAAGGAGAAACAAAAATGTCAGATATAAAAGAAAAAAGCTTGAAGTATAACATGCATTCATGGAGCACTCAGGGCGCTCTGAATCCCAAAGTTATAACCAAGGCTGAAGGCATATACTTCTATGATGAAGACGGAAACAAATACGCAGATATGTCCAGCCAGCTGGTCAATCTGAATTTAGGGCATCACAACAAGGCTCTCATCGATGCGATAAAAGCACAGGCTGATCTGATGCCGTTCATGGGTCCCGGATTTGCAGTCGAAGCAAGATCAAATGCTGCAGAAGCTCTTGTTAAAATGTCAGGGCTCGAAGGTGCAAAGGTATTTTTCACAAATGCCGGTGCAGAAGCCAATGAAAACGCTATCAAAATAGCAAAACAGTACACAGGCAAATGGAAGATACTGTCAATGCAGAGATGTTATCACGGAGCATCTGCCGGCGCAGGATGTCTCACGGGCGAGCCCAGGCACTTCGCAAATGAACCCGGTCCTGCCGGATTCGTTCACTTCGAAGGACCTTATCCCTATTATGCTCCCGCTGCAGTAAAATTCAACAGCGATGACGAAATCGCCGATTACTATCTGGATCTGCTTCAGAGAACCATAAACACCGAAGGTGCTCAGAACATAGCTGCTATATTTGTTGAAACAGTGGTTGGTTCCAACGGCATCCTGATCCCGCCCAAAAAATATCTTCAGGGACTGAGAAAGATCTGTACAGACAACAACATTTGCATGGTATGCGATGAAGTTATGGCAGGTTTCTACAGGACAGGAAAGCCTTTTGCTTACATGAACTTTGATGTGAAACCTGACCTGGTTACCTTCGCAAAGGGTGCTACTTGCGGATACGTTCCTTTAGGCGGAGTTATCCTTAACGGACCTATTGCCAAGCATTTCAACGATCACAAACTTATATGCGGACTGACATACAATGGTCATCCCATGGGATGTGCCTGCACAGTTGCAGCAATAGAAGAATATAAGAATCAGAATGTTGAAGAGAATGTTGCAAAACAGGGCAAAGTACTGGGAGAAATACTTGAAGACCTTAAAGCCAAGCACAAATGCGTTGGCGATGTAAGATACATCGGTCTATTCTCAGGTGTAGAACTGGTTAGAGAACCCCACGTTCCACTGGTACCCTATGGTAATGATGCAGAAGGCGTTATGGCCAAGATCTGCGGAATGCTGACCAAGGAAGGCTTCTTTACATACTCTCACGAATCAGTTGTAATCGTTGCTCCACCCCTCATCATCAAAGAAGACGAGCTCAGAGATGCAATGAAAATACTGGATAAGATCCTTGATTCAGTTGACAAAATGATTTAAGCATAGTCTTTATATAAAAGCATAAAATCATAAAAAGGACCCGGCGTGCATCCGGGTCCTTTTTATGATTTTGAATCTTTATGGCATTATATATTTTATTCTTTGTAATACCTGTTTTCTTTTTCATTCAATATCGCCGTTCCCAGACCCTTGTCCGTGAATATCTCAAGCAAAAGACTATGGGGTATCCTTCCGTCAAGTATATGTACCCTGGAAACACCGTTTTTGACAGCTCTGATACAATTTTCCGTTTTTGGTATCATGCCGCCTCTAATACTTCCCTCCCTGATAAGTTCTTCCGCTTCATTGACATAAAGTTCAGATATGATACTTTCCGGGTCATCAACATCTTTATATATACCTTCCACATCCGAAAGAAAAGCCAGNNATTATGGCCAACAAAATCCTCATCCATTCCCAGAGAGCATACCACCGGCAAAAAATCTTTTTCAAGAAGATCAAAAAGTATTTTCGGATCGACTTTTGATACTTCTCCCACAAACCCCATATCCACGTTTTCGTTCTTTTTTTTCACAGTTTTCAAAAGATGTCCGTCTTTACCGCTGATGCCCGCAGCTTTGATTCCCAGGGACTGTATCATTGAAACAAGTTCCTTATTGACTTTGCCCAGGACCATTTCCGCTATTTCCATGGTCTCATGATCGGTGATCCGAAACCCATCTATAAATTTTGTTTTTTTACCTGTTTTCTCTGCCCATCTGCTTATTTCTTTCCCTCCGCCATGACAGATTATCGGCTTGAATCCAACGAGTTTAAGTAAGACCACATCCTCAATAACACTCTTTTTCAACGCGTCATCTGCCATTGCGCTTCCTCCGTATTTTATTATTATTATTTTACGGTTGAACCGCTGTATATAGGGAAGGGCTTCAATAAGTATCTCAGCCTTTATCCCGGCTTCTTTCAATGTACTTTTGCTTACCATTTCAGATCCTCATTTCTTTAAGTTCTTTTATCTCCGTTTATTGTCACATAGTCATGGGTAAGGTCGCAGCCCCACGCTTTTGCCTCGGCCCTTCCTTGATTTATATCTACTCTTACCTTTATTTCTTTTTCCGATAATATCCTCGCCGCTTTTTCTTCATCGAAACCGCAGGCGGCGGATGATCTGCACACCTGGATCTCTCCTGCATTTGAGGCAAGTGAGATGTGGACTTTGTCAGTGCTGAAATCTCCGGGTGTATATCCTATGGCACAGATTATCCTCCCCCAGTTTGCATCATGCCCGAAACAGGCTGCCTTGAACAAGTTTGAAGCAACTATACTTCTTGATATCCTCCGGGCAGTATCCTTATCGGGGGCCCCCTCAACCAGTATCTCGATGAGTTTTCCCGCACCCTCTCCGTCTGCCGCCATTTTTTTGGCAAGTTCTTCTGTTACAGTATGCAAAGCCTCTGCAAAAACTTCATAGTCACCGTTTACCGAAGATATCCTTTTGTTTCCCGCCGTTCCGTTTGCCATTACAGAAACCATATCATTGGTAGATGTATCCCCGTCCACGCTGATCTGATTGAAGCTGTTTTTTACATCTTCTTTTAGGGCAGCGTGTAACATTTCTGCAGATATGTCCGCATCACTTGTTATAAAACAAAGCATGGTGGCCATGTCGGGATGGATCATACCGCTGCCCTTTGCTATTCCTCCTATAAAGCATTCTTTGCCCGACACCATGAATTTTACTGCCATCTCCTTTGGAACTGTATCGGTGGTCATTATTCCTTCAGCCGCAGCCAGGGAGTTTTTGCGGGCGAGATTTTCGCAAAGTTCCGGCACCCCTTTTTCAAATGGTCTCAGAGACATTTTCTCTCCTATGATACCGGTGGATGCCACAATAATATCTTCATGTCTGCACTTAAGATGTTTCGCCGCCATACTGCAGGTTTGAAGGGCCAGCTCCTTTCCTCCGGGAGCACAGGTATTGGCATTTCCGCTGTTACATATGACAGCCAACGCTTTTCCGTCAGTAAGATTTTCTCTTGTTACTTCTATCGGTGCCCCTTTTACTTTGTTTTTTGTATATACAGCTGCCGCATCACATATCCGGTCACTTACTATCATCACAAGATCTTTTTTCCGGACATTATTCCTTATCCCGCAGTGCACTGCCGCTGCTTTGAATCCCTTTGGGGCGCATATACCTCCCCCCACTGTTTTTATTTCCATTTATAACAATCCTTTCGTTTCTTCTTCCCCAAGCATTATATTCATATTCTGTAGCGCAGCCGCAGAGGCCCCCTTCCCCAGATTATCAAATACCGCAGTCAGAAGTACCCGTTCATCATTTCCCAGTATATATATTTTCAAATCATTTTTTCCTGCCATCTCTCCCGCATATATATATCCGCTTTCAGGAGGCTTGTCCACTAAAGTTATTAAGGGTTCTGCTGCATATCGTTCCTCGTATATCCCCGTCATCTCAGAAACCGTTACTGTTTTTAGAAAAAGACTTTTATGAAGCGTCACACTCACCGCCATTCCACTGTGATTACAACCTATAACGGGGGAAAATGCAGGTATTTTTGTAAGCCCGGTCATGACAGTCATTTCAGGAAGATGTTTGTGATCCTGAAAAAGAGCATATTGACCGGGTCCTGCTCTCACAAGTGACTTTTCATTTTCTGTGTAATGTTCTATCATTTTTTTACCTCCTCCGCTGTATCCGGTAACAGATATGGCGCAAAGGGGACAGCTATGACTTATTATCCCATTATCAATAAGCGGTCTTATAAGAAGAATAAATCCTGTTGCATGACATCCGGGATTGGTCACCCTGAAGCTCTTTCTTATAAGTTCTCTCTGCCTCTCACAAAGCTCGGGCATACCGTATATCCATTCCGGGTCTGTTCTGTGTGCAGAAGAAGTATCTATTATCCTTATGCCGGCCGGCAAATGTTTAACGATTTCCTTTGCTGCATTATCGGGAAGACAAAGAAAAGTAACATCTGCTTCTTTGATTCTTTTAACTCTTTCTCCTATATCTTTTTTTTGAGATTCATGTATATTTATTATTTTTATATCATTTCTTTTTTTGAACCGCTCATGTATCCCAAGTCCTGTAGTTCCTTCAGCTCCATCGATAAAAACACTGTATTCCATTGCTTTGAAACTCTTTTTGAAAAATTTTATAGATATAATAATATATCGGCAAAGATATATAGTCAAGAGATTTTCTGTATTTTTTCTATAATTAGTGTATATTTATTCATAATTGCAGCTTTTTCCTCCTTGATCAGTGCTCTTTGCTTTTTTTTGCGAATATATGTTTCCCTTTATAATATTAAAATATCGTGAACATCTGTTTACTTTTTGTTCGTATTATGCTATTATTTTTTTATGAAATATATGGAGGGATCAAATGGACAGATTAAAAGAAAGAGAAAGAAAGATACTGGACTACATGAAATCCGAGATCAAAGTCAAGGGATACCCTCCCACTGTTAGAGAGATATGTAATGCTCTTGATATCAAGTCGACCTCAACAGCACATAAAGACATAGCCAATCTGGAGAGATCCGGATATATAGTAAAAGACCCATCCAAACCAAGAGCACTCATGGTCATGGATCCTTCCGCAAAAAAGAGATCCGACAGCGACGATAGTTATGATTCTTCCAATGCAGATATAACATATGTTCCTCTTGTTGGCAGAATAGCCGCAGGCACACCCATACTTGCCGAAGAAAATCTCGAAGAAACTTTTCCTGTTCCTTCACGATTTGTCGGCAGAGGTGCCAATTTCATGCTCACGGTCAAAGGCGAAAGCATGGTCGAAGCAGGTATAATGGACGGGGATTACATACTTGTTCAGCAGCAGGAGACAGCAAACAACGGAGATATCGTTGTTGCCATGGTGGACGGTTTTGAAAGCGAAGCGACTGTAAAAACTTTTTACAAAGAAAAGGATCACATACGACTACAGCCGGAGAACCCGGCCATGAGCCCTATTATCGTTGAAGACGCAAAAATTCTCGGCAAGGTAAAAGGTGTTTTCAGATATTTTTAACATTAATAACAGAACGACCGGTGCATCCTGGATGTACCGGTCATTTTTATTTTACAAGAAGTTTCTTTATGCCTTTTTCAAGGCCATCCAGTGTAAGCTCATACATGGGGAACACTTCCCTTATTGCCGCCAGAGTTTCTCCTCCGTACATGTTGTCCCACGACTTTTCCTCTATGGGATTCAGCCATATTTGTTTCTTGTATCGTCTTTTGAATCTTTTGAGCCATTCCATCCC
Organism: Firmicutes bacterium UBA1422; assembly: GCA_002304835.1. GTDB lineage: Bacteria > Bacillota > Clostridia > Peptostreptococcales > Anaerovoracaceae > UBA1422. The sequence continues at coordinate 7,569 of DBPK01000011.1, forward strand.
GGGCTCATCATTATAAAGCCCTATAAATGAATTGCCGCCCCTTCTGAAAAGTTCAAGGGGTGCCATTGCCGCATCTCCCACAAATATAACCTTGTATTCACTGTCAAGGTTTGACAGCACCCAGTTTGTATCTACCCAGTCTCCTCTTTTGCATTGGGGCGTCCTGTAAAGATTATCATATATGCAGTTATGAAAGTAATAAACCTTCAGGTCCTTAAAATGATTGGATTTGCTAACGGCCTGAAAAAGTCTGTTACAGAGTCTGCTGTAGGGCAGCATGGAACCGTCGGAATCTATCAGGAGAAGAAGCTTTATGGTATTTTTTCTCGGTTTGTCATATACTATATGGAGCATACCGCCTTTATCACAGGTCTCGTCTATGGTCTTTCCTATGTCCAGTTCGGATCTTTCCCCCTGCATCCTGGCGGAATACTGTCTGAGTTTTCTAAATGCCATCTGAAACTGTCTGATGTCCAGTATAGTGTCTTGGCGGAAGTCTTTGAAATTCCTTTCTCCGGCTATTTGTACCGCTGATCTGTGTCTGCTTTTGGCGCCCGTTCTTATTCCTCTTTCATTATAACCGCCGGCCCCCATCGTGGAAGTCCCGCCCGTTCCTATCCAGTAATTGCCTCCGTCATGCTTTTCTTTTTGTTCTTCTATTCTTTCACGAAAAGTCTTTAGCAGATCATCAAGCTCCATCAGGAAGCTGTCAAGCATCTTCCGATCATTGATGTCTTTTTCGCGGGCATTATCCCTTAGCCATCTCCAGAATTCTTCCGGCAGATCTTCCGGTGTTTTTACACCACCGAAATATTCGGCAAAAACAGAATCCAGTTTGTCATAATCGGATTCTGTCTTTACAAGTATACTTTTACAAAGATAGTAAAAGCCTGTCAGGCTGTTGCCGGCCAAACCTTTGTCAAGAGCCTCTGTAAGTGTCATCCATTCATTTACCGATACTTCAAGTTCTCTTGTTCTTAGCAAATAAAAGAATTCCAGAAACATTACCAGCGTTTAAGGGAATACCCCTTCTCCTTTATTTCGTTGAATATATCTATATCCTGATTCTTTTTAAGAAGCACCCCTATAAAAGGCATTTGATCCTGTATTTTTTCTACGGCCACTCCGGTTATCATGAGTGCCTGAAGCCAGTCCAGCAGTTCGGAGGTACCGGGTTTTTTTTGAAGATCGTTCATTTTTCTTATCTCATAAAAGGCTTTCATTGTGTTATCAAGCAGTTTTTTTTCAATATCGCCGTAATGCACCTTCACGATCTCTTTCATTTTTTCTTCATCGGGAAACTCAATATAGTGAAAAATACATCTTCTCAAAAATGCGTCAGGCAGTTCTTTTTCTGCATTGGAAGTTAT
>DBPK01000021.1:0-178 GCA_002304835.1 Firmicutes bacterium UBA1422
CGGGAAAGCAGGACGTTGCCGGTTAGATAAAAACAGACTGCTTCGGCAGTCTGTTTTTTATAAGAAAAACCATGAAAAACGAACATGCCAAATATGGAACAGAAATATGGTATAATCATAAAATGGAAAAAAACAAAGAAAAGTGCAAAACTAAATACCCTGTTATGCTGGTGCACGG
>DBPK01000021.1:349-16337 GCA_002304835.1 Firmicutes bacterium UBA1422
TGATTTTGAGATCTCTTATCGGAGTTTTTGAATTGATGATAGCTGCCGACGGGGGTGAACTGATAGGGGACAAAAAAGTATTTGAGCAGTTTTCAGGGGAGTATATGGATATTTTCAATGAGATGGTGCCTGATGCGGAAAAGGTATATTATCAGAGCTGGGCATTTGATATGAAAAAGCCCGAAACTGATCCTGCCATGAAGCTGTTTTACAATATATCTCTCGAAGAAGAAGGGCCTAACGACGGTCTTGTTTCAGTGGCTTCCGCCATGTGGGGGAATTTCAGGGGAGTATATGAGGGCCCACAAGGGAAGGGGATATCCCATTCTGCAGCAGTGGGGAAAAGACCGAAGCTTTTATCTGAGGGAGAAACAAAAGCCCTGGAAGGTTTTTATATCCGTATGGTTTGTGAGCTTAAAGAATCGGGATACTAAGCATCACTTTGAATTTGACAAAAAACCAAAAGACCGTCATTTATGACGGTCTTTGTAATGTTGCTGCAATTCCTTTAAAAGTGTGTATCAGCGGAAACAGTCTATGCAAAAAGCTCCTTTGGATCATCGTATTTCAGATCAAAACTCAAGGCAACATTTTCACATGTGAGTTTGCCATGGTAGGTATTAACTGCCGAATATATGACTTTGTTTTCTTTGCAGGCAGTTTCAAGGCCTTTGTTGGCTATCTCAAGACCGTACTTCAGAGTGGCATTAGTAAGGGCTATGGTAGATGTCCTGGGTACCGCTCCCGGCATATTTCCTACGCAGTAATGAACTATGCCGTCAACAACAAATGTCGGGTCTGAATGGCTGGTCACCTTTGTGGTTTCCCCACAGCCACCCTGGTCAACGGCCACATCAACAAAAATGCTACCCGGCGTCATATCTTTTAGATATTCTCTCTTCATTATTTTGGGAGCTGCTTTTCCCGGGATAAGCACGGATCCTATAACCACATCAGCTGTTTTTGTCAGTTCCTCGATATGTGCATCGGTGCTGTATATGGTCTGGATACGGGCACCGAATATGTCATCCAGGTAGGAAAGTCTTTCCAGGTTTATGTCTGTGATCGTTACATTTGCACCCATGCCGACTGCTATCTTGCAGGCATTTGTGCCGACATTTCCTCCTCCCAGGATAAGTACATTGGCTTTAGGTGTGCCGGGGACTCCGGAAAGAAGAAGGCCTGAACCACCAAAGGTCTTTTCGATGTATTTGGCGGCTTCCTGGATACTCAGGCGGCCGGCTATCTGGCTCATGGGAGCCAGAAGTGGAAGACTTCCGTTCTTTTCTGTGAGAGTTTCATAGGCAACGCCTTTTATGCCCGAAGAAAGCATTGCATCGGTCAAAGGACGCTCTGCTGCCAGATGAAGATATGTATAAAGTATCATATCTTTTCTGAAGTATTTATATTCGGATTCCAGCGGCTCTTTTACTTTTATCATCATATCGCAGCTGTCCCATACTTCTTTTGCTTCTGCAATTATATCAGCACCTGCTGCAGCATATTCTTCATCAGAAAAACCTGATCCTTCTCCTGCACCTTTTTCGATTAGGACCGAATGTCCTGCAGAGACATAAGATTTTACATTGGTTGGTGTCATTCCTACACGGAACTCGTTATTTTTTATTTCTTTGACGCATCCAACTTTCATTTCATTCCTCCCAGAAATATATTGTATACAGTATAATTTACAGCCATAATAACACTTGTCAAAGAGCATTACAACACATAAAAGGAAAGTTTGAATTATCAGAATGTTATCATGAATTTTCTTATTATATGTATCAGTTCATCATAGCCTTTAAGGAACTGATCCAGTGTCTTGTTGACAGGCCCGTAGGAATCAAATTCGCTTATATCCATTTTGTTGTAGGCTTTTTTGAAGTCCTCAAGCTGCATCAGTTGCTCAAGGAACCTTTCGGGAACAGGATCATCTATCCTGCTTTTTATTTCTGCATGGGAGTTGTTGAACATAAGCTGATAGTTGTAAGGTATAGTCATGGAAAGGTCGCCTCCCATGAACTGGGTCCAGTGGCCCTGATGACGGTAGGCTGCCACGAGGATACGAGACCTGTAGTTTTTCTGAATGAAGATCTTATAGGCTTTTTTGATGCATGCTATACCGGCCCAGTCAAGACTTTCGGGCAGGACATTCCTGCCGTCTCTTTCGCAAGTGTATTTTAACCAGTCGTCCAGTCTTCCTGCCATGACAGTTATTACGGGATCCATATCCATTGTTTCAAGTCCTGCCGAACGTCTTTCATTAAGGCCTTTTTCCACTTGATCCGCCGCTGCCAGAGCCTGAGGGACTGAAAAAGAGACAGTGGCGTTTATGCTGACGCCGCGGGCTGTACACTCTTTTATTGCGGCAAGACCTGCTTTGGTAAGGGGTATCTTGATCTGGATATTAGGGGCAATAGTATGAAAATGCAAGCTTTGCTCAATGAGCTTTTCTGCATTGTTAAAGTATTTTGGATTTGTCTGTATGGATATTCGGCCTTTTCCTTTCGCGGTATCAAAAATAGGTTTGAGCAAAGCGGCAGCATCAGCCGCCATTTTTTCCATGGTGAGCCATGCGATTTCATCTTCCGAAGCGCAGGGGTCCTTGGTGATGGCGGAGGTTATGAAATCTCTGTACAGATCCAGATTGTTTTCTAATACCTGTTTTACGATAACCGGGTTTGTTGTGGCACCGGAGGCACCTCTTTGAAGGGAATACTTAAGTTCATTCAAGTCACAGGAATCGTTCCAGTAGTGGGTTTTGGGGAAGTTCTCTGTCATTTTGCGAAGCTGGTCCATTTGTTCTCCTTTATTGATGATATGAGCTTTTGGTGTCTCTTTATTATATCACATAAATATGAAAATATGTTATAATAGCATAGCTGATAATACAAAAGAAAGGAGACAGAGAATAATGATATTGCTAAAAATAGCATTTGTTTTACTGCTTTGTCTTCCTCTTGCTTACCTGGCAGTCCATTTTCTGGGAGATGCCTGGAATCAGCTGGCATTTTATATCAAAAGAAAAAAACGCATAAAGGAAAGAAATAATGAAAAAAGGTCTGTTTATTACAATGGAAGGCCCGGACGGCGCAGGTAAATCCACACAGCTTCATTTTATAAAAAGTTTTCTTGAAGAAAAGGGAGAAAAAGCGATTTTCACAAGAGAACCCGGAGGCACCCCGATCAGTGAAAAGATAAGAAAAATAATACTGGACAAAAATAACAGCGACATGGTGCCCATGGCAGAAGCACTGCTTTATGCTGCAGCCCGTGCTCAGTTGGTTTCACAAGTAATAAAACCTGCCCTTGAAAGGGGAAAGATCGTTGTTTGCGACAGATTTGTGGATTCCAGTATAGTATACCAGGGATATGGAAGAGGCTTGGGAGAAAGCGTTAACGTTATAAACGATTATGCGGTGGCGGGATGCATACCGGACATAACTTTTCTGATGAAACTTGCTCCGGATTTGGGAAAAAGCAGGATAAAGACGGAGAACAAAGACAGGATCGAAAGTGAAAACAGCGATTTCCACGAAAATGTATATAGAGGATATATTGAACTTGAAAAAAGATATCCGGATAGGATAGTAACGATAGACGCAAAGGGGACCATAGAGGAAGTCAGCAGAGAAATAGGTGCACAGCTTGAAAGGATACTAAAAAACCGAAATGATTTTCAGTGATATAGAAAACAACGACAAAATTATTAATGATTTGCGGACTGCCATAAACAATGGTTCGGTACATCATGCATATATCTTTGAGGGCCCAGGCAGCGTTGACAAAAAATCCTTTGCAAAGGCCTTCACAAAAGCCCTGCTCTGTCAAAAAGAAAAAGGAAAAGGCTGCGGCATCTGTGATGTGTGCAGAAAAACACAAAATGAGAATCATATAGATGTTACTTTTCTGGAGGGCACTGTTGCCGAGGGACGGCACCATAAAAGCGTAAAAGACGAAGGAATAGAGATGCTCTGCTCACGGCTCCAAAAAAAACCCTTTGAAGGGGACCGCAACATAGCCATAATATGCGATGCAGACATTATGAGTGCCAGAGCGGCAAACAGGCTTCTTAAGACCCTGGAGGAACCACCCCTTGGGACAGTGATAATGCTTTTGTCCGAAAACCCCGAGGTGTTGCCAAAGACAATTCTTTCAAGATGTGTCAGATGCCGGGTGGCCGGATATGAAGAAGGAGCTTCCCCGCTGAAGGGAAAGGCTGAAGAGACAGTTTATATGCTTGTAGAAAAGGCTCCTTTTTATAAACTGAAGAAGAACATCGACTTTATAGGCAAAGACCCGGATAAGGCCGGAGAATTTCTTGACTGCATGGAAGAGACATACGGTGAACTTATCAGAGGGAAAGGGTGCAGGAGCGAGCTTTTTGAAAAGGAATATATATATGATGCTGTAAGTGCCATTGAAAAGGCCAAAGCAGATATAAGAAAGAAAACATCAGTTGATTATGCAGTAAAAAAAATGATTCTTGAAATCGGAGGATAATAATGATTAATGTAGTTGGTATAAAATTCAGGAGTGCGGGAAAAGTTTATTATTTTGATCCGGGAGAATTCCAGCTGTCTCTCGGTGACAGCGTAATAGTTGAAACGGCCAGGGGCATGGAATTCGGCACTGTTACCAGAGAAGCAGGAGCTGTAAAGAAATCTGAAATAGTACAGCCTCTGAAGAAGATCGTAAGAAAAGCCGATGAAAAGGATATAAAAATCTATGAAGAAAACCTTCATAAAAAGCAAAAGGCTCTGGACCTCTGCCAGGAAAAGATAGAAAAGCACGCACTTGACATGAAGCTTATTGATGTTGAGTATACCTTTGACAACAATAAGATAATTTTTTATTTCACTTCCGATGGAAGGGTGGATTTCAGAGAGCTTGTGAGAGATCTCGCGGGAGTATTCCGCATGAGGATAGAGTTAAGACAGATAGGAGTCAGAGATGAAGCCAAAATGCTGGGAGGCATAGGTAACTGCGGAAAAGGACTATGCTGCCATGAATGGCTCAGCGATTTTGAACCTGTTTCCATAAAAATGGCAAAGCTGCAAAACCTTTCTTTGAATCCAACAAAGATATCCGGTATTTGCGGAAGACTTATGTGTTGCCTCAAATATGAAAATGATGTATATATGGAAATGAAAAAAGGTATGCCCGAGCAGGGAGAGAAAATAAAGATCCCTGAAGGAATGGCCATAGTAATGGAATCAAATATATTGCAGAACAAAGTGAAATCAAGACTTATAATCGAGGAAGAAGATAAAGAGAATGATATCCACGGGAAACTTAGCACAGAGTTATACATCTACAGCAAAGAAGAAATACAAAGGTTGGGAAGAAAAGGCACAGCCAGATCCGTGGAACCAGAAATAAACGAAGAAGAGATACCCGAAGAGATCAAGGAGCTGTTGAAAGACTGATGCCCCCGGAGAGAAAAGACAAAATAGGATTCGGAAACCTTACCCTGATCCAAAAACCCGGAGATTTTTGTTATGGAGTCGATGCGGTCATAATCTCGGATTTTGCAGCAAAATGTAAAAAACCCATAAAAAAGGCAGCTGACATGGGGACGGGAACGGGAATAATCCCACTTATTTTGAGTTATAAGACCCGGATACCAGAGATAGTCGGATTCGAGATACAAAAGGATGCTCTTGAACTGGCAAGAAGAAATGTGTCAGAAAACGGTCTTGACAGCAGGATAAAAATAGTCGACTGCGATATAAAAAATATACCCGGAAATCTTTGCGGCACCATGGACATGGTGGTGACGAACCCCCCCTATGTGGCAGTAGGCAGCGGGTTAAAAAATCCCGATGTGCCCATGGCCGGAGCTAGGCATGAGATAACAGCGGACATGAATGATTTTTTTAATGCGGCAGCTAAGCTTCTCAAAAACAAGGGCGATTTCTATATGGTCCACAGACCGTCCAGGCTTACTGACCTCTTGTTTTTTGCCAGGAAGAACGGTCTTGAACCCAAAGAAATGAGACTTGTTTGTCCCGATAAAGAAAAAACCGCCAATATCGTCATGCTCCACTGCACAAAAGGCGGAGGGAAAGAACTTAAAATACTGAAGCCCCTTTTCATTTATGATATGGTGGGAAACTATTCCCGGGAGATAATGGGTATATACGAGAGAGAATGCCAAAAGTAAACCTATTACCGAGGTTTAGAAAAACATATTGAAAAATCCCATATAATAAGGGATAATGATATACACGCCAAAAACACGGGAGGTAGAAAGATGGATATGACAATAACGCTGAAAGATGCCATGCTTTTCCTTATATTCGGAGGGCTTTTTGTCCTGATAATCTATTTGATAGTGCTCATTAAAAATGTTATAACTTCTGTCAAAAATGCCAACGCCATCATGGAAGACACGAAGACTATGACAGGGATAGCAAAAAAAAGATCCGAAGATGTGGATAATATGCTGGATGGAGTAAAAGACTCCGTAACCGGTTTCACAGATGCTATGAAAGGAAAAGAGAGCGTGATAAAATCCCTTTCATCAATTGCTTCTGCAGTGACATCGCTTGTCAATCTTATCAAAAAAAATGAAAAAGGTTGACAAATTTACAAATATAGGCAATAATATATCTTACTTACAATTTTGTTCAGAATTGGTTGAAAGGAGATTATATAGATGAAAGCTACAGGGATCGTACGTAAAGTCGACGAGCTGGGCAGGATCGTATTGCCTATTGAATTGAGAAGGACCTTGAATATTGAGATCAAAGACCCGATTGAAATTTATGTTGATGATGATTATATTTTGCTGAAGAAATATGAACCCGCATGTGTTTTCTGCGGAAACGCAAAAGACATAAAAAGTATCGGTGGCAAGAACGTTTGCATGAACTGCATAGAGGAACTCAAAAAACTTTAAAGAAACACGTAAACAAGCCAAAAGACAGGCATAGCCTGTCTTTTATTGTTCTTGAAAAAGGGTATCAAATAGTATAATATGTAAGGAGTAAAAATTCATGGAGGAAAAACGTGGCTAAATATATTGTGCGAAAAAGTGATCCTCTTCGGGGACAGGTGGAGATAAGCGGTTCCAAAAATGCTGTTCTGCCCATAATGTCTGCAGCCCTTCTTACAGAAGAAAAGTGTACGATACTTGATGCTCCCGCCCTGAAGGACGTAGAAATAATGTGCCGTCTTCTTGAGGACCTGGGATCCGAAGTGAGCCAGGATCTTGAGAACAACATTGTTGAAATAGAAACGAAAGAAATATCAACCCATATAGCTTCTCACGAACTTGTAAAGAAAATGAGAGCTTCCATACTGGTTATGGGGCCTCTTCTTGCAAGAACAGGAAAAGCAAGGATAGCTCTTCCCGGGGGTTGTGCCATAGGAGACAGACCGGTGGAACTACATTTCAAGGGGCTCCGTGCTCTCGGTGCAGATATAAATGTGGACGGAGCCGGTGTTGTAAGAGCATCTGCCGATTCTCTCAAAGGGGCAAATATCTATCTGGACTTTCCCAGCGTAGGGGCAACAGAAAACATAATAATGGCGGCCAGCATGGCTGATGGAACAACTATAATCGAGAATGCTGCCCAGGAACCTGAAATAGTGGATCTTGCTACTTTTCTCAATAAAATGGGTGCAAAAATAAAAGGTGCGGGTACGGATACCATCAAAATAGAAGGTGTATCTGTTCTTAGAGGAGCCAAACACAATGTTATTCCCGACAGGATAGAAGCCGGTACTTTTATGGTTGCGGCAGCCATAACAAGAGGTGCTATCCTCATAAAAAATGTACTGCCTGATCATGTAAAGCCGGTTATAGCAAAGCTTAAAGAATGCGGAGTCGAAGTAGAAGCCACCGATGAAGACGTTATAGTAAGAGGGGATGTAAATCCTCTCATATCAACGGATATAAAGACATTGCCATATCCGGGGTTCCCCACGGACATGCAGTCCCAGTTCATGGCAATGCTTACCACAGCAGAAGGGTCAAGCATAGTGATCGAAACTGTATTTGAAAACAGATATATGCATGTGAGAGAGCTGAACCGCATGGGGGCTCACATAAAAACAGAAGACCGGTGTGCAATAATCGAGGGCAAGGCAAAGCTAAAAGGATCCCAGGTGGTGGCAACGGATCTTCGTGCAGGAGCAGCCGTAGTGCTGGCCGGGCTGGTGGCGGAAGGCGAAACTGAGATTTCAGAAATATATCATATAGAAAGAGGATATGAGGATTTTGCTGATAAGATAAGAAGCCTTGGAGGGAAAATTGAAAAGGTGGAAGATTAGATCTCATCAGAAAAGGGTGTGACAGCATGGATGGAACGGCAAGAGAACAAAACCGTACAAAAAGTATGACCGGGGCAATTGCCCCTTGCAAATAGATCATCAGAACGATTTACTGATAAGGAGGTAATCAAATGAAAGATTTAAAAGGAACAAAAACACTGGAAAACCTTATGACCGCTTTTGGCGGAGAGTCGGAAGCAAGAAACAAGTATACATACTATGCTTCAAAAGCAAAGAAAGAAGGGTATGTTCAGATCCAGAAGATATTTGAAGAAACAGCAGGAAACGAGAAAGAGCATGCTGAGCTCTGGTTCAAACTGGCTCACGGGATAGGCACAACAGAAGAAAATCTTCTGGATGCAGCCGCCGGAGAGCATTATGAATGGACAGAGATGTACAAAGAAATGGCAGAGACTGCCAGGCAGGAAGGTTTTGATGAGATCGCGGATCAGATGGAAGGCGTAGCAGCCATTGAAAAAGAGCATGAACAAAGATACAGAAAACTGGCCGAAAATGTAAAAGCCGGGAAAGTATTTGAAAAAGAAGAGGAAGTTCTGTGGCAGTGTTCAAACTGCGGGCATCAGTTCAAAGCCAGAAAGGCTCCGGACATCTGTCCCGTATGCCTTCATGCAAAAGCATATTTCCAGGTAAAACCCGAAAATTTCTAAAGACCATGTTTTTCAAGAGCAGAAAGATCGTCAAGTATATCAGGGGTCCCGTCATATGACAGGGATCCCTTTTTCAGTATGATGACTCTGCTGCAAAGTTGCCGTGCGATATCCGAATCATGGGTAGCTATTATTTTAGTATGGCCCAGGTTCCTGACCAGGGAGACAAGTCTTCTTTTTGCTCGGGGGTCCAGAAAGGCAGCAGGCTCATCAAATAGCAGGTTTGACGGATCCATTGCAAGGACTCCGGCCAGAGCTGCAAGCTTTTTTTCACCTCCTGAAAGTTTGCCCGGTACCCTTGATGAAAGATGTGATATCTTAAGCTCTTCCAGGGCAGACTCGGCTACACGGACTGTTTCTTTCTCATTAAGGCCTTTGTTGCGGGGACCGAAGGCAACATCATCAAAAACCGAAGGCATAAAAAGCTGATCATCCGGGTCCTGAAAAATAATGCCCACTCTCTGCCTTACATCTGCCACTGTTTTTTTTGAAAGCAGTATATCATCAACATATATTTCTCCCTCTGTATAGGGGGCTATCCCGGTTATTGCCAGCAGAAGACTGGATTTGCCGGCACCGTTGGCACCCATAAGGGCAATGCTCTCACCTTCGTTTACATTGATATCCAGAGACCTGAGAGCCTCTGTGCCGTCGGGATATTTGACCGTAAGATTTTTGATTTTTATCAACTCAGAACACCTCCGATAAAAACGCTCAAATTGAAAAAGCGCAGAACCAAAAGGGAAGCGGTCAGAATGAAAATATAAAGCCACTCCCCCCGGGGAACATTACCTGATCTTATATGATCATAATCTCCCGAAAAACCCCTGCACTTCATTGCCGCATATATTCTTTCGCTTCGGTCTGCAGACCTAAGAAAAAGCTGCCCTGTAAAAGCACCCATGTCTTTCATTTTGACGGCTTTCTCTCCCGGAGCACGAAGCCTATAGGCAGTATACATGCTTATGGTTTCCTCAAGAGCCGTGTTTATATATCTGTATATCATGGAAAAGAGCAGAACTATCAGAGATGGCACTTTCAGCCTTACGAATTGTTTTGATATTTGAGCCATTGGTGTAGTTGCGGCCAGTATCAGAACAGCTGTGACTGTGAGTATGGTTTTAAGGATTATAGAAAAAAATGATATCATACCAAAGGAAACGGAAGTGCTGCCAATAAAAAAGGCAGTTTCCTTATCGAAGATCAGATTGGCTGCACCGGCAAAAATGCAAAAGGGCAAAGCTATGGCCATCCTGGTAAGCAGGGGCTTTAGCGGTGTTTCGGATATAACCATCAGTATGACCGGATAAAAAACAAAGGGCATAAGTCCGCTTAGATCATACCTGCCGAATGAAACAACAATAACCACATATATCAATGTGGTTATTGTTTTGGTCATTGGATCCATTTTGTGTATTGCCGTATTTCCCCGGGCAAGGGAATCAAGCCGGTGAAAACCGTATGTGGCTTTTGTCAGGCCTTGCATGCTTTTTTCCTTTTGAAGAGATAAATTATTGCTCCTGATATACCTGTAAGTGCCACCGTTATGAGGCCGCCGACTATGCCTGCGGCACCTGAGTCATAATCCGGCATGAAAGCTGTTTGTCCCTGTAAAGAACCGGCGACATCTTTGAAAGCACCGTTGTTTGCCAGTTCTGCTGTGCCTGCGGTTTTCTCCATTGCCCATTCCAGCCCGTCCGGGAAAGAAGATGCAAATATCGACAGTATACCTGCGATAAGCAGGGCTGCAGCTGAAAAGACTATGATAGTCTTTTTTATTGAAACACCTCCGAGAGATTTTTTTTCTGCAGAGCTTTTTAGTATTTCCGGCCGCATGGATCTGACAAAAACTAATACCATTCCGGTAACGATCCCTTCTACTATACCTATTGCCAGATGTATGGGCTGCATAAGGAGAAGGAAGGTGCCGAATGGAAGAGCTGTAACACTCGAGGCTGAGGTCTCAAGGACCACACCGAAGGCACCGGCCTGCAGGCCGATCACTACGGCAAAAACTGAGGCCGCCATGATGCGTCCGTTGCTCAGAACCTTTCCTGCTATGGGCTTGAAAATAAGAGGATATGCAAAAAGGCATGGTATAATACCCATATTGAAAATGTTGCATCCAAGAGCAAGCAGGCCGCCGTCGGCGAAGAACAAACATTGTATCAACAGCACTGCCGATATGGTCAGCAATGCCGGATAAGGACCTAGAAGTGCCGCAAGCAATATACCGCCTCCGATATGTCCGCTGGAGCCGGTGCCGGGTATGGTGAAATTTATCATTTGTGCTGCAAACACAAATGCACCGGACACTGCCATAAGAGGAATTTTTTTCTCGTCAAAATCTTCTTCTTTTTTCATTTTCACGACCGAATATGCGATCGCTCCCACGCTTACTGCGGCCATTGTAACACCCACTGCCGGTGATACCAAAGCATCTGCCATGTGCATGATATATCTCCTTTTCTATAAATAAAAAACCAGAAAAAACGAATGACCTGCTGCTGCAGTTATCCACCTTCCTGGTGACATATTCCGGGTAAACATTATATCTGTGATTTGTAATTTGCTGCACCTTCATGATGCAACATAATCATTATAGGTGAAAGAGCAGGTCATGTCAATAATATTCAGATCCATTTTCAAAACCCTTTTGTATTATCATGCTGTATGGTATAATGAATTTGCAAGTGGATTCCGCGAGGACGAAAATGAGAGATGTTTTTGTAAATAAAATAACTGATGCGGTGGCATCTTTGGCCCGGGAGACCAATTACTATCTGGGTGAGGATGTTTGTAAGCGTATTTCACAGTGCAGGGAGGCTGAAGACTGGCCCCCTGCGAAGGATATACTTGCAAAAATAGAAGAAAATATCAAAACAGCAGGTGAAGACGGTATCCCCCTTTGTCAGGACAGCGGACTTGCCTGTGTTTTTTTGGAAATAGGACAGGATGTGCATCTCACAGGCGGAAGCATAGAAGATGCCGTAAATGAAGGTGTCCGCAAAGGATATAAAGAAGCATATCTTAGAAAATCAGTCGTATCGGACCCTTTAAGAAGGTCAAATACCAATGATAACACTCCGGCGGCCATAACCTATGAGATAGTCCCGGGTGACAGGGTAAAAGTGATTTTTGCACCAAAAGGATTCGGTGCCGAAAACATGAGCAGGATCGCCATGCTTGCTCCTTCTGAAGGGGAGCAGGGAGTAAAGGACTTTGTTGCAACGACCGTTTTTGAAGCAGGAGGGAACCCGTGCCCACCGGTGGTGGTCGGTGTGGGCATAGGCGGCACATTCGACAAGGTGGCTCTTATGGCAAAAAAGGCACTTCTTTTGCCTCTTGATTCGCCCAACATGGATCCGTATTATGCCGAGATGGAGGAAGAACTGCTGAAAAGGATAAACGGGTCCGGAACGGGACCTCAGGGGTTCGGCGGTAAAACCACTGCTTTGGCGGTAAAGATACTCACGGCTCCCACCCATATAGCGGGGCTGCCGGTGGCGGTGAACCTTAACTGCCATGTGGCAAGGCACGGAGAGATAATAATATAAAGGATATATAAAATGACAGTGAAAATCAGCGGACCCTTTACAAAAGAAAGACTGGCCCCTCTAAGGGCAGGAGATGATGTTCTTTTGTCCGGGGAAATATATACAGCAAGGGATGCAGCCCATAAGCGGATGATAGAAATGCTCAAAAGAGGAGAAGCGCTTCCTTTTGAAATAAAAAATGCCATCATTTATTATGTAGGTCCAACGCCGGCAAAACCCGGAAGACCAATGGGATCTGCAGGACCGACGACCAGTTACAGAATGGATCCTTATGCACCCATGCTCATGGAAGAAGGTCAAATGGGGATGATAGGCAAAGGGCCCAGAAGTGAAGAAGTCATAGAGGCAATCAAAAAAAATAAAGCAGTGTATTTTGCTGCAATAGGCGGGGCGGGAGCTCTCATGTCAAAAAAAATAATAAGATCTGAAACGGTGGCTTTCGAGGATCTTGGCACGGAGGCACTGCGCAGACTCACAGTTGTTGATATGCCTGTAAAAGTGGCAGTGGACTCTTTGGGAAACGATATTTATAAAACAGGAAGAAAAAAATATCTGGAGGGAAAAAAATGATCGATCTGCATTATCTTGATCTTCTGTCTGAACAGTATCCAAACAGAAAAGCGGCTGCGGCCGAAATAATAAATCTTAAGGCGATATTGGCTCTGCCCAAGGGAACAGAATATTTTCTCAGCGATCTCCACGGAGAACATGAGGCTTTTATCTACATGCTCAAAAGTGCATCCGGCGTAATAAGAAGAAAAATCGAAGAGATTTTCGGTCAGGATCTTACAAGAACAGAAAGAGATGAATTGGCCTCACTTATATATAATGCGGAAGCAGAAATAAAAAGAAGAAAAAAAACAGAGGAAGACTTTGACAAATGGTGTTACCTGTCCATATACAAACTCATACAGGTGTGCAGAGCCGTATCCACCAAGTATACAAGATCAAAGGTGCGTAAAAGACTGCCGGAGCACTGGGATTACAGCATGGATGAACTTCTGCATGCCGATGACGAAGAAAACAAGTCCAGGTACTACAGCAAGATAATCGAATCAATAATCGAAAGCCGTATGGCTGAGGACTTTATAGAAGAACTGGCAGTTTCCATAAGCAATCTTGCTGTGGACAAGCTTCATATAATAGGAGACATATTCGACAGAGGTGCTCATCCGGATGACATAATGGATTTTCTGATGGATTACCACAATGTGGATTTTCAGTGGGGCAATCATGATATAGTCTGGATGGGAGCGGCAACCGGGAATTGGGCATGTATTGCAAATGTACTAAGAATGAATATAAGCTATAACAATTTTGATATGCTGGAGATCGGATACGGAATAAATCTCAGGCCTCTGGCGGTATTTGCAGAAAGAGTATACGGCGATGATCCCTGCGAGTATTTCAAGCCAAAGATGCTGGACAAAAACAAGTTCGATCCGGTGGATGAAGACTTGGCGGCAAAGATGCACAAGGCTATAGCCATATGCCAGTTCAAAGTTGAAGGCCAGAGAATAATGGCACATCCGGAATACGAACTGGAGAACAGGCTTCTACTGGATAAAATAGACCTCAAAAATGGAACGGTAAAAATCAATGATAAGGTATATGAACTGCGGGACAAGAATCTTCCAACCATCGACCCGGAAAACCCTTATGAACTGACGAATTTAGAGAAACGGCTGATGAGGATACTGGAAGCATCATTTTTGAAAAGTGATAAACTGCAGGAACACATAAAATTCCTCTATTCCCATGGATCTCTTTACAAAATCGTAAACGGCAATCTTCTTTATCATGGCTGCATACCCATGAACCGGGAAGGCGAGTTCAAGGAATGTACTGTAAACGAAGTAACGAAAAAAGGCAGGGAATATATTGATTACCTGGATGACGAAATAAGAAAGGCGTATTACAGCCCCAACAAGTCCGGAGAGACAGGAAGATCAGGAGATCTGATGTGGTATCTGTGGCTGGGCAAAAGCTCGCCTCTGTTCGGAAAAGATCAGATGACCACCTTTGAAAGACTTTTCATCGATGACAAATCCACACACAAAGAAAAGACGGTAGAATATTATTCTCTTATAAAAGAGAGAAAAACATGTGAAAAGATATTAAGAGAATTCGGTCTGGATCCCGAAAAAAGCAAGATACTTAACGGACATGTCCCGGTCAAAATAAAAGACGGGGAAAGCCCGGTCAAGGGAGAAGGGCTGCTTTATATCATAGACGGCGGCATATCGAAAGCCTACCAGAAGACTACGGGAATAGCAGGATATACTTTTATCTTCAATTCATGGTTCATGGCCCTGGCAGAGCATAAGCCATACCAGCCCTTGCAGGCTGACGGAACTCAGGAATTCTTCACTCCGGCCATAAAGACCGTGGACATGCTGAAAGAAAGGATGTATATAAAAGATACAGATGACGGCAAAAAACTCATGGGCGAAATAAAGGAGCTGGAAGCCCTGATCGAAGCCTATAAGGATGGGCAAATCAAGGAAGACAACGAATGATATTCTGATGGCAGCTGTTGTCAATAAAAACGCATCAAAAAACGGAGGAAATACCTCCGTTTTTCCTTACCATATTCTTGACACCATGACTACTATGTGATACTATATACCAGTAATAAGTAATACTTAATACCCGAATATCAACACGAACAAATGATAAGCGCGGAGGTGATCGTTCTGGATAACATAACTGAAATGCTAAAGGGTGTCCTGGAGGGATGCATTCTTGAAATAATAAGCAAAGGCGAGACCTATGGATACGATATAACAAGACGACTCAATGCCATGGGGTTCAAGGACATTGTGGACGGTACAGTTTACACCGTTCTGTTAAGGCTTGAAAAGAACAGGCTGGTGAATATCGAAAAAAAACCGTCAGAAATAGGGCCGCCCAGAAAATTCTTCACACTCAATGCCGAAGGGCATAAGGAACTGATTCGATTCTGGGCAAAATGGGAATTTATCGAATCAAAAATCAACGAAATAAGGGAGGAAAAACAATGAGTGACATTATAAAAAAACTCATAGGGGACAAAAAAACCTGGAGAAAGATGGAAGCCCGGGCAAAGGCCCTTCCGGAGGAGTACGATTTCGTGTATCACAGGATACAGCATTATATGTGGAGACACTCGGCCGGATCAGGCATGGATATGATAGAAATTTTTGAGGGAGTCCTGGGACTTTTTGAGGAAGGTGCAAAGAACGGCAGGGGCGTTTTGGAGATCACCGGATCTGATGTTGCCGCATTCTGTGATGAATTGCTTATAAATGCAAAAACGTATACGGAAGACTGGCGAAAGAAACTTAACACAGAGATAATGGAAAAACTGGGCAGAGATATAAAAGAAAAGTGAATCAGCAAATAAATCTCAAAAAAACCATTGAAAGTTCAAAGAAAGAACCCCCGACTATTGCAGTTTGGGGGTTCTTTGGTGCGCCATGAGGGATTCGAACCCCCGACCTT
>DBPK01000005.1:0-615 GCA_002304835.1 Firmicutes bacterium UBA1422
CTTTTCGACCATATCAGACACATGGTATGGACAGTAACACCTTCTCTCATAATAGCCCTGATACTTTTCGGCATACTGGGAGCGGGAGCCAGCGGCAATGTAGATATGAAAGTAGTAACGGAGATGCAGCAGGGACTGCTTGATAACTTCAACATCAATCCCGCACTGCTTATCCCACCGCTGGTAGTAATCCTTATAGTAGCATTTAGACTGCCGGCACTGCCCGGACTTATGGGCGGCGTCATTCTCGGCTGCATAGCAGGCGGGATCTGGCAGGGAGTCGCTTTCGGAGACTGGTTCAGTCTGCTGCACTACGGATTCGCATTCCCCGAGGATGCCAATGTTTCTGCTGATCTGGCAGACCTGCTCAACAGAGGCGGTATGGACTCCATGCTTTGGACGATCAACCTTATCATATGCGCCATGTGCTTCGGCGGTGTAATGGATGCTTCCGGCATGCTGGCTTCACTGGCCAAGGCGATGCTGAAGCTGGCAAAGAACACAGGATCACTGGTAACGATAACTGTATTCAGCTGTATATTCATGAATATAATAGCTGCTGACCAGTATCTGGCCATAATCCTTCCCGGCAGAATGTACAAAGAAGCATTCGAA
>DBPK01000005.1:622-3120 GCA_002304835.1 Firmicutes bacterium UBA1422
ACATGCGGAGCCACGATGGCCACATTCCTGGGTGTAAAACAGTGGGGAGCAGGAGGATACGGCAAATATGCGTTCCTGAACCTATTGAATCCGCTGGTATCCATATTCTATGGTTTCACCGGCATATCAATGGAGAAAATGACTGAAGAAGAATATCAGCAAGTACTGGCACAAAGAGAAGCTGACAAAGAAGCTGCTCTTAAAACGCTGGAGGCTTAATACTGATAAACTGAAATTATTGAAGCTCAAAACGGCAGGCCAATGGTCTGCCGTTTTTATTATATTGACAGACAGAAATTCAAATGCTATTGTTTAATATTTCTTGCTTCTTTTTTTACTTTGGAATATGGTGTATAATGATTAAGTTAAATGTTTCGAAAGTTTGCTTCACGCACAACTGTCCGCCCATTGATGGAGATGATCTCATATGAAAAGACTGCAGGAATTCATGAAAAACAGAATGATGAAAAGCTATAGCTTTTTTATTATTTTTACAGTTGCCGTATTATGTATAATATATTTTATAATAAAGAACTTTGATCTTATAGCCGTGACCACCGGCAGTGCCCTTTTAAGTATTCTTGATGCACTTACACCTCTTTTTATAGGTCTTCTTCTGGCATATATAATAAATCCCCTTGTCAACGGCATCGATATCAGATTTATGAGCAGGATCTTCAAGGATCCGCCGCCTCTTTCCGGCAATGAAAAACCGTCGGCCAAAAAGAAATACAAAAGAAAAAAATATCGCAGCAGACTTGCCAGCATCATTATTACATATGTGATTATAATAATACTGATATCACTTCTGATTTATCTCCTGGCATCTTTACTGGTGGGAAAATTACTTTTGGGAAGTCTTCCTGCCGCCGCCGGAGATATAGCAAACAACGTGGCTCTGTATGAGGAAAACATAAGAAACTGGGTATCAGATCTGCCCGGAGGAGCCATCTCCGAAAGGATAAACGACGCCGCTGACGCTATTCTTTCGTGGATAAGCAAAAACCTTTCTGCCGGTGCCATAGTAAGTGCGGTTACGGGTCTGTTCGGTAGCATAGTTGATTTTGTTATAGGCCTTATTATAAGTATCTATCTGCTTATAGACAAGGATTTTTTCAAGCACCTCTGGAACGGGTTCCTTGATCTTGTACTGCCGCAAAAAGCCTGCTCTGCAATAAACGGGACTCTTACGGAAATCAATGATGTGCTGTCCCGTTTCATTCGGGGAGTTCTTATAGATACAGTTATCGTCGCCACCCTTTCATCAATAGGTCTAACGATCGCAGGACTGGAATTCGCAGTATTTATAGGTATATTTGCGGGTATATGCAATATCATCCCTTATTTCGGGCCTATCCTGGGAATGGTTCCCGCATTTCTCGTGGGATTCATTACAGAGAATGTCTGGCAGGGCGTCATCGCCGTCATCATACTTCTTGTTATACAGCAGATAGACGGCAACCTTATATATCCAAGGGTCGTGGGTTCTTCCACGGGACTGCACCCTCTTTTTGTCCTTCTGGCGGTAAGTATAGGCGGTTACTACGCCGGTATAGCCGGGATGGTACTGGCTGTGCCTGTTGCGGGAGTTCTCCAGATATTCTGCTATAGATGGATAGCCTTCCAGAAAAAAAGAAAAGAAGAAAGAAGGCAGGAAGTCAAGGACGGAGGGGAGCAGGAAAAGGAAACGGGTATTAAAAAGGAATCAAAAAAAGCCATAAAAGAAGATATGAAAAAAAAGGACTCATGATAAGAGTCCTTTAATTCTTATGGTATCAGACAAGCTCCAGGAAGACCACTTCTGCACAGTCGCCCTGTCTTGGGCCCAGCTTCAGTATCCTTGTATAACCGCCGTTTCTATCGGCATATTTCGGTGCTATATCGTCAAATAATTTTTTTACAACGTCTTCGTCATACACATATGCCATCACCTGTCTTCTGGCATGAAGGTCACCGCGCTTTGCAAGGGTGATCATTTTTTCTGCCTGCCTGCCGGCTTCCTTGGCTCTGTCATTTGTTGTAGAGATCCTTTCTTCTCTCAAAAGATCGGTCACCAGATTTCTCAGCATCGATTTTCTGTGTGCTGAATCTCTACCCAGTTTTTTATAGCCTGGCATTTTGCTGCCTCCTTTCATCTATTCGTCGGTTTCACGAAGTCCAAGACCCAGTTCTTCCAGTTTAAGTTTAACTTCATCAAGAGATTTCTTTCCGAGATTTCTGACTTTCATCATATCGTCTTCCGATTTATGGGTCAGTTCTTCTACTGTATTTATTGCCGCTCTCTTGAGACAATTGAATGACCTGACAGAAAGTTCAAGTTCTTCTATTGTCATTTCCAGGGCCTTCTCTTTCTGATCTTCTTCTTTCTCAACCATTATTTCCATGGATTCGGTATCATCTGTAAGCTGTACGAACAGATTGAGATGCTCCTGCATTATTTTTGCTCCGATGGATACTCCCTCTTCCGGTGTAATTGATCCGTCGGTCCATATTTCAAG
>DBPK01000005.1:3184-5896 GCA_002304835.1 Firmicutes bacterium UBA1422
TCCATGACCAGAGATGCGTTTTCTTCCAATGTGGCGATATGAATATCCGGATTGAATATTTCCATATCAGCATCTGAAATTATATCTGCAGCAGTCACTTCTTTTGGTCCCACTGCATTTATTATCACTCTCTTTGTGCTCTCTGCTCCGCTCAATCTCACGGCCAGTTTTTTCAGGTTGAGTATTATCTCGGTGACATCTTCCTTTGCTCCCGGTATCGTCGAAAACTCATGAAGGATGCCGTCTATCTTTACGGATGTTACGGCTGCTCCCGGCAGTGAGCTGAGAAGTATCCTTCTTAAGCTGTTGCCCAGAGTAGTGCCGTATCCCCTTTCCAAAGGCTCCACAATAAATTTTCCGTAATTAGCATCGTCGTCAGAAAATATACATTCTATTGTCGGTTTTTCAATTTCTATCATTAAAAAATCCTCCTTCCTTCCAAGTTATATGGATCCATCCTTACTTGGAATACAATTCAACGATCAGGTGCTCTGCAATAGGTGTATCGATGTCGTCCCTTACGGGCATCGCTACTATTTTGCCTTCGAGTTTTTCAACATCCACGCTTACCCATGCAGGTACGGTAATCGACATCTCTTTGATCTCCTTAAACTTAGGAGAATTTGTGCTTTTTTCTTTTATTTTTATAACATCGCCAACCGAAACAGCATATGAAGGTATATCGACTTTTTTGCCGTTAACCTGAAAATGCCCGTGGGTCACCAGTTGTCTGGCTTCTTTTCTGGAAGAAGCGAATCCCAGTCTGAATACCACATTGTCAAGTCTTGTTTCCAGCATTATAAGCAGATTTTCACCTGTTATTCCGGTCTTTCTTGAAGCTTTGTCGAATGTGTTCCGAAACTGTGCTTCCTGAAGTCCGTAAAATCTTTTTGCCTTTTGTTTTTCTCTCAGCTGAAGTCCGTATTCAGAAACCTTTTTTCTGCCCTGTCCATGCTGTCCGGGAGGAAAACTTCTTTTTTCCATGGAACATTTTGTGCTGTAGCATCTTTCGCCTTTAAGAAAGAGCTTTTGTCCTTCTCTTCTGCATAATCTGCAGCTTGGATCTGTATATCTTGCCATTTAATTTCTTCCTCCTTTCCTCATACTCTTCTTCTCTTGGGTGGTCTGCATCCGTTGTGGGGTATAGGCGTGATATCCTTGATCATGGTTATATCAAGTCCTGCGCTCTGAAGGGCTCTTATGGCCGCTTCCCTTCCGGATCCGGGCCCTTTTACATATACTTCAACAGTTTTGAGTCCGTGCTCCATTGCAGCCTTGGCCGCTTCTTCCGCAGCCATCTGTGCTGCGAAAGGTGTTGATTTCCTTGATCCTTTGAATCCAAGGGATCCCGCACTGGACCATGAAAGTGCGTTTCCTGACAAGTCAGTCAGTGTAACAAGTGTATTGTTGAAGGTAGCTTGGATATGAGCTTGGCCTTTTTCAATATTCTTGCGTTCTCTTTTCTTTTTGCGTACTGCTTTTTTTACAGCTTTAGCCATGTTTTTCTACCTCCTTACTACTGTGCGCTCTTCTTTTTACGACCGACAGTCTTTTTGGGACCCTTACGGGTCCTTGCATTTGTTTTTGTATTCTGTCCTCTTGTGGGCAGTCCTCTTCTGTGTCTGATGCCTCTGTAGCTGCCGATCTCCATGAGTCTCTTGATATTAAGCGAAACGTCTCTTCTGAGATCTCCTTCCACATCATGATCTGCGTCGATTATTTTCCTTATCGCTCCCGCTTCTTCCTCGGAAAGGTCCTTTACTCTTGTTCCGGGATCAACACCGGCTTTCTTAAGGATAGCAGAAGCCGTAGATCTGCCTATGCCGTAAATGTACGTCAGGCCGATTTCTACTCTTTTTTCTCTTGGTAAGTCTACTCCGGCTATACGAGCCATATTCTCCTCCTGTTCCCATCTTCCGTCGCGCAACCGTCAGCTGTTTCAAAGGCTTGGGCGCAATATAAACGGGATGTTCTTCAGCGCATTCTCTGCGCAGTTATAACTTAAGCACCGGCATTGCCGGTGATTATCAACCTTGTTTCTGCTTGTGCTTGGGATTGTCACAGATAACCATGACTTTTCCGTTTCTCTTTATTATCTTGCATTTCTCGCAGATGGGCTTTACCGATGATCTCACTTTCATCTCAAATAAACCTCCTTATTTTTCTCTCCATGTTATTCTGCCTCGGGTAAGGTCATAGGGGGACAGTTCTACTTTTACTTTGTCTCCGGGAAGGATCCTTATGAAATTCATTCTTATTTTTCCTGACACATGAGCCAGTACTTCATGTCCTGTTTCCAGTTTTACGACGAACATTGCATTAGGCTGTGCATCAACCACTACACCCTCTGCTTCAATTACATCTTTCTTGGCCATAAATCCACCTCTCCTTATAAGGTAAGCAATTCCGGCTCTTTGCCGGTTATCACAACAGTATTCTCATAATGTGCGGAAAGTTTTCCGTCCGCCGTTGAAATAGTCCAGTTATCCTCTCCGGTGAGTACCTCGTATGTGCCCTGGGCTATCATAGGCTCTATGGCAAAGACCATTCCTCTTGCAATTCTGGGTCCTCTGCCCGCTGTTCCGTAATTGGGTATCTGGGGTTCCTCGTGCATTTTTCTCCCTACACCGTGGCCCACAAGATCCCTTATAACTGAAAATCCTTCTCCTTCGGCCTTAGTCTGTATGGCATTTGATATATCGGAAAGTCTGT
>DBPK01000016.1:0-99114 GCA_002304835.1 Firmicutes bacterium UBA1422
TACTGCCGCATCATCTTCGTCATAGACCATAAACCAGAAGCTTCCTGCATCCGAATTGCTTTCTCCGTCAAGTGCTTTTGTGACTTTCAGACTTCCTTCTATAGTTGTGTAATCATTTGTTATCGTTGCACTTTCTTCGCCGTCAAGGACGGTCAGAGCAATGGCTCCCGCACCGCTTATCCCTGTCAGTTCTTTATCATCGATAACACTGCCTGTGGATATCACATTGCCGTCTGCATCCGTTTCTGCCAGGTAATATGTTTTTCTGTCAAGATCATCGAATGTCACTGTGGATGATACCCCGTTGGTCACCTCTATCTTTTCCGGGCCTTCTGCCATATCGGTCAAGGCTTCATCATTGAAAAGTGCTGCGTAGAAATCTCCGCTGAAATCTGTCCAGGCACTTCCGTCCAGTTTCACCGCCTTTGTTACTTCTATCTTACTGATATATTCATAGTTGTTTTCAATATCGACTTCGACCTGAGGCTGTGTGCTTTCATTTGTCAGAACTGCTTCGCTGTACTGCCCGGTAACTTCTGCAAGCTTGTACTGTCCGCTGGTTCCTCCGGCTTCGATCACATTTCCGTTTTCATCGGTCTCTGCTACGTAATATGTTCCCAGCTCCACATTTTCAAACAGTACATCAAAGTCAGCTCCGTTTACGCTGTTTGCGCTTTTCACACTTTCTGCAACCAGTGTATACTGGTCACCTTCCTTTGTGAAAAGTCCGAAGTAAAAGGTTTCGTCAAAATCTTCCTTGCCGGATGCTGCGCCTGTTATTGATTTGTTTACTTTTATCTTTCCTTTGATCTTTTCAAATGTATTGGTTATTGTGATATTCTTATCTCTCGCTTCAGCAGTTAATGTGGCCGTCTGTTCGCTGTATGTTATTGTGGCCAGCTTCATGCCGAAAAGGACTATGTCAGTGGTCTGCTCAACTCCCTCGGAATCAGTTTCTACGATCGTGTATTCACCCAGAGGCAAATCTGATACTGTGACTTCATTATATGTGCCATCTGAATTTCTTGTTATCTCCAGAGGATCTGGCGTTACTGCCGCATCATCTTCGTCATAAACCATGAACCAGAAGCTTCCGGCATCCGAATTGCTTTCTCCGTCAAGTGCTTTTGTGACTTTCAGACTTCCTTCTATAGTTGTGTAATCATTTGTTATCGTTGCGCTTTCTTCTCCGTCAAGCTCCGTAAGAGCGATGGCTCCCGTACCGCTTATCCCTGTCAGTTCTTTATCATCGATAACACTGCCTGTGGATATAACATTGCCGTCTGCATCCGTTTCTGCCAGGTAATATGTTTTTCTGTCAAGATCTTCGAATGTCACTGTGGATGATACCCCGTTGGTCACCTCTATCTTTTCCGGGCCTTCTGCCATATCGGTCAAAGCTTCATCATTGAAAAGTGCCGCATAGAAGTCTCCGTCAAAATCTGTCCAGGCACTTCCGTCCAGTTTTACTGCCTTTTTCAAGGAATGTATTTGTAAAGGTGGCTTTTCCATAAATGCCATACAGAAAATGACTTATCCTGCCCTCGTTGCATTCAAGCTTTATCTCACCGTTAACTATACTGAATTTATAAGGCCCCAGATTTTTTTCTTTTATCCATCTCCAAGTAAGGTCTTCATGTTCTCCATCACCGTTTGAAAAAAATGTTCTTTCTCCGTGAATATAAACAAAATCAAGTTTATCTGTTGAAGGGTCTGCTAACTGTACTTGTGTTTTTATCTCTGCACGCTGACCCCAATCAAGTTGATTTTTCGTCCAGACTATGGCATATTCACTGCCTTGTTTTATCACCGCAAAGTTTGCCCCGCCCGAAGTTGTGTACGAATTACTGTCTCCTTCTATTTTGACTACGTTGTTGTATTGCCTGACCCCACGATCCGATACTTTTACAGTCACCAGCTTACTGCTTTCATCATATACTACGCCGTCCTCATCATCGGGTATAACTTCTTTCAGTACATATTTATACGTTCCCTTTTTTTCTGTTATACTTGAAAAAGTTATTTTGCCGTCCGCATCATTTGTGCCTGTGGCAACAACTGACCCTGTAGGATCTCCGTTTGCATCTGCTTTATATGCCTCAAAATTAAATTCCCCGCCTTCAAGATCCTTGTTTTCAAGAACCTTATATGCTTCCAGATTGAACGTCTTGCCACATTCCGGCGGGCCCCCAGGTGTTGCATATGCAGTTGAAAAGTTTATGCCCAGTCCGGTAAATGCCATTGCAATTGCCAGTATCCAGGCTATGTACTTTTTGCTCCTCCTATTTTCCATTTTCCCATTCTCCTTCCGTTTAGTTCGTAACTTTTTTTGCCGGGACCGCAAATAAAAAAGTTACCGTTTTTTCGGAAGTAACGGTAACTGGCTATCTTGGCAGTAGTTCTTTCAATTGATATTATTTCCCCAAGACCCTGTAGTTTTGCGCCACAGCCTCACGACTGCTTTGCTTTTTTCGATTCGTTGAGACAAAAAAATATCCGCCCGTAATTGTCTCATAATCTCTTTCCCTAATAAAAAAATACGCCTTTTCGGGACTAATGTCAAGGTTTTTTTGAAAAAAGCGGGTTTTTTTATGATGGTTTTGTGAAGACTCTTTGATCCAAAAAAGAAAAAAACCCAAATATTCGCAGTTATTCGGGTTTCCTTCTTGTATTTTGTAAGCAAATTCTTGCCCTTTTGACTTGTTTTTACCAGGCCCAGCTGTACTGATTGTAGGTTCTTGTTATGTCTTCTTGTGTTATGCCGGTTGCCTGCTCGTTTATATAGCTGTATGTTTTAGGCCTTTCTGCCTTTAGTTTTGTTCCGTTCTCCAGGTAGTTCCTGTAGGATTCGGCAAAATACTCATCCGATGTACTTGTAACGTAGGCCTTATTGGTTCCTGTATACTTGTCCTTCTCTTCCTGATATATGGCCTGGAAAGTGCTGGTCTTTGCGGCTTTATTTTTCAGTGTGCTTAAGAAATGACCCATCTCATGTCTGAACACTCCCGTACTTACAGCCTGCAGCCCTATGTAATGTTTGGAAGTACTGAAAATACCGGCATATCTTGCGTCGGGTTCTATCTTTATTGTGAAACCCAGTTTGTCAAATGCATTTGCCAGAGCCGGGGTCACTGTTGCTTTCAGTTGGCTTGCCGTCGTTGTATTTACTGTACCTGCGGCAGGTTTTGCTGTTGTAGTTGTATATGTAGTAGTAGTTTTTACGGTTTTTACTATCTTTTTTTTCTGATTTTGTTTTGCTGTGGTAACTATTTTTTTGTTTACTGTTTTTTTCTGTGTTACTTTCTGGGTACTTGTATTTTTTATTGTTTTTGTTCCGTATTTTATGGTTATCTTTTTTGTCTTCTTATATGTCTTCTTTGCTACTTTTTTTGTTTTTATGACTTTTTTGCTTATTTTTTTGGTTACTTTTTTGCTTGTCTTGCCGGTTGCCCCATAACCAAAATCAGCAGTCACCGCAAGCGCACCGCTTGTGAAAACCGCTAATATCAATATGAGTGCTGTCACTCTTGCTATTCTCTTTAACATTTTTCCGTACCTCCGAATAAATTTGTCTTTCAAAATACATTTGATAAACTAAAAACGACTGTCGGGTGTTTGACAGTCGTTTGCTTTTCGAAAGGCACATAAAATGCTTTTTCTCTTATCGCTGATAGCTGCGAACTATCTGCGGCAACCGGCTGTCATACCTTGCGGTTTAGACCCTTGGCTTTGCGTCACAGGATTTCTCCTGCTTTGCCCAATCAATATTTAGTTTTTGTACGGATCACTCCACCGGGCGCGTGCTCGGTTTACGGATAAAAAAAGCCATTCGGGGTATCCGAATGGCAGTTCACGCATTAGTGTTGTAATATCCATACACATTTTTTAATGCGGCAGCTGGCTGGCATACCTTACGGCTTAGCCCCTTAGCTTTGCGTCATAGGATTTCTCCTACTTTGCCATTACTGAATACTTTTTTATGTAATATACTATAAACTATATTTTTTTCTTTGTCAACTATATTTTTTCTTTTTCATTTACATTCTTGTTATACCCTTTAAAAAGGAAATTAAACATTATTCTGTAAATTTTCCCACTCTTCCTTTGTAATGGAATAGCAAAGCACATCCCTGTCCGTTCCGTCATATATCCTGTAAGCTTTTCTTAATGTGCCTTCGTAAGAAAATCCCAGTTTGTCGATTACCTTCTGCGATCTTTTGTTTTCCGGGGCTGTACAGACGGAAATGATATCAAGTTCCATTTTATCAAACCCATAATCGATGGCAGCCTTTGCCGCCTCTGTCATGAACCCTTTGTTCCAGAAATCTCTGCCCAACCAGTATCCCAATTCTCTGCTTTTTATTTCAGGTCTTTTTTTGTCATCCTCAAGACCTATGCATCCGATTATCTTTCCGCTTTTTTTGTCGATTATTTTCCATGTTGTTCCGGCAAAAAAGACGGTGTTGATTATCTGTATGGATTCCTCAAGGCTTTCATGGGGCTTCCAGCCTGCCTTGGGCCCGACATTTGGATCTTTGGCCAAAGCCAGAAGTTCCGGGCCGTCATCAAAGGTCCACTCTCTAAGTCTCAGTCTGTTTGTTTCAATGGTTTCCATTTTGACCACCTCTTCAATATTCCTACTCAGTTGTGCTTAATATCTCTTTGTCCTCTTTGTCAAACTGACTTACTTTCATTTTAGATACGTCCAGTGGATCCACTTCTTCCTGGAGCCCCAGCACAGTAGAGCCAAGATATATGGTTTTGAGTATTTTGCCCTCCAGGGATATCCTGCTGGATTCAGTAAAGTTTTTTCCTTTTATATAATACTTGTCTCCTATTTTTACGACCTTGCTTATTCTTATATCTTTGACACCCATTTTCATTTCTATAGTCTTAAAAGGATTTTTGCCGTTATATATATACTTTTCTCCGTAAAGCATGTCGTACTGAAGAATCTCAAGATCTTTTTCATAATCTTTGCTTTTTTTGTGATTCTGGTGATATGTAACCATTGTGCCCTGTTTTATGCCAAGTCTGTCAAGCACCTCTGCCGATATGCCATATGCCTTAAGATCCTGATCTTTTTGCTTCATTGGGAAATTGCTCCAGATAACATAATCTGTCTCATATGTGTTCCTGCCGTGTTTGAGTTTATCATCACTTATATCAGGCAGGTTTGGCAAATGGTCTCCGTATATGACAAGTACGATTTCTTCGTCGTATGTCTTGAGCTCTTTCATTAGTTCGCCGATGAATTCGTCCATTTCATTAAGCTGATTCACATAGTACTCCCATGAATATTTTGTTTCCTCCGACGGAGATTTTTCAACTGCTATTCCCGGATCTTCAAGCACCTTTTCTTCCGGGTATGCACCGTGACCTTCTACGGATATGGTATAAATATAATCCGAGCCTTTTGTTGATTTAAGGGCATCAGTTATCTGCTGAGTAAGAACATAATCTTTGGCCCAGTTTTTTGGTGTTCTGTTCACCTTGTTCATATACTCAACGGAAGTAAAGGTGTCAAACCCCAGATTGGCAAATACCTGATTTCTTCCATAAAAAGTCGCTCTGTGATTATGTATGGCATGGGTAGAATATCCTATGCTTTTTAGATCGTAAGCAACACTTTCACAAACCGTATCTTCCAGTAATGACTTATGAGGATATTCTCCAGGACCGAAAAAATGGACACTCATTCCGGTCATGACTTCAAACTCCACATTGGCCGTTCCCGCTCCCACTGCGGGAGAAAGAAATATGCCGCTGGAATTGTTTTTCATAAGTTTCCTGAAGTTGGGTATGGCATCTTCAGAAAGCTTGAGACCTTTTACTGTTTCGGGGTCCATAAAAGCTTCCATCTGGAGAAAAAGAATGTTTGGATGGCTTTCGTTCCCGTCACTGCCCTTTGCGGCCACAGTTGTTTCCATTTCTTTTTTTGTAAATATGGATCTGACCTTTTCTTTTGAATAGTCTTTCGGTTTCCCTATCCCTGTATTGAACCATGTGTTTATGAAGCAGTAAGGAAATCCGTTATCGCGGAATCCGTATGCCAGGTTGGGAAAATAAGTCTCGATCGTTCCTGTTCTTATCAGCAATCCCGAAACGCCGAAGGTTATCAGTATAATTACTGCCACAACAGCAAATCTTCTTTTGTGATTTGCATGTTTTCCGTGCTTTGGGATCTTTCTTCTCAAAAAAACGAATAGGGCAACCACAAGGGCAATTCCTGCTGCTATCAAGACCATTTGTAAAACGGAAAAATAGTTGCTCACTATGGAAAGCCCTTCCTTAAAGGAAAGTATGTCATAAACAGTAAACGGGGTCATTCTTTTTGAAAGTATTATTCCGTTCACTATGCCTAGAATTATCCATATGAACGAGATCGTGGCAAAGGCTGCCGCCCGCCTCTTGAACAAGAATCCCAGCGAAATGGTTGCAAGGATCAAAAGAGAATTATATAAAAATATCAAAGGACTCTGAACAAAAAACAGAAAGCCTCCCCATATGCTCTGCCTTGCCAGTGTTTCAATTATCAAATTTGTTACGATGGCCAGTAAAATAACTGCGGCAATGACATTGTGCAGATATTTTCGATAAAAAGTCTTTATTCCGGTCATTCTTTTTTTTGCTCCTCAAATAGTTTGTTTGCTATGTCTGCAAACTCCTGCATTGTAAGGGTCTCAGCTCTCCTTAACGGATCTGTGCCTGTAAGCTCAAGTATTCTTGACGATTTTTCCTTATCGTTTCCCGTCGCATTGGCCAATGAATTCCGCAGAGTTTTTCTTCGCTGTCCGAATCCTGCTCTTATGCATTTAAAAAAGGTTTTCTCGTCTTTGACGTAAACAGGCTTACTGCTTCTTATATCAAGTCTTAAAACTCTTGAATCCACTTTGGGTCTTGGCACGAATGCCTCTTTTGGCACATTAGCTATATGCTTTACTGTGCAGTAATACTGTACTGCCAGAGAAAGCGCTCCGTAAGTTTTTGTACCCGGTCCGGCTTCCATTCTTTCCGCAACTTCTTTCTGCATCATTACAGTTATGCTTTTTGCGGATATGTTTTCTTCGAGTATTTTCATTATTATGGGCGTTGTAATATAGTAAGGAAGGTTGCCCAAAATTTTTATTGTGGCAAAATCTCCTGCATCTGCTATTATTCTTCCAAGATCGCATTTTAGGATGTCTTCATTTATTATTTGGATATTATCGTATTCTTTTAGGGTGAACTCAAGTATCGGTATAAGACTTTTGTCTATTTCTATTGCTATTACCTTTGAAGCTTTTTGAGCCGCTTCATTTGTAAGCACACCCATGCCCGGACCTATTTCTATTATAAGGTCTGTGTCTTCGATTTCTGCTGCTTCAATTATAGTGTCACGTATCTTTTTGTCCGTAAGAAAATTCTGGCCCAGGCTTTTTGTATGTCTGAATCCGGGATTCTCGGATATTTCAGGAATTTTTTCTGTCTTGTAAGGCTTCATAGAAGTCTTCCTTTCTTATGCCGAAAAGGTTGAGTTTGTTTAGGAATTGTTTAGTGCTTCCATATCCTATACCCAGTTTGTCTCCCAAGTCTCTTCGTTTTGATACTGCATTCCGGTTGCCGCTCAAGCCGTTTCTTATCATGTCGGAAAATGTGAAAACTTCTTTTTTGTATTCTCTGCTGCATATGGCGGATGACAGAGCTGAAATAATTGTTTCAGGCGAAGCATCTTCCACCTCCGAACCTTTTATATGTGCCTCTTTTGCTTCCGGAAAAGATTCCTTTATTTTTCTTCTGATCTGCATCCCCGCATGATCCGGATCCGTAAGGATTATTATGCCTCTGGTTTCGTATGCTTTTTTTATAAGGTCCCATGTCTCTTTTTTTATACCGAACCCGTGGGTTTCTATAGTGTGGGCCTCCACAGCATTATTTATGGCATCTGTATCATGCCGGCCTTCCACAATAATTATTTCACTTATCTTCTTTTTCATCTTTGGTGCTCATACCTTCGTTTTCCGGATCTTTTTCATCGGGAAGTACATAAAGGGTCTCTCCCGGCATTATGAGTTTAAGTTGTTTTCTTGCCTGCTGTTCTATATATTCGGGATCATTGACATTTTTTAGTTCCTCTTTCAGTTTTTTTTGTTCCTTGATCAGTTCCTGCCTCTGTCCCTCAAGTTTATTTTCTTCCAGCTTCAAATCTATTATCTTGTAAACCGAAAGACCGGCAAGCAAAAAAATGATACAAATGATTCCCATATATATCAATGTGCGGCGCCAAAGTCTTTTTTTCTTCCGTTTTTTCTTGGGGTTTTCAGTATTTGCAGGTTTTTCCTTTTTTCTTTGGACTTCTGTTCTGGACCTGCGCCTTTCCTCTCTTGCTTCACGGATATCGACTACCTGGGTCTCTTTATAAAATTTCCTGCTTCTTCCGCGATTTCTCTTTTTCATGTTTCCCTTTTATATAAATCAACTGCCGCTGATATTATATCACAAAAAATAATTTCTCTACAGCGGTTCATTTTTGATCACTTCTATAGAGTCTTCTTTCCCTATTTTGTGAGTGGCATATATCATAGTTGCAAAAACTATAATGAATATGCTGATTATGCTTATTACCACGCTGTATACCGGCACCGAAAAAGCTATTTCTGTCCCGGTATTAACATTTCTGTATATTATATATGCAATGATTATTGCCACGGGAAGGCCGTAAAGCAATGACTTGAGCCCATAAAACAGACATTCCAGATTCATCATTTTCATGAATCCCGATTCACTGAGCCCAACCGCCTTCAGTATGGCAAATTCCCTTCTTCTTATAAGTATGTTGGTAGAAATGGTATTGAAAACATTGGCCACCGCAATAAGAGATATGAGTACGATAAACCCATATGAAAAAATGTTGACTGCCGTCATAAGGCTCCTGCTTATCTCTTCTTCCTCTTCCTCATTTATGATACTGCTTTTGGGTATGTTGTTTTTGGAGGCTATCTCTGTCATTGATTCATATGTGGTTTTTGTATCATCACTTTTGAAAAAGCCTGTACTGGTTTCTATATTTTTTTCGTAGTTTATGAAAATACTTTCCGCAATTTCCGTAGTGGTCACCATCAGGAATCCTGCAGTAAATTCTCCGGCACCGGCAGGAACTTCATCCGTAAATGCTCCTATGGAGACACTATGGAATTCATCGATCCCGCTTGTTTCTCCTGTCCGGACAAGTAGGGTTTTTACTTTTTCTGATCCATATATGTTCATCTTCCTGTATTTTTGTCCGGTTATATCATAAAACCCTCCCTCTCTAAGAGCTACTGCTTTGGGATTTTCCGGATCTGTAAACAGCTTTGGATCCAGGCCCTGATTTTTTAAGTATTCTTTGTAGGATCTTTCGTCCATTGCAAATATCCTCACGGGCAGATGCGCTTTGTCCTTTTTCATGTACCCTGATCCTCTCAAAAGGTTCAGTGTTTTTTTGTCTATTTTATCAGCGGTTATTTCGGTTTCCATATAAAGTACCTGAGCAAAACTCTTTTTTGTTACCCCCTCCGCATTTGAAAGGATACTATAATTGTCTTTTCCTTTTTGAGGAGATGTGCCCGAATAACTGTATGTTATCTGATATTCTTCACTTTCACCAAACAACGCATCAACACTGCTTGTCAGATAATGGGTATATGAACTGACAGAAATGAAAAGTATTATGCTTATGAGTAAAGAAAATACCGTTACCCGGTACTGTCTTGTATTTCTACTGTAATTTTTGATGGCAAGAGTTCCGTAAACCCCGAAAATATCAGAGACTATATTGTACCCCTTTGTCTTGTTCCGGCTTATGCGAAAATCATAGACCCGCCTTACCGTATTTATTATAGATGCCCTTGAAGCTCTTAAAGCAGGTATCATGGCAGATAAATGCATAGTAGCAAAGGAAACAAGAAATGCCAATATTATAGTTTTATAAGTAACAAAAAGTGTCATGCTGACACCGCTCAGCTCCAGATTCCCAACTCCGGAAAAAAGATTGTTTGCGGCAAAAAGAAATCCGCCTACTATG
This sequence comes from Firmicutes bacterium UBA1422, assembly GCA_002304835.1. Taxonomy (GTDB): domain Bacteria; phylum Bacillota; class Clostridia; order Peptostreptococcales; family Anaerovoracaceae; genus UBA1422. The sequence continues at coordinate 10,043 of DBPK01000016.1, forward strand.
GCTATGCCTGCTATTATTCCGATGGGGATACCTATACCTCCAATCAAAAATGCTTCATAAAAAACAGATCTTCTCAACTGTTTTCTGGTTGCTCCTATGGCCATCAACAATGCAGTCTCTCTTTCTCTTTCACTCAGTGAAATAGAAAAAGTATTATGTATAAGGAATATGGACCCCAGCACTATGAGTCCTATAAGAAATGCCGCTAGACCAAAAATCATTTCTTTGATTTTTTCGTTTTTCCCTGCACCAAGATATGTCAAAAGGTCTTCGTTGTATGAGATCTCTGTTTTTTCTCCTTTTATGTTTTTTATAACTTTATAAATGTCACCCGGATCTTTGGTTTTGATGTAAACACCGTATTTTTCCCCGTCTTTCTCCGGTGCAGTTATTGCCGTATATCCGGCAGCCTGATAAGGCTCTGCGGCAGGCCTTTCACATATACCTACTATTTTGAATGTGCGGCTTTCTTCAAAACTAAAATTTTCCTTCCCGGGCATATATTCCACATTCTGATATAACTGCTTTTTTTTCTTACCGTTTATATACTCTCTTTTTCCCATATCCAATGATATTTTCTGTCCGATTCCAATATCCTGCTCCCCGTCTGTTATCAAATGTTCCGGTATTACTATTTCATTTGGATTTTTTGGTTTTCTGCCATGTATCATTTTTATCCTGCCGGTATCGTACATGTCACCGTCAAAGGCCGTTACATAGATATATGGTTTATATTTATTGCCCTGTTTATAAAGTGTTGAATATCCTTTTATCTGATATGATGATGTTTCGGAAACTTCTGGGATCTTTTTTAAATTTTCCTTTATGCTTTTATCAACAGGCTCAGCCATGCCGTACCAGTCTCCCGTTGTTGCAATGCTTCCCTCAACAAGGAAGTGTTGCAGGCTACTGGCAAAGGCGATCACTCCCGATATCATGGCAGCAGAAAGTATGACACCTGTTATTACGACCGCTGTCCTTGTCTTGTTTTTTTTGAGTGATTCTAAAGCGATCTTATGAAAGGGATTCATCGTCCCACCACCTCTTCACGAAGTATTTTACCGTCATCAAGAAAGATTATCCTTTCCGCCTGAAGTGCAATGTTTTCGTCGTGGGTTATAAGAAAAAGAGTCTGCTTATATTCTTTGTTGGATTTTTTCAGCAACTCGACTATTTCCTGACTGTTCTTGCTATCTAGATTTCCCGTAGGTTCATCGGCTAAAACCAGGGCCGGGGCATTGATCAATGCTCTGCCGATCGATACTTTCTGCTGCTGACCGCCTGACAGCTGTCCCGGCAGGGCATTTTGCCTGTTTTTCAGATCAAGTACTTCAAGAAGTTCTTCAAGGCGGCTTTCATTGACATTTCTTCCATCCATAAGAAAAGGAAGGGATATGTTTTCTTTTACATTCAATATGGGTATCAGATTGTAGAATTGATATATAAGTCCTATCTGCCTTCTTCTGAAAACGGCCAGTTCTTCATCGTTTTGTTCATATATATCTTTGCCGTCCACAAAAACTCTGCCGGAAGTGGGTTTTTCCACGCCTCCCAACATGTGCAGCAATGTTGATTTGCCCGATCCGGAAGGTCCTACTATGGCTATGAACTCTCCTTTTTCCACCGAAAAAGAAACCTCATCAAGAGCCTTTACCCGGCTTTCGCCTTTTCCGTATATTTTTGTCAGATCCTCAACGCGGAGTATTTCCATTTTCTCTTTTTCCCCCAAAAAGCCGTTCTCTCAAACGGCGTGTGCTATTATATATTTCTTATGTGTTTTTGATGTGATATCATCATAACAATAATGTAAGTTTAATGTTCTCTTGTTTTATTTGTTTTTTGTTCTGTCCTTAAGGTTTTTCCCATATGGCAGATACCTGTGAAAAAATGATTTTTTCATTCTCTGCATCGGTAAAACAGGTGCTTATCTCCGTTTTTTTCTCGCTTAAGGCTCTGGCATAGCACTGGCATTTTATTGTGGCTCCTTTTCTGCATTCTCTTCTGTATGCCGCTTTTATATCGATCAGACTGTAATTTTCGTATATTTCATCGGGCACATCGTCAAGAGCCCATTGTATATAGACAGCATTGTTTACATGACCATTTGTATCTGTGTCTCTTCTTGTAACTTCTGTTTTTCTCTCCGTAACAAAGTTTACATCCATGCAAACAGGCATATCAAATTTTTCCTCCGGCATGATAGGCTCAAGGGGTATGTGATATACGTCAAAAAATCCCGGCTCAAGTTTTGAAGGCCTTCTTCTTTCTGTATCCATAAGGGTCCATCTTGTCTCTGCGCATACAAGTTCCTCTCCCTTTTCTGTTTCCATCAGAAAACTTCTGTTGGCCTGAGCTCTTTTGTAGGGCCGTGCCCATGTTCCTATCCTTACAAAATCATGTTTTGAGGGTAGCCTGTTTATTACTATATGCCAAAAAAGAAGCGCCCATCCTTTTTTGTTGCCCGCAAACCATTCCAGGTCATATCCCACAGAGGCGGAATGTTGTATTGCCAGTTCCTGAAAAATGTCCGCTATTCGAGAAGGCTTCATTTTTAATCTTGTGTCCATGTCAGAATAAAGCATTACATATTCATTTTGAAAAACTTCTTTTTTCATCTTCTTTTGACTCCTCTTTTTGCTTTGTATCCAATGACCTCAACCTGTTCTCCCAAAACATCCTGAGGGTAGTCCTTCTCATTCTTTGATGTGTATCCTATGGTCTTTTTTTCTATATTATCAAATCCTCCCTGTTCCCATCCGTATTTGAGTGCGGCAAAAGTCATTTTCTCCGGTTTGAACTCCGGCTGTATTTTTTTGAAATTGCTTAATCCCTTGGGAGCTTTTGTATAGCTGCTGAAAATACCTGTTATAGTTGCAGTTGACTTAAGGATAGGTGCGATATTTTCTGTGTTGAAAGTATTATAAGTAAAAAGTGAATTGACAGTACAATAATCATCTATAAATATATCCGCCGTTTTTTCTTTTATCGGCAAGTCTTTTGGTTCTCCCGCCAGATATACTATGTTGTAATTGCCTGCAGAAAGATATGCCTGTATCTTTTCAAGTCTTTTTTTTGAAGGATCCGATATTATATATGTGTTCTTTTTGTTCAGTTTGTCTATATATGCAAGCAGAAAATTCAGAGTAAAGGGTCCGGTCATTATAACCATTGGATTTTCCAGATCTTCATGGATCTGATTATACATATAAAGATTTGTCTGATCTATCAGTTTTCTGTAGGAAGGACTGAATTGGTGCACCATTGCCATTACCGATTCAATGTTTTCAAAGGCCTTAAAGGGTGTATCCTCATAATGATTGCCGCAGAGTATCATTCCTTCCTTGATGCCGGCATTGTATCCGCATTCACACCAGAGTTCTCCGGACAGAAGTGCTCCTTCCGCCATGCTGGCAGAATCAAGTTTAAGGGGCACCCTGCATCGGGGGCAGTAAAGATAGGGTATGAATGAAAATGGTATGCCTGTTTTTGTTTCTTCCGTAGAGACGGTTTTTGGCATTCCTTCTATTTCATTCTCCAAAGAAAGAATATGTGCTTCCATTTCTTTTTTTTCGTTGATCAGTTCTTTACGTTTTTTTTCTAGAAGGTCTGAACACAGGCCCAGCACCACATCATCCTTGAATCTTGAAGTTTTCTGTAAAAAAAACAGAAGCTGTATTTCTTCGATGGTGAAATGATAGCCCTTGTATTTAAGAATGTTTTTCATATCTTCTTCACAGTCTTTACCGAATTCATATTGCTCTGCTTTTTTTGCCGGGATCAAAAGTCCGTTATTGATATAATATCTTATTGTGCTTACATTAAGCCCGAACTTGTTTGCGAATTCTCCTATCTTCATTTTATACTTCTCCTATGAACTACAGTATATGTTAAAGGTGTTTTTTGGTCAAGATGAACCCGGGTTCACTTATTTTGAAATTTGTATATTGCTGTAAAGGCCGGTTCAGAATGTATGATACAAACAAATAAAGAAATCCAAGGAGGTAATCAAAATGAAAAGAGTTATAATAACCAACAACAAAAAGGTAAAAGAAGCATTTGAGGGAAAGGCCGAAGTAAAATACATCAACAGTACAGCAATCGATATCTTTGAAGAAGCAAGAGAACTTGCCAAAAGCGGAGGGAAAATGCTGGTAGACCCCACAAGAATGCCCGTAAAAAATTATTACAGAAGCATCCCCTTTCTGGTTGACGGCGGAGCACCGTCTGAAAGAAGTATAGACCTGATAGAATCCTGTCTCGGCAAGCTTGAAGGAAAAAAAGAAAGCTTTGCAAAGGAGCCTGTCCTGGCTGGACTTCAGCAGAACAAAGACATGGAACCTGTAAAAAAAGTTATGGGCTGATCGATGCTTTCACTTAAAAACCAAACACAGCAAAACATCCCCGAATACCCCGTATAAAGCAAGACCCCCCGGTTTTTCCCCCCGGGGGGTCTTGTTTTGCTTTTTTTATAACGATGTAAAACCCCTTCCAAAGATTTTGACGCATATGCCATGCTCTGATATAATGAAAATTGCTTAAATAGGAGAAAGGAGTGCACGGCTTTTTTGTTATCAAAGACTGTGCGATCAGAATAATGAATAAAATTCTTTTGGTGGAGGACGATATAAGTATAGTCGAGAATCTGAAAACACTTCTGGAAGAAGAGGAATTCACAGTGGAGATATCAACCACCCAGGAACAGGCATTAAAACTCTTGGAAAACAATAAATTCGATCTTCTGCTTCTGGATATTTCTCTTCCTGACGGTAGCGGTTATGCCGTATGCTCTGCAGCAAAAGCCAAATCTGCGGCAAACCTTAACATAGAGACCCCCGTGATCTTTCTTACTGCCTATGATGATGAGGCTACTGCCGTAACCGGTCTGGACATGGGCGCTGAAGACTATATTACCAAACCATTCAGACCCAGAGAGCTGGTTTCCAGAATAAAAAACATATTAAGAAGAAGCGGTAAATCCAAACCGGTGATAGAAATAGGCGATCTGAAAGTTGATTCTCTAAAAGGCACCGTGTACAAAAAAGGAGAAGAGATTTTTCTTTCTGTACTGGAATACAGACTGCTTCTTGTTTTTCTCAATAATAAGGGTGTTATTCTTTCAAGAAACAAACTTCTTGAAGAAATATGGGATATTGCCGGAGAATTCGTAAATGATAACACCTTGACCGTATATATAAAAAGACTTAGAGAAAAGATAGAGGATGACCCTCAAACCCCGGAAATAATAAAAACCGTTCGCGGCATGGGATACAAAGTCGGAGAATAAAACTATCAAAACTACCAGCCTATAAAATCACCAAAAGAGCCGGAGAGAAGCAATGAAATTTTTGAGAAACAAAGAAATAATAAGACAAATGACGGGTTTGGGTGTATTGACAATTCTATTTGCTGTTGCCGCTTTTTTTGTGCAGTGGTACTGCAGTATTATTGTGCTGGCCGTTGCTGTTTGCTTTTGCCTGGTTTTTTTGATTTCCACAAAAAAACGTTATGACCGGATAGAGAAGCTTTCAGAAAAACTGAATCTGATCCTTCACGGCCAGGATTTTCTTGCCATTGACGATAATCAGGAAGGTGAGCTGGCTATCCTTGAAAGTGAAATATATAAAATGACGGTAAAACTGAGGGAGCATTCTTATGCCCTTCAAAAAGAAAAAATATACCTAACGGATTCCATTGCTGATATTTCACATCAGGTGAGAACTCCCCTTACTACAATAAATCTTATAATGTCCTTTATGCAGAAAAAAAACCTCTCCGAAGAGAAGCGTCTGGAATACAATCAGGAAATAAATCATAACCTTATAAGGATAGACTGGCTGATATCTTCTCTTCTGAAAATCTCAAAGATAGATGCAGGAACTGCCGGTTTCAAAAATGAACATGTGGATGTATGCGAACTGATCGACAGATCCTTTGACCCTCTTCTTATCCCCATCGAAATACGTCAGCAGACTTTCAGCCTTGAAGTCACCGGGAAACCCGGATTCATGGGAGATATAAACTGGACCTGCGAAGCCCTTGGGAATATACTCAAGAACTGCATGGAGCATACCCCCGAAGGCGGCCACCTAAAAGTGACTGCCCAGGAAAATGCCCTTTATACAGAAATAATCATAACCGATACCGGTAAAGGCATAGATCCTGAGGACATGCCTCATTTATTTGAAAGGTTTTATAAGGGCAAAAATGCCAGTGATTCAAGCACCGGTATCGGGCTTGCACTGGCAAGAATGATCGTTCAGAAACAGAATGGAAGTATAAAGCTGGAAAACCGCATTGAAGGGGGCGCAAAATTCACCATAAGATTTTATAAAAAACCCGAAAACTAGATATACTTCAGTGGATTTACGAATCTGCCGTTGATCTGCATTTCAAAATGTAAGTGGGGTCCTGTGCTGTTTCCGGTGCTTCCAACTCTGGCTATCAGTTTTCCTTCATAAACTTTTTGTCCCGCATGGACAAGAATACTGCTGCAATGGGCATAACGGGTCACAACTCCGTTTCTATGATTGATCTCTACAACGTTTCCGTATGAATTTCTGTATCCCGCAGATACCACCGTACCGCCATCGGCCGCATATATACTGTTTCCGCTGCTACAGGCCAGATCAACTCCTCTGTGCATCCTGCCCCATCTGTATCCGAATCCCGATGAAACATATCCTGCAGGACATGGGTTGCAATAGTGACCGTCTCCCATGGTGGGCGGTATTTTTTTTGTTCCCACCAAAACCACCTTCGTCACCGGCTTGCTTAACACTTTTGTTTTCAATATGTCCCTTTTTGTTTCCTTGCCGTTGACTCTAGTTATCCTGGCAACGACTTCATTCTCTCCATTCTTTCCTTTTACGGCTGTTGAATTTTCTCCTATATAGGAATCCGGGTTATCTTTTTTCTTTGTCTTATAGGGCACTTTTTCTTTGTATACCGCCTTTTCAACAGTTGTAACATGCATCAAAGGGGCCTCTTTATCGGCAAATATTTTGCCTTGCACTGCACCTGTTTTTTGTATGTTGCCCAGTTTTGTGTCCACTGGTTTTATTTTTACCCTTTCGAGAAATTCTATCTGTTCGTATACCACTCCTTCTTTTTTCTCGGAAAATTTTGCCAGGGTTTCTATTAAAACTTCTTTTGCTTCTTTCTTTGTGGCAAGGGCCGCCACCCTTTTTTCATTTGCATATATGCCGTATCCACTGGCATTTATATCCTTCATATATGTAAGTCTTTTTAGGACCTCTTCCATGTCATCCAAGTCCCTGTTTATTGTAACAACTTTTCTGAACTGTATGTCTTCCTTTTCGCCTATTGCGATCTTGGCATTATAATGATCTGTAAGCTGATCGCTGGCGATATCCAAAACCTGTGTCACTTCTTTCTGCCCTTTTACAAGGCCAAGAACTTTTCCGTTATATGAATACTCATAACCGGTAACATAATTGAACAAGGCCAGAACTCCCACAGTTACCGCTACTATTCCTGCAAAGTATTTCAGTAGCATCACTTTTTTTCTGTCAGCCATTACTCTCAGAAATCTTATTCTGCGGTTTCCTTTGGCGAAAACAGCTTCGGTTTTTTCAGCAAATTCCTCGTGGCTCCTGTCAAATTCAGAAACCAGGCTTGCCATGGTTTCTGAAACTGCGCTCTCCTTTTTCACAAAATTCTTCTTGATATCCGAAGCCTTTTCAGAAACTTTATTTATTGGTTTCCGATACTTCCTCAGAAGAATTCTTTTTATATTGCCGGTTTTTCTTGCCACGTTTCTTTTTTTTCTTTTTATTTCCCGTAGAAATCTATCATTAAATACTTTTCCCGGGTTTATTTTTTTTCTTTTATCCATTGTTTTGCTTCTTCAGCCCTTTTGGGAAAACATACACACTGTTCTCCTGAATCTTTTGTTCCGGTATCCTTGCACAATCCGCAAAGATAATGGGTTTCCATGTAATCAATGGGGAAACCGTTTTCCGTGAGCATGACAGCTCTGGCTTTTGTCAAGCTTTCTCCTTCTTCTTTGAGTTTTTTTATTTGTTCCTTTTTGTTTTGACGATCTGAGATCATTGCCTTTGATAATTCTATGCTGCATTCTTTTATCTCTTCGTCTATCTCCCTTATAGTGGGGACTTTTTTGTAAACTTCTTTTGTTTTTTCAAAAGCCTCAGCCCCTGCCTTTTCACGCAACTGTTCATAATATCTTTTTACCGTGGCTGCACCTGCCGCTATGCTTTGATTTTTTCCGTTATTACGGTTTATCAATACTTTATTTATATAATTGATATTTGGATTTGGTATACCACTGGTCTTTTTACATGCCTCAAGTATATCATTTATATCATACCCCATTTTCTCTGTCCAGCTATCTATTATGCGACGCTCTTCTTCGGTGGCGTTCCTTGCAAATCCCAGTGCCTGCATAACTCTTTTGTAAACATAGTGACGCTGATCGTTTTCATTCAGATATTTTTCTACATCCAGAACACTTGTAAGTCCCCGGGAGGCCCAGCTTTTTACCACTGTTCCCACATATCTGACATTGTCTTTTTTATTTGCGGCGCAGTAAGCGTAAGCTTGAGCAACCACTTCCGGTGTTGCTCCGTTCTCTTCTATCCAATCTATTATCTCCGTTAGTTCCGTTCCGCTCAAAAGTCTTCCTATGGTTTTTTCTATGGTTTTATACATGCTTTTGAGCTCTTCATTTTCCAGAAGGGAACTCACAGCTTTTTGACCGGGAACTATGCCATCCTCTGTTTTGTGACCGTAAAGCTGCTCTTTTAAAACAACAAATTCCCTTTGGTCTCCTTTTTTTCTTACGACTCCCTGTTTTTCCCAGTAGTCCCATGCCTTATCCACATCTTCAGGAGAAAGCCGCAGTGTTTTGGCAATATCATCACGGCTTGCCTGGCGATCAAGATCCGTGTACATAAGTGTAAGAAGATAAATCTTAACATAGTCTCCGGGAGCCGAGACCATATAGTCGTTTATGAAAATGTTTTCTACGCTGGTATCTGTCAGACAAGCGGTCTTTGCATGTTTTTTTATAAATGTCATCAGTCCTGCTCCAGTGCCTCATTTAATTTTTTAAGAAGTTTATTCGGTTCTACTCCGTGGCCTTCGGCGGCTTCATGAATGGTTTCTGTGTTTGAACCGGGACATCCGGAACAAAAAAGTCCATGCTGCAAAAGTATTTTTTCCAGCTTGGGATAATTATCAAGTATCTCATATACTTTCATGTCTTCTGTTATCTTGTTCATTCCTACCTCCCGGCTTTATTTGCAAATCTGGTATACTGGCTTTGCCAGGTGATCTCCACCGTTCCTGTGGGACCGTTTCTGTTTTTTGCTATATTCACTTCGCATATTCCCGGTTTTTCTGTTTCCTCGGGGAAATATACTTCGTCTCTGTAAAGAAAAAGCACCAGATCCGCATCCTGCTCTATTGCCCCCGACTCTCTTAAGTCGGAAAGGATGGGCCTGTGTTCCGTCCTCTGCTCAGGCGCCCTTGAAAGCTGTGAAAGCACAAGCACCGGGCATTCTATTTCCCTTGCCAGTTGCTTTAATCCTCTTGATAAAGACGTTATCTCCTGCTGGCGGCTTTCTGCTCTTCCTTCATGCTCCATCAGTTGCAGATAATCAAGTATGACCATATCAAGTCCCTTTTCTGCCTTAAGCCTTCGGCATTTGTTCTTTATCTCCATCAGTTTTAGTCCGGGAGTTGCATCTATGTTTATGTCACCTTCTCCCAGAGTGTCAAGAGCCATTGCTATCCTATCCCACTCTTCCCTTGCAAGGGTGCCCGCTCTTATTTTTTGGGAGTCCACCTTTGCTTCCATGGAAAGCAGCCTCTGTCCCAACTGTTCCTTTGACATCTCCAGACTGAAGAAAAGCACCTTGGCTTTGCCTTTGATGGCTGCCTGCTGAGCAACACTTAAGGCGAATGCGGTTTTTCCCATTGAGGGCCTTGCGGCTATGATGATAAGGTCCGATTTCTGAAATCCTGCCGTTTTGTCATCCAGGTCTATAAGTCCGCTTATGACTCCCGTGATACTGCCTTCCATCTTTGATCTTTCATCTATCTCATCCAGGTTTTTCATAAGTATTTCCCTTATGGGCATCATTTCTTTTTTCTGCCTGTTTTGAGCAACTTCAAAGATGCCTTTTTCGGCATAATCTATTATGTCTTCTGCTGCCACTTTGTCTTCATAGCCCTTTTCCATTATGTCCCCGGCGGTTTTTATGAGATTTCTTAAAGCGGCTTTTTCTGATACTATCTTTGCGTACTCCCTTGCATTTGCCGTGGCCGGAACACCGGCGGAAAGAGTTGCTATATATCCTCTTCCTCCTGCTATCTCAAGAGATTTTCTTTTTTTGAGTTCTTCTGCCACAGTAAGAACATCCACCGGTGAATTCCTTCTGGAAAGCTCTGTTATCGCTTCGAATATTTCTCTGTGATTCTGGTTATAAAAGTCCTGAGACCTGACTTCTTCCATTACATCATAAAGGGCATCTTTGTCCAGCATTGCTGCGCCCAAAACGGATTTTTCCGCATCTTCATTATGGGGAGGGATCCTTTCCATTTGATAGTCTCCTTGGTTTTATACAGATATAATAACTTTAAGTACTGCTGAAATTTCAGGATAAACTTTTACGGTCACACTTTTTTCGCCTGTTTCTTTTATGGGTGCCTCGAGAATGATCTTTTTCTTGTCAAGTTCTATGCCGTGCTGCTCTTTCAAGGCTTCACTGATATCTTTAGATGTCACCGAACCAAAAAGTCGTCCGCCTTCTCCGCCCTTTGTCTTGATGTTTACGGCAATGCTGCCAAGCTGCTTGGAAAGCTTTTCTGCTTTTTCTCTGCTTTCAGCCTCTTTTTCCGCAACTATGGCTTTCTGCTTTTTTAGGCTCCGTACATTCCCTTCTGTGGCTTCCTTCGCAAGTCCCTTTGGCAGAAGCATGTTCCTGGCATAACCATCACTTACTTTTACGACTTCTCCGGCTTTTCCTGTTCCCTTTATATCTTTTAATAATATTACTATCATTCGGTTTTCTCCTTTTTCAGTATTTCTTTTACCTTTTCTATGGCTTCCCGGGGATCTATGTCCATCTGTGCCCCTGCCGTTGTAAGATGGCCTCCTCCGTCAAATTTCTCCATTATTGTCTGCACATTTATGTCGCCCAAAGATCTGGCGCTTAAGACGGTGCGCCCCTCTTCGTTGCGTCCGGCAACAAAACTGGCTTTTATGCCTTTTATTGTCAGAAGTTCATCTGCCACTTGGGAATTGATTATCTGGGCATTTACATTCCTGCCCTCGCATATGGATATTGCTATGCCATCTTCAAGAAATTCCGCATTGGCCATACAGTTTGCTCTTGTTTTGAAGGTCTCCAGGTTCGTCTGAAAAAGCCTTTTGACGGTTGTCGTATCTGCTCCCGATTTCCTGAGCCATGCGGCAGCCTCAAATGTCCTGACTCCCGTTTTGACGGCAAATCTGTTGGTATCTACCGATATTCCCGCCAGCAAAGCTTCCGCCTCTATTTTTACTATACTTTTTTTGTCTCTTGAATACTGAAGTATTTCCGTTACAAGTTCGGCCGTGGAAGATGCGTAGGGCTCAATGTATACAAGTGTCGGGTTCTTGATGAAATCCTCTGCTTTCCTGTGATGATCTATAACTGCGGATTTTTCTGCTATCTCAAGTATCTCCGGACAGTCTGTTATACCGGCCCTGTGGGTATCTACAATTATCACAAGTGTCTCTTTTTTTGCCATATTAAGAGCTTTTCTGCTGGTGATTATACTGTAGTCTCCGGTTTCCTTCACCGCTTTGTATATGGGGGCAAGAGCCTCGTTGTATTTGTTTATGATTATATATGTTTCTTTGTTTATGGGTCTTGCCAGTCGATATATACCCAAAGCGGCACCGAATGCATCCATGTCGGGATTTTTATGTCCCATTATAAGAACATTTTCTGCGCTTTCTATAAGTCTCGTCAAAGCATGCCCTATTATCCTTGATTTCCCTTTGTTGCTTTTTTCTACGGTCTGAGTTTTTCCTCCGTAATAATAGAATTTGTCCCCCTCTTTGACTATAGCCTGGTCTCCTCCCCTTCCCAGGGCCAGATCTCTTGCTTCAACTGCAAAGTCCTCTGCTTCTGTGGGACTTCCGCAATCTTTACCGCATCCTATGCTTAAAGTGACCGGAAAGTCCACTTCCGTTTCTATTTCCCTTACCTGATCCAGGATAGGGAATTTTTTTTCTATCTGTTCTTCAAGATATTTGTTCTGAAGCATGATTATATACATGTTGTCCCTGTATTTAGTCACTGAAGCCTTCATGGATGAGCCCCACTGTCTTATGGTTTTGTCTATTTCCGAAGCGAGAGATGCCTGCCTGTCATCTCCCGTGCCCGAAAGGAGCTCATCAAAATTATCCACATTGACAACTATAACGCACAGTTTTTCTTCTTCATATTTTTTTTCCGCCTGCTCAAAGTCTGTAACATCCATAAAATAAAGTGCGATCCCCGCCGGTTCTTTTTTGCCAACGAATGCGGGAACTATCCTGAATGTTTTTTCATTCCTGTATATAGTAAGAGTCTCTTTGTTTTTTGCGGCCTCTGTAAACTGTTCATGCTTGATACCCGTGAGAGCAAATATATCCGCACCCTTTATTCCGTCATAAAGAAAAACCTGATCTATTCCCGGGCTTGCGTTCAGGACTTTGCCTCTGGTATCCACCTTACACATGGGAAGTGGCATGTAATCCGAAAAAATTCTACCTGATCTTTTTTCACTCATTAATATAACACCTCTTACTATTGCTTCCGGGAGATCCTTATTTTTATTCCAAGAACGATATCCGCTATACCCGCTATGAACAAAACATTTTTCCCAAAGGGCACGATCCATGCCGTGATAACCAGAATGACCGCCAGGGCTTTGGGTATTTTCTTTATATAAAATATCATGAAAACCAGAGCTGCACCCTGAAATGCAAATGCCGTTTCAAATATAACATTTATATTTGCTGCTGTGATTTCTCCAAGTCCGGAACCGGCTGCTTTCATAGTCCAGGATATTATAAAGATGAGAAACCATCCGTAAATACTGTTGCGGGGCCACGAAAAATCTCTGAAAGGGGGCATTTCCATGGCTTTTGCATTATCTTTTTGAAGTATCCTGTAAAGTCCTTTGTATTCCGCATATCCGCATACTGCAGAAAGACAAAGCATCGCTGCAGGCAATACCATAACGGCTCCGGCAAAATATTCTTTGTATTCTTCTGTTTTTTCTCCGAGACTTTCTGTAATAAGTCTTATGCTTTCTTCTGTTTCAGCAGCTATCCCGCCTGTCGAGACCGAAGATAATATATAAATGAAAACAAGTCCCACCCCGGCAGTAATAATGCCGTCCGTTACTGTTTTATATGGGTCTTGTCCTTTTTTTATGCCTTTTATTATGGCGGGTAAAGGAAATATTATTGCCACAAGAAGCAATAAGCCTGAATACATTAAGTGTCCTCTTTCTTTTTCATTTCATGCCCAGATATTATAACATAAAGTGCCTCTTTTGTCCTCTACTACATGTTGTGTCAATAGTCCTTCTAAAAAAACAAGAGCGGCTACCCGCTCTTGTCAAGTTTTTTTCTTAATCGGCAGTATAGGGCAAAAGCGCTACAGCTCTTGCTCTTTTTATGGCTTTCGTGACTTCTCTTTGATGTATCGCACAAGTTCCTGTTATTCTCTTTGGCAGTATTTTGCCTCTTTCGGTCACATATCTTCTCAATGTGTCAACATCTTTATAATCTATGGTCTGTGATTTATCAGCGCAAAACTGACAAACCTTCTTTTTTCTGAAGCCGCCGCTGCGTCTTTTCTTTTCCATGGTTTTTTGCTCCTTTCACCTTTTTAGAAGGGTATGTCATCATCGTCTATAGATTGGAAACCTTCGGGGACACCGTCTTTTGCCTTGGCCACGCTGTTTTCTCCGGTTCCTGCCGGCGATCCGTCTCTGTCTCCCCATTCTACGAACTCAACTCTGTATGCCACCACATCCGTTGTGTAAACCCTTTTTCCTTCTTTGTTTTCGTAGCTTCCGGTTTGGATCCTTCCCTCTATGGCCACCTTGCGACCTTTCACTAAATATTTTTCGCAGGTCTCTGCCTGTTTTCCAAATACGATTACGGGGATAAAATCAGCCTGCTTTTCTTTTCCGACTCTGTCCACTGCAACAGTAAACTTTGCTATGGCCATCTGGTCTGCCGTATATCTGACTTCCGGATCTTTTGTCAGTCTTCCGATCAATGTTACATTATTCATAACCGGTCTCCTTACTTTTCATCTTTATTGACGATCAAATGTCTCATGATATCATCTGATATCTTCATTCTGCGGTCAAGTTCTTTTGGCAGAGTCTCATTTGCACTGAACTCGATGAGTACATAATAGCCGTCTTGCTTTTTGCGTATGGGATAGGCCAGCTTTCTAATGCCCCAGACATCTACCTTGCCAATGGTACCTTCTGTCTCGATGATGCCTTTTACGATTTCAACTGCCGCTTCTTTTTTCTCTTCTTCCAGAATTGGATCCAGGATGAACAGAACTTCATAATTTGTCATTTTTTCACCTCCCTGTGGACTTAATGGCGTCAGCATTATGCTGACGCAGGGTATGCAGCATGAATTTGCATGCCTATGTATTATACCTTAAATATGTCAAATTGCAAGGCTTTTATCACAGATCCTTAAAAACCCTTTTGTTTATATTTGTAAATATTTTTTCAACGAAACCCGTGAATTTTTGCCATCTGCCTGATAAAATATAAGTTCCCTCCGCCAACAGTATTCCTGCAGGTATGTCTATAAAAACATGCTGCTTTGTAAACAGTGTTGAAAGAAAGATAAGGATGGCAATGACAAGGGAAGAAACTCTCAAGGATTTGTTTATGTGTTTTTGCCCTCTGACACAAATATATGAAAGCCATGTAACAAAACAGTGGGTCGAGGGAAAAAGATTTGTGGGTCTTGATGCAAAATAAATAAAAGAAAGCAAAAGCCATGAAAGGGAATCCCCCTCTATTTCTGCCCTGTCTCCCATATTTGTGGTGGGCAAGAAAATATAAAACAAAAGGCATACTGCATCGGCAAGTATATAGGCGGCGATGATCCTGTAAAAAAATTTCGGTCCGGTCCTTGCCGCCAGCAAAAAGCTGATTATCCAAAAAACAAAAAAGCCAAGATATATATATACGAACTGAGGTACGGCAGGGATCATCCTGTCAAAATCAGTTGTTATATTTGTTATCCCGGCCGTATCGCTCCTTAACCACATGGTGCCCATGAATGTCATTGCATTCTGGAGTCCTGCAAAAGCCAAAGGTATTATGCAGTACTTCAGACGGATCTTTTCCGGTTTCATTATTTATCAAATTCCCAGCTGGTCCCCTGACTTACGGAAACCTGCTCTCCCTCATTTACTACTACCGTCTGACTTTCTCCCTCCGAAAAAACATACTGGGTCACTTTCTGATAAGTGTCTTCATCTTTTTCAACAAGCACCTTTCCCGTTTCTTCTTGGGATGTTTCGGATAATGTCACTTCATATTTTCCTTCGGGGATGGAATAAAGTTCTTTTTCTTCCGCTGTATATTTGTTTTTTTCACCATATGTAAGTTCTATCTTTGTTTCTTTATCTTTTTTTGCTTTGTTTTCTTTTTGGGGATTTTGTTCCTGCTTTTTTTGAGCGGATGCTAAAACTGTTTTCTGTTTTTCCGGTGCTGCTGTTTTTATCAAAACAAATGCTCCGGCAACCAAAACCATCACCGATAGAAATATGATAAACATGCTTCCTTTTCTCAAATTCCCATACCTCCGCAAAATAACGGATAAAACAACCTCTTGTATATTATACCGCTTTTTTTGCTTTTTAACAAGAAAACAGTATCTCCGGATAAACCCCCCGATCTTTTAGTGACTGCAATGCCGCCATTACGCCGGGTTTGTCTTCTTTATATGTGACTCCGTACCACTTGTCTGAAGAGTCAAGCACCTTCACTGCCGCTTTTCCTTCATGGATCAGCTTTCCGGTAACAGAGGGCAGAAGGTACTCTCCCTTTAAGGGATCTTCCCTGAGGCTCTCTTTGAGAAATTCCGGAAACCCTTTTTCAAGTTCTTCCATCATTCTTAAGGTATACCCCCAGAAGTTCATTGATACAGTTGCATCTTTTGGAAGTGCCATCCAGGTTTTTCCGTCGTCTTCAGAATAACATATATCGCCTTCCACTCTCATGATTTTTTTTCTTTCTACTATGTGTCTGAGATAATCGTTCTTTGATATATCACATACTCCTCTGGCCACATGTCCGTTTTCTGTAAGAGTATTGCTTAGTTCATATCCGACCATACAAAAGTCTCCGTCAGCCTCTTCTTTTTCTGAAGAAAGAAAATCATATACCGCATGGAATGCCCCCGGACCATAATAGTCATCGGCATTTATGACAGCAAAGGGTCCGTTGATTTTTTCTCTGCAGCTCAGCACCGCATGGGCCGTTCCCCAGGGTTTTTCCCTTCCGGCAGGGATTTCATATCCTTCGGGTATGTCCGAAAGTTTTTGAAATACATATTCCGTTTCAATATATTTTCCCGATTTGTTTTCTATTAGTTTATAAAAATCATCTTTCATTTCCTCTTTTATAACAAATATGACTTTTTTGAAGCCGGCCATCATTGCATCATAAAGAGAAAAATCCATTATTATCTCTCCCCGGTCTGTTACCGGGTCTATTTGTTTAAGTCCACCGTACCGGGATCCCATCCCTGCGGCCATTATTACCAAAACCGGTTCTTTCATTCCGATCACTCCTTTCCTTCTGCGAAGGAATATCCGTTTTTGCCTTGTGTCTTTACGAGGTACATTGCCTTATCGGCAGCTCCGTAAAGTTCTCTGAATGTTCTTCCGTCCTTTGGGCACCCGGCTATACCTATGCTGCAGGTGATATCTGTTCCCGGAACGTCTTCCCTGACTTTTTTCAGTTCCTCTGCTATTTTCTTTGCTCTGTCCTCTGCAGCGTCTCTTAGGGCGGTACCCGGCATAAATACAACGAATTCATCTCCGCCCACTCGGCCTTTTATGTCTTCTTCTCTAAAGGATTTCCTGATCGCATCCGCCGTTTTTTCTAGCATTATATCTCCTATGGTATGTCCTTTTTCATCATTTATATTCTTGAAGTCATCTATATCTATCATGAAAAGAAAACCTTCGATTTTTTTGGATCCTGTAAGTTCTGCCACTCTTTGTTCTGTGGCTTTTTTGTTCAAAAGTCCTGTGAGCAGATCTGTTTCTGCTTTTTTTTCTATATGTTTCAGTTCTTCTTTGTCTTCATTTACATCTTCCAGAACAAACAATGCGCCCTCAATATTTCCCTGTTCGTCCAGTATCCTTTGTCCTGTGACATAGCACCATATAAAAGTCTTTCCTCCGTCAAATGTATAATGTACATATTCCTGAATGTATCCGTCGTCTGCTCTTTCGTCCTGCTCTGTTCTTTTTATGGCTCTTTTGTGTATTTCTTTGTCTTCTCTGTATACAAAACCGTCGCTTTCAGAGAAATCTTCAAAAATATGTCCTATGGGGTATGCTTTTTCATCCATGTAGTTTTTGAATACCTTTGCACAGTCCGTCTTCTTGTCATAATCCAGTATCATCCTTGGAGTCTGGGAGAATGCAATGTCGAGGCTTTCATTGATATTATTCATTTCATGATTTATATGCTTATACCTTCTGGTCGTTCTTGTCTGCTCATAGAACAATGATCCGAAAAGTACCGCCATGGCGATTATAAGTCCTATTACAAGTTCCACTGTCCCTTTTTTCATGAAAGCCATGTTTTCTTCTATGACATCTGTGGGTGCAGTATAAAAGAGGGTCCAGCCCGGAGTTTTTGGAACATATCGTGTATAGTAACTTCTATTTTTATATGAAAATTCAATGTATCCGCTTTTTTTTGCCGCTATTTTCTCTTTTACCCTGTCCAGTGTGTCTCCACCTGTTATTCGGGTTTTTTTATACTTTTCAAAAATGTTTTCTGCATTATGGAAAATACAGCTTTTTCTTTTTGTGGTGGCTATAACATTACCTTTGGCGTCACAAAGACAAAAATAGCCTTTCCCTCCGAAATCTTCGGTTTTCAAAGCTTTTTCTACCTCATCCGTACCGAATTTGCCGGCAACCACACCTCTTATTTCAGACCCTTTTTTTACCGGTACGGCTATTATGATTTCCGGTTTCTTTTCTTCTATGCTGCTTTCTATGTATTGAATGGTTTCTTCGCCCTTTATGGCTTTTTTATAATACTCTCGTTTTGATATATCTGTTTGTTTCCCGCCCGGTTCTTTTATTATGCCGTTTCTATCGCTGTAGCCTATAGCTACAAAGTTGCTGCCCTTTTCCATGGAACCCATTAGCTGCTGTCTATTTGTTTCCGATCCTCCCTTTGCCAAATAATCTGCTATATTGATGAGGATCCTTTTTTCGTCCCGGATCTTTGACTTTATCACAAACGCCTGGTCCTTAACGGTTTCATCAAGCTTGCTGTATGCATAATCCTTAAGATTTTCATCGAGTTTTCTTTCATAGCTGTAAAAAGAAAAAATGATTATCAGGATGCAAATCACCGCTCCTATTATCCCTGCCGTAAGCCATCTGCTGTTTTTCATGTTTTCCCCGTCTGCCATGGTTTTCTCCCTTTGTTGTTTGTATTGACATTTTATACTTATTTAGTGGTAAAAACAACCAAAAAAATGATATAATAAAAATACAAAGAGAAATGTGTTTTTTTTTAATGAAAAAAACAAAACAGGAGGAAATAAAAAATGACCATCAAAAGCGAAGATGCCGAAAGAAGAGCTGCCTTTGCGGTAGCGGACCTTATGGCTGCAGCGGCAAGAACGGCCCCAAAGGGTTGCGGGGTAGACGAGATCGAAACTTTTATAATCGAAGGAAATGATAAGGCTCTGCTGGCGGGACACATGAAAGATATCGCAAAAGAAACAGGCGAGGATTTTTATGAGAGAGACGGGATAAATGTAGATAACAGTCATTGTGTGGTGCTTATAGGCGTAAAAAATGAGCCCTTGGAACTTACAAACTGTAGTTTATGCGGATTCCCCGACTGTGCTGCCATGGAAAAAGCCGGCGCGGACTGTGCTTTCAAAGTTACAGATCTGGGAATAGCAATAGGTTCGGCTGTTTCAGTGGCAGCGGATCACAGAATAGATAATAGAGTCCTTTTTTCTGCCGGCAAAGGGGCTATGAGAATGGGTCTTTTCTCTGAAAAGGTAAGAGTGTGCTTCGGCGTTCCTCTGGGAGTCAATGGAAAAAGCCTCTTTTATGACAGGTCCGAACAGTAGGTAAATCGCTTTTTCAAATTCTCCCATATCATCATGGAGACTATAACTGTGGCAGCACCTAATGCCCAACCGCCAATGACATCCGTGGGAAAATGGATGCCAAGGTATACCCTGCTTATGCCAACGGCAAAAGCAGCAAAAACAAAAATAGCGGACAGCAGATTTTTCTTTTTGCTGTCCGTTATGTATTTTCTGGTCAAAACAAAAAGCAGCAGATAAACCGCCATTCCTGTCATTGCGTGTCCGCTGGGATAAGCGAATCCACTCTGTTCTATAAGAAAAAAGCTTTCTTCGGGTCTTGGCCTTGCCACTGCCATTTTAATGACCGCTTTTATCAAAGTCGATAAAAGCGCTGCAATAGAAACACTTATTCCGGCCTTTATTCTTGTCTGAGGAAAACAAATGAGCAAAAGGCAGATTATGACTATGGTCTCCCAGTTTGCCATATAAGTTATAAGCTCCATAAGTGTATCAAGACCGGGTCTCCTTATGCCGTAAAAAAACTCCATCACAGCATTATCAAATCCGGAAGATCTGCCTGTTATTACAATGTATGTTACTAAAGCGAAACAAATCAATGCTCCGCTCAATAATACTATTTGTAAGGTTTTCGTTTTTTTTGTCATTATTTGAATTTCACAGCTGTTCCGTATGCTATTATTTCTGCCGTTCCCTGCATTATTGCAGAAGACGCATATTCTACTTTTATCACAGCATCTGCTCCAATGGCTTCTGCTTCGTCCACCATCCTTTTGGTAGCGATCTGTCTTGCTTCATTCAGCATATCGGTATATCCCGAAAGTTCTCCTCCCACAAGACCTTTCATTCCGGCCATAAAATCTTTGCCCACATTTTTTGACTGAACCACATTACCCTTTACGATCCCCAATGCCTCGATTTCTTTGTCAGGTATGTAATTAATAGTTAGAAGCAACATCTTCTTCTCCTCCTTTGATTTCTTTGATCCGAAGTATAAGTGCCGCGATGATCCCCACTGACGCCAGAGCCGGTATCATTATGATAAGGATCAATGCCCAGAAGGGAATTTTTTCATCAAGTCCCAGTTTGAATACTCCAAAAATGACAACAGCTTCGTAAAGAATTATGGCCGTAGCACATAAAACGGCGGCGGCATATTTCCCACTTTTTTTCTTTTTTGCGGTCATGGTACCTCCTCACTTCTGTTGATATTATATTCTCTTTTTTTCTAAAAGTCATTAAAAATATGATATACTGTAACCCATATAAATCAATTTCTAAATCTTTATGGGGAACACTTTTATGAAAATAATAAGGAACATACCACAGGTCATAAAAATCTATAGATCTTTGAAGTATCTTAATGAATATAAAAAAGAAATAGATTCCGGCAGGATTTCCGGAGACATAAAAAAAGAAAAAGAAAATATACTCAAAGCCACAAAAACCTGGGGAAGCAAACTTTCTGAAATGATCGGTGTTGAGATAACAGTATCCGGTATAGAAAATCTTCCTGAAAAATCTCCCGTGGTATATGTTTCAAACCATCAGGGTTATGCCGATATAGTTGTTCTTTGTGCTGTTCTTGACACTGTGCAGTTCGGTTTTATTGCAAAAAACGGCCTTGAGAAAGTGCCTTTGTACGGCACGTGGATAAAGCGTATAAGAAGCATTCTTATCGAAAGAGATGATCCGAGAGAATCCCTTAAAGCCATATCAAGGGGCATAGATTACATAAATTTGGGGTTTTCTCTTCTTATTTTCCCGGAGGGTACAAGAAGCCGTGGCCCTGTTATGGGAGAATTCAAAAAAGGATCTCTGAAGCTGGCCACAAAGCCACAGGTTCCCATCATTCCCGTTTCCATCAACGATACTTGGCATATATATGAGGAAACCGGCATCGTTACTCCTCATCCGGTAAGGGTAATGATACACCCTGCCATAGAGACCGCGTCCCTTGATAAGGAACAAGAAAAAGCCCTGACCGAAAAAGTCAGAGCTGTTATAAACAAAGGTCTTGATGAGCTTAAGAAGGACTCATGATTTTTAGCGGGTCACGAAAATGCAGCTTTTCTGCTTTTGGGACCTATAGGCCGAGCCCAAAGTTTTCTTTCACTCTTTTTATGGTTTTTTCAGATATGGTATTTGCTCTTTCCGCCCCGTCTTTAAGAATATCAAGAAGCTCTTTTGAATGTCTTATTTCTTCATATTTCTCTTTAATGGGGTTCAGTGCTTCTTTTGTCACTTGGACCAGCTCTTTTTTGAAGTCGCCGTATCCCTTTCCCTCAAAAGTTTTTTCTATTTCCCCTATCTCCATGCCCGAGAAAGAACTGTAAATATTCATGAGATTGGTTATTCCTGGTTTTTCTTTCATGTCGAATTTTATACTTCCTTCCGAATCTGTCGTGGCTCTCATTATGGACTTTTTTATTTTGCTTTCTTCATCAAGGAGCGATATCCTGCTGTGGATGTTTTCTGCACTCTTGCTCATTTTGCTTAAAGGATCATCCAATGCCATTATCCTGGCTCCTGCCTTTAGGAATCTTCCGTCGGGCACCACGAAAGTGTTTTTATATCTGTTGTTTATCCTTATGGCAATATCTCTGCACAGTTCTATGTGCTGCTTCTGGTCGTTACCGACCGGGACAATGTCTGTATCATAAAGAAGTATATCTGCCGCCATAAGTATGGGATAAGTAAAAAGTCCTGTAGGTGCAGATTCTCTTCCTTTGTTTTTTTGCTTGAATTGTGTCATTCTGGACAGCTCTCCAGTGTAGGAGTTACATGCCACTATCCATGCCAGCTCCGCGTGTCCCGGAACATCTGACTGGACGAAAACAATAGATTTTTTTGTGTCAATTCCCACGGCTATATAAAGGGCTGCCACATCAAGGATATGTTTTTTTAGTTGCTTCGGATCTTGTGGAACTGTTATTGAATGCATATCAACTATGCAGTATATGCACTGGTTTTCTTTCTGAAGTTCAACGAACTGTTTAAGGGCTCCCAGATAATTACCTATGTGTATGTTGCCTGTTGGTTGAACCCCTGAAAATACTCTTTTCATCTATTGCCTCCGTTTTTGTATGCTTATGCCTTCTTATATATGTTTGTGTCTGCGGTTTAGTTGAGTGCCTTCTGCATTTCTTCCGCAAATTTTGCTTTTATGTTTTTTTCTGCCCGGGAAATGGTCATTTGAGAGACTCCCAGTTTTTTTGCTATTTCCGCCTGGGATCTTTCTTCAATAAATCTTTTTTTGAAAACATATTGGTTTGTGCTGTTTAGTTTTTTCAGCACAGATCCGATTATCTCTCTGTTTTCAAATCTGTCAAATCCTTTTTCTTCCTGGTAGGCATACTTTTCAAAAACCGGATTGTCTCCGTTTTTTTCTTCTTCTTCAAAGGTCTGATCCAGAGAGAAGGTGCCATAGGCCAGGCTTCCCTGCATGGCTTCCAGAAGCTCATCCTCTCCTAGGTCCATCTCTTCCGCCAGTTCTTTTACCGTGGGTGTGCGTCCCAGTTTTGCTGCAAGAGTATCCCTGGCTGCAGGTATAGCTGATGCATTTTCTTTTAGTTTTCTTGGGACTTTCATGCTCCAGCCCGTATCCCGAAAATGCTTTTTTATCTCTCCCAGTATGGTTGGTGTTGCAAAACTGCTGAATTCAAATCCTTTTTCGGGATCGAATCTTTCAACAGCATTAATAAGCGCCATGGCTCCCACCTGATAAAGATCATCGTATTCCATGCCCTTGTTCAAATACTTTCTTATTAAAATGTCTACCATGTACAAATGCTCTTCGACGATACGGTTCCTTATTTCTTTGTCTCCGGTTTCTCTGTACTTCCTGAACATTTCTTTTTTGTCCATTTTAATGCCTCTGCGTATCTTCGTTAAACTTATTTGTTATGACTTTTTTTCTTGGTCATGATTATGCTTTTTTTCACTTCTCCGTCGGAGTCGGCTTTTTTTATTTCGGTTTCATCCATTAATGTTTTTATTATCTCCATGCTAAGGTCTCCCTCCCTGGGGCAGTCAAGGCAGATCCTGCCTTTTTTTGGGACCTTATGACCGCAATCGGTTTCACTTATTTTGATTACTATTTTTTCTCCGTCTGTTTCACATTCAACTTCATAACAGGAGCACCAGCCTTCAAAACCGTGACATATTACCTGCTTACAGGCCTCCCCGGTGGCAAGCTTTATATCATTTACGGCTTCCAGGTCAAATCCTGCCTGAACGGCAGCCGCTTCCACCGCCAGCTCTGTAACCATGGTGTATTTTGGATTGCCGGGCATGGTCATTTTGATTTTCTCTGTCATTTTTTTCTCCTTTTTTTCTTTATTTCTTTTTCTCTTCACCGAGAGTTTCCATGGACAGTTGTCCATTGTCTGCTTTTTCCATGCCGCTTTCTTTGCCGCTTTCTTTTTTGTCTGAAGTAATATCTTCTTCTTTTATGACCTTGGCCATGGATATTATTTCTGTGTCCTCTGACACCTTCATTATCTTGACTCCTTGGGTTGCCCGCCCCAGCTTTGAAACATCTCCGGCTTTTATCCTTATTATTATTCCGTTGGAATTTATAAGGAGGACTTCGTCTTCATCGTCCACGACCATGGCTCCGATAAGCTCTCCGGTTTTTTTGAATTTGCTCTTGTCATAAGTCAAAAGCCCCTTCCCGCCTCTTACCTGAACTTTGTATTCCTTTGCGGCAGTTCTTTTGCCGAAGCCTTTCTTTGTAACCACAAGAAGCTGTTCTTTTGGCTGTACCAGCTGCATTGCCACCACTTCATCATCTTTTTCAAGCTTTATTGCACGAACGCCTCCTGCTATCCTGCCCATGGGTCTTACATCATTTTCAGAAAAACATATGCATTTTCCGTGTTTAGTTACTATTATCACATTGTCGGTGCCGGAAGTCTGTTTTATTCCCACCAGTTCATCTCCGTCTTTGAGATTGATGGCGATCAGGCCGGCTTTTCTGTTCGTATCAAAATTGGACAATGCGGTTTTTTTGATGGTCCCGTGTTTTGTGACACCTATAAGATATCTGTCTTCTGAAAACTCCTTTATTGGTATTATTGCATTTATCCTTTCTCTCTGAAGCAGAGAAAGGAAATTGACCGCCGGGGTCCCCTTTGCCGTCCTGCCGGCTTCAGGCATCTCATAGGCCTTTATTTTATGTGCTTTTCCCAGGTTTGTAAAGAACATAAGAGTATCATGCGTGGAGGTCATTATGAGGTCTGTAACAAAATCCTTTTCTCTTGTTGTTACACCCATTATACCTTTTCCACCTCTTCTCTGGGCCTTATATGTGTCTGTCGGTATCCTCTTCAGATATCCCAAATGTGTAAGAGTAATGGTGACCTGCTCTTTTTCGATAAGGTCTTCTTCGTCCATTTCAGTCACATCCGCCTCTATTTTTGTCCTTCTTTTGTCGGCATACTTTTGTTTTATCTCAAGCATTTCATCTTTTATGACGCCCATCAAAAGATTTTCGTCGGAAAGGATCTCTTTGTAATACTTTATTCTTTTCTGAAGTTCTGCGTATTCGTTTTCTATTTTCTCTCTTTCAAGCCCCTGTAGCCTGGCCAATCTCATGTCTAAGATGGCCTGGGCCTGTATGTCCGAAAGCTTGAATTCTTTCATCAGCCTTTCTTTTGCATCATCATAACTGGTTCTGATGATTTTTATTATTGCATCTATGTTATCAAGGGCTATCCTCAGTCCTTCCAGTATATGTGCTCTGGCTTCCGCCTTGGCAAGATCATATTTTGTTCTTCTTGTTATTACATCCTTCTGATGTTTCAGGTATTCAAAAAGTATTTCCTGCAGATTCAGTATCCTCGGCTGCCCGTCCACCAAAGCGATCATTATCATGCTGTAACTGTCTTCCATCTGCGTGTGTTTATAAAGTCTGTTCAGCGTTATTTGGGGATTTGCGTCTTTTTTAAGTTCTATCACTATACGCATCCCGTCTCTGTTGGATTCATCTCTTATATATGATATGCCTTCTATCCTTTTTTCTTTTACCAGTTCGGCGATTTTTTCGATAAGCTTTGCCTTGTTTACCTGAAAAGGGATCTCCTTTACTATTATCTGGTATTTCCCTTTGGCTGTTTCTTCTGTTTCTGCCAGGGCACGGACCTTGACCCTTCCCTGACCGGTATTGTAAGCTTCCCTCATGCCGCTTTTCCCCATAATTATTCCTCCGGTGGGAAAATCCGGTCCCTTTATACATTTTGTGAGGTCCTTTATGCTGCACTCCGGTTCATCGATCATTTTTATCGCCGCATCTATGACTTCTCCAAGATTATGAGGAGGTATCGATGTGGCCATTCCAACGGCTATCCCGTTTGATCCGTTTACCAGCAGATTTGGAAATCTCGCCGGAAGTACCACCGGTTCTTTTTCTTCTTCATCAAAGTTGGGTACAAAATCTACAGTTTCTTTATCTATGTCTCTGAGCATCTGCAATGCGAAAGGGGTCATCCTTGCCTCTGTGTAACGCATTGCCGCAGCGCCGTCACCGTCCACAGAACCAAAGTTTCCGTGTCCGTCCACCATCATATATCTTATAGAAAAGTCCTGAGCCATCCTTACCATCGCATCGTAAATAGACGAATCACCATGAGGATGGTATTTACCCATTACTTCCCCGACGATACGGGCGGATTTTTTGTGGGGTTTATCCGGAGTTATTCCCAGTTCACTCATGCCGTAGAGTATCCTTCTGTGCACGGGTTTCATTCCGTCCCGCACATCGGGAAGGGCTCGTCCTACTATTACGCTCATGGCATAATCGATATAGGAGTTTTTCATTTCGCTGTGGATCTCGTGCTGTATAAGTTTCTGATCTTCGAGTAAATTTGTCATTTTTTATCTCCTAAATGTCAAGGTTCTGAACATATTTGGCATTATCTTCTATGAATTTCTTTCTTGGCGGGACTTTGTCTCCCATAAGCGTGGTGAAAATGGCATCCGCCGCCGCTGTATCTTCCAGTGTTATCTGTATAAGGGTCCTTTTTTTATAATCCATTGTGGTTTCCCAAAGCTGCTGAAAGTCCATTTCGCCCAGACCCTTATATCTTTGTACGTCCACTTTTCCGGGCTTGTCCGCCATAGAAGCAAGAAGTTTCATCTGCTCCCTTTCTGAATAGGTGTAATGGGTGTCTTTTCCTTTTTTTACACGAAAAAGCGGAGGCTGTGCAGCGTAGACATACCCCCCTTCGATAAGAGGTGTCATATATCTGTAGAAGAACGTCAGAAGGAGTGTCCTTATATGGGCTCCGTCCACATCGGCATCTGTCATTATTATTATCTTGTGATAGCGGAGCTTCTTAACGTCAAATTCCTGTCCTATGTTGCATCCGAAGGCCGTTATCATATTTTTTATTTCGTCGGAATTGAGGATCTTTTCGAGTCTGGCTTTTTCAACATTCAATATCTTGCCTCTTAAAGGAAGTACCGCCTGGCGTTTTCTGTCTCTTCCCTGCTTTGCGCTTCCTCCTGCAGAATCCCCCTCAACAAGGAATATCTCTGAAAGCGCGGGATCTTTTTCTGAGCAGTCTGCCAGCTTGCCCGGAAGTGCCAGTCCGTCCAGTATACTGTTTTTTCTTGTTATTTCTCTGGCCTTTCTTGCCGCTTCTCTGGCTCTTGCCGCCTGAAGACATTTTGCTATTATCATTTTTGCCTGATTGGGGTTTTCCTGGAGAAATGCTGTAAGGTTCTCGTTGGTCACAGTTTCCACAAATCCTCTCATTTCACTGTTTCCCAGCTTTGCCTTTGTCTGCCCTTCAAACTGTGGGCTTGTGAGTTTTACGGAAATAATAGCAGTAAGGCCTTCCCTTACATCTTCTCCCGTAAGGGGCTGATCGTTTTCTTTAAGGAATTTGTTTTTTCTTGCATAATCATTGAATGCTCTGGTAAGGGCTGTTTTATAACCTATCAGGTGGAATCCTCCGTCTGTGGTGTTTATATTGTTTGCATATGAAAGTATGACTTCGTTATAGCGGTCTGTATACTGCATTGCCACTTCAACTTCCATATCCCCTTTGCCCGTCTTATCCTTTCCCTTTGCCTCGAAATATATAACTTCGGGATGGATGGGTTCTTTGCTCTGATTCTGATATTTTACAAATTCTTTTATTCCCCCTTCATAGAAAAAGACTTCTTTTCTTTTTAGTCCTTCCCTTTCGTCCTTAAGGGATATGCTTACGCCTTTGTTCAGAAAAGCCATTTCTCTTAGTCTGTATTCAAGGGTGGCAAAATCAAAGTCTATTTCTTCGAATATATCAGGATCCGGCCAGAATGCTGTCTTTGATCCTGTCTTTTTTGATGTTCCTGTTTCCGTGAGCCTGGTCACTGCTTTGCCCTTGGAATACTCCTGATAGTATGTTTTTCCGTTTCTTTTTATCTCTACTTCCATTTTGGTGGAAAGGGCATTTACCACCGAAGCCCCAACTCCGTGAAGTCCTCCGGAAACCTTATATCCGCCGCCGCCGAATTTCCCTCCGGCATGAAGAACTGTATGTATTACCTCAAGGGCCGATATTTTTAATTTTGGATGCATATCAACGGGCATTCCACGTCCGTCATCTTCAACGACTATAGAGTCATCCTTTTGTATAGTAACGTTTATATTGCTGCAAAATCCCGCCAAAGCTTCATCTATGCTGTTATCAACTATTTCATAAACCAAATGATGAAGACCTTTTTCCCCTGTACTCCCGATATACATACCGGGTCTTTTTCTTACAGGTTCCAGGCCTTCCAGAACTTGGATCTGCTCCGCGTCATATTTTTGCTGTTTTGTGTTTGCTGCCATTAAAAAATTCACCTCTTTGTCTTTTATATTACGTTTTTATTATATAACAAAACAGCCTTTTTTACAATGAAAATAAGCTGTTTGGCCTTTTTGGTGATTAAGTTTTTTTAAGTGCTTCAAAAGTTAGTTTTTTTTGAACAGGTGCCTTTTCAGGGGCTTATACATGTCCTGCTTTTTGTAAAACTTTTCCATTTTCTACCCTGTATTCTTTCCCCTCCGGCAAAGTCTTTTTTATGTCAGGGCTTATTTCGGTGGTGGTTATAAAAAGCTGCATGTCCCAAAGGGAATTTATAAGGTATTTTTGTCTGTTTGCATCAAGCTCTGAAAGAACATCATCCAGAAGAAGTATGGGCTTTTCTTTTTTTTCTTTTTCAATAATTTTTGTTTCAGCAAGCTTTATGGAAAGTGCCGCTGTTCTTTGCTGTCCCTGAGATCCGTACTTTTTTGCTTCATTTCCATTTATATAAATATCAAAATCGTCTTTATGCGGTCCTTTTCCGGTGTTTCCGTAAAAAAGGTCTTTTTGTCTGTTTTTTTTGAGAGTACTATTTATTTTGTTTTTTAGCTCTTCTTTGTTTTCGCTGTTTTCTATACTGGGTCTGTATTTTATTTCAAGTTTTTCTTTTCCTTCTGTTATTTCATAATGCAGGTTTCTGCTTATTTCATCGATTTTTTTTATAAAATATTCTCTTCCTGAAATCAAAACTGCTCCTGCTTCCGAAAGCTGCTCATCCCACACTTCCACTATATCTTCATCTATTTTTCTTTCCTTCAGATAAGCATTTCTCTGTGCCAGTATTTTTTTATATGAGTATAAACTGCTCATATACGAATATTTCATCTGACACATTTCTCTGTCCATGAAACTTCTTCTTTTCTCCGGGTCTTCTTTTACTATTTTTAGATCTTCCGGGGAAAAAACAACCACATATATATTGTCAAGAAGCTGGGATATTTTTTCTATTTTTAGACTGTTTTTTTTTATTCCTTTTTTTCCTTCTTTGCTTATGAATATTTCAAGTATCTCTTTTTCCCCTCCGTTTTCTTTATAAGCTGTTTTTACACGACAAAATTCCGAACCCATTTTTATCATTTCTTTTTCTCTTGGTGTGCGGAAGGATTTTCCCAGAGACATCAGATATATGCTTTCAAGAAGATTTGTTTTTCCCTGAGCATTTTCTCCAAGGATCATATTCACTTTTCTGTGAAAATTCACCTTTTCTTTTTCGTAATTTCTGAAATTTTCCAGTTCTATACTCTCAATATACATTATCAAAAATCGCCGGATATTCTTACGGGCAATATGAGATATTCATATTCTTCCCCCTCAATGGGTTTTAAGAGACATGGTGTTGTTCCCGTTTTGAATTCCATTTTTACTTTTTCGTCTTCAATTTCTTTTAGTGCATCCATAAGATATTTTGAATTGAATCCTATTTCTATATCTTCTCCTTCTTTTTCCATTATAATATCTTCCTTTACTGTCCCTTCTTCAGAACTTGAATTTATGGTAAGCAGATTTTCTTTTGCAGAGCATTTTATCAGATTATTTTTTCCCTCTTTTGCCAAAAGTGAAGCCCTTTCTATACTCTCTTCAAGTTCTCTTTTCTCTATTATCATTTTTATTGCCTGTTCTTTGGGTATTATTTCTTTATACTTTATGAATTCTCCCTCCATAAGTCTTATTACTATTTTTGTTCTCTCAAGAAGTATTATTGCTTTTTTTGTGCTTAGTACTACTTTTATCTCTTCATCTTCTTCATTTTCCGATAATATTTTGTTTATATCATTAAGTATTTTTGCTGCTATTATTATTTTTTTCTTTTCTTCACTTTTCATTTTTTCCCTTGCCACGGCCATTCTGAATCCGTCAAGGGCTATCATATTGAATGAATTCTCTTCTATTTCAAGAAGTACTCCTACTATTATTCCCTTTGATTCGTCTATACTTGCTGAAAAAGAAGTTCTTTTTATCATTTTTTTGAGTATTTCTTTATCAAATGACAGCTGAGAAGAAACATTTTCTATTTCTCCTATGTTTGGGAATTCTTCCGCAGGAAATCCTACTATCTTGAACTCGGATTTTTCTGTTTTTATGGAGACTGTTCCTTTTTCTGTCATTTCAAAATATATTTCTTCATTTGGCAATTTTCTTATTATATCTCCGAAAAGTTTTGCGGAAACTACTATGGATCCTTCTTCTTGGGTATTTATGTCAATATTTTTTTCTATGCTTAGATCAAGATCTGAAGCAGAAAGGGTAAGCTTATTATCAGATGATGCTTTAAGTAGTATTCCTTTTAGAATAGGAATAGTTGTTCTTATGGTAACTGCCTTTGAAACAGTGTTTAATGCTCTTGAAAGTATTTGTTGATTACAAGAAAATTTCATTTCATTGCCTCCTTTTTTCTTATATATATATTAGTAGTAATAGTAGTAGGGTCTGTGAAAATGTGGA
The DNA here is from genome assembly GCA_002304835.1 of Firmicutes bacterium UBA1422. Lineage (GTDB taxonomy): Bacteria > Bacillota > Clostridia > Peptostreptococcales > Anaerovoracaceae > UBA1422. The sequence goes on from DBPK01000016.1 coordinate 40,718, forward strand.
AAAAGTATATTTGCTTTAAAATCTCAAAGGAAAAGAAGTAGTCAAAGCTGTTGATAAGTTCTTTTTTGCCGGTTGATAAAATGTTGATGAAATCATGATTCATTTATTATTTCTTTAAGAGTTTCAATATCTTTACTCACATTTTCATCTGAAAAAATTTCCTTTTTTATTTTCTGACAGGCATGAAGAACAGTAGTATGATCTCTTCCGCCGAAGGAACCTCCTATTTTAGGAAGGGAAGAAGAGGTGAGTTCGCGGCACAAAAACATTGCCACCTGTCTTGGAAAAGCAAGGGATCTTATTTTTTTTGAGGATTCAATATCTTTTATTGTTATATTATAATATTTGCATACTGCTCTTTTTATATTCTCTGTATTTATTCTTAAGTCACCGGAGGATACTATATCTTTGAGATTTTCCTTTGCAAAAGAAACAGTAATGGGCTTGTTCATAAGAACAGAAAAGCTTATTATCCTGGAAAAAGCCCCTTCCAGTTCTCTTATATTATATTTTATTTTTTCAGCTATAAGATTAATAACAGATCTCAGATCCTCGGTTATTTCAACATTTTCAATTTCTGCTTTTTTCATTAATATAGCCACTCTTGTTTCATAATCCGGAGGCTGTATATCGGCGATAATGTTCCAGGAAAAACGGGATCTTAATCTTTCATCCAGATTTGTGAGCTTATTGGGAGCTCTGTCGCTGGAAATTATTATTTGTTTATTAAGATCATATAAGGTGTTGAAAGTATGGAAAAATTCTTCTTGTGTTGCTTCTTTTTTTTCTATAAATTGAATGTCATCAATCAGAAGAACATCAATGTTTCTATACTTCTTCTTAAAATTCCGTATCTTATTTTTGTCTTTCAGAGCCATAATAAGCTCATTGGTAAACATTTCAGAAGAAACATATAATACTTTTAGTTTTTTGTGATTTTCCAGTATGTAATGGCCGATAGCATGCATAAGATGGGTCTTCCCAAGACCGGAATCACCGTAAATAAAAAGAGGATTGTACATTTTGCATGGAGTTTCGGCGACAGCAAGGGCAACGGCATGAGCATACTGGTTGGTGCCTCCCACAACAAAGTTTTCAAAGCTGTATCTGGGATTGAAGTAAAACTCTTCGTCAAAATCAGGCTCCTCATTCTTTTTTTGACTTTTTTCATGGAAAGAGTCAATGAAATTTACTTTGTAGGGTTCATTAAAAACAGTTTTTACGGCATTTTCCAAAAGAGAGAGATATCTTTTTTTAAGAATATCTGTTATGAAAGGTTCCCCGCACTCTATATATAGGATTTTTTTTGAAAGATCTGTTTTTTTTGCAACAAGCGGAGATATCCAGGTTTCAAAGCTTACCGGGGGCAGCTCACTTTTAAGTAATTCCAATGTTTTTTCCCAGTTTTCTTGTAAGTTCTTCATATTTATCCCCTAAAAACAAAAATAGTGTATGTCCATAATACAAAAAAAGTTATCCACAGGCAAGGGGTAAAAGAAAATTTCTGAAAAATAAAAAAAATGGGACTTATCCACAGAGAGTGGATAAAATTGTGCAAGGAATCAACAGCACCACAACATGTTGTTTTATACTGTTATATCCTGCTGTAAAAGGTATAAAATCATTGACATAGAAAGGTCTCGGAATTATAATTATAGGGCATGTGTGCAAGGAGGTGTATAATATGAAAATGACTTATCAGCCGAAAAAAAGACAGAGAAAAAAAGAACACGGCTTCAGAAAAAGAATGAAAACAAAAAGCGGCAGAAATGTTCTCAAGAGAAGAAGACTGAGGGGAAGAAAAGTTCTGTCAGCGTAAAGGACAGGTTTTATGCTGAAGAAAAACATTTTGCGCAGAAAAAGAGATTTTTCCGCGGTTTATAACAAAGGAAAATTTGTAAGAGAAAAATACATTGTCCTATTCTACAGGAAAAACGATTTGTCTTACAACAGGATCGCTTTTTTAGCAAGTAAAAAAGTGGGAAACAGCGTAAAAAGAAACAGGGCGAGAAGGTTGATGAAAGAAAGCGTAAGAGCATCCGGTGAACCGGCATTCTCGGGATACGATATCATATTCATCGCCAGGAACACGATAAACAACAGGAAATGTGCGGATGTGAAAGAATCTATTGAAGCCGCAATAAAGAAGGTGGAAATTTGAAAAAGATATTTGTTCTTCTTATAAGAGGATATCAAAAATTCATCTCACCGTTGTTCCCCCCGACATGCAGGTTTTACCCGACCTGTTCGGAGTATTTTATCCAGGCATTAGAAAAATACGGTATTTTTAAGGGTAGTTATTTGGGAATAAGAAGAATATTAAGGTGTCATCCCTGGAATCCGGGAGGATATGACCCTTTAAAATGATAGGATGATTTCGGAGGAATTTAATGAACACGATCATAGGTGCTCTTGCACAGCCCGTAGGCTGGCTACTGAGTTCGATATATGACTTGATTGGCAATTACGGAATAACACTTATAGTTTTCACACTGATTGTAAAAGTTTGTCTTTATCCGCTTTATTCAAAGCAGATAAAATCCACAGCCAGAATGGCGCAGGTACAGCCGAAGATGAAGGCCCTTCAGCAAAAGTATGCCAACGATAAGCAGACTTTGAACATGAAGCTTTCAGAAATGTACAAAGAAGAAAAATTCAACCCTGCGGCAGGATGTCTCCCTATGCTTATACAAATGCCAATAATCTTTGGTATATTTGCATTGCTTAGAAATCCACTGGCATATCTGCAAAGCGATGAAATGCTTTTTGCGGTCCATGAATCATTTTTATGGATGGTGGATCTTTCTCAGCCGGACAAATGGATACTTCCCATACTGGCGGGTATCGCAACTTTTATTTCTTTCAGAATGACATCACAGCAGCAGTCAGCCGCACAGCCCGGAGGCATGGGCAGCATGATGAAAATGATGCAGTATTTTTTCCCCGTCATGATCGTTCTCATGGGAAGATCTTTTCCTGCAGGATTGACTATTTACTGGTTCGTTGGCCAATTCATCCAGATATTCTTCAATCTGCACCTTAATAAAGTCAGGAAGAAGATCAAAGAGGGAGGAAAGTAAAATGAAATTTTCGGAAAAATGGGGACAGGACGTGGAAGAAGCGACACAGCTTGCCCTAAAGGATTTGAAAGCCACCATAGATGAAGTTGAAGTAACGGTAATAGAAGAGCCGTCAAAGGGATTTCTGGGTCTTGGCTCAAAACTGGCAAAGGTCAGAGTCGAGCTGAAATCAGAAAAAGACAAAGAAAAAGACGAGAAAGAAGACCGGAAAGAAGTAAAGGAAGAACCTAAAAAACCGGCTAAAGCAAAAGAAAAGACAACAGAAAAAGAAGCCACTTCAGGAAAATCGGCAGAGGAAGAACCTTTAGTAAAAACCATCGAAGAAAAGCCGGCAAAAAGAAGATCAACGGCTGCCATAAGACCTGACGACCTGGAAGAACTTATCCAACATGAGGCTCTTGATTTTTTAAGGCAGACCTGTGAAAAAATGGGACTGACTCTTGAAATAACCGCCAAGAAAAACGAAGAATGTATATATTTTGATATAGAAGGAAAAGATGCGGGAACCATCATAGGCAAAAGAGGCCAGACTTTGGATGCCATGCAGTATCTGACCAGTCTCGTTGTAAACAAAGAAAAAGAAAAATACATAAGAGTAGTTTTGGACGCAGAAAACTACAGGTCAAAAAGAGAAAAGACTCTTGAACAACTGGCAGACCGTCTTGCAAGAAAAGTAGTAAAAACCAGGAGATCCGTAAGACTTGAGCCAATGAATCCCTACGAAAGAATGGTAATACACGCAACTCTTCAGAATGACCCAAAGGTCAAAACCAGAAGTGAAGGTGAAGAACCATACAGAAGGGTTATAATCGAGCTCAAATAGAAAAACCGTAATGGCCCGTGGTATCCACGGGCCATTTTTTAAAAGGAGAACAATGAAGGACACCATTGTAGCCGTTTCCACAGCCTATGGGGAGGGCGGTATAGGAATAGTAAGAATAAGCGGTGATGCAGCGGAACAGATACTTACCGATATATTTGTTCCCGCTTTTGATGTCCCCGGAAAAGAGGGGCACAAGACCCAAAGACAAATTACAGTCGGAGAAAACAGAAAACTGATTTACGGAACTGTAACAGATCCAAAAACCGGAGAAAAAATAGATGAGGCACTGGCGGTTTTCATGAAGGGACCTGCCACATATACAAGGGAAGATATAGTGGAAATAAATTGTCACGGAAGTGTTATTTCCCTTCGAAAAACCCTGGCGCTGGTATTATCCATGGGCGCAAGACCTGCCGAAAACGGAGAGTTTACCAAAAGAGCGTTTATAAACGGCAGGCTGGATCTTTCCCAGGCAGAGGCAGTGATAGATATTATAAAGGCAAAGACCGACAAGGGTTTTGGCATTGCCATGGATCAGCTTTCGGGAAAGTACTCCAAAGAAATATCGGATATAAGAAACAGAATCAAAGACATTCTTGTACAGATAGCGGTCAACATTGATTATCCCGATGAAGACATAGAAAAAATAATGTACGAGGACCTTAAAAAAAGCGTATCGCAAATAGGCGATATGATAGGAATTCTAATAGATTCAGCGAATACAGGAAGAATAATAAAGGAAGGACTTGATGTTGTCATAGTGGGAAGGCCCAACGTGGGAAAGTCCTCCCTTCTGAATGCTTTGCTTAGAGAATCAAGAGCCATAGTCACCGAGATACCCGGGACAACAAGAGACACCATCGAAGAAACCATAAGCCTTAAGGGCATACCGGTAAAGATAACAGACACAGCAGGGATCCACTATACCGATGACCACATTGAAAGGATCGGAATAAAAAAAAGCAAGAGTGCTTCTGAAAAAGCGGATCTTATTATTTTCATGCTGGATGCCAGTCAAAGACTTACAGATGAAGACAGAGAGATAATGGGAGCTATCATTGGGAAAAAAACCATTGTACTGATAAATAAAACCGATCTTGAGAAAAAGCTGGAGACGGATGAGATAAAAAAAACCCTTTCAAGCTGCCGGCTGATAGAGACCTCCTTATTGTCCGGCGAAGGCCTTTCCGAGATAGAAGAGGAAATTGAAAAACTTGTTTACGGAGGACATGTAAAGCAGCAAAACAGCTTACTGGTAACCAATGCAAGACATGAAACGCTGCTGAAAGAGGCTGCAAGGGCCCTTCTTGATGCAGAAAAAATGATATCGAACGGCGGGGCCTTGGAGTTTATAGAGGTGGATATAAAAAGAAGTTATGATTTTTTGGGTGAGATAACGGGAGAAACGGTTTCAGACGATATAATAGAGGAAGTTTTCTCCAGATTCTGCCTTGGTAAGTAAGATGAAAAGTTGTTCTATGGATGAATATGATGTAATTGTGGTCGGAGCCGGTCATGCGGGATGCGAGGCGGCTCTTGCTTCTGCGCGTCTTGGCAAAAAAACTCTGCTACTGGCAATAAATCTGGAATCAGTGGCCATGATGCCCTGTAACCCTTCCATCGGAGGAACCGGAAAGGGTCATCTGGTCAGAGAAATAGATGCCCTTGGCGGAGAGATGGGCATCAATATCGATAAGACCTTTATACAGAGCAAAATGCTCAATACTGCCAAAGGTTCCGCTGTACATTCCTTAAGAGCTCAGGCCGACAAGCAGCTTTACCATCAGGAAATGAAGAAAACCGCAGAAAACCAGGAAAACCTTGATCTGAAACAGGAGGAAGCAACGGATATAATCATAAACGAAGGAAAGGTCCAGGGGGTTATAACAAAAACCCTGATGGAATATAAATGCAGGGCGGTGATCCTGGCCACAGGCACATTCTTAAGGGGAAGGATATTTATTGGCAGCACTTCCTATGACAGCGGCCCCAACGGTCTTTCCGCATCAATAATGCTGGCGGATAATTTAAAAAAACATGGTATACCTCTGCGAAGATTCAAGACCGGGACACCGGCAAGAGCATTGGGTTCGTCCGTCGATAAAAGTAAGATGAAAGAACAGAAAGGGGACGATACGATCACACCCTTTTCTTTTATGAATGATAATATTGAAAAGGAACAGGTTTCATGCTGGCTTACATATACCAATGAGAAAACCCACGATGTAATAAGGGAAAACCTTGAAAAATCAGCACTTTACGGCGGATACATAGAAGGTATCGGACCCAGATACTGTCCTTCTATCGAAGATAAAGTAAACAGGTTTTCAGACAAAAAGAGACATCAGCTTTTTGTGGAGCCCGAAGGAACAAACACCGATGAAGTTTATCTGCAGGGCATGGCCACCAGCCTTCCAAAGGACATACAGGAGGCTTTTTATAAAACCATCGCAGGCCTTGAAAAACTAAAGATCGTAAGGCCCGGGTATGCCATTGAATATGACTGTATCGATCCCCAGGAACTTAAAATGAGCCTGGAAAACCGCAGCATAGAAAATCTGTTTTGCGCAGGACAACTCAACGGCAGTTCCGGATATGAAGAAGCGGCGGCCCAGGGAATAATGGCGGGAATAAATGCAGTTTTGAAGATCGACGGTAAAGAACCTTTTATTCTTGACAGAAGTGAAGCATATATAGGAGTGCTGATCGATGACCTTGTAACAAAAGGAACCTCTGAACCTTACAGGATAATGACCTCGCGGGCGGAATACCGGCTTGTTTTAAGACAGGATAATGCAGATATAAGACTTACGGAAAAATCCTACAGACTTGGACTGGCATCGCAAGAAAGGTACGAAAGAGTCCTTCGAAAAAAGGAAATCATTGAAAAAGAAGAAAGAAGACTTGAAATTACAAGAATAGATCAGGAAACAGCAAATGCTTTCCTGAATAAAACAGGAGGCTCCGGTGTAAAAAACAGCATTACCCTTTCAGAGCTTCTAAAAAGACCGGAAGTTTCATATGAGCAGTTAAAAGAGATAGACCAAGAAAGACCGGAGATGAAAAAGCATGAGGCAGAAGAACTTCAGGTCAGGATAAAGTATAAAGGATATATAGAAAAACAACTGGCACAGATCCAGCGCTTCAAAAAAACTGAAGATAGAAAACTTGATGAAAACATGAATTACCGCGAGATCCAGGGCATCAGGGAGGAAGCAAAACAAAAGCTGGAAGCCTTAAAACCCCTTTCTCTGGGACAGGCATCAAGAATATCAGGAGTTTCCCCTGCTGACATAAACGTTATAATGATATGGCTCGAAAAGAAAAGAAGAGAGGAGCAAAGAAAGCAGTAAAGCCGTATGATACATTAAATCCGTATGAAATAAGAAAACCATAAAAAATATGAAAATAAGGAACCTAAATGAAAAAAATAGAAACACTGCTAAAAAACTATGAAATAAAAGAAAATGTAATCAAAATTGCCGTTCCTGCCATGGAAGAGTATATGAACAGCATACTTGAGTGGAATAAAAAGGTAAATCTTACAGCAATAACCAACAGAGAAGAGTTTATTGACAAACATCTGGCAGATTCCCTCATGTGTGCAGGCTCAAAAGAGATCAGGAACGCAAAAACGATTATTGATGTAGGAACAGGTGCCGGATTTCCGGGTATACCTCTGGCGTTGGTTTTTCCTGAAAAAAGTTTTTTACTTCTGGATTCTCAAAACAAAAAAATCGGAATTGTAAAAGAAGCGGCAGAAAAAGCAGAGATCAGAAACGCCATATTCATACACGGACGTGCGGAGGATCTGGCCCGAGAAAAAGACTACAGGGAGAAGTTCGACCTTTGTTTATCAAGGGCAGTTGCTCCAATGGCGGTACTTCTGGAATACTGTCTTCCGTTTGTCAGGAAAGGCGGGGATTTTTTGGCTTATAAAGGTGCAAAATGGCTGCAGGAGATGGATGCCGCTGAAAATGCCCTGGATATATTGGGCGGTAAAAAAACAAGGATCGATAAAGACGGCTGCCAGAAAGAGGGAACAGAGCATGTAGTTATATATATTCACAAAGAAAAGGAAACACCCGAAAAATATCCCCGAAAGGCTGGAAAGCCTTCCAAATATCCCCTTTTATAAAAATGTTTCACGTGAAACATTTTTTTATTGTGGCATATTTTTAAAGTATAAGGTATAATCAAAGGGCACTTAGCACAAAGAAAGGAGGCGAGGAATTGGGTAAAGCGATAGCTATTTTTAATCAGAAAGGTGGTGTTGGCAAAACCACAACCAATATAAATCTTGCCGCAAGTCTTGCACAAAAAGGAAAAAAGGTACTCGTAATAGATATAGATCCCCAGGGAAACACGACCAGCGGACTGGGGATATCCAAAAAAGACCTTGAAATTTCAACATATGAATTGCTTACAGATGATGATGCGGATGCAAAAGATGCCATCATGCACACATCTACAGAAAAGATGGATATAATCCCGGCTAATGCACAGTTGGCCGGAGCAGAAGTGGAACTTGTACAGCTGAAAGCCAGAGAAAAAAAGCTGAAGCAGGCCATCGAAGGGATAAAAGATTCATATGACTATATTTTTGTAGACTGTCCCCCTTCCCTTGGGCTGTTGACCATCAACTCTCTTACGGCGGTTGATTCCGTGCTGGTTCCCATACAATGTGAGTTTTATGCCCTTGAGGGCGTCAGCCAGCTGATGAGCACCATTGAAATAGTAAGAAAGAATCTTAATCCGGACCTTCAAATACAGGGGGTTATCCTTAGTATGTTCGACGGAAGGACAAATCTCTCCATACAGGTGGTGGAGGAAGTCAAAAAGTATTTCAAAGAAAAGGTTTACACAACGGTCATACCAAGAAATGTGAGACTGGCAGAAGCCCCCAGTTACGGCATGACCATCGCCGAGTATGACCCCGGATCCAAGGGAGCAGAAGCGTACAGGGAATTTGCGGAAGAATTCCTGGAGATGGAGGAAAGCAATGGCTAAACCAAAGAACAAAGGACTGGGGCGCGGCCTTGAGGCATTGATGGGAGAGGCAGCCATAGGGATCCGGGAAAAAGACGGAAAAGGAAGCGGAATAGAATATATAGACATAAATAACATAAAACCCAACAGAAATCAGCCAAGAAAAGTTTTCAGCGAAGAAAAAATAATAGAACTGGCGGATTCCATAAAAGAGCACGGAGTCATACAGCCCCTTATTGTAAGAGCCGCCGCTTCAGGATATGAACTGGTGGCAGGAGAAAGAAGATGGCGCGCAGCAAGGACCGCAGGACTTAAAGAAGTGCCATGTATACTAAGAGAGCTGACAGAAGAGGAAAACATGTTGCTGGCCGTTGTGGAAAACATGCAGCGGGAAGATCTTAATCCCATAGAAGAAGCCGAAGGACTGGGAAACATGATCGAAGCTTTCGGACTTACACAGGAACAGATATCAAAAAGTGTGGGAAAAAGCAGGCCGTATATAACAAATGCGCTGCGTTTACTAAAATTACCGGACGAAATAAAAGAAATGATAAGCAACGGAAAGATATCCCAGGGACATGGAAGGGTGCTGCTTACGGTGTCAGACAGGAAGAAACAGGTTGATCTGGCTGACAGAATAGTAAAAGAGGACCTTTCTGTGCGGGTCACCGAAGCTCTGGCGGAAGGGAAAAAAGAGCAGGACAAAAAACCAAAAACCAGAAAAATGACAAAAAATCCCGATGTTCTGCAAATCGAAAGAGAGCTAAAGGATGCGCTGGGGACAAAAGTCAGCATAAATATGACGGGCAAAAAAGGAAGAATAGAAATAGAATATTACAGCAAGGAAGAACTGGAAAGATTAATAGATCTTCTCAAACAAAAGAAATAAAAATGTTTCACGGGAAACATATACCTGAAAAAGTGGCCGATCCGAGAAGATCGGCCATTTGCGTTAATAAATATACACAATATAACTGTATCACAACAAAGAGATAAAGCGCTGATAAATTTCAAAAAACTATGGAAAAAATATGTATGTTTAAGTATAATCAAGAAAAAGGCTACCAGAAGCAAATGTATATTTATACATATAAATAAATATTTATAGAACGGAGACAAAAAGATGCCAATACTTATCAATGGAAAAAACCTTACAGTTGAGGAAGTTATCCGGGTCGCCCGCCGGGGAGAAGAAGTCCGGATCTGCGAAGAATCAAAAATAGCAGTTAAGAAAGCACGGGACTATGTTGACAGGAAGCTTTCTGAGGGAGCGATAATCTACGGTCTTACTACGGGCTTCGGAAAATTTTCCGATACATTTATTTCATGTGAAGAAACGGCAGATCTCCAAAGAAATCTTATAATAAGCCATACATGTGCACTGGGACAGCCTCTGCCAAAAGAAACGGTAAGGGCAGCCATGCTTCTCAGATGCAACGCTCTTTCCAGAGGCAACTCGGGGATCCGTCCCCAAACCCTTTACACTTTGGTAGAAATGCTCAATAAAGGAGTTCATCCTCAGATACCGGAAAAGGGTTCTTTGGGGGCATCGGGAGATCTGGCTCCTCTTTCTCATATGGTCCTTACAATGATAGGAGAAGGGGAAGCGGAATATAAAGGGGAAATAATGCCCGGTAAAAAAGCCATGGAAAAAGCGGGCATCCCCATAATCAGACTGGAGGCAAAGGAAGGGCTTGCCCTTATAAACGGAACACAGATAATGACAGCCATCGGCGTCAATGTTTTGTGGGATGCCATGAACCTGCTGAAGGTTTCCGATATCGCCGCAGCGATGACAGGAGAGGCATTGAATGCTGTAAAAAAGGCATACGATCATAAAGTACATGATCTAAGAGGACATAAAGGGCAAAAGGATTCTGCAGAAAACCTGCTCAGGCTTCTTGAGGGAAGCGATAACGCTCATGAACTGAACAAAAATAAAGTTCAGGATCCCTACTCTTTGAGATGTGTGCCCCAGGTGCACGGAGCATCAAGAGATGCTGTCGGGTATGTTTATGAAGCCGTAAGCAGAGAAATAAATGCGGTAACAGACAATCCGCTGATTTTCCCCGAAGAGGACGAAGTTATTTCGGGAGGGAATTTTCATGGACAACCCATGGCTCTGGCATTTGACTTTCTGAAAAATGCCGTGGCAGAGCTGGCGGACATATCCGAAAGAAGAAGCGAAAGACTGATAAATCCACAGCTTTCCGAAGGATTGGAGCCGTTCCTGACAAAACACGGAGGAGTATGTTCCGGGTTCATGATAGCCCAGTATGCGGCAGCATCCATGGTTTCAGAAAACAAAATATACGCACATCCGGCATCGGTGGACTCGATCCCCTCGTCCGGAAACCAGGAAGATCATGTTTCTATGGGGACCACGGCAGCAAGGACAGCCGCAATGATCCTTGACAATTCCCAAAAAGTTCTTGGGATAGAACTTTTTGCAGCATCTCAGGGAATATGGCTCAGAGGAGAGAAGGGCCTTTCAGAAGCAACGAAGGCCGCATATGATTTTATCCGCAAAACAGTAAAGCCCGTAGATCAGGATATAATAATGCATTACGAAATAAAAAAATTCGACGAAATGATAAAAACCAATGAAATAGTTGAAGCAGTGGAAAAAATAACAGGCCCCCTGAAGTAGGAAAGGAGGAACATATATGCTTACAAACGGAAAAATCGCAGAAGCGATGACAATAAAACTTGACCGCGAACTTCCCGAGTATCCCAAGTTCGTTGAAGGAAAAAGAAGAGCCCCGGACAGGGGATTCAGACTTACAAAGGAGCAGACGAAGACAGCCCTCAAAAATGCTCTTCGTTATGTTCCCGAGGAATTCCATGAAGTCCTGGCACCGGAATTCATGGAAGAACTGAAAACATATGGAAGAATATATGCTTACCGCTACAGGCCAAAGGGCAGGATATACGGAAAGCCCATCGAAGAATACAAAGGAAAATGTCTTGAAGGAAAAGCTTTTCAGGTAATGATCGATAACAACCTGGATTTTGAAGTTGCCCTTTATCCTTATGAACTGGTCACCTACGGGGAAACCGGGCAGCCCTGCCAGAACTGGCTGCAGTACAGACTCATAAAAAAATATCTTGAAGAGCTCACCAGGGAGCAGACCCTTGTAATAGAATCGGGACACCCTCTTGGATTGTTTCCCTCAAAGCCCCAGGCGCCCAGAGTGATCATAACAAATTCCATGATGATAGGCATTTTCGATAACATTGACGACTGGGAGATCGCTGAAGAAATGGGAGTTGCCAATTACGGTCAAATGACAGCCGGCGGCTGGATGTACATTGGACCCCAGGGAATAGTTCACGGCACTTTCAATACGATCCTGAATGCGGGAAGAAAATATCTGGCAGTCCCCGAGCAGGGAGATCTGACCGGACATACTTTTGTGTCCTCAGGACTGGGAGGAATGAGCGGAGCACAGCCAAAGGCCGCAACAATAGCCGGGGCTGTGGGGATCTTCGCCGAAGTGGACAGATCCAGGATAGAAACAAGACATGAGCAGGGCTGGGTAGATGTGATGCTTTCCGATCTCGACCGGGTGTTTGCTCTGGCGAAAGAAAGTGTACAGAAAAAAGAAAGTATCTCCATCGCCTACTGGGGCAATATAGTGGATCTCCTTGAGGCTGCCATCGCAAAGGATTTCAAGATCGATCTTCTGAGCGATCAGACATCATGTCATAATGCATATAATGGAGGCTACTGTCCTGTGGGACTTACTTTCCAGAAAAGAACGGAAATGCTCCACAAGGATAGAAAGATGTTCTGTGAAATGGTGGACGCTTCCCTGCGCAGACATTTTGAAGCAATAAAAGCACTTACAAAAAACGGAACATATTTCTTTGACTACGGCAATTCATTTATGAAAGCCATGTATGATTCCGGGATAAAGGAAATATCAAAAAATGGACGTGATGAAAAAGACGGATTCATATGGCCTTCATATGTTGAAGATATAATGGGCCCTCTCCTTTTCGATTACGGATACGGTCCCTTCAGATGGGTATGCCTTTCCGGAAAGCCCGAAGATCTGGATGCCACAGACAAGGCGGCAATGGACTGCATAGATCCCGAAAGACGATTCCAGGACAGGGACAACTGGGTATGGATAAGGGATGCCAAAAAAAACAAGATGGTGGTAGGCACCCAGGCCAGGATACTTTATCAGGATGCGGAGGGCAGAACGAATATCGCTCTTAGATTCAATGAAATGATAAGAGAAGGAAAAGTCGGTCCGGTGATGATCGGAAGAGATCATCATGATGTAAGCGGCACAGACTCCCCCTTCAGAGAAACAGCAAATATAAAAGATGGAAGCAATGTCATGGCTGATATGGCCGTACAGTGCTTTGCCGGGAATGCAGCAAGGGGAATGAGTCTTTGCGCTCTTCATAACGGTGGCGGAGTGGGTATCGGAAAAGCCATAAACGGCGGCTTCGGTATGCTGCTTGACGGCAGTGAAAGAGTGGATGAAATACTAAGGTCTGCAATGATGTGGGATGTCATGGGAGGCGTAGCCAGAAGAAACTGGGCCCGCAATGAAAATGCCCTTGAAACATCAGCAGCATACAATGAAAAACAAAAAGGCAAAGCCCATATAACACTGCCATATTTGCCGGACGAGGAATTGATAGAAAAAACTGTCGAAAAGTATGTAAAGTAGATTATTTTCCAGGAGAAGAAAATGAGTACAACACTTATAAAAAACATAGGACTTTTGCAGACTCCCATTGGCAGCCGCCCCCACGGGGGAAAAGAGCAGGGAGAGAATCTTAAAATAAAAAATGCGGCAGTCTTTGCAAGAAACGGAATAATAGAGGAAATAACAGAAAAGGGCAGATTGCCCGAGGCATTTGAAAAAGAAGATGCGGATGAGATAATCGATGCAGAAGGCAATCTGGTGACACCGGGCCTGGTGGAAGGACATACTCATCTTGTTTTCGGAGGATACCGGCAGCATGAGATACCTCTTAAGCTTAAGGGAGCAGGATATCTGGACATACTAAAAGCCGGCGGCGGCATACTTGATACAGTCAGAAAAACCAGGGAAGCCGGATTTGATGAACTATATGAAAAAAGCAAAGGTTTCTTGGATGAAATGATGGAAATGGGAGTTACCACCTGCGAGGCAAAAAGCGGATACGGTCTTGATCTTGAAACAGAAGTAAAGATGCTGGAAGTCATAAAGAAGCTTAACGAAGATCACAGGATGGATATGGTAGCAACATTCATGGGAGCCCATGCAGTACCACCGGAATACAAAGGAAAACCTGATCAGTATATAGAAATGATCTGCGAAAAAATACTTCCTGTTATAAAAGAGAAAAATCTTGCTGAATTCGTTGATGTTTTCTGTGAGGAGGGAGTTTTTGATGAAGACCAGAGCAGAAAATATTTGAGTAAAGCAAAAGAACTGGGCTTTTCATTAAAGATCCATGCCGATGAAATAGAAGAAATGGGAGGCTCCAAGCTGGCCGGAGAAATAGGAGCAGTTTCCGCTGAACACCTTATTGCCATAGGACCAAAGGGACTAAGGGCCATGGCAAAGGCCAGCGTAACAGCCATGTGTCTGCCTTCCACATCTTTTTATCTGGGCAAGGATTTTGCTCCGGTGAGAAAGATGATAGAAATGGGTATACCTGTGGCAACGGCATCGGATTTCAACCCGGGTTCCTGCCCGTCCCTTAACCTTCAATTTGTTATCAACCTTGGATATCTTAAGTATAAAATGACGCCCGAAGAAATACTGACGGCAGTGACCATAAACCCGGCATGTGCCATAGGAAAAGGCGCTCTATGCGGGACCCTTGAAAAAGGGAAAAAAGCCGATATGGTGATCTGGAATGCAAAGGACATGGAAATGCTTTGCTATAGATTCGGATCAAACCTGGCACTGGCAACGATAAAGGAAGGAGTATTGATTTAATGGATCTAGCGGATTTGAAAGTAAAAGAATATCTGGATGTGCTTCAGTCAGATGCCCCTGCCCCCGGAGGCGGATCGGTAAGCGCTCTGTCCGGAGCTCAGGGAGTCGCCCTTATGATGATGGTGGCAGATCTGACCTGCGGGAGAGAAAAGTATGCGGGATTTGAAGATGTATGCAAGAAAGTCAAGGACCAGGCAGTAGGACTTTTCAGAGAACTGACTGTAGCCGTTGATAAAGATACGATGGCTTACAACAAAGTAATGGAAGCATACAAAATGCCCAAAGAAAGTGATGAACAAAAAGAACAAAGAAAAAAAGCAATAATGGAAGCAAATCTTGAAGCCACAGAAGTGCCTTATCAGGTCATGGAGGTTTCATACAAAGCATTGGAACTTGCAGAGACAATGATCGGAAAATGCAACCCGAATGCGGCCAGTGACCTGGGTGTGGCGGCAGTCAGTCTTATGAACGCAGTCAAAGGAGCCTGGCTCAATGTGAGAATAAATATGCCCGGTCTAAAGGATGAAAAAAAAGAAAAGTACTATATGGAAAACGGCAGCGGCATATACAAAGATGCCGAAAAAAAAGCAGCAAAAATATATGAAGTTGTTTTAAAGGAAATGTAAAACAGGAGATACAAAATGGCAAAGATAATTGAAAGTATACCCAACATAAGCGAGGGAAGAAACAAAGAGATAATAGAGGCATGTGTGGACCAGATAAGACAGACACCGGGATGCACACTACTTGATTACAGCTCCGACAAAAGCCACAACAGAACGGTCATAACCTACATGGGAAGCATGGAAGGCTGCGAAGAGGCAGGAGTGAAGCTGGCAAAAAAAGCGGTGGAGCTTATAGACCTTACAAAGCATGAAGGAGAACACCCAAGAATGGGCTGTGTTGATGTGATGCCCTTCGTGCCCATAAAAGAAGCCACCATGGAAGATTGTATCGAGCTTTCAAAAAAAGTGGGAAAGAGGATCGCAGAAGAAGCGGAGCTGCCGGTATTTTTATATGAAAGATCTGCATCAGCTCCCCACAGAGAAAATCTTGCAAAGGTGAGAAAAGGACAGTTTGAAGGTATGGCAGAAAAAGTGAAAGACCCGGAGTGGATACCGGATTTCGGAGGACAGAGGATCCATCCCACTGCAGGAGTACTGGCGGTAGGAGCAAGACCTCCCCTGATCGCATATAATATAAACCTGGGCACAAATGATCTTTCCATCGCAGAAAAAATAGGCAAAATAATAAGGGAAGCCGGCGGAGGACTTAAATGCGTAAAGGCCATGGGAGTTATGCTGGAAGAGAGGAATATCGCTCAGGTATCCATAAACATGACGGATTTCACAGTTACACCCCTGCACAGGGTAACAGAACTGGTGAGAAGGGAAGCTGCCCGTTACGGAGTTCCCGTAATAGGAACGGAGCTGATAGGCCTTTGTCCAATGCAGGCACTGTTTGATGCTGCCGAGTATTATCTGCAGATAGAAGATTTTGATGCATCCGTGCAGGTTATAGAAAACCATTTGCTTTAAAATCTTTTGATCCGATATATATAGATATATCAAAAAAGAAAGTATAAAGAGGATAAAAATGGATCCCGAAAAACCACAAAAAAAAGACAAGAAAACTGCAGTCCTGCAGGGAAATGAGGCATGTGCAAAAGCAGCAATACAGGCAGGGTGCAGATTTTTTGCGGGTTATCCCATAACCCCTTCCACAGAAATCATCGAAATGCTTTCCGGAGAAATGCAGAAAGCCGGAGGAGTTTTCATACAAATGGAGGATGAGATCGGATCGGCATGTTCCATAATAGGTGCCAGATGGGGAGGAAAGAAATCTATGACCGCAACATCGGGCCCCGGATATACACTTATGCAGGAGGCCATAGGATTTGCAGCGGTCACAGAAACACCCACTGTGATCGTAAATGTACAAAGAGGAGGTCCTTCCACAGGACAGCCCACCATGTCATCCCAGCAGGATATATATCAGGCCAGATATGGCAGTCACGGAGATTATGAAATAATAGTTCTTTGTCCTTCCTCGGTGCAGGAGATGTATGATTTTACAGTAAGAGCATTTGAGCTTTCCGAAAAGTTCAGGACCCCGGTCATACTGCTTTCCGATGAAGTTGTGGGACACATGAGAGAAAAGATAACAATGAAGCCCCTTCCAAAAGACAAAGGTGAATTGACCCGGATATATGCGTCTTCACCCACAGAAGATTTTTTCCAAGGAGCATACTCCATGGTAGAGGGGCAACTTCATGATGAACTTGGCAGAAGGATAGGACATATCGCCCCCAAAAGCGGGGAGTTCATAAATAAAATATGCTCAAAGATCACTGATAACATAAAAGAAATCGCGGATGTGGAAGCTTTTTGCATGGAGGATGCGGAAGTGGCCATACTTGCCTACGGATCTGTTGCAAGATCTGCCATGAATGCCATTAAACTTGCAAGAGGTATAAAGGATGACAGGATAAAAGCAAAATTCCGTATAGTAAAGGATCTGTTTGTCAGAGGAGTTCCTGCAACCATGCAAACAGATTACAGCCAT
Source organism: Firmicutes bacterium UBA1422 (assembly GCA_002304835.1). Lineage (GTDB taxonomy): Bacteria > Bacillota > Clostridia > Peptostreptococcales > Anaerovoracaceae > UBA1422. The sequence continues at coordinate 58,129 of DBPK01000016.1, forward strand.
CTGAAAGTCGGACTCATCAAGGTAAACACAGTCTGGCCCTTTCCCGAAGAAAAGATACAGGAACTGGCAAGAAATGTTGATCTGGTCATAGTGCCCGAAATGAATATAGGAAAATACTGCAGGGAAGTCAGAAGAGCCCTTTGGGATAAAACGGTAATATCCATGCCCAAGTGCGGAGGAGAGATACATTCTCCCAATGAACTTCTGGACAGGATACTTGAGGAGGTTTGGTGCAAGTGAACGAACTATATGAAAAATATATCAAGAAAGAATCACTGCCCACACTTTTCTGTCCCGGATGCGGTAACGGAATAGTTCAGTTTGCCGCCATAAAAGCCTTTGAGAAGCTGGGCATAAAAGATGAACTGGCATGTGTGAGCGGTATCGGCTGTTCTTCATGGATACCCTGTTATTTTAAAATGGATGTTATGCATACCATGCACGGAAGAGCGCTTCCCTTTGCCGAAGGACTGAAACTGGCCAGACCTGACAAAAAAATCCTTGTTTTCACAGGAGACGGAGACTGCCTGGCAATAGGCGGGAACCATCTGATACATGCGGCATCAAGAAACATAGATCTTACGGTGATAGAAATAAACAATTATATCTACGGCATGACAGGCGGTCAAAAATCCCCCGCCACACCGGAGGGTGCAGTCACAAAGACATCTCCCTTCGGCAGTTATGACGAGCCCATAGACGGGTGCAGCCTTGTGGCCGCCGCCGGAGGAACTTATGTTGCCAGATGGACTACAGCCCATCCCGTGCAACTGGAAAAAGCCATTGCTGAAGGGATAGAGCATAAGGGATTCTCCTTTATTGAGGTACTGACACAATGTCCCGTCCAGGCCGGCAACAATATTTTCGGAGAAAAAAGTCCGGTGGCAATGATGGCAAGATATAAAGAGATGACCTACATATACAAGGAGGGAATGGAGATCCCCAAAGGCAAAGTAAGGATAGGAAGGATCAAGCATGACACCTCGCGTAAAGAATATACGGATAAGGTTTTACAGAAACTACAAGAGAAAAACATAAAGAAAGGGCAAAGCAATGGCTGACATAACCATAGACAAAGCCTGCTGCAAAGGATGTGACATATGTCTTTCCATATGTCCCAAAAAAATATTTGTACACTCCAAGAAACGTAATGATTACGGCACGAATATGCCCGAAGCAGTCAACCGGGAGACATGTTTGTTTTGCGGTATGTGTGAAAGGCTGTGCCCTGATGGGGCAATCAGTGTAAGAAGGACAGAAGAGGATAAAGAAAAATGAGAATAAACGTGCGTTTCGCAGGTGCGGGAGGACAGGGAGTAATACTTGCTTCTGTACTTCTGGCCAAAGCATATGGGCTGGGGGAAGACTATAATATTTCCCAGACTCAGAGTTACGGACCTGAAGCCCGGGGCGGAGCCTGCAAAGCCGAAGTCGTGATCTCAGATGATTACATAGACTATATGAAGGTGGACAAGGCAGATGTTTTTATAGCCTTTAATCAGGTAGGCTTCAACAAGTACAAAGACACTATTAAAAAAGGTGCCATGGTGCTCATAAACAGTACGCTGGTCGAATCTGACGATCCGGATCATTACAGGATACCCGCCACGGCCATAGCCGAAGAGATGGGAAAACCCTTTGTCATCAATATGGTGATGCTGGGTGCACTTACGAAACTTATGCCCAAACTTCATTATCCCGCTGTCGAGGAGGAGGTCATGGATAATTTTTCTGCCAGTATAGCAGGAATAAATCTTATGGCCTACGAAAAGGGATATGATGAAATGGAAAAGGAACTGGAAAAAAGAGAAAAAAATAATACAAAAATATGACGAAAGATAAAAGCGGCCCCGGCAGCATCATTGCTCCGGCCGCTTTTTGTTATTCCTGAGTTTTCCGGTTTTACTTGGGTCCGGAGTTTTTGGGGCGGAGTTTCCTGTAATGGTTTTTTATGCATTCGAATGTTTTATCGCTTATATAATGTTCCATCCTGCAGGCATCCTCATAGGCTGTCTTTTCATCCACACCTATTTCAACAAGAAATCCCGCCAGAAGGAGATGCTTTTCGTAGGTGTTTTCTGCGATTGAAAGGCCCTTTTCCGTCATTGAGATATATCCGTTTTGATCCATTTTTATATATCCGTTCTGCCGGAATTTTTTCATCTGCTCGCTGACTGTCGGTTTTGAATAATTCATTTCATTGGCTATGTCTATTGAACGGACAGAACCGTTTCTTTTTTTCAATATCAAAATAGTTTCCAGATACATCTCAGCAGCTTCCTGAATGATCATAGGTCCTTCTCCTTTCTTTTTCCTGATTTGATTATAACATTTGTATTTTTTGCTATCAATGGGAAAAATCCTTGACACCGGAGTTAGGAGGTGCTAACATTTAAGTGAGTTAGGCGGCACTAACCATATTTGCCAAAAACTTAGGAAATAAAACATAAAAGGAGAAGAAAATGTTTGCTACTGTATTAATAAGCATATTGCTGGCAGGAGCTGTGACTGCGGCCCTGAGGGCATTATATAAAGACAAAAAAAAGGGGAAAACGCTATGCGGGTGTGACTGTAAGAATTGCGCAGATCGTGGCATATGCAACGGAGAAAAGGTTTAGCGACCGATACAAATGCCCCGGGGGGGATCCCGGGGCATTTGCAGTGTGTGTATTCACAAAAGAAGGAAAGTTTGTATTGGAGAAATCCATACTTCTGATCTTTCTTGAGTATAAAACGCAAAAGTGACAAATATGTGAAAAAAAGACGCGACAAGGTTTCTTTCACCAAATCTTCAAAATTGCTGGCTTGTCATCAGCTCATACCATTCATTTATATCATCCCCTTCAGAATCATAAACGATATCACCGTTAAGTATGGTCATAAAAGCTTCCGGCAGTTTCTCTTTTTGAAGAGGGTCCTCTTCAAAAACAGTAAAATCAGCCTTCTTTCCCACTTCTACAGAACCGAAGTTTTCATTCATCCCTATTTGATAAGCTGCATCGACAGTGAACTGCCTAATATAGCTGTTCATATCAGAAGAAGTGGCTTCTTCAGAGAAAATATCAGGGTCTTCTTCCGGGCCAAGATACCTGTATTCTTTTTCATGATCATTTACGATCATATCAAAACCTCTTGTGGAAATTTCAGCAAAAACTTTTTCGATATAATCATCTTTGATTTTGCTGTTATCATTTTCGATGCTTAGCTTAAGAGTATTGAAATTGATAAAACCGTCAAGTTCGGTACATAATGTTTTTCCGTGCATAAGTCTGGAAAGCAGATATCTTGGATTTATGTTTGTGGCTACAGATAATGAATCAAAGAATCTTTGTCTAAGGAGTCCCTCCTGAAGCATGGAGATCAGAATGCTTTGATAGGCTTCGCTAAAAACCTCCGGGGAACCGCTGTTGAAAATACCGGTGATCCCCCGCTGACACCATGAAAAAGTTTGTTGGTTGACGGCGTATTTCAGGGCATCATTATCAAAGGGATCAAGCACGGAGATAATGTAAGGGATGGTCAGTACTTCGACTTCGTCTTCCCTGGCAGCATTCCTGACCAGATCAAGAGCGGAAGAATTTATCCAGATACCGTCACCGTTTGCTGCAAGTATAACTGCAGGATCATCTCCTGTTATTTCATCCAGCATATGGGCGGCTTCTTCGGTTTTTTTGTCCGACATGATACTTTGCTCATAGCCGTAGGCAAAAAAAACATCAGGAGTATATCCTTCTTCGGATCCTGCACTTTTCCTTTTGGAGGAAATTCTTTGCGACCATAATGAAAACTCGGAGGCCAGAGCCTCCTTTATTTCCTCTTCGTTCATTTGAGGGTCCAGAAAAAAGGAACATTCAGAAAAAGCGTCCATGACAGGAGAACCGTTTACATCCATAAGTCCCGGAGTCACATATTTTCCCTGAAGATCCAAAACAAATGTATCAGATGTCTGCATATCAAGAATATCTTCTATATCTCCTACGGCGATTATTATACCGTTTTTGCAGGCAACTGATTGGGCTACGGGGAGATCGGGATCCTGAGTATATATGTCAGCATTGATGATAATAAGGTCAGCCGTTTCTTTTTTTCCGAAAATACCAAAAGCCATAAACACCTCCCGGGATATAAAATCAAAAGTCTGGATAACACATGATTATATGAAGCATGCCTCAAAAGATATTATAACATAAATGATTGCCTGTTATTATCGGATATGATAAGGTGGTCTCATGGAAAAAGAAAAAATCTATGTGGCCACAATAGCTGCAGATGCAGAGGAAGTCATAGAAAAATACGGCTTTGGCAAAGAAGAGGATATGTTTATATATCCTCAAAATCTTGATAAAAAGACTCTTCCCGAAATAAAAATGCCTGAAAAGAGATTTCTGCACGGACCCTTCAACGAAGTATACCCTGCTGCAATAGATCCGGCTGCCAGAACGCTGTCAATGGCGAGAATAAACAGGGGATATGAGATAGCCTGCAATTACGGTATAGAGGATATGGTACTGCATTCCGGATATGTACCTCTGATATATTTTAAGGAATGGCATCTTAAAGAATCGGTTATTTTCTGGAAAGAGTTCATAAAAGACAAAGAAGATATCACCGTTTATATTGAAAATGTTATGGACGATGAACCTTATATGATGCTGGAACTTGCAGAGAAGATCGCAGACAAAGGGATAAAACTTTGTCTTGATATGGGACATGCGAACTGCGTCAGCTCTGTGCCCTGCGAAGAATGGATAAAAGTACTTGCACCATTTTTAGGACATTTGCATCTGCACAGTAACAACGGGAATAAAGATGAGCACCTGCCCCTTGGAAAAGGAACATTGAATGCAGAAAAGGCAATAGAAGCGACAGAAAAATACTGCAGAAAAGACACAACTTATACCATAGAAAGCACCCGGGCAGAAGCAAGCATTTTGTGGCTCAAAGAAAGGGGATTTCTCAAATAAAAGCATCACGGTCATGAGGGAAGGCAGAAATAGGGCTTTACTTTTTGATTTGCCGGCATTAAAATTATCATGTAAAACATATAAGATCTGTGTTCCGGAAATATCCGGCTAAGAGGGAAGCAGGTTTGAATCCTGCGCGGTCCCGCCGCTGTAAGGGTAGAGTTTTGTCTATTATGTCACTGAGAGATCGGGAAGACGGACAAGGTGATGACGCCTGAGCCAGAAGACCTGCATAGATCCCATGCTGTGCCGACGGGCGATCGGTATACAGTTTTTGAAAGAGCAGAAAAACGGACTGCGGCAGTTGCCGCAGTTTTTTACTTGGAAACTTGTGGGGAAAATCCATGGAAAAGCAGCTTCGAAAAAAAAGAATAAGAAGGATAGCACTAATAGCGACTGCGGCAGTTTGTCTCATAGCTTTTTTATTCAACCTGGATTTTGAGTATGCGGATTACGGCAAAGCCCTGGGAAAAGAGATCAAGCGGGCGGAAAAAGTCCTGCAGGATGCTGAGCCGGGTTATGAAAAAGGACAGTATGATCCGGATAAAATAAAAGATTTCAAAAAACAGATCGAAAAAGCAAAGACTGTTTACCGGGACAAGGAAAGCGAATATGAACAGCAGAAAAATGCCTATGAAAAATTGAAAAAACAAATCAGGAAATTCAAACAGAGCAGCAACAGGGAAGACATAAAAAAAGATAAAGAAAAAAAGAAAGAAGAGAAAAAGCAAAAATATAATGATGATGAAAACACCCGTAGTAAGGACACAGACAGCAAAGAAGAAAAAAGCGTTGACAGCACAGAAAAAACCGACGGCAAAATAACAGTATACATAGAAATAAGAAACACCACATACGGCGGACACAGAAGTGTTATACTTTCTGAAACCTCATACAGGACCGATACAGGCAAAAGCGTTTATGATGTTCTTTATAATACTTGCAGAAACAAAGGTATCCATCTTGATGCCGGATATGAATCAACATACGCAACGACTTATGTGAAGGGCATAGACCATCTTTACGAATACGATGCGGGCAGTCTGAGCGGATGGATGTATAAGGTCAACGGCTCTTTTGTAAACTATGGAAGTTCATCATACAAGGTAAAAAATAAAGACCGGATCGTATGGCTTTATACAACAGACGGCGGAGAAGACCTGGGCAAACCGATACCTTAGACGGCGGATAAGGCCCTAGCAAAACGGGACCTTAGACGGCGGATAAGATCTGGGCAAACCGAACATTAAACGGCGGATAAGACCTTAGCAAAACGGACACTTCAGATGGCGGATAAGACTGGGCAAACCGATACATTAAGGAGGTATATATTGTTTAAAGAAGGGTTGGGAGAGACCTCTAAATTTTCGGAATATCATCCCACAGTAAATTTGATATATTTTGTTTTTGTTATAGGGATCACCATGTTCGCAACAAGTCCTGTGTTTCTTGCTGTGACTTTTTTTTGCGCATGGTTTTATTCCGTTATTTTAAGAGGCTATAAAGCCATAAAAATGAATATTGTTTTTATGCTGCCCATATTTGCCGTTATGGTTTTTGTAAATACATTTTTCAACCATAACGGAGAAACGATCCTCTTTTATCTCAACAAGGCACCCATAACAAAAGAAGCCCTTGTCTTCGGCGTGGCGGCAGCCATCGTTTTGACATCTGTAATAATCTGGTTCATGTGCTTCAATGTGATCATGTCCGCAGATAAATTCATTTTTCTTTTCGGCAGGGCCGCACCGATATTGGGGCTTCTTCTGTCCATGACTTTCAGATTTATTAAGCTTCTCAAGGTTCGTTTCAGGGAAATATCCGAGGGACAAAAATGTCTTGGAAAAGAAGGAAACAAAAGAATACTAAGCAGAATAAGACAATTATTAAAAGAGGTGTCCATCCTTATTTCATGGTCCCTTGAAGCCTCCATAGAAACGGCAGACTCCATGGAGGCCAGAGGATACGGACTTAAGGGACGCACTTTCTTTCACATTTATAAATTTACGGGAAGAGATCTAAAAATGATGATACTGATCCTCATATCGGGAGGTATCTCTGCCTTGGGCTGCATCATGAAGGAAATGACGATGTATTATTATCCCGTACTGGATTTTCCCGAAGAAAGCTGGCTTACTGCAGTCGTGCTGACCTTCTATGGGATCCTTTTATTACTGCCGGCAATTTCAGATATATATGGAGAGCTAAAATGGGAACGGTTGAATTCAGAAATGTAAGTTTTAAATATCCCCTTTCGGAAAAGGAAGCCCTGAAGGATGTGACTCTTAAAATAGATGCATCGGAATTTGTGGTGGTTTGCGGTAAGTCCGGATGCGGAAAAACAACACTGCTCCGTCAGTTGAAAAAGAATCTTATTCCTTATGGAAGGCTGGAAGGTGAAGTACTTTATGACGGAGAAAATCCTGCCGTTACAGATGACAGAAAAAGTGCCGCCGAGATAGGATTTGTAAGACAGGATCCGGACAGCCAGATAGTAACGGACAAAGTCTGGCATGAACTGGCTTTCGGTCTTGAAAGCCTTGGTATGGATAACAGCACCATCAAAAGAAGGGTTGCCGAAACCGCAAGTTTTTTTGACATCCAGACATGGTTTCGGAAGAATACTGACGAACTTTCCGGCGGGCAAAAGCAAATGGTGAATCTGGCATCGGTGATGGTGATGCAACCAAAACTTCTTATACTGGATGAACCTACAGCGCAGTTGGATCCCATAGCGGCTTCAGAGTTTTTGAGGACGATCCACAGGATAAACAGAGAAATAGGGACCACCGTTATACTTTCTGAACATCGGCTTGAAGAGGCATTCGTCATGGCAGACCGGGTGGTGGTCATGGAAGAAGGAAAGATCATTTGTGATGATGTTCCTGCAAAAGTCGGCACTTATCTTTCTGGAGAACCCAGGAATGATATGTTTTTGGGGCTGCCTTCCGTTATGAAGATATTCAATGAGATCGAGCCATCGGGAGAAAGCCCGCTTACAATGAGGGAAGGTAGGATCTGGCTTGAAAGCTTTTTGAAGGACAGGATCATACCTGAAACAATGCAAAGGGAGCTTCCTCCCGAAATACGAAGACAGGAGCAAGGAAAAGACCGGCGGGAAAGCAAAAATGACGAGCAGGGACACGGTAAAGGCACCGACAAAAGCAACAAGGAAGGAAGAAAAAGCAACAAAGATCGGATCTATGCCATTGAGGCAAAAGACCTTTGGTTCCGTTACTCAAAAAAAGAACAGGATGTTTTGAGAGGAACAGATCTTCGGGTCCCTAAAGGTCAATGGCTTTCCATACTCGGCGGAAACGGAACGGGCAAAAGTACTCTGCTGAAGACTTTGTGCGGTGTAATAAAACCTTCAAGGGGAGATTTAAGAACAGGCGGAAGGATATCCATGCTTCCCCAGGATCCCCGGACACTTTTTACAGAAATAACTGCTGAAGAGGAATTGCAGGAAGCTCTTTATGATAAAAATGAGAGCGACAAAGAAAAAGCAGAAAAGACAGAAAAGATGATATGCCTTATGGAACTTCAGGAGATAAGGAAGATGCATCCCTATGATCTTTCTGGAGGGGAGCAGCAAAGGCTTGCCCTTGGAAAGGTACTTTTGACGGAGCCTTCCATAATACTTCTGGATGAACCGACAAAGGGACTTGATGCATTTTTCAAAAGGACTCTTGCAGAGATCTTTATGAAGCTGACTGAAGAAGGGATGACCATAGTCATGGTTTCTCACGATATGGAATTTTGCGCTGAGTACTCCTACTGCTGCGCCATGTTCTTTGACGGGGAAGTTGTATCAGCGGATGCACCGGAAGACTTTTTCTCAGGCAATAATTTCTATACTACGGTTTCCAACAGAATAGCAGGGAAATGGTTTCCCAAGGCAGTAACCTATCAGGAGGTCGCAGGATGCGTAAAAGCTATGATGTGACCCGTTATGAAGCGGCGGCAAAAAAAAGAAGGATCGTGACGGCTCTTTTGATTTTTATACCTATGCCTCTTACCATATGGGCGGGCATAGTTTTTCTTGATGACAGTAAATACATGCTTGTCAGTATACTCCTTCTGGTTTATACACTGGTGCCGTTTTTCATGGTTTTTGAAAAACGAAAGCCAAAGGCCAGGGAACTGGTGCTCATTGCAATGATGACAGCACTTACCGTATGTGCACAGATGTTTTTTCACGTCACGATCCCGGTCCAGATGGGGTCGGCGCTTATAATAATATCAGGAATAGCATTGGGCCCCGAAGCGGGATTTCTTATAGGGGCGATGGCAAGATTTCTCTGCAATTTCTATGAAGGACAGGGCCCGTGGACTCCCTGGCAGATGTTTTGTTGGGGACTTTTGGGGTTCTTGGCTGGACTTATATTCAACAAAGTAGATCTGGAAAAACTGAAATCCCGCGACTTCAAAATAATTTTGGGGCCTGTATTATGCATCGTATTTGCCTTGATAGCCGCATATATTTCCTATTTGATCGTCCCGGGAGAAGACAACACATTTTTCGGCTGGAGACTTTATGCCTTTGGCGCAGCGGGCCTTTTTGCGGGGATCCTTCTGCAGCGGAAAAAGCTTCCGGTGGATAACCTGACTCTGACCATATTTACATTTTTTTCGGTTTTTATAATATACGGAGGACTGATGAATATCTGCGCCATGGTAACAGCGGCGGGTCTCCCCGGAAGCGAGCCCATAAGTTTTGAAACTATCAGAGTAATATATATCGCGGGAGCCCCTTATGATGCATATCATGCGGGAACGGCGGCTTTGTGCATTTTCATTTTCGGCAATGCCATGATAAGAAAGCTTGAAAGGATAAAAATCAAATACGGCATATACAGATGAGCGCCCTCGCCGCCCTCACCGCCCTCGCCGCCCTCGCCGTCCTCGCTACCCTTGCCGCCCTCGCCGACACCTCTGTCACTGACATCACCGCAGCCGTCACCGCCACGCTGTTTTTATAACAAATCAGCGCCGTTTTTTATAATAACCCGCGCCTCGTCATATCCCTGTGATTTGCGCCGTTTTTATACAACCCACGTCCGGTTTATAGCAAATCGGAAAAATTAACCCTTTTTGAATAGAAAAGGGGTGGCCAGGGTTAATTTTTTCAGATTATTGACCCTTTTTGCTTAAAAAAGCGTCCAAAAGGGTTAAAAACCTCTTGTTTTTTTGGAAAACCGGGTTTTAACAAAGAAAAAAGCCGTAAAAAACACTTTTTTATAAAAATTTTAACCTTGAGATAGGCAAATCAAGACAAAAAGGGTTAAAAATCCTGATTTGATATGTTTTTCAATTAAAAAATCTTGAAAAACGGTCAAACACCTATAAAAAGACAAAAAAACATGAGAAATAAGATGGACAATTGAAATTGAGGGTGTTAAAATCAGAACGAAAAGCAAAAGAAAGAAATAAATATGTTTATGTTCCGGTGAAAGCCGGCTAAGAGGGAAACCGGTGAAAATCCGGTACGGACCCGCCACTGTAAATGGGGAGCGAAGCCTGAGTCGAAAGACATCCACTGAAACCTTTGTTTCGGGAAGGAAGGCGAAGCTTTGATCCATGAAGTCAGGAGACCTGCATGAACTGTAAAAGCTTCGGGTAAAAAGCAAAAATTATAAGCAGAAAAACGGACTGCGGCAATTGCCGTAGTTTTTGTTATTAAGGCAAAAAGAAAAAGATTTTTTTAAAAAGCAAATATGCAAAAATCTATAGCAAAATATAGCAAGGGAAATAAAACAATGAGAACAAAAGAAAAGAAAAAACTGATCGCATTCATAACAGCATTTGCAATGCTTTTTAGCATAGCTGGGACTGTTCCTGCTTCTGCTGCTGTTACTTCTGCACAAACGCCGGCGAAGGTTGATTACGGAAGCCTTAAGTGGGCGAGAAATTTTGGTTCAGGATGGGGGAGTTCACCCACCCCACCTTTGATTGAAGGAGAATCGTTATATGCCGCAGCAGCAGGAAAGATATACAAACTAAATAAGGAAAACGGAACAATAGAAGACCAGGCATCTTTGGGACAAGGTTCGGGAGTTGATTATGCGACCATACCTCCCGCCTTGGGAGAAGCACAGATAGAACAAGAGGGAAACCAAATAGCTAAGAAAATCATTATGGTGCCTGTAAGCCGGGCAAGGCTTGTGGCATTTGATGCCGAAACCTTAGATATTCTCTGGACAGCTGACCCTGAAGCTGCCAACGATCCCGAAAATCATAGATTTGATGTGGACCCGGGATATGTTGACACAGGACAGACGATTTCTCCTGTGACATACAAAAACGGTTATGCATACTATGCTACATGGAACGGATCCGGAAAACCCGGTTACTATTATTGCGTAGATACAGATAATGGTGAAATAAAAGGATATATAGAAAATGAAAATGGTGGATTCTATTGGGCAGGAGCATATGCTGATTCCCAAGCAGATCCTCCATCAGACCCCGAAGAAGATCTCCAATCAGATCTTGGATATGTAGTTTTTGGGTCCCAGGCAGACGGTAATGGAGATGCTACCCTTTACTGCATGCCTTCGGATCTTGGAGGAGTAGGAAATGACAGTGCATCAAAACCCATAGATGCGGAGGTCCTTGAAGATTCGGGAAATATTTCAGGAAATGTGCTTTATTGGGAAGATAACAGTGAGGGCATAGAATATATATTTGTCATGACTGACGAATCAAAGCTTTATAAATATATGGTTGAAAAAGATGGCAGCACGGGAGAAGTTACAGGCATAAGTGCTGTCGAAGTGGATCCTGAATCAGAGGAGATTTATCTTGACCTTGGAGGAACCATATCATCGGGAGCAACCATATATGAAGGAAAGATCTATGCAGGTGTCTCAGGCGATACTTCGGGATTTGGCACCAGCGGACACACTATGAAAATAATAGACTGTGCAAGTATGACAATAGATGATAGTGTCCCTATTCCGGGATTTGCAAAGGCGGAAAAAATGATTTCAACACAAAACCAAAGTGAAACAGGCGAACTATATCTGTACACCACATTAAACAATAATACCGGCGGCATATATCTCCTGAATATCAAAGATAAAACAGATAATAGCGGAACAAAAGAAATAGAAGAAAATAAATCCGGATACCTTTTTGTTCCGGACGTTCAAAAACAACAATACTGTATTTCTCCTTTGAGTGCCGACAGTGAGGGGAATATTTATTACAAAAATGATTCCGGAAATATAATGGCGGTCAGTGGCGGATATACAATAACCTCTTCAGCATCATCCGGAGGAAGCATAACAAAAACTTGCGGTGTTACAGAGGGAGAAAATAAGGATTTTGAAATCATTCCTGCCTCGGGATATGTTTCAGCGGATATAAAGGTGGACGGAATAAGCCAAGGGCCAAGAAGCAGTTACAGTTTTATAAACGTTACTGCTAAACATAGCATAAAGGCAGTGTTTATACCTAAGGTCACTTTAGGACTTACAAAAATAATCAACAGCAGCTACACCAGTGTAAAGCTTTACTGGAGTCCTTCTGCAAATGTTACCGGATATGAGATCCTAAGAGCAAAGGCAGGAGGAAGTTTTGCAAAAATTGCAGACTTGAAATCAACAAGCACATCTTATAAAAACAGCGGAATTTCTACAGGCAAAAAATACTATTATAAAATCAGGGCATATTACAGCCTTTTGGATGGCAGAAAAATATATTCGGGAGCATCTTCTGTAAAGAGCGTAACAGTCAAGCCTGCTACACCGGTGATCAAGACAAAGGCAGGAAAAAGGAAAATAATAGTAAGCTGGAAAAAAGTATCCGGAGCAAAGGGATATTTTGTTTACAGAGCTACCAAAAAAGCAGGCAAATATAAAAAGATAAAAACCATTAAAAAGAGTTCAGCAAGATCATGGACGAACAAGGGATTGAAAAAAGGGAAAAAATATTTTTATAAAGTCCGGGCTTACACAAAAGTGAAAAAGAAAACTATAAAAAGTAATTACTCAAATATCAGCTATAAAAAAGCCAAATAAAAAAGGAAAATAAACAGAAACCAATAAGTGAAACAGCAAAATCAGGGGAGAGGCAAAATCAGAGAATCAGGAAAACCGGGGGAACAGCAACACCACGGAGGGAACAGGAAAACCGGGGGAACAGCAATACCACGGAGGGAAGCAGTAAAAAAGCACCAAAACAATGAAAAAGAAACGTAAAATAAAGAGAGGAGAAAAATGGAAAAAATAAAAAACAAGAACATCATAACGCTTATAGTATCTGTTGCTATGGCTTTCACAATGTTTCCGGCTTTTGCATCAGCGGATGTCAGCCCGGTCACCGCGAAGGTATGGTTCAATGCCTCCGACGCAGAACGTTTTATTATGTCGAGGCAGGAGCTCACTGTTTCGTCGGATCTTTCCAACGAATATTATGACATACTTGAGCAGGAAAACGGAGTTACAGTAATCGATGTCCTTATCGCTGCCTGTATAAAAAAATACGGAAATGCTTTCAAGAATGCTTCAATAGAAGAAAGGAAGGAAGACTATCTTGATTTTTCTTACAGCGAAGCATACGATTCATGGTCTGTCACAAAATGGTTCGGACAGAGTACCTTCAGCACGATTTATTATATCAACAAAAGCATGTCTGGCAGCGTTGATCAGTCTGTCGTATCAAACGGAGATCTGATCGAATCGGTTTATATAGGAGAATCATTTTCAGATCTTTATTCATGCTTTGACAAAAACAGTTACAGTGTAAAAACCGGCCGGAAATTCCAGATCACAATAAAGGCTGATACCTGGGGAACAGCTGTAAAGCCCAATGCAGGAACCCGTATATGCAGCATTGATAAAAGCACAGGCCTCCTGGCCGTACTTCCCGGGATGAACACTGATGCCGATGGAAAAGCATTGATCTCTTTTGCTAAGCCGGGAACGTATTATATATCAGCAAAGGGACCAGTTACATATGATAGTTTTGGTTCAACTGTAACCGGCAAAATCACTGCGCCATGGGCAGAAGTGAAAGTTACAATGGAGACTCCTTCTGTAAAAGCAGCAAATAAAAGTATAAAAAGTATAAAAATTAGCTGGAAAAAAATTACCGGAGCAGAGAAATACCAGGTATACAGATCAGTAAAAAAGAACAAAGGATTCAAAAAAGTGAAAACAACCAAAAAAACCTATTGGATCAATACCAAACTAAAAACAGGAAAGAAATATTATTACAAAGTGCGGGCAATAAGCGGAACTGAAAAAAGTTCTTTTTCCAATGTAAAAAGTGCAAAGCCAAAACCGGCAAAGGTGATAATAAGCAAGATACAGAACAGAGGCGGCAATATTCTTATAAACTGGAAAAAAGTAAAAGATGCAGACGGGTATGTTATCTACAAAAAAGAAAGCAGTAAAGGCAAGTTCAGAAATGTAAAAACACTTAAGGCATCATACAGCAAAAAATACACAAGCATGGGAATAAAGAAAGGAAAAGTATACAGTTATAAGATAAAGGCTTACAAGATCGTGAAAGGAAAAAAAGTATACGGTGATTTTTCCGGGATCAAAAAAATAAAAGCAAAATAAAAATGTGTAAAGGCAAAAGCTTTTCATCCTGAAAGTGCGGCAGACTGTAAAATCCGGTTTGCCGTGCTTTTTTTGCTGAAAAGCAAAACCGGCATCGTTGTCACCGGCAAAAAAATCAAAAACCGGATCAGGAGAAATTAAAACCCTTTTCTTCGAGCTGAGACTTGAGCTTCTGTTTATAATTTTCATTAAGAAATTCCGCCAGAGCAAAGTACATATGCATTACAGAATTACTGACAAGTACTTTGGGATCTATTTTTTCGTTTATTACAGAAAGTCTCGGAAAAAAAAGAGAGGAAAATCCGGCATACATCAAATTATCTGCGAGATATTGTTTTTGGGTTTCCGAGATACGATCCATTATTCCCTGTGCTTCCCAACTTTCAAAATTTTTCTGATTCAGTGCCCGTATTTTTTTAATATGTTTCTTGTAATCTTTAAAGAGGAGTGGGTCGTTTTTCAGGACAGTATAAAGCTCAAGATAAAAGAATCGATAACGGGCGAAATAATTGGAGCAGCCGATCAAAAATTCCGGAATACTTTCTTCAGACTCTGGCGAAGGAATGCCGGAAAAAATCATGTTGTTCTCCGGAATCATATCTTCTTTCCATATACATCGTATGATATGTTCTTTGTTTTCGAAATAATAATAAAGATTACCTGGACTTATGTCCATTTTTTTTGACAGAACAACAGTACTTACATTGGATGCACCTTGTTCATTGAACATCTCTATGGCAGTATTTTTTATTTTTTCTCTGGTTTTCATAAAAAATTTCTCCTATTTTATATAGACCTTCGGAAGCCTTTGCCCAAAAGCACAGACTATTTCGTAGTTGATGGTGCCGGTGGCATCACCTATATCATCGGCAAGAATGGTATTTTGCCCACTGTTTCCAATTATTATGACTTCATCTCCCACTTTTACTCCCGGAACATCAGTAACATCTATCATGCACTGATCCATACATATGTTGCCCGCAATGGGAGCAAAAACGCCGTTTACAAGAACTCGTCCCACTTGTGAATAGGGACGGGGAAATCCGTCTGCGTATCCCAGAGGTATGGTAGCTATAAGACTCTCTCTTTTTGCGATGAATTTTCTTCCGTAACTTACGGAAGCCCCTTCGGGCATAAGGGCCAGCCTTATAATATTGGCCTTTACAGACATTACCGGTTTTATATCAATGAGACTTTTATCCACTTCGTGGGAAGGGTAGCATCCGTAAAGGATTATGCCGGGGCGGACAGTGTCAAACCACACTGAAGGCAGTTCCATGATGGCGGCGCTGTTGGCAAAAGTGCGCATGGGGATATTTATCCCTGAAGCCAGCAGAGCATCATAAAATCTGTTATAGTTTTTTTCCTGTTCCCTTGCATAAGACTTGTCCTTTGCATCTGCAGTGGCAAAATGCGAAAACAGACCCTTGATTTTGAAGCAGGAAAGAGTCTCTATCATTTTGATATCCTCGATAGAAGAAGGAATCCCGGCAGAAAGTTCGCCTGAAGAAGGAATCCCGGCAGAAAGTTCGCCTGAAGAAAGGGCTCCGCCAGAAGTATTGCTGACAGGGTAACCGATGCGGCCCATACCTGTGTCTGCGGCAATAAATCCCGAGATAACTTTGCCTTTTTTTTGTGCGGCATCGGAAAGGGCAGAAGCGTTATCGTATGACATCACCACGGGAGTGATATCATAGTCAACTATGATGTCCGAATACATTTTTGGAGTCAGACCCAGCATGACTATTTCTTCTTTTGCCCCTGCATCCCTTAAAGCGATGGCCTCGTGCAGAGTAGCCACGCCGAAGGATCTTATATTATTTTTTCTCAGGACTTCAGCCATAGGAATAGCACCGTGGCCGTATCCATCCGCTTTTATTATGCCTGTGATCTCCACAGCGGGACCGACTTTTTTGCGGATGGTTTTTATGTTATGATCTGCATTTGAAAGATTTATCTCCGCCCAGGCGGCTCGTTTTGCTTCTTTATACATCAGGTGTTCTCCTTATGATGTCGCTACGGCCCGGTCCGTTGGACACCAGGGTCACGGGGAGCTGAAGTTCTTTTTCTATCTCATTCACATAGCTTTGGCATTCAGTCGGAAGCTTCCCAAATTCTCTGATACCGCGAATATCACATTTCCATCCCGGAAGGGTTTTCAGGATCGGTTTTGCTCTGGACAAAAGAGTGGTGTTGGGAAATTTTTTTGTTATCTTGCCGTCTATTTCATAGCCGATGCAAATGGGAATTTCCTCAAGATATCCCAGAGGATCAAGGACAGTTAGAGCGACTTCAGTGGCTCCCTGGATGTTGCATCCGTATTTTGTGGCAACAGCATCAAACCATCCCACCCTTCTTGGTCTTCCGGTGGTAGCACCGTATTCCCCGCTGTCTCCTCCTCTTTTTCTCAGTTCTTCTGCTTCTTTATCGAATATCTCACTTACAAAAGCTCCTGCACCGACGGCGCTGGAGTAAGCCTTTACAACGGTTATGATATCCTTTATCTCATAGGGAGGGATGCCTGCGCCCACGGAGGCAAAACCGGCAAGGGTGGAAGAGGAAGTGACCATTGGATATATGCCGTGATCCGTATCTTTAAGAGCCCCCAACTGTCCTTCCAGAAGGATATTCTTTTTCTCTTTTATTGAATCATGAAGAAATGAAGAAGTATCACATACGAAGGGCTTTATTATTTCAGCATAATCTCCAAGGGTCTTTACTATATCATCCGGAGAAAGTTCCGGCTTACAGTAGAGATTTTTTAACAGAGGATTTTTTTGACGGCATACGTTTTCTGCTTTCTCCCTTATAAAAGAGGCATCTGTAAAAAGCTCATTTACCTGGAAGCCTATTTTTGCATATTTGTCCGAATAACAAGGAGCGATACCCGACTTTGTGGAGCCAAAAGATTTTATTCCCAGACGCTCCTCTTCGTACTGATCAAAAAGTATGTGATAGGGCATAACGATTTGGGCTCTGTCTGAAACCAGCACCTTTGGCGACCGTACACCCTTTTCTGTAAGAGATTTTATTTCTTTTGCAAAGTAGGGTATGTTAAGAGCCACACCGTTTGCTATTACACTGGTGGTATGATCATAAAAAACCCCTGAAGGAAGAAGGTGCAGAGCGAACTTACCGTAATCGTTTATTATTGTATGTCCCGCATTGCTTCCCCCCTGGAAACGCACGATGATATCTGATTCACGGGCCATCATGTCTGTTATTTTTCCCTTGCCTTCATCTCCCCAGTTTGCTCCTACTATTGCTTTTACCATTGTAAAAGATCCTTTCGTTTTATGTTTCTATTTTGGGTCATATCAATATTCCCATTTTGGGCCGATCTATATTTCTATTTTGGACTTCATGCCCAACAGCTTTTTATTTTTGTTCAAAAGAGGTCGCACTACATTCTTAAGATAATCGGCAGTCTGCTCTTTGGCACAGCCTATGAAGTTTTTCGGATCCATGACTGCATTTATCTCTTTTTCACTCATGCCGAAGGCTTCGTCCTTAGAGATGCGAAAAGCCAGGTCGCAGGGAAGACCTTTTTCTTTTACGGTCCTGGCAGCTTCCATGGAATGTGTCCTTATTTTTTCGTGGAGATCCTGCCTGTCTCCGCCTTTTTTCACTGCATCCATAAGGATATTTTCTGTGGCCATAAATGGCAGCTCAGCTTTCAGATGTTTTTCTATGATCTTTGGGTAAACCAAAAGCCCTGAAGCTATGTTGCAGTAAAGATCAAGGATACCGTCAACACCAAGAAAGGCTTCGGAAATACTTATCCTTTTGTTGGCGGAATCATCAAGAGTACGTTCTAGCCACTGGGTGGAAGCTGTTATGGCAGGGTTCATGGCATCTGTTACAACATAATTTGCAAGAGCCGCTATACGCTCGCTTCTCATGGGGTTCCTTTTGTATGCCATGGCGGAGGAGCCGATCTGCTGTCTCTCAAAGGGTTCTTCTATTTCTTTCAGATGTTGCAGCAGTCTTATGTCATTGGAGAATTTGTGAGCACTTTGTGCTATACCGCTGAGCACATTTAGGATACGGCTGTCTGTTTTGCGGGGGTAAGTTTGACCGGATACAGAGAAAACTGCCTGAAACTCCATTTTTTTTGCAACCAGCAGATCCAGTTTTTTGCACTTTTCATGATCCCCGTCAAAGAGCTCAAGAAAACTGGCCTGGGTACCTGTAGTACCCTTTGAACCCAGGAGCATATAGGATCCCAGCACATATTCAAGATCATTTATATCGCTTATGATATCCTGCATCCAAAGGGTGGCTCTCTTACCCACGGTGGTGGGCTGCGCCGGCTGAAAATGTGTATATCCCAAAGTGGGAAGACCTTTGTACTTATTTGCAAAATCCGAAAGAGCCGACAAAACATTTATCAGCTTCTTTTTTACAAGCAAAAGGGCTTCTTTCATTATTATAAGATCGGTATTGTCTGTCACATAACAGGAAGTGGCACCCAGGTGTATTATGCCCTTTGCCGAAGGACATTGAAGGCCGTAAGCATAAACGTGAGCCATCACATCATGACGTACCTCTTTTTCTTTTTTTTCGGCGGCGGCATAATTTATTTTTGTTATGTTAGCCTTCAGTTCATCTATCTGAGCTTTGGTTATTTTGATGCCCAGTTCCTTTTCGGCTTCGGCCAGAGCGACCCAAAGACGTCTCCAGGTGCGGAATTTGTTTTCGGGAGAAAACAAATATTTCATCTCGTTGCTTGAATATCTCTGAGAAAAAGGACTGTTATAATTATTCATGGCAACCTCCTATACAAAAAAATATTATAACATTTTTATAAAGAGGTATCAACGTCAGACCCTGAAAATCTGTATACCAGAAACGATGCCAAAAGCACAAAAAAGATACCGATCCAGGAATTCCATGCAAGCCTTTCCCCCAGGAAAAAGAATCCCAGAATGATAGAAAAAATAATGCCCGAATAATTGTATATGCTTATTTCCCCGGCAGGAGCCATGCGATAGGAATAAGTCAGAGCTATCTGACCGAAACCTCCCAGTAATCCTATAAGCAGCAGTTGCAGCAGCTGGTATGTTCCGGGCATAACAAAATCCATAAGCATAAAGGGCAGAGAGCATAAAACACAGAAAGTTGAAAAATGCATTATTATGGTCATGCCGTCTACTTTGTTTTTGAAATAGGCAAGGAGAGTATAGGATACACTTGAAAAAAACGCACAAAGCAAAGCAGTGAAGAGTGGGAAAATATTTGATGTCCATGCGGGGTTTGCCACAAAAACCGCACCGGCAAAGGCCAGTATGAGAGCCGGAACCTGTACCTTCTTGATCTTTTCTTTCAGAAAAATAGCGGCCCACAGGGTTATAAGAAAAGGGGAGAGTTTGATAAGGGTGGAGACATCCCCCTGATTTGCGTGTCCTGCCGCATAAAACATTGCCATAAGACCCAGAAAACCGAAAGAAGAACGGAGGAAAAGCAACGGCTGATGCTCTTTGCCGCCAAAGAGAGAACCGTTGTTCCTTTTTATTATTACAAAACTTATAACGAGACTTACGATGTTTCTGAAAAACACCTGTTCCATAAGGGGGATATCATCTGCGGAGGATTTTATGGCTATCTGCATTGCCGAAAAGAGCAGGGCAGAAGTACACATAAGCAAGATACCCTGCTGTTTTGTTGTCATACTTGCGGGTTCCTTTCAAATGCCGTGGCATAGCACTAAGATCGACGAGCGTCCCCCTTCTTCTTTTCAGGGGATGCATTTTCAACACAAAATCATTATATACTTGAGCATATAAATGTCAAACCTGACGAACCTGTAAAATTGACATAAACCGGGATATGGCGAAGCTGCCAAACCGGGATAGGCGGAGTCTGGTGGACCGGTGCATGATAAACCGGCATAAAGCAAAATTTGTTGAAAACGGCAGTAGTGTATGCTATTATAAATATCGTGTCGTGCCCCCGTAGCTCAGGGGATAGAGCGTCGGTTTCCTAAACCGTGCGTCGGATGTTCGAATCATCTCGGGGGTGCCATCAAAAAAAGAGCGGTGACATGAACCGCTCTTTTTGTTATAATTGTTTACTGTAATGTAAGGCCCTGTAGCTCAGGGGACAGAGTAACGCCCTCCGAAGGCGGGGGTCGTGGGTTCGAATCCCACCAGGGTCACCATAACAAAAACCATCTGCCCGCAAAGAGATTTGCATGAGATGGTTTTTTGTTTTGGCAAAACCCTTTTGCAGGAAATATTTATCTGCAGCAGGCTTTGCCCTGCAGGAACTGTTGCAATTTATGTTTATGTTTAGTATTATTAAGTCTGTAGTCATGAAGAAATTCATTTTAGCATTCACGAAGAAAATCAGTTTACCGTAAAGGAGGATCCATGGTTCTTGATATCATAGTAGGTGTGATACTTATAGGAACTACAGTATACGGCCTTAGAAAAGGGTTCGTTTTTACTTTTATTCATACCGTGGGGTGGATACTGGCGGCCGTTCTTGCATATCTTGCCACTCCCTTTGTAAAAGAGTTTCTTGTGGACAAGACTACTGTATATGAAGCCATTGAAGAGGATCTTGATCTCAGATTTTCTGATTCGGTGCCCGTAATGGAAACCTCAGAAAAAAGCGTACCTCTTAATATAAGCGACATCCTCCAAAATTCTACTGAAATAGTTTCATCCAAAATGGCAGAAATATTCGCAGGTCTGGTTTTCACAGTTCTGGTATTTATTGCACTGCTTGCTTTCCTGAAAATAATACTGTGGCTGATACTGAGACTTCTTTCCAGAGATTACCGTGACGGATTCGCCGGTTTCGCTGACGGGTTTTTCGGCCTGATAGTGGGGTTCATAAAAGGTGCAGTCATAGTATTTATATTCCTTGCACTTTTGCTTCCTGTGACAAATCTGATAAACCCGGATTCTTCCAAGATGATAGTTGAGACCCTTGAAAACTCATATTTTGCCGGAGAGCTTTATGACAACAACTTCATCATGGTACTGCTTCAGGGCTTTATTTTCTGATTTTCCATATTTTTTCATTTGTATGTTTGCCCGATAAAGACAGTATATCGGGCTTTATTTTATTTTTTTTGCCACGACTGCGAACCTGCCGTCTTTGGTGTGATAGGCACATGTTGAAAGTGTAAGGACGATATCGTCTTCATTGACTTCCACTCCCGTGTCATATTGAGACAGGGATCTGCAGATACGGACATATTCTTTCAGCTGTTCCCCCGAAACTATACTGCCGTATTCATAGTACTTGAATTTATCGGAGTTTTTTTTGTATATTTTGCTTCGGAAAACAGCAATCACTTCCCATGTGCCCTCTTCCTCAATGGTATCAAAAGTAAAAGTTTTGTGTTTTTCATAGAACCCTAAATCTTCATAATCAAGGATGTCATGGAACATGGTTCCGTTCTTCATATTGTGACCGTATATGAGCCAGTTTTTTGTGGGTATGGTTATATCACTGGCGGCATCCATAAAAGGGGTGCCGGAAAGAGAATACTCTTTTTTGAAATTTCTGCGCAGATAAAACTCCGGCTGGGATCTGGTCTGCATAACGGGGTAATCAACTTTTGTGTCTTCTATTTTTATCCATCCGATGATGTCGGAGTTTTGCCTGTAAAGGGCGTCAAGGTCGTAGGTGTCAGAAACTTTAAGGGAAGAAAACTCCTTTTCGCTTTTTTGGCCTTTCAGGTAGTGATCAATGAGAATACCAAGGGAGACGATCAGAAGCACAAGAGAAATCACGAAGACTATCTTGCCGGTAAGGTTCATTCTATTTTTTTTGGGTTTTTCTTTCGCCATGGTGGCTTGCCTGCTTTTCCTTTTTAGTTTTGTTTATTCTAACACGATTTTGTTGAATAGTCAGCCGAAATATGTTAATATGCAAAGGTATATGAACAGGTATATGCAGGAAGCTTTAAAAGAAGCCCGCAGGGCCTTTGACCTTGGGGAGGTGCCGGTGGGAGCTGTAATAGTCAAAGACGGCAGCATAATCGGCAGAGGGCATAACTTGACAGAAAGCTCAAAAGACCCCACAGCCCATGCGGAAATCATCGCCATAAGACAGGCTGCAGAAAATCTCGGGGGATGGAGACTGACAGGCTGTCATCTTTATGTAACCACGGAGCCCTGTAGCATGTGTGCGGGGGCAATCGTTCTGGCCAGGATAAAAAAATTATATATAGGTACCATGGACAAAAAAGCAGGCGCATGCGGATCGGTGCTGAATATAATAAATGAAAGCAGACTGAATCACTATACAGAAACAGAAACTGGCATCATGCAGGAAGAATGCGAAAGCATGATGAAAGAGTTCTTTAAAAAACTGAGAACAAAGAAATCGGAGGAAGATAAAACATGAAAAGAGCAGGCGTGCTGATAAGCCTTTCACTATTGATAATTATGTTTAGTACAGCTTTTGCATCAGCGGCACCTTTCGGCGTTGAAGAAACCTCTCCAAAAAACGGAGAAACGGGAATGTCCGTGGATAACATGGGCGTGAAAGTGTATTTTAATGAAGACATCTATTCCAAAGACAACCAGAAGGCAAATGCAAAACGTTGTAAACTTACAGATCCAAAAGGAAAAAAGGTACCTGTAAGAACGGTTTTCAACCCAAAAGAAAAAAATATAATGATGGTGCTGGCCGACACAGAAAAGGGAGCCAAAATAAAAGGAAGCACAAAATATAAACTGACCATAGATTCAGGCTTCGTTTCAACCAAGGGCAACATAATGGAAAAACCGGTAACTGTATCCTTCAAGACGCTGAACCCTCAGTCCAGTATGACTGTCAGCATGGTGATGATGGGTGTGATGGTGGTAGGAATGATATTCTTCACATCAAGAGAAGCAAAAAAGCAGGCTCAAAAGGATGTAAGGAAAAAAGAAGAGGCGATAAACCCCTATAAAGAAGCCAAAAGAACGGGAAAATCCGTTGAAGAGATAGTTGCGGCGGAGCAGAAAAAGAAGGAAAAACAGGCCGCAAAGGATGAGGCCAAGAAAAAACGCCATAAAGAAGAAAATAAAGTTGAAATAGCTTCAGACAATATAAGGGTATCAAAGCCCATGCCGATCTCACTGGGCGGAAGCACCTACAAGACAGGAAGGGCTGAAGCCGCCAGGATTGCCGAAGAAAAGGAAAAACAAAAAACAAGTCAGAAAAGCAAGAAAAAGAGTAAAAAGAAGAAACACTGATAAATAAAAAATGGGCGGCTTTTCCGCCCATTTTGATTTTGCGGGAGAAACCATGAAAGAGGTAACTATCCATTCATATGGAAAAATAAATCTTTCCATAGATATAACAGGCAAAATGGAAGACGGATATCACAGGGTCGAAATGATAATGCATCAGATCAGGCTCCATGACGATGTCACATTGTGCTGGAAACCTGACGGGATCACCGGCCCGGCCGATGACCAAAATAAAAAAGCCGACGGCGCCATAAGAATAACTGTTTCTTCTGATAAAAAAGATGTACCTTCCGGAGAAGATAATATAGCCTTCAAAGCGGCAGCCCTGATGACAAAGCATCACGGCAGGGAACTTTCGGGGGAAGTGGATATATTCATCAAAAAAAGGATACCTGTGGCCGCCGGCCTTGCGGGAGGCAGCGGGAACGCTGCGGCTGTACTGCACGGATTGAATGTTTTATGGGGACTCTCCCTGGGGACGAAGGAACTTTGCATTCTGGGAGAAAGCCTTGGAGCAGATGTGCCCTTTTCTGTTTTGGGTCAGGCAAGATGCAGCCCGGCAGTGGATGAAAAAACAAGAAAAGATCCCATGGCTTCAAGCTGCGCCTTTGCATACGGCAGGGGAACCATGTTAAGACCGCTAACGCCCCTAAAAAGTTTTGTGGTCATAAGCAAGCCTCCCATAAGCATTTCCACCGGAGAGGTTTACAGGGGCATGGACAAAAGAAAAATTGAAGTGCACCCGGCAACAAAAGAGCTCATTTCAGCTCTTGCTGAAGGAAATCATAAAAAAATAGCCGGGAACATGATCAATGTACTTGAAATCTATACGCTCAGCATGTATGATGAGGTTGTGTATACAAAGAACAAGATGCTGGAATTTTGCAAAGATGAACCTGTAATGATGAGCGGAAGCGGTCCAGCTGTTTATGCTCTTATACAGCAGAAAGACAAGGCAGAAGATGTATACAATAAAATGAAGGAATATAACAGGGAAACTTTCCTTACGGAAACCACCCTGTAAAAAGGAGAAAAGATGCTGAATTTCGAAATACAGAATCACAGGCCCTTGAGAGAAATAGTGTATGAAGAGCTTAAGATGCAGATATTGAAAGGACAAATAGAGCCCGGCACCAGGATGATGGAAGTTGAGATGGCCGAGGAAATGGGAGTCAGCAGGACACCCATACGGGAAGCCATAAGAAAACTTGAAAAAGAAGGGCTTGTGACCATAGAACCAAGAAGAGGCGCCTACGCTTCACAGATATCCACAAAGGATATAGTGGACATACTTGAAGTAAGACAGAACATGGAAGGACTGGCGGCTTTTTATGCGGCACTGCGTATGAGCTACCAGCAAAAAGAAGAGCTCAACAGAATTGCAGAGGCATATAATGCAGCAGTGGCAGCAGGAAGCACTCCGGACATGATAAAATACGATACGGCTTTTCACCATCTTATAGTTGAAGGCAGCGGAAACAAGATACTTGTCCATATGGTAGAGCAACTGCAGGAACTGGTCCTGCGCTTCAGATATCTATATTATGATGATTTCAGGAGAGCAGAAAAAATGCCTGCGGAACACAAAGAAATATTTGATGCCATAAAAAGCGGAGACACCGAAGGTGCCAGAGCCGCCGCCGATGTGCATATCGACAGATTAAAAGAAATGATAGAAAACGAAAAAGTGCTGACCGAATGATCAGCACTTTTTCGTTTTTGAGAGGTTATGAGTTACTTTCAGAAAGAGTAAAAGTAATGTCCAAAGTCGAGCTGTTCCTTTCGATAATGTAGGTTATTTCATCTCCGGCTTTATGGGACATTATTATGGATTTTAGCGTTATGAAACTGTCTATTTTTTTGCCGTCGGCCCGCACGACTCTGTCACCGCTTTCGAAACCGGCATTTTTGGCATTTTTACCGTTTACTTCCTGTATATATACACCGGCTTTGGAAAGTCCGTACTGCATGGCCTGATCTTCATTTGATATTTCTACATAGCTCATGCCTGTATTTGCCCGGCCTTCTACTTTGCCTTTTTTGATAAGATCATCAATAATACTTGCAGCAGAGTTTATGGGGATGGCAAATCCCAGACCTTCCACATCAGAACCGGATGACTTGGCCACTACTATCCCCACCAGCTGTCCGTACTGGTTGAACATTCCGCCTCCTGAATTTCCGGGATTGACTGAAGCATCGGTTTGTATAAGGCTCATGGGAGTGTTGTCTATGGTTACTTCCCTGTCAAGGGCGCTTATTATGCCTGCAGAAACCGTGCCGCCCAGTTCACCCAAAGGATTTCCGATAATAACCGCCAGATCTCCCACATCAAGCTGATCGCTTTTGCCCATTGTTACAGCATTCAGATTTTTGGCATCGATTTTGAGAACTGCCAGATCGGAAAGAGAGTCTTTGCCTATAAGTTCAGCTTTGTATTCCTCACCGTTTTTCATGGTCACATATATTGAACTTGCACCTTCAGCAACATGATTGTTAGTGACAATGTATCCGTTGCTTTTTACTATTACTCCGCTTCCGGCTCCTTCTGTGACATACTCCTTGATCCATAAATCTGTGCTGACGCTTTCAGTGCGTATTTCAACAACGGAATCGGAGACCTTTTCCGAGATCTCTTGAACAGTCATTTCGCTGCCGGTGGCATCCTCCAAATCAAAACCTGAAGAAGAAACAGCAGTTCCCGGTGAACCGTTTTCAAGCAGATTTTCTGCCAACATAGCTCCTCCGAAACCCATGAGGCCCGCCAGCAGTATGCACACTGCCATTATGACTGCCAGACTTTTTCTGGTGAGCTCAACAGGTCTGCTTTTCTTTTTGCCGGATTTTTGATTTTCCTCTCCCGAAAGGGTCCCGCTTTTTTCAAAAAGCTCCTTTTGAGGCGTTTTTTGATCGTTCATTGGCCCCCCTCCTTTCTTTTCTTATTGAGTACGATACAACCTTTGTGTGGCGGTATTGTGTGGAAAACATGTATATATTTAGCCTTGTTTATGTTAAAATTATATAACATATTGTGAAGAATAAGGAGAAAAATTCTGTGGATCATAAGTCTGAATATGAAAAATGGCGTAATAACAATGAGTTGCCGGAAGATATAAAAAAAGAGCTTGAAGTGATGGAAGGCAATGATGAAGAAATATATGAGGCATTCTGCAGGGATCTTGAGTTCGGCACGGCCGGAATAAGAGGAATAATGGGTGCGGGCACCAACAGGATAAATACACCTGTAATAAAGAGAGTGACCCAGGGCATTTCCGATTATATGAATGAAAATTTCAAAGACCCGGCTGTCGCCATATGTTATGACAGCAGGATAAATTCCAGGCTTTTTGCAGAAGAAACAGCGGCAGTACTTACAGCCAACGGAATAAAAGCTTATTTATATAAACAGCTTATGCCGGTTTCTGCATTATCCTTCGCAGTAAGGGAGATCCCCTGTCATATGGGCATTATGATAACTGCCAGTCATAATTCAAAAGAATACAACGGATACAAAGTTTATAACAGTCAGGGATGCCAGATACTCAATGAAGTCCCGGATGAAATACTTTCTTTTATAAAAAGAACGGACATATTCAAAGATATAAAAAGCATGACATTTGAAGAGGCACTGAAAGAAGGGTGTGAATTCATATCGGAGGATATAGAGGAAGCTTATATAAAAAAGGCCTTCAGCTATTCCATTCCAAAGGATATGAAAGGATTCAGACTTGTATATACACCATTGAACGGAACAGGTAAGGAGCCAGTAAAAAAACTGCTTTCCATGGCGGGACTGGAAAGTATAAGTATAGTGAAAGAACAGGAAGATCCGGACGGCTGTTTCACCACATGTCCCTATCCGAATCCCGAGATCCCTGAAGTATATGATCTGGCAGCACGGCTTTGCAGAGAGATAAAGGGAGACCTTATAATGGCCACGGATCCCGACTGTGACAGAGTGGGAATAGCGGTTCCGAAAGGAGACAGTTATAAAGTCCTTTCGGGCAATCAGATAGGGACCCTGCTTTTTGATTATATATGCAAAAACAAAAAGCTTCCCCGGGCACCCGTTGCCGTAAGAACCATAGTAAGCACATCCATAATTGATCATATGGCAGCAAAAAAGCAAATAGAAATAAAAGAAACTCTCATTGGATTCAAATATATAGGAGAACAGATCAGGATACTGGAAGAGGCAGGACAGGAAGAAAGATATATTTTCGGGTTTGAAGAGGGGAACGGATATCTGGCCGGAAGCTATGTAAGAGATAAAGATGCAGTCACGGCGGCCATGCTCATATGCCAGATGGCGGCATGGCACAAAGAACGCGGCAGGGATCTTACAGAGGCCCTTGAAGAAATATATGAGGAATATGGATACTACAGAGAGAAAGTCCTGAACTTCACTTTTGAAGGAGCAAAGGGCAGTGAAAAAATGAAAAAAATAATGGATTTTTTGAGGAAAAATCAAAGAAACGGTTTGTTCCATAAAAAAACCATAGGTATAGTCGATTATTTAAAAGGAAAGAAATATATTATGGGAGATCCTAAATCCTGTTCCATGGTGGCCGGAGAAAAACCAACGGGACTTCCCAAAGAAAATATAATGGAATTCCGGTTTTCAGATGGAAGCAAACTCATTGCAAGACCTTCCGGGACAGAACCCAAACTCAAGGTGTATCTATTTGCCAGGGCCCGGGACATGCTGTCTGCCGAAAAAATTATTTCGGAAATGGAAAAGAATACAGATGCCTTGATTTGCAAACAAATAAAGGGGTATAATAATTGAAAGAAATAAGAAGAAAAGGAGGAGAGATGAAAAACGTAACGTTAAAAATAACCGGTAAACATGTTTACGAAAATGTCGAGGAAGATCAGATGGAACTGGTTACAGAAGGGAAGCTTGACAAAAAAGGCGATACCCTTTATTTGACGTACGAAGAAAGCGAATTCTCGGGAACACCGGGTTGCAGAACTGAACTGATTCTTACACAGGACGTAATAAGCATGACCAGAAGAGGTCTTAATGTGGGCATTGATACGGAGATACGTTTCAAAAAAGGGGAAAGACACAAGGGTTTTTATGATACTCCTTTTGGTCCGGTAGAAATGGAAGTTCTGACCAACAGCATCGAAAACAGTGTGACTTACGACAAAAAAGGTCGTGTGGATATAGATTACTGCATCAGCCTTAAAGGGCTGAGCGAAGGAAGAAGCAAGCTTAATATTGAAGTAATGTAGACATAATAAGGAGACAAAAATGTACACCAACAAAAGATGGATAAGAACAGTGGCAATCGTCCTTGTGGCCGCGCTGGTCGTAACTTCACTCATATTAGTGGGCGGTATCTTTTAAAGGAGGACGAATGTGAAAGAGACAAAGGGCTTTGATGCAGACAAATACATAGAAGAGCAGTCAAAATACATACTCCGCCGGATCGAAGAAGGCAACAGCGAAAGACTTTATCTGGAATTCGGAGGCAAACTCATCCAGGACAGACATGCAATGAGAGTTCTCCCGGGTTTTGATGAAAATGCTAAAATAAAACTTTTGAATAGACTGCGCGAAAAAACAGAAGTTATAATATGTATTTATGCGGGAGACATTTCCACCAGCAAGACCAGGCAGGATTTCGGAATAACATATGATCTTGAAGTCCTTCGTCTTATCGACATGTTCCGTAAGTATGATCTTTTCATAAACAGTGTCGTTGTCACAAGATACGAAGATGTGCCGGCAGTGAATATGTTCATCAATAAACTCAACAGAAGAGGAATCAAAACCTATAAACATTATTTTACAAAGGGCTATCCCACAGATGTAAAGACCATAGTAAGTGATGAAGGCTACGGGGCCAACCCCTATATAGAAGTGACAAAACCTCTGGCTGTAATAACAGGACCCGGAGGAGGAAGCGGAAAACTGGCCACATGCCTTTCCCAGCTTTATCATGAATACAGACTGGGCAAAAAAGTCCGTTATGCCAAATTCGAAACATTCCCCATATGGAACCTGCCCCTAAAGCATCCGGTCAATGTTGCCTATGAGGCAGCCACTGCGGATCTTAAAGATGTAAACATGATCGACTCATTCCATCTGGAGGCATACGGCAAGACGGCTGTGAACTACAACCGCGATCTGGAAGTTTTTCCTGTTGTCAAGAGGATAATAGAAAAGATAACCGGCGAAGAATCAGAATACAGATCGCCCACTGATATGGGCGTCAACAGGGCAGGATTCAGCATTATAAATGATGAAATATGCAGGGAAGCCTCAAGACAGGAGATAATCAGGAGATTCCTGATAGCTCAGTGCGACTACAAAAAGGGCAAAATAAACGAAGATGCAGTAAAAAGATCCAAACTTCTCATGGATGAAATGGATCTTAAAATAGAAGACAGAAAAGTTGTGAGACCGGCCAGGGAATATGCAGAGAGAAAGAGAAACGAAGATCCGAAATACGAGAATGTGGTGGTCATGGCCCTTGAACTTCCGGGAGGAAGGATAGTAACGGGCAGAAGTTCAAGAAGAATGGTGGCCGCTGCCGCAGCAATATTAAACAGCATAAAAGTGCTTTCCGGACTGGCAGACGAGATACATCTGCTGTCTCCCCACGTACTTACGGGGATACAGGAACTGAAAGTGAATATATTAAGGCAGGAAAGATCAAGCCTTAATGCAGAAGAGATATTAAGTGCCCTTACAGTATCGGCAGCCAACAACCCTTCTGCAGAGGTGGCAACATCAAAACTTAAAGAACTTAGTGGATGCAGGGCACACTGCAGCGCTATTTTAAGTGATCGTGATGAGCAGACTTTAAAATCCCTGGGCGTTGACACGACCTGCGATCCGGAGTATGTGACCACTAACCTGTATTACGGTTAAAAATATTTACCGGCAGGAGAAGAAAAATGGATATAAAAGTAGACATAAAAAAATCAGGTGTTTCCCAGGCTGAGGTAAAAGCCTTTGATGAAGCCGCCGAAGATGCCATGGACATGCTTTGGTCCGGAAAAAAAGATTTTACCGGATGGGTCAGACTTCCCCTTGAAAAAAATTCCGAGGCATTGGAAGAAATACTTATGACGGCGGCGGAGATACAGGCAAAGTGCCAGCTTTTTGTAGTGATAGGCATAGGTGGCTCCTTTCTTGGAGCTAAAGCTTTGATCGATTCTCTGGTGGAAGAACAGCCGGGTCTGCCGCAGGTTATTTTTGCAGGCAACAATTTGAGCGGAACATATCACAGCACCATAGTAAATGAAGTAAGAAAAAAAGAAACCTGTATATGTGTCATATCAAAATCCGGAAGCACCACAGAGCCTCTGGCGGCATTCAGTGTGCTCAAAGAAATAATGAAAGAAAAATACGGCAAAAAAGCCTCAGGCAGGATATATGCCATAACAGACGAAAAAAAGGGACAGCTTCGAAAAGAAGTGCATAAAGAAGGATATGAAAGCTTTATAGTGCCGGCCGACATAGGAGGCCGATATTCGGTGCTCAGTACCGTGGGACTGTTGCCGGCAGCTGTTGCGGGAGTGGATATAAAGAGTCTTCTTAAGGGAGCAGAAATTATGGCAAAGGATCCCGCATGGGATCAGGATGCAACAAATTATGCAGCAGCAAGAAATGCGCTGATGAAGAAGGGCAAAAAAATAGAGATATTTGAATTTTTTGAGCCATCAATGGAGTATTTCGGTGAGTGGCTCAAACAGCTTTTCGGAGAAAGCGAGGGAAAAGAAGGCAAAGGCCTTTTCCCCGCCAGCCTGAGCTTCACCAGAGATCTTCATTCTGTGGGACAGTTCCTTCAGGAAGGGACACCTGTGTTTTTTGAAACAATGATAATGACAGGTTATAATAAAAAAGATATACTTATACCCGATTCCGCAGGACACCCCTTGGCAGGAAAAACCCTTAACGAAATAAACCAATGCGTTGCCAAAGGGGTGATCAAAGCCCATGAAAAAGCCGGCGTACCCATGATAATAATAGAAATGCCTGAAACTGATGCCTATTATATGGGACAGATGATATATTTCTTTGAACTTTCCTGTGCGGTCTCTTCATATATAAACGGGGTGGATCCCTTTGACCAGCCCGGAGTAGAGAGATATAAAGAAGAAGCCCGCGAGGAAATACTGGAACTTTAGAGAAATCATCAGAAAAAATGGACATATTCAAAAAAGACAGATCGCTATTTACAAAAAAAGGAATGTTATAATGCAAACAAAGAGTGGTTAATTTTTTTAACAATATAAATGCATATCGTTAAGGAGGATATTTAAATGAAAAAAATCGGAGTATTAGGCACAGGTACCATGGGAGCGGGGATCATACAGGTAATGGCTCAAAACGGATATGAGGTGGTTTTAAGAGCAAGGAGACAGACATCCGTTGACGGGGGAATGGCCAAAGTAAAGAAGAACCTGGAGAAAATGGTAGCAAAGGAAAAGATTACGGAAAAGGAAAAAGAAGAAATACTTGGCAGGATCAGCGGATCAACAGATATAAGCATCGTTAAGGATGCAGACCTTATAATCGAAGCTGCAACAGAAAATATGGAAGCAAAAAAAGCCCTGTTTGCGGAACTGGATGAGCTTTGCAAGCCGGACACCATAATAGCCACCAATACATCTTCCCTTTCCATCACAGAAATCGCCACAGCCACCAAAAGGCCGGATAAAGTGATAGGTATGCATTTCTTCAACCCTGTTCCTGTTATGAAACTGGTTGAAATAATAAAGGGACTTGCAACATCTGAAGAAACAAAAGATGTGATACTCAAGCTTACAGAATCAATAAAGAAAACACCGGTTGAAGTGGCAGAAGCTCCGGGATTCGTTGTAAACAGAATACTTATACCCATGATAAATGAAGCAGTGGGAATACTGGCCGAAGGCATTGCGGATGCAGAGGGCATAGATAATGCCATGAAGCTCGGCGCCAACCATCCCATGGGTCCCCTGGCACTGGGAGATCTTATAGGCCTCGATGTATGCCTTGCTATCATGGATGTACTTTATGAAGAGTTCGGCGATCCCAAGTACAGGGCACATCCTCTTCTCAGAAAAATGGTAAGAGGTAATCAGCTGGGAATGAAGACGGGAAAAGGCTTTTTCGATTACAGCAAATAGTGGTTTACAAAATCGGGGCTGTGTACAATGTGCAGCCCCTTTTATATTCTGTTTTAGTCTTTTATATGAATGCTATATGAAACAATACTTGAAAAAACAAGGCCTACGGTATATAGTATTGTTACTGGTATTTCCAAAAGGCGGTGTTCACTGCCTGATACAAATCGATCGATCTATTCCCAAATATATATAAAAGTAAATAAGGATGAATTATGGACGAAAAAATTTTGAAGAGTAAAAAAGTTGCCGAGCTGCGGGAGGTGGCAAAAGCTTTTGGTGTGCACGGAAGTTCCGCCATGAAAAAAGAAGAGCTTATTACATCTCTGCTTTCTATGGCAGATGAAAAGACCTCCGGTAAGGCAGCAACAAAAAAAGAAAAGACAGAAACCGAAAAAAAAGGAGCAGCAAAGGCAGAAGCAGCGGATGCAGAGAACGAAAAGGCAGAAACAGCAAAGGCAAAAAACAGAAAAACACAAAAAACAGGCGCAGGAACCGTCAAACAGGATGAAAACGGAAAAGCGTCAGAAAACGGCAAGACCGAGGAAAACGGAAAAGCGTCAGAAAACGGCAAGACCGAGGAAAACGGCAAGACCGAAGCGGAAGGTATACTTGATATCGCAGAAGGCGGATTTGGGTTTTTGAGGTTTTCAAACTTTCTTACCAGTGACAAAGATGTTTATGTTTCTCCTTCCCAGATAAGAAGATTCAATCTAAAAACAGGAGATAAAATCAAGGGCATCACAAGAGCTCCGAAAACGGGAGAAAAATTCGGCGCCCTTCTTTATGTGAACAGTGTCAACGGTGATGATCCCGGAGAGGCAAGAAGAAGACCCGACTTTGACGATCTTACTCCCATATTTCCGGACGAGCGCCTTTCCCTTGAGGATAGGAGCCGTGACCTGGCCATGAGAGTCATAGACCTGGTGGCACCCATCGGAAAAGGACAGAGAGGTCTTATAGTAGCTGCACCCAAGGCAGGTAAAACAGTTTTGCTGAAAAAAGTGGCAAACAGTATAGAAAAGAAACATCCGGAAGTGGAAATGATAGTTCTCCTTGTGGATGAAAGACCCGAGGAAGTAACGGATATGAAAAGATCTCTGATCGGAGGAGAAGTTATTTACTCAACCTTTGACGAGCAGCCCAGCCATCACGTAAAAGTGGCGGAAATGGTCCTGGCTCGTGCCCAGCGTCTTGTGGAGCAGGGCAAAGATGTGGTCATACTTTTAGACAGTATAACCCGTCTTGCAAGAGCATATAACCTGGTTGTTCCGCCTTCGGGAAGGACTCTTTCGGGAGGCCTTGATCCCGCCGCGCTTTACAAGCCCAAGAAATTTTTCGGAGCTGCCAGAAACATGGAAGAAGGCGGGAGCATAACCATATTGGCCACAGCACTTATTGAAACAGGAAGCCGTATGGACGATGTCATATTTGAAGAATTCAAGGGAACAGGAAATATGGAGCTGCATCTTGACAGAAGACTATCTGAGAAGAGAATATTCCCTGCCATAAACCTTAACAAATCCGGCACAAGAAGAGAGGATCTTCTTATGACTCAGGAAGAGATGGAAGCCATCTGGTATATGAGAAGAGCTTTGGGAAACAGCGACCCTCAGGAAGTTACGGAAACCATAATAAATCATCTTGCAAACACAAGAAGCAATGCGGAGTTTATCAGCCTTATCAAAAAGATAAAGCTGGAGGCATAGGATGGATCTCAAAAAAGTTTTTATAAAAGGGTCTTGCCCAAAAAAAGTGGGCGGGCAGGCTGTACTGGAAGGCATAATGATGAAAAGCGAGGATCGTACATCCATCGTGCTCAGGCTTCCGGATAAAAGCCTTCATATAAAAACAGAAAAACTTCCGGAACAGAAAAAATGGACACAGATACCATTTTTAAGAGGCATATTCGTTTTTGTTGATTCGCTGGTGCAGGGAATGAAAACATTGATGTACTCTGCCGACGTACTGGAAGAATACGAAGGAGAGGGAGCTCTGGAGGATGACAGGTTTTCTTTGTGGCTTGAAAAAAAGTTCGGGAAAAAAGGAGCCTGGAATATTATGATATATTCTTCAGTTGTTATTTCTGTTCTTTTTACTGTGGGTGTTTTTATTATTGCACCCACAGCGGCAGTAAGCTGGCTCAAACATTTCACGGAAAGCGAATTCCTGCTTAATCTGGCAGAAGGGGTTTTGAGAATAGCAGCATTTGTCCTTTATGTGGTGCTTATAGCAAGGATGGAAGAAATAAAAAAAGTTTTCCAGTATCACGGAGCTGAACATAAATGTATCCACTGTCTTGAGACAGAGAAAGAACTGACTGTAGAAAACTGCAGAAAGTATGGAACACTGCATCCCAGATGCGGAACAAGCTTCCTGATGTTTGTTTTTGTAATAGCACTTGTCCTTTTTTCTCTGCTGGGATGGCCGGATCTTCTGTTTAGGATAATATCAAGGCTATTGCTCATCCCGGTTATAGCCGGCCTTTCTTTTGAACTTCTCAAATGGGCCGGAAGAAGTGATAACTGGGTCGTAAAAATATTAAGCATTCTCGGACTTTTGATGCAGATGATAACAACAAAAGAGCCCGATGACGATCAGCTTGAGGTAGCCATCGCCGCTCTCAAAGCAGCCACTGCCAAAGAAGGAGAATTCGGGCAGGGAGCCTGTGACAATCAAGGGAAAATGATCAAGGAGGAAGAAGACGTTTTATGAGTTTACTTGTAAGAGATCTAGTAAAAATGGGGGAAACACAGTTAAAGAAAGCAGGTTGTCCGGATCCGAAAAATGATGCGGAAATTCTTTACTGTTATATGCGCAGAATTGATAGGAACCATTTCATAATGGAGTGGTCCGAAATAGTAGATGACCGCATCTGTGATAAATATTTCGACCTTATAGCTGACAGAAGCACCAGGAGGCCCCTTCAGCATATAACAGGGATCCAGAATATAATGGGACTGGATTTTAGCATAAGAGAAGATGTTCTTATACCGCGCATGGACACGGAGACTTTGATAGGAAAAGCGGAAGAAATAATAAAAAGGAAAGGGAAAGCATCTGTGCTTGATCTTTGCTGTGGTAGCGGTTGTGTGGGCATTTCCCTGGCAGCAAGAAACAAAGGTGTAAAGCTTACCATGGCGGATATCAGTCCTGCGGCAAAGGCACTTGCTGAAGCGAATGCGAAGAAATTTGGAATAAAAACTGATGTGCTTCTGGGAGATCTTTTCGCTCCGATAAAAAAGAAGTATCATATCATAGTTTCAAATCCGCCCTATATCCCATCTGCTGTCATAGAGACCTTGGAAGATGAAGTGAAAAGATTTGAACCGAAAGAAGCCCTGGACGGAGGAGCTCTTGGTCTTGATTTTTATGAAAGAATCGTAAAAGAAGCGCCCTTGCACCTGAAAAAAGAAGGATGGGTGGTGCTTGAGATCGGGCACGATCAGGCGGCACAGGTTCAGACAATAGCAGAGGAAACAAATCTATACGAAGAATATGAAACAGCCAAAGACCTGGCCGGCAAAACTAGAGTTTTCGCTGCAAGAATAAAAAAGAAAAGATAGTAACAGCCTGATCTGCTCTGCTCCGGGCTAAGCCAAAGACATGGCCGGCAAAACCAGAGTTTTCGCTGCAAGAATAAAAGGGAAAAGGTAGTAATCGCCTGATCTGCTCTGCTCCGGCCTAAGCCAAAAGCAAAACGTAAAATTTGAAGATCGGCCTGGTATACCTAAGCCAAAGGCAGTCAGCCAAAACTATTTATATAATCAATGTATTTTTCACAGCAAAAAGAAGGAAAAAAATAGCAAAATCAAAATTTTAACCCTTTTTGCTGTTTTTTATGGCCTTAAATGTTAAAATTAACCCTTTTACCAAAAAAAGACACGTCCTAGGACTAAAAATTTCTCTTAAAAGCCAGTTTTGCTGTAAAAAATGACAAATTTAACCTAAAATAGCAATAATAATGAGAATTTTTAACCCTGGAATCCAGTTTTAGACATCAAAAGGGTTAAAATTTCAAATTATATACTTTTTATAGCTGGTTTTGGCCAAATATCTCTCTTTATACATAGGAAAACAGAAAATTAGAGCATCAATCCAGCGAAAATCGCCAAAACGCCAAAACCCCTAAAACCTACAAAACACGCAAACCCCTAAAACCCACAAAACACGCAAACCCCTAAAACCCACAAAACACGCAAACCCAAAACCCCTAAACCCCACAAAACCCACAAACCGCCCAACCCCACAAAACTCACAAAACGCCCAAAATAAAAATACAAGCTCGGCATCGCTGGGCTTTTTTGACCCATGAGCTTCCGAAGACCGGATTCATTCGACCATGAGCTCCCGAAGACTGGATTCATTCGACCATGAGCTTCCGAAGACCGGATTCATTCGACCCATGGGCTCAGGTCTGTTTTTTCAAAAGAACTTCCTGTGTACTGTTTTTCAAAAGTATCCATGGAGCCACATAGAATGCTCTGATAATACCATTGAATTATTGGATTTGAATAACTTGCAGAGTTTGTGGTATAAAAAGAATGGAGGGCAAAAAATATTGAAAAAAAGTGAAATAGTTGCAGCTCTGAATGAAAAGGATTTTTCGCATTTCTATGAAAAAGCGGATATGATAAGATACAGAGAAAAAGGCGATGATGTTTTTATAAGAGCTATTATTGAGTTTTCCAATTATTGCAGCAGAAGATGCGCATACTGCGGGATAAATGCAGACAACAACAATATCAGCAGATACAGGATGACAGCATCGGAAATAACAGATACGGCGGAGGCGGCTGTAAAAGCGGGATACAAAACCATCGTACTGCAGTCGGGGGAAAACCATAAAGAAGACAAAAAGAAACTGGGTCTCATAATAAGAGCTATCAAAAAAAACCAGGTGGCCGTTACCCTTAGCATAGGCGAGCTTTCCTATGATGAGCTTTCATATTTCAAAGACTGCGGAGTAGATAGGTATCTTCTTAAACATGAGACTTCAGATAATGATATTTATAGATCCCTTCATCCTGATGGCAATTTTGAAGAAAGGATAAAGTGCCTTAGAAATATCAAGAAACTTGGCTTTGAAACAGGCGGAGGGTTCATGGTCGGACTTCCCGGTCAAACCATTGAAAGCATAGCAGATGATCTTCTTTTGTTAAAAGAACTTGAATGTGATATGGCAGGGATAGGACCTTTTATTCCCCATCCCGATACTCCCCTTTCGGAAAATAGTAGCGGCAGCACAGAACTTTCAAAAAGGGCAATGGCAATTGCAAGGATACTCCTTCCAAAAGCCAACCTTACAGTGACCACGGCCCTTGGGATACTTGATCCAAAAGAGCGTGATTCCGCATTCCACTGCGGAGCTAATGTTATAATGAGAAAGATAACTCCCGATGAATATAAGGACAACTATTGTATTTATCCGGCACGATTTGACAGGACCGATATAATTAAAGACAGAAGGGAGATAGAAAGAATCGTTGTCCAAACAGGCAGGAGGCCGATATGACAAATTACAACAGCAGATCAATGAAGGCGGAAGAGTTCATTTGTGATGAAGAAATCAAAAATACTCTTGAATATTCCGCACTGCACAAAAATGACAAGACACTGATCGAAAAAATATTGGAAAAAGCAGCGAAATATGAAGGTCTTGATTTTAAAGAGGCCATGGTTTTGCTGGAGTGCGAAGACCCTGAAACAGTAAATCGTATATTTGCCTTGGCAAAGGAAATAAAGGAGCATTTTTACGGCAACAGGATAGTTATGTTTGCACCCCTTTATCTTTCCAATTACTGTATCAACGGCTGTACATACTGCCCTTATCATGCGAAGAATAAAAATATAATCCGAAAAAAACTCTCGCAGGAAGAGATAAAGAGAGAAGTCATAGCTCTTCAGGACATGGGACATAAAAGGCTTGCCCTTGAATCCGGCGAGGATCCGAAAAACTGTCCCATCGAATATATACTGGAAAGCATAAAAACCATATACAGTATCAAACACAANNCGGAGGCTGAAAGAAGCGGGAATAGGTACATATATACTTTTCCAGGAAACATATAACAAGGAAAGATATTTGGAACTCCACCCTTCGGGGCCAAAAAGCGATTATGATTATCATACTGAAGCTATGGATAGAGCCAATGAAGGCGGGATAGATGATGTGGGATGCGGAGTCCTGTTCGGGCTTGATAATTACAAATATGATTTTGTGGGAATTCTGATGCACGCAAAACATCTGGAAGATACATGGGGGTGCGGGCCCCACACTATCAGTGTCCCGAGGATACGCCCTGCCGATGATATCGATGTTAGCGATTTTCAAAACGGTGTACCGGATGATATTTTCAAAAAGATCGTTGCAGTACTTAGAATAGCGGTGCCTTACACCGGAATGATAATGTCCACAAGGGAAAGTGAAAAAACCAGGAGAGAGTGTTTGGAGATAGGAATAACCCAGGTCAGTGGAGGAAGCCGCACCAGTGTGGGCGGATATGAAGAGGAAGAAAGAGATGAAACCACCGCACAATTTGATGTAAGTGATACAAGGACCCTTGAGCAAGTGGTTTCCTGGCTTATCGACCTGGGATATGTGCCCAGTTTTTGTACTGCATGCTACCGGGAAGGCCGGACGGGAGACAGGTTTATGAGTTTGTTGAAAGCAGGGCAGATCGCCAACTGTTGTCAGCCAAATGCACTTATGACACTAAAAGAGTATCTGATGGATTACGCATCTCCTGAAACATATGAAAAAGGCGAGGCTATTATTCAAAAAAGATTGGCCATGGTGCCCAACGAAAAGGTAAGAGAAATGGCAAAAAAACATCTCAAGGAAATCGAGAAAGGAAAGAGAGATTTTAAGTTTTGATGAACAGTCTAAATGAAACACCAAGAGCCGGAAGGCTTCACATAAGTATATTCGGCAAGAGAAACAGCGGCAAATCTTCTTTGATAAATGCCCTTACCGGGCAGGACATAGCCATCGTTTCTGCGCATGCCGGCACAACTACGGATCCTGTTTATAAATCCATGGAACTTCATCCTGTGGGTCCGGTGGTTTTCATTGATACGGCAGGATTTGATGATTTTGGAAAGCTGGGTGAACTGAGACTCAGCCGCACAAAAGAAGTTATCAAAAAAACTGATATAGCACTGCTTTTGTTCGATGACGGCAGTCTTGACCCTGAAGAGGGTTGGCTGTGCAGTTTGAGAGATGCGGAAATTCCGGTCATCCCCATAATAAATAAAACAGATGTACTGGATCGGGCGGTTCTGCAGCAAAAGGTCATAATGGTATTCGGACTTATACCGATAATGGTAAGTGCCGCCGACGGTACAGGGATAGAAGATATCAAGAAGGCCATAGATAAGCTGGTCCCGGAAGATTTCAAGCGCGAAAAAATTCTGGGGGATATGGTTGGCGCCGGCGAAACAGTTCTTTTGGTCATGCCGCAGGATATACAGGCGCCGAAAGGAAGGCTTATACTGCCCCAGGTCCAGGTGATAAGGGAACTGCTTGATAATAAATGTACTGTTGTATCTACTGTTTCGGATGGGTTTTTGAAAGCTCTGGATTCGCTTTCCAGGGCGCCTTCCCTTATTATTACTGATTCCCAGTGTTTCAGATATGTGAATGAAAATAAGCCCGGAGAGTCGGCGCTTACATCTTTTTCAATATTGTTGGCTGCATTTAAGGGAGATCTCAAAACTTTTATTGAAGGCGCCGCAGCGATAGATTCTCTGACAGAGAAATCAAGGGTGCTCATAGCGGAGGCCTGCACCCATGCGCCCCTTGAAGAGGATATAGGAAGAGAGCAAATCCCCGGAATGCTCAGGGAACGTGCAGGTGAAGGAATGAAAGTTGACATTGTTGCCGGCTCCGATTTTCCAAAAGACCTTAAAAAATACGATTTGATAATCCACTGCGGCTCATGTATGTTCAACCGCAAGCACATGATGTCAAGGGTAGAGCAGGCAAAGGCCCAAGGTGTCCCCATCACCAATTACGGAATAGTAATGGCAAAACTAAAAGGGATCCTTGATGATATAACTCTGCCGCCCGGCCGCTGACCCGATCCATCCACACTGCCACCCGGCGGCTCGGCTTGTCTGTTG
>DBPK01000016.1:99189-121881 GCA_002304835.1 Firmicutes bacterium UBA1422
AAATCAAAATTTTAACCCTTTTTGTGGTTTTTTGGGGCCTAAAATGTTAATTTTAACCCTTTTTGCCCAAAATCATATGTGTTATGGTTAAAATTTCCTCTTAAAAGGCGTTTTTGGTGTAAAAAATGGCAAATTCAGCCAAAAAAAGCAGAAATAATGGTGATTTTTAACCCTGGAACCGGGGTATAGGCACGAAAAGGGTTAAAATCTCAAATTATATACTTTTTACAGCCGGTTTTGGCCAAACATCTCTATCACGGGATTTAATATATTCGGTTTTGGGGAAACAAATCTTTAGATATATCTTTTTAACGCCGTGTTAATTGGTGTTGCCTGAATTCATGCATAGCGAAACGAAAAGCAATAGCATAGATGCCGGAGCAAAGCAAAGAAGAGAGATAAATGTAAGATATTTAGTATAAAGAAAGAATAAGTAAAATCAAAAAACTTTTTTACCAGCTATATATGTAGAGAGAACATTGACATCAAGCAAATCCATTTCATCTACTTCAAAGATATTTCTGTCAAGCACAACAAAATCGGCAAAAAACCCTTCTTTAATAAGACCGTTGATATTTTGTTGACCGGTAGCATAATGAGGATTGTGAGTATACATTCTCACCGCATCATATATGTCTATTTTTTCATCGGGATTATAACCATTTTTGGGAAAACCGGTAAAATCACATCTTGTAACAGCAGAGTATATTCCCAATAAAGGGTCATAGCTTTCCACAGGGCAATCAGAACTTCCCGTCAGCATAAGACCGTTCCTCATAAGGGTTTTCCACATATATGTATTTTTTGCTCTATAGCTTCCCACTTTTTCTTCTATCCAGTGAAGGTCGGTTCTTAAAAAAATGGGCTGCACATCAAGGATCACAGGTATTTTTTTCATTTTTTCAATCAAATCCGGTGGTGTCATCTGTGCGTGGATTATTCTAAAGGGTAAAGCTGGTTTTGTTTTGGAAGACGAGATTGTCTTTTCAATTGCATTTATGGTTATTTCCAGAGCCCTATCACCGATAGCATGTATTGCAGGTTGAAGCCCTTTGTCATAGGCAGTTTTCATCTTATTATATAGTTCATCTTCTGTGCATATCATCACACCGGAATCACCACTGTTTTTATAAGGATCCCTTAAGGCTGCTGATTCTGCGCCAAGTGACCCATCGGTGAACAACTTATAAGAGCCTAAATGGACTTTTGAATTAGGGTCATTGTTGATTTTATTTGTAGCATCAAATAATTCATCAAGGCAAACATAGACTCTGACAGGTAGTAAGCCAATGTTTTCAAGGTGTTTATAAGTTTCTATAGATTCTTTGTAGTTCCATATCTTGGCAGAATAAGTATGTATTCCCGTAATCCCTCTGCTACTCATGTCTTTGAAGACTTTCATCATTATTTTTTCTCTTAAGGCGATATCAGAAAGAGGATCTTTGATTATGTTATCGATAACCTGTGTGCATTGCTCTCTCAATATACCGTTGGGGTTTCCGTCTGCTTCTGTTTCGACTATACCGCCGCCTTCGGGCTTGTAACCCTTTATTACTCCCGCTAATGTCAGACCCTCTGTGCTTACAACAATTGCATGTAGACAAACTCTCCTTATGACTACAGGGTGTTTATTAGACACATTATCCAAATCATGCCTTGTAGGCATCCTTTTTTCTTTGAATAACGTGTCATCAAAATTGACCCCTTTTATCCAGCAGCCCTCCGGTATTTCCTTTGATTTGTTTTTCATGACTGATATCATTTCTTTAATGCTTCTGATATTTGAAAGATCCACAGCGACTAAATTCTGACAAAACGCATACATATGCATGTGGGAATCTGTCATCCCCGGGATCACAGTTTTTCCTTCGAGATCAATGATTTCCTTTGCGGACAAGGCACTATCTTCGCCTGTATATTCAATAAAACCATTTTTGATGCCAATTACGCTACAAATAGAATTTCGCCTCTCCATCGTATGAAAGGCACCGTTAACAAACAATTTATCATAATATGTCATTTCGATCTCCTTAATGAAATAGCCCAATACGGATATTCCGCATTGGGCTATTTCAAAAAAAATTCAAACAAGGGTTTTTACTAAAAAGTCATATAGAACTTCTGCTGTTTTTGTTACTGAGTTGAGTTCAACATATTCATCTGCCCCATGAAAGTTTTTTCCTGATGCACCAAATACAAGTGCGGGAGCGCTTCCCAACCTTGTTCCGAGATAGTTAAAGTCTCCTATGCTGGAAAAAGAAGTTACGATAGCATCTTTTC
The DNA here is from genome assembly GCA_002304835.1 of Firmicutes bacterium UBA1422. Taxonomy (GTDB): domain Bacteria; phylum Bacillota; class Clostridia; order Peptostreptococcales; family Anaerovoracaceae; genus UBA1422. Next base: position 101,470 of record DBPK01000016.1, read on the forward strand.
CACAAACATCAACAACGGATTTTTTAAAGAGTTTAACTGATTCGGAGTTTTCATCTACCTTATAGGGCATGAATCCCCGGGAGCCTTCAGAAGGAGCTTCTCTGAAGCTGATTTTATATTCTGCTTTTATACCGGCTCTACTTATGGACTCTTTAATATATTTTACTATTGTCTCGGTACTTTCTCCGACAACTATATGCCAAAACAATGTGACCTTGGCATAGTCCGGTACACTGCAAGCGCCGCCGTCGCCTTCAATTGATATTACACAGGCATTTCCCGTGCCCAGAAAATCATCCTTGAGAAAATCGATGTTATCCAGTTCATTGATAAACTTACTGGCTTCTGATATTGCATTGATTCCCTGTTCAGGTGTTGCGGCATGTGCCGATTTACCAAAGAATTCGACATTTAATCCATAACCTCCCCTGGCACCCAAACATAATGTTGGAAACTCAAGTTCTGTAAATCCGGAACTTGGTTCTGTTATTATGGATACATCGACATTGTTTAACAAGCCGTCTTCTATCAGCGCATTTGTACCCAGTCCATAAGGACCTTCCTCATCGGAAACCAGAGTCGTGATTATTTTGCCACCAAAGGACTTATGATTAGTATAAAAGGCTTTTATTGCCATAAGGATAGCTGCACAACCTGATTTCATATCAAGGGCACCTCTGCCATACAAGAAATCTCCTTCGATTTCCCCTTTGGGATTTTTGGTCCAGCCGTCACAAAGGATAACTGTGTCTAAATGCCCGTTCAAACATATCGTCGGACCGTCCTTGTCTCCGGGGAGCTCGGAAATAATGTTTTTGCCATTAAATTGAGTGACTTTGGAGTCAAAATATTCATGTATATAAGGTTTCAGATCATTATCAAGAAGCCAATTATATACATAATCGATAATTTCATCTTCTTCAAAATATGTACTTCCAATAGCAACAAGTTCGCTCAAAAGGTTTGTAGTATCATCCCTATTGATTTGGTACATTTATTTAGCCTCCAATACTTTTTTGTCTTCTTCTTTTGGCTCTTCAAGCCATATAAATTTGTTGATTATTGCATAAAATGCTGCAACAAGTGGAGTAGCATAGCAAAGAACAGCATACGGCAGATAATCCAGGGTTGCAACACCCAGAGCTCCTGCAAAGAATACACCGCATAGTCCCCAAGGAACAAGTGGTGAAGTGACAGTTCCCGCATCCTCGGTAGTTCTGGATGCAACATCGCTTCTGAGCCCCAGTTTTTTATAAGCGGGCAAATACATTCTTCCCGGGATTATTATAGCAACATACTGGCTTGCAGATATGAAGTTTACAATTATAGAGCTTATCAGATGAGTGATTATCAGGTTGCGGGCTTTGTTGGTCAGTGCAGACATTGAGTCTATCAGTCGTTCCATTATTCTGGATATCTCCAGTATGCCTCCGAAAGAGAGCCCCAGATAACCAAGGGACAGTGTCCACATCATTGACTGTATGCCGCCACGATTGAGTAAAGAGTCTACGTCGACAGCACCTGTTTCGATAGTAAATCCGTAATTCATGAAACTCATCATTTCAACGATGCTATATCCTTGTGCTATCATTGCAATAAACATAGCTACAAGAGAGGCGGATACCATAGCTGCCAGTGCGTGGATTTTTTTGATGGCCATAAATATAATTATTGCCAAAGGTATCAAAGCAAGTATTACGTACCCGGCGGAAATGTTAAAGTTTGCTGCTATTCCCGACATTATCTGATCTACGGTTGTAGTGTCTATGGAATCTGCAGAATACTTTATTCCAAGGATCGTATATACGATAAGGGAAATTATAAATGCTGGTATAGTAGTGAACAGCATGCTTCTTATATGTGTGAAAAGATTTGTTTCAGTAACTCCGGCTGCCAGATTTGTTGAATCGGAAAGAGGTGATAATTTATCGCCTATAACAGCTCCTGAAACAACAGCTCCCGCTGTAATGGGGAGCGGTATCCCAAGACCCATGCTTATACCCATAAAAGCCACACCGAACGTTCCTCCGGTAGTCCAACTTGAGCCCGTACATATTGAAGCTATAGAACAGATAAGTGCTGCTGTAAGCAAGAATATTGAAGGACTTATAATTTTTAAGCCATAATAAATAAGTGCAGGTATTGTACCGCATGCAATGAGCGTTGGGATAAGCATACCGATGAACATAAGTATCATCATAGGCATAGTGGCGATCTTACATCCATGCATAATACCTTCTTCGACCGCTTTCCATGGAGTTCCCGTGAGCAGTAAAAGAATTGTAGTAAATGCAATCGAAAAAACAAGAGTCAAGTGTATGTCTGGGCTTCCGACTACAATTACCTGAATAACCAATACCGCGAACAGAAATAGTACTGATAAAACAGCTACTCCAAGCGAAGGTTTTTTGTAATTGTTCTCCATTTGATCCTCCTAAACAATAATTGTAGAAATAACTTAAGTTAATTATATTCATTAGAGGTTTAATGCGGTAAATAAAAAAAGTTTAATTAAAATTTATTAAAAAAACCTTTTTTTTGATATAAACAGTATTTAAACATATTATAAACAATTACTTGATGATGTTTATTTCCTTATGCACTTTTTCAATGTAATTTATAACATCCCGGGAAAGTCTGTCAGAGTCGTTAAAGGCCTCTATTTCAATGTTTATCTTGCATTTTTCTTCTATAATATCCAATAAAGAGGAAAAGTCCTGCATTATCCTTATATGGGGGATATTATCGGTGGTCGTAACATTGCTGTTTGAAATATCATTATATCCTATTATTATTTTTTTGTTGATAAAGCCCAATTCAGATATTATATGAGGATCTATTTTAGCCAGTAATGTTTCGGGGATAATATCACAAATAGAATCAATGATGCAGCTTATAAGAGACCACTCTATACTTGATATGCCAAAACCGTAAAGAGTGACAGATCTTGAAGGTTGGGTTTTTTCTTCCGGATTTTCTGCTATATCATAAGGAAGATTAGTATCAAAAAGATTTTCATATAATGACTGAAGCTCATCGTTGGGCATTATATTTAAATCTTTCCACAGCCTTGATTCGAAAATTTTGTAATAGTTGATTCCTGCAACTCTTTCGCCGAGAGCCGAATAAGTTTTCAGCGTCCATATGGCAGTAGTTTCATTATTTGGATCGAACTGTTCTGCTTTTTTCAGTACCGCCAAGGCCTTATTAAATTGCTCTTTTTCATAATATTTTCTGCTCAGTGATTTCAATATCTTCATCTGTTTGTTTTCAATTTGCATTCGGTACATCAGAATCAGTTCATTAAAGTCGTAACATTTATTAAAAAACCATCCCTCCATAACATCGCCCGAAAAAGCTTTATCAACGATTTCACTCAACTCTTCAATTTTGGCATTTTCATACTCACATTTCATAATAGATAAAAGATCGCAGTTTAATGAATACTCTTTATTGAGAGTACAGCTGTTTACATCTGTTATTATCAGCTCATTGCCATTTTTATCTTCCGGAATTATTTTATTCAGCATCCAAAGATTATATCTTACATTATATTTTGAAGATTCTTCATTGCTCTCGGGCCAAAGATATACAGCAAGTTTGTCCTTTGTTATATACTTCCCTTCATTTACGATTAAAAGAAACAGCAAGGCAATGGTTTTTTTGCCCAGATCATTGGTTAAGTTTTCATTTTTATAGCTGATAGAAGTGTGTCCCAGAAGTTTAACATTTAGCATAATTATCCGAATCCCCATAAACTATTTTGCCGGATTTGATTGTGGCAACCACTTTAACTTCTTTTAGGTCTTCTGCTTTAATGTCAAATATATCTTTGTTAAGGACAACTATGTCAGCCAAGTAGCCTTCCTCAAGATATCCTTTCTTATCTTCTTGAAATATGGCATAAGCAGCATTACTGGTTATCATTTCTAAAGCCTCATAAACACTTATATTATGCTTTTTAACTTTCCTGTTGACTGCAGAAAATATGCATAGCATCGGATCGCAGGGGATCACATCGCTGTCTGAACCTGCGCACAGCAGAAGCCCCTGATCCAACATATACCTGAAAGGGTTAGTCTCCATATAATAATCACCCAGTCTTTCTTCATACATTGAACCTTTGCCGCCCCAATAGTATTCATATGTCGGTTGCACAGAGAATATCAAACCCAGGTCTTTTGCTTTTTTTATATGCTCTTTTGAGGGCAGTTCGCCATGCTCAAGCCTGTGTCTGAGAGATAAGTTTCCTGTAAGATCCACGGCTCTTTCATGGGCTTTTATCGCTATATCTATGGCTCGGTCGCCTATTGTATATAATGCCAACTGCAGACCGCGCTTATAACATTCCTCAACAAAGGAATTTAGTTTTTCCTGAGTGAACCTAAGTATGCCATGCTCTCCTTTAGCATCTTTATATTCGAAAGAAATAGCTGCAGTTCTCATACCAAAGGTGCCATCCACATAGAGACATCCGCCTATTCTTTTCAGACCCATTTCGATTATCCTGTTTATGTCAAGCGTCTGGAAAAAAAGTTCCATATCAAGGTATACTTCTTTTCTGTTAATGAGTGCGTTTATAAATTCCGCATCCCTGTCGCTGAACATGTAACCGCCTTCTACAGCATTTATGGTTGTAAGCCCTTTTTCAGCCAAGTCTCCCATAATGGATTCTATTGCGTTCTGTTTGTAAAAATCACTGATGGAATTGAGAATATTTGATCTGAGTTTTGCGTTTGCACTTGCCGTAAAGACTCCTGTGGGCATTTGTTTTTCATCACACAAAACACCAACTGTATTAAAAGGGATTTTATAGAATAATATTCCATACGTGTTTACTGCACTCATTTGATATTCGATGCTGTTTATCCATATTGGAGATCTGTCCCAGTATTTATCTATTTCATGCCTGTTTGGGAATCGGTGTTCTTTCAATTTGCTGACATCAAGTCTTATACAATGTATTTCTGATTCCGGATTCCTGTTGCCCTCTTTTATTATCAGTTTTCCTATTTCGTCAAAACTGGTGGCATCGGTCAGATCCACACAAGTGGAGTTCACAGCTGTTTGGACCATGTGAAAATGACTGTCAATGAATCCCGGAGAAACAGTAGCACCCTTTGCATCAATAAGTAAAGTGTCTTTATTGATATACTCCTTATACCCATCGCCGGTACCGGTTTTAATTATTTGATCTCCTTTTATGGCCAGCCAATCAACTACGGCTTTTTTCTTCATAGTCTGACATTTTCCATTATAGATTATCTTATCTACCTTCATTATGAACTCCTTATTACATTTCCGGTGCCGGTTTTAAATAGTCGATTTTAAATATTTGATTTCCTTTTATGTCAAGTTTTAATATATATAAATTATACACGGATTAGTTTTTATGGCAAGTTGCCCCGATATAAGAGGTTATGGGAGCACAATAGAAATGCAATAATGAAAACAGAAACTACAGTGAAATAGATATCAACAACGGTAGAAAAAACAAAAAAGAAACCTATCAGAGAAAAACATAACAAAATCAAAATTTTAACCCTTTTTGCGGTTTTTTAAGGCCTAAAATGTTAATTTTAACCCTTTTTACCCAAAACCATATGCTCTAGGGTTAAAATTTCTTCTTAAAAGGCGTTTTTGGTGTAAAAAATGGCAAATTCAGCCAAAAAAAACAGAAATAATGGTGATTTTTAACCCTGGAACCGGGTTTTTAGCACGAAAAGGGTTAAAATCTCAAATTATATACTTTTTAAAGCCGGTTTTAGCCAAACATCTCCTTTTATGTATAGCGTGACGGAAAAACAGAGAGCCAAAAGGCCCAACCAACAAGTACAAAATGCACAAATCCCCGATCCTTCCCAACCTCCCCCAACCTTTCTCAATCCTCCTCAACCCCAACACCTGAAACGATTTTCAAACAAAGACAAATTCTCACCTAACCCCAAAACCCCCAAGTCCCCAAAACCCCAACGAAAAACAAAAATAAAAAGGTTGATACCTCGAAACAACTGTGGTATAGTAAATAAGCTGTGTATAGAATAGCAAATTATGCAAAGGGGGACCTGAGCAGGAAAGAGGTGATAAGCATGAAGGAAGGAATCCATCCTAAATATCAGGAATGTAAAGTAACTTGCGCATGCGGTAACGAGTTCGTTACAAAATCGACAGAAAAAGAAATAAGACTTGACGTTTGCTCAGCATGCCACCCGTTCTTTACAGGACAGCAGAAGTTCATAAACAGAGGCGGTCGTGTCGAGAAGTTTAAGAACAAGTACAATATGGATTAATTATTAAAACCGGAATTGATTTTCCGGTTTTTTTATAGGCCTGATTATGATATAATAATCATTTGAAAATAGACGCAAGGGAGATAAAAATGTTCGACAAACTGGATTTCATTTCAGATAAATATGATGAGCTTTCGGCAAAGGTCTCGGACCCTGAAATCATTGCAAATCAGGCACTTTGGCAGAAGTATGCCAAAGAGATGGGAGAGATGGAGCCCATAGTAAAAAAATATCAGGAGTACAAAAAGATCAAAGGAGATCTTAAGGGCGCCAAAGAAATGCTGGATGAGGGCGGCATGGATGAAGAACTTAAGGAAATGGCAAAAGCTGAACTTGCCGAGCTTGAAGAAAAAACACAGCCTCTGGAAGAAGAGCTTAAGGTACTTTTGCTGCCAAAGGATCCTAACGACGACAAAAACGTTATCCTGGAGATCCGTGCGGGAACCGGCGGCGAAGAGGCTGCGCTTTTTGGCATGGACCTTCTTCGCATGTATAAGATGTATGCCGAAAACCGAGGTTGGAAATCCGAGATAATAGAAATCAACGATACTGATATAGGCGGGATAAAGGAAGTTGTTGTTCTCATTAAAGGAAAGGGTGCATATTCAAGGTTGAAGTATGAAAGTGGGGCGCACAGAGTGCAAAGGGTCCCCGAAACCGAATCCAGTGGCAGGGTGCATACTTCAGCGGCCACCGTAGCGGTGCTTCCGGAAGTGGAAGGTGTTGAAGTCGAAATAAACCCGAATGATGTAAGAGTGGATGTCTACAGAGCATCAGGAAATGGCGGTCAGTGTGTAAATACAACGGATTCGGCGGTAAGACTCACCCATGAGCCCACGGGTCTTGTAGTGACATGTCAGGATGAGAAGTCCCAGATAAAAAATAAAGACAAAGCATTTAAAGTATTGAAATCAAGGCTTTATGATCTGAAAATGCAGGAGCAGAACAAAGAGATAGCGGACAAGAGAAAAAGCCAGGTGGGAAGCGGAGACAGAAGCGAACGAATAAGAACCTATAATTTCCCCCAGGGAAGAGTTTCAGAGCACAGAACAGGAGCCACCATATACAAACTGGAAAGTTTCTTGAACGGGAATATGGATGAAATAATTGACGGCCTGATAACTCATGATCAGGCAGAAAAAATGAAAGCATTTTAGTGGGGCAAAAGCAACGAAGATCAGCAACACAAAAGGGCAATAGCAACGAAGATCATTAATACAAACAAAAATCAGAAACCAAAAAACAAACAAAAAACCGACAAAACCAAAAAACAAACAAAAAACCGGCAAAACAAGAAAACAGAACAAAAAAGACGGGAAAGCAAAAGAAATCACATGAAAACACAAATCCTTGAAAGCACATCTGAAAACATAAAAAAGGCGGCCGAAATAATCAAAAAAGGCGGTCTGGTGGCATTTCCCACAGAAACTGTATACGGACTGGGTGCGGATGCCATGGATCCGGAAGCCGTAAAAAAAATATATGAGGCAAAGGGAAGACCCAGCGATAACCCAACTATAGTTCACATAGGAAGAGCCAGCGACATAGGCCAGCTTACCCGGATGCTTTCGCCCGGGATAGTTAACCTTATCGACAATTTCTGGCCGGGCCCATTGACTTTGGTCGTAAATAAAAAACCTGAAGTTCCCGATGTTACCACAGGGGGACTTGGTACTGTGGCGGTAAGGATGCCGGATCATCCCGTTGCCCTTGAGCTAATAAGAAATGCAGGATGTCCCATTGCAGCGCCCAGCGCGAATATTTCCGGTAAACCAAGCCCGACGACGGCAGAATATGTAATAGATGATCTTGATGGCAGAGTAGATGCCATATTGGTTGGCGATATGTGCAGAGTTGGGATAGAATCCACAGTTCTGGATATGACAGAAGAAAAGCCCGTCATATTGAGGCCGGGCATCATAACCGCAGATGATATTGAAGCAGCCCTTAACAAAGATGTGGGCATAGACAAGGCGGTTTTGCAGAAAACTTCCGACGGACAGGACAATGAGGAGAACGCACCGAGAGCTCCCGGAATGAAATACAAACATTATGCTCCGGACGCACAGATGCTGGTGGTAGAAGGCCAGAGAGAAAAAGTCAAAAGTGAGATAAACAGACTGAAGGATCTCAACGAGAAAATGGGTAACAAAGTGGGCGTAATGCTTTTTGAAGAAAAAGCTTTTGTAGAGGCAGCTCATGATTTTTTCGCAGAGCTCAGGGAGCTGGACAGGCAGGGAGTGGACATCATACTGGCAGGGGCGCTAAGTGCAACGGATGGAGTTGGATTTGCGGTCATGAACCGGATGATGAAAAGTGCAGGATATAACATCGTAAAGGTCTGAGCTAAGAACAGGCCACTGGAAATCCGGGTTGAATGAATAAAAGGTCGCTGGAAATCCGGGCTGAGCTAAGAACAGGCCGCTGGAAATCCAGGCTGAATGAAGAATAGGCCCCTGGAAATCCGGGCCGCTCGAAAAACAGATCCACATAACCCCTTTATAATGGAGTGATATTATGAAAATCGCCATCGCCGCCGATCACGGCGGATATGAACTGAAAGAAAAGATAAAAGAGCATCTTGAAAGCATCTATGCGAATAACAAAGATGTGGAGATCCTTGACATAGGCACCGATTCGGATGCCTCTGTTGATTACCCCACGTATGGCAAAAAGTGTGCCGAGAAAGTGGCATCCGGCCAAGCACAAAAAGGAATAGTCATATGCGGCACCGGAATAGGCATATCCATTGCAGCCAATAAGGTGAAAGGCATAAGATGCGCACTTTGCACAAATGAAAAAATGGCAGAAATGTCAAGAAAGCATAATGATGCAAATATGCTGGCCCTGGGAGGACGAATAACAGAGACGAATACGGCATTAAGAATAGTAGATGTCTGGCTCAAGACAGAGTTTGAAGGGGGCCGGCACAAGAGACGTGTAGATATGCTTGACTGCATATAGATAAATTATTTTTTTAAAAAGAATATTTGGAGGTACAAGATGGGAAAAGTATATGTATTTGATCATCCTTTGATCCAGCACAAAACAGCAATGATAAGAAAAAAAGAAACAAGCGTAAAAGATTTCAGAGAGCTGGTAAAAGAAATAGGCATGCTGATGGGTTATGAAGCAACAAGAGATCTTCCTCTTAAGGAAGTGGATATCGAAACCCCCATCTGTCCCACCAAAGTAAATATGCTCAAAGGTGAAGACATAGCCATAGTGCCCATATTAAGAGCAGGGCTGGGACTGGTTGACGGAATGCTGGCACTGGTACCCAATGCGAAAGTGGGCCACATAGGACTTTACAGAGATCCCGATACACATAAGCCTGTGGAGTATTACTGCAAGATGCCCAACGATATTGACAGGAGAAAGGTATTTGTGGTGGATCCCATGCTTGCCACAGGAGGCAGTGCGGTGGCATCCATCGACTTCATAAAAGATAGAGGCGGTAAAGATATAGTTTTCATGTGCCTTATAGCAGCGCCGGAAGGGATAGAAGTTTTGCAGAAGGCTCATCCCGACGTGGACATATATATAGCCGCAAAGGATGAAAAACTGAACGAAAATGCTTATATCGTACCGGGCCTCGGAGATGCGGGCGACAGATTGTACGGAACCAAATAGAAACGGATATAAATAAACATAGCGAAATAGAACCAGATAGACTCAGATATAACTAAATAAAACCAAATAGAACCGGATACGAATAAAGATAAACAAACATAACCAAACAAAGCCAAATAGAGAAAAATAAAACGAAAAAACAGTACATGCAAAAAAACAATTGTAAATGGTCCGGCAAATATTCCAGAAAGCAAAACAAAGGCGGAAGCCATATAATTATTGAGTGGGAAAGGTGAAAACAAGGAGGATACAAAAGATAGGAAATGGAAGGACAAGTAAAGTCAAAAGAAAATGCAATAACGACAAATCAGTATATGCTCAAATGGATCGACAAAGTCGCGAAGATATGTAAACCAAAACAAATAGTATGGATAACCGGAGAAGAGCTGCAACTGGAATCTTTAAGAAAAGAAGCATGTGAGCTTGGCATATTCCATAAGCTCAATGAAGAGGAACTTCCCGGATGCTATCTTCACAGAAGCGATCCAAACGACGTTGCCAGGGTGGAGGGCCGTACATATATATGCAGCAGGAAAGAAGAGGACGCGGGTCCCACCAACAACTGGATGGAACCCAAAGAGATGTATGAGAAGCTTGAAAACCTATACGATGGCTCCATGAAAGACAGAGAAATGTACATCATTCCCTTTTCCATGAGCATTGTGGGGTCACCCTTTTCTAAATACGGCATCGAAATAACAGATTCCCTTTATGTGGTGCTTTCCATGGCCATAATGACAAGGATAGGCAAGCCGGTCCTTGAAGCCATCGGAGACTCAAAGGAATTCACAAAGGGAGTACATTCAAAAGCCCAGCTTGATCCCGAAAAAAGATATATAGCCCATTTCCCCGAAGACAACACCATAATGTCCATAAATTCGGGATACGGTGGAAACGTGCTTCTGGGCAAGAAATGTCTTGCTCTGCGTATCGCATCATATCTGGGCAGAAGAGACGGATGGATGGCTGAACATATGCTCATATTGGGGATAGAAAACCCCAAGGGCGAAGTAAGATATGTGGCGGCGGCATTCCCTTCGGCATGCGGCAAAACCAACCTGGCCATGCTTATACCCCCAAAACATTTTGTAAGATCCGGTTGGAAAACCTATTGCGTAGGCGATGATATAGCCTGGCTCCGAGTGGGTGAAGACGGACGGCTTTGGGCAAGCAATCCCGAGTACGGATTTTTCGGAGTTGCCCCGGGCACCAATGAAAAATCAAATCCAAATGCGCTGGCCAGCACAAAAAAGAACACTATTTTTACAAACGTGGCACTGGACCAGGATGATAATACTGTATGGTGGGAAGGTCTCACAAAAGAACCGCCCAAAAATGCCCTCAACTGGAAAGGTGAACCCTGGGATCCGGCATCCGGCGAAAAGGCCGCCCATCCCAATTCAAGATTTACTGCTCCGGCAGAGAACTGCCCCTGCATTTCAACAGAATTCAACAGTGCAAAGGGCGTTCCCATCTCTGCAATAATTTTTGGAGGCAGAAGAGCCAAAACAGCCCCCCTTGTTTATCAGTCCCGTGACTGGAACCATGGCGTATTCGTGGGATCCATAATGGCTTCGGAGACCACCGCCGCCATAGTGGGAGAAACAGGTGTGGTAAGAAGAGACCCCATGGCAATGCTGCCTTTCTGCGGATATCACATGGGCGACTACTGGCAGCACTGGATAGACATGGGAAGAAAAATAGAGCATAAACCCAAGATATTCAATGTTAACTGGTTCAGGACCGATGACGAAGGCAAATTCATATGGCCCGGATTCGGTGATAATCTGAGGATCCTGGAGTGGATACTCATAAGGTGCCATGACGGATTTGATGCCTTAGAAACTCCCATAGGGAACGTTCCTTATCCGGAAGACATTGACATAGACAACCTTGAGGATGTGACCATTGAAACACTGAAAGAACTACTTAAGGTGGACAAAAAACTCTGGAAAGAAGAGATGGAAGGCGTAAGGGAGTTTTATAAGAAATTCGGCAAAAAGTTGCCGGATAAGCTGGCAGCTGAACTTGATGCCACAGAAAAAAGACTGAACCAGTAGAGGAGAAGACATGGATTTTATCAGAGATGATGTAAGCGAATATAGTAATGTTTTTGATGTGCTGAAGGAAAGAGGCTTCATCGAGCAGTGCACCCAGGAAGAAGAGATCCGCCGGATGCTTGGCCAAGAAAAAATAAAGTTCTATATAGGATTCGATCCTACTGCAGACTCTTTGCACGTGGGGCATTTCATGCAGATCATAATCATGATGTATATGCAGAAATACGGACATACCCCCATCGTTTTGCTCGGGGATGGTACTGCAATGGTGGGTGATCCTTCCGGCAGAAGCGATATGCGTCAGATGATGACTCCGGAGACCATACAGGAATATCGCCATCGCTTCAAACATCATTTTGACAGGTTCCTTGATTTTGATGATGATTTTCAGTACACGGGATCCCGGGAAGGTAAGGCTGCAAATAAAACAAAGGGCCCGGCACCGGGAAAAGCGGCTTGCGTAAATAATGCCAGTTGGCTTTCATCTCTTAAGTACATTGACTTTATAAGGGATATCGGACGGCATTTCAGCGTAAACAGCATGCTCAGAGCCGAGTGCTTCAAGCAAAGGCTGGAAAAAGGGCTTTCATTCCTTGAATTCAATTATATGCTGATGCAGTCCTACGATTTCATGGTAATGTCCAGGGACCTGGACTGCAAGATGCAGTTCGGCGGCAACGACCAGTGGTCAAACATACTTTTTGGTGTGGATCTTATCAGACGCGAGCTGGGTAAACAGGCATACGGCATGACATTCGCTCTGCTTACCACCAGTGAAGGCAAAAAGATGGGGAAAACACAAAAAGGAGCACTTTGGCTGGACAGATCCAAAACATCCCCATACGAATTTTATCAATACTGGCGTAACGTGGAGGATGCGGATGTAAACAAATGCCTTAGAATGCTGACTTTCCTCCCCATGAAAGAGGTCGACGAACTGTCTTCCCTGAAAGACCGGGAGATAAACCGTGCAAAAGAAATACTTGCATTTGAAGTGACTAAACTGGTGCACGGAGAAGAAGAGGCAATAAAAGCAAGAGACGGTGCGCAGGCAGCTTTCGGTGCAGCAGATAAAATAACTGCTGAGTCCATTGATAACATACCTTCCACAAAAATGGAGCCTTCGGTATTTGAAGGAGAAGGCATGGGAGTCGTTGACCTTATAAGACAGATCGGTCTTGTATCAAGCAACAGTGACGGATTCAGGACCATAAAACAGGGTGGACTTACGATTGCGGGAGAGAAGGTAGAAGACGCAAAAATGAACGTGACCGCAGAAATGTTCCGGGACGGTAAACTTCTGGTCCAAAAAGGTAAGAAGGTATTTCATATTGTTCGTATCTCCTAGGAGTTTACGGTTTTAATGAGCTTGGCGAATTTATCCATGGGCATCGGCCGGGCATAATAAAAACCCTGTGCATATTTTACACCAAGACGGAGCAGCAGATCATGCTGCTCTTTTGTTTCGACTCCTTCGACGATAACATCAAGACCGACACCTTTGAAAAAGCCTATCATTTTCATGAATAAGGAGGTCTGTCTTTTGTCTGAAAGATCATCGGGCATCACTGAACGGTCTGTTTTCAGTATCATGAAAGGCAGGTTTGTAAGAGTGGAAAGATTGGAGTATCCGGTGCCGAAGTCATCAATGGCGAATTCATGGTTATTTTCACACAGCTTCTCCATATTGTTTTTGAGAGTCTCGCTTCCCAAAGCAGCGGCAGTTTCTGTTATTTCGAACATAACAGAGCCGGGGACCAGATCATGTTTTTCTATACAGTCATTAACCTTTACGGGGAAATCATTCTGCATTATGTCTGCCACAGAAAGGTTCATCGATATGCACTCAAAATTTTCATATTTGAAGGGATCGTGTTCTTTTATGAAGCTGCATATTTTCTCAAGGACCTGCCGGCTTATTTCTGTGATCATGCCGGTTTTTTCTGCGAGAGGAATAAAGTCTGCGGGACTCAAGATGCCCTTTTCAGGATGAAGTATCCTGCTTAAGGCTTCTGCTCCTATTATTTTTCCCGTTGCAGGAGAAAAGATAGGCTGGAGCCATATTTGAAGATCCTGCTTTTCCAGAGTATCTTTTAATATGGAGCGCATATCGAAACTGAAGATGATCGAATCGGCAAAAGTCTGAGATATTTCAAACACTGAACCTTTTCCCTTGGATTTTGAAGCCTGCAGACCTTCAAGGAGGACAAGCATGGCATCTGATTCCTGGGAGGGGCATTTCACATTCCTGGTATAGCATAAAGTTGCCGACATCTTTATACTTATATCTTCTGTAAAAGAGGAGTTTTTGAGTTTTTCGGATATGATGTCCTTTATTTCAAAACACTCCTTTTGTTTATCGGTGGCGATTATAAAGGTGTCGCCCATCAGGCGGAATACAAATGCTTTTTTGGAAATACCTTTCAGGAATTTTGCAAAATTGAAAAGCACCTCATTACCGGTATCCATTCCGAAAAGTTTGTTTATTTCCGGCAGATCATCAAGAGATACTATTATTGCGTTTAAGGAAGTATTCTTTTTGATTCTTTCTTTTATGAATCGCAGAAGAGCCGTACGGTTAAGACAGCCCGTAAGATCATCAAGCATATCAGCAGGATTTTGCAGAGTGAGATATACCATAACCACTGCCAGGCATGCGGCCATGCCCGAAAGCAAAAGAGACGGATTGTAGTACTGTATGGACAGAGCAACAAAAAAGAAAACCGAGAACATAAGAATGGCGACGAACTGTTTCCTTTGTATGACCTTTCTGTTTATCACAGTCATGCAAAGGGCAAGGCATAAATAGAAAGCCGAAACAATAAAAATATAGTAATAATAAGGTCCGTGGATATAATTATCATATATATCGAAAGTAAAAAAGCCGCCTCTTATGGGATTCAACACCCAGATCACAAGTAAAACCATCCAAGGCAAAAAAGATATGCCGATAAAAATACGGTTCTTCTTTGTGAGCTTGTCTGTAAGACTCAGGATAAGAAGATACATAAGGGGAGCCAGAAATGTAAGGAACCAAAAGTACAATTGATTAAGTATCAGATTCAGTGAAAATGAAAAACGGTCATTATAAGAAATGGTATAGGCTGTGATTATATCCAGGATAGTATAAAAAAATGTTGACCATAATATGACTTTGAAAATATTATTTGTGATACTCGGGAAGCGGTATTCACTGAAAAAATGCACGGCGACAACTGACAGGAATATCAGAGCGCAGATCTCATAGCTGATATCGTATAGTATGGCAGCCACCTCACTTTGATGTGTTAAATTTCTAACTTATTCAAATATACCATATAACAAAAAAATATTCTATAAAATCTTTGACATCTCAACAAAAAACATATAAACTGTCATAGTGCCACGAATCATGGTACTCGTGCGTCAGGGAAAGATTTCCCGGCAGACAGCACGGCTGAACAAGTTTTAGTTATGCCGAAAAAGATCAGCGATCCCAGTAGGCAGTGCCGAAAAGCTTTCTTTATACGGAAACCAGTAGGCAGGGAGGAAAAAATGAAATCATTTATCGCAAAACCCCATGAAGTTGAGCGCAAGTGGTACATCATAGACGCCGAGGGCAAAACTCTTGGCAGGATGGCCACAGAAGCAGCATCCATACTTAGGGGAAAGAAAAAGACCACTTACACACCCCATGTGGATTGCGGAGATTATGTGATAATAATCAATGCGGAGAAAGTGGAAGTCACAGGCAATAAAAGAAAAGACAAGATCTATAAGCACCATTCCGGTTATCCGGGCGGTCTTAAGGAAGTCACTTTTGAAAAAATGCAGGAGAAACATCCTGAAGAGATCATAAGACATGCAGTAAAAGGCATGATGCCAAACGGCAAACTGGGAAGAAAAATGTTCAAAAAGTTAAAGGTTTATGCAGGTCCTGAGCACGATCACGCGGCACAGAAACCGGAACCTTGGGAATTTTAAGGAAAGGGAGGAAACGAAATGGCAAAGATGCAGTACAGCGGAACAGGCAGAAGAAAATCTTCCGTAGCCAGAGTAAGGTTGATCCCTGGCAAAGGAAATATAACTATCAACAATAAACCTCTTGACGATTACCTGGCAATGGAGATCGTAAAGAGAGAAGTAAAAAGACCCTTTGAGATCGCAGGATGCGAAGGCAAATTCGATGTTATCGCCAGAGTACACGGAGGCGGAACAACAGGACAGGCCGGAGCCCTGAGGCACGGC
This sequence comes from Firmicutes bacterium UBA1422, assembly GCA_002304835.1. GTDB lineage: Bacteria > Bacillota > Clostridia > Peptostreptococcales > Anaerovoracaceae > UBA1422. The sequence goes on from DBPK01000016.1 coordinate 117,680, forward strand.
ATATCAAGAGCCCTGTGCCAGGCAGACAGAGATGCTTACAGAGCAGCCCTGAAAGACGCCGGATTCCTGACAAGAGACCCCAGGATGAAGGAAAGAAAGAAATACGGACTCAAAAAAGCAAGAAGAGCAAGCCAGTTCTCGAAGCGTTAGAGAGACCTATCCCGATTTGCGAAGCAAATCGAAGGAAGGTCCTCCGCCAGGAGTGCAGAAGTTTACTCCGTGGCACTCTACGGCGCAATTGGTTAGTAGAAATGCAATAATAAAAACCCCGGAATTTCCCCGGGGTTTTATTGTGCCTGAAGCAAAATGAAGGAAGGTCCTTCGCCGGGAAGGAAGGAGCTTGCTCCGGAGGGATTCACGGTGAAGAGGTCTATACGGCTTTTATTGATATATTAGAATCTCCGGATTTGTTTATTCATTGAAAGTATTCCAAAAATAGAATATAATATTTTCAGAAATTGTTTTAAAGAAGGTGACTGTTTATGGATTACTTAACAACAAAAGAAATGGCCGAGAAATGGCGGATCAGCAGACGAAGGGTCAACCATTATTGTCAAGAGGGAAGAATCAGCGGAGTAATTCAAAAAGGCAATATGTGGCTTATACCCGAAGAGGCAGAGAAACCAGAGGATCCTAGGAAAAAAAAGAAGGAGAATAAAAATGGCTGATATTAAATTATTCAATATAAAAGGTGAAGTGAAAGCATATAAGAGCGGTAACGTAACTCTTGAAAAAGAATTACAGACAATAATTGAAAACAATATGGAAACGTTTTTTGGAATAAAATTTTTAATATCAGAATATAGGACTACTGATGGAGGCAGGATTGATAGCATTGGAATCGATGAAAATTACTGTCCTGTTATATTTGAATATAAACGGTCTACAAACGAAAATGTAATGAACCAAGGATTGTTTTACTTGAATTGGCTTCTTGACCACAAGGACAGCTTTAAAATTTTGGTAATTGAAAAACTTGATATCAAAACAGCAGAAAAAATCGATTGGAGTATGCCAAGGGTCGTATGTATAGCCGGTGACTTCACAAGATATGATGAATCTGCTATAAAACAAATGGACAGAAATATAAGTCTTATAAGATACAAGAAATTTGGGGAAGATCTTTTGATGTTTGAACAAATAAATGAAAATATTGTTAAGGCCATAAAAAACGAGATTGACAAATCTGTTGCAACTCCTAATATGAAAACATTTAGAAAACAATATGAAACAGCAAAAGAAAACATCAGATTACTTTATGATGATTTGGAAAATTATATTTTGAGTTTGGGCGATGATATAAATGAAAATGAATTAAAACTGTATAAAGCGTTTAAGAAAATCAAAAATTTCATAACCGCAGAAATATATAATAATAAAATTTTGGTGCATCTTCATTTAGATACAGACACGGTTGATTACGAAGAAGGATTGATAAGAAATATGTCTTCTACCGGGCATTGGGGAACAGGAGATGTGGAAATCATCCTACACAATAAGGAAGACCTTGAAAAGATTAAACCATTATTAGATAGAGCTTATAACGAGAATTAAGCGGAGGGAAACAAAAATGAACAAACAGCAACTGGCAGCAAAAATTTGGGAATCAGCAAATAAAATGCGATCCAAAATAGAAGCCAATGAGTATAAAGACTATATATTAGGATTTATTTTTTATAAGTTCCTTTCGGAAAAAGAGGAGAAGTTTTTATTTGATAAAAAATATGATAAAGAAAGCATCAAAACAGTTACGGAAGAATCATCAGAAACTGTTGAATATGTCCAGGATAGTATAGGGTATTTCATTTCGTATGAGAATTTGTTTCAGACATGGATTGAAAAGGGAAAAGATTTCGACATTTCAGATGTAAGCGATGCACTCAATGCTTTTGGACGATTAATAAAACCAAGTCAAAGAGATGTGTTTGATGGCATCTTCAATACGTTACAAACAGGACTTACGAAACTTGGAGATAGTGCAGCTTCTAGGACTAAAGCAGTTAGAGACCTTATTCATTTAATTAAGGAAATACCAATGGACGGAAAACAAGATTATGATGTCCTTGGTTTTATATATGAATATCTGATTAGCATGTTTGCAGCAAATGCAGGGAAAAAAGCAGGAGAATTTTATACGCCTCACGAAGTGTCATTGCTAATGTCGGAAATAGTTGCTAACCATCTCAAAGACAATGGCAAAGATAAAATTGAAATATATGACTCAACGAGTGGGTCAGGATCTCTTTTAATTAATATTGGCAAAAGCGTAGCAAGATACGTAGAGGATAACAATAATATAAAATACTATGCACAAGAATTAAAACAAAATACATACAACCTAACGAGAATGAATTTGGTTATGCGAGGAATCGTCGCATCAAATATTATAACAAGAAATGGAGATACATTAGAGGATGATTGGCCATATTTTGATGAGAGGGATCCCAAAGAAACGTATGAGCCTCTTTATGTTGATGCAGTAGTTTCAAATCCACCGTATTCACAAAATTGGGAGTCAGGGGATAAGGATGGAGATGCAAGATTCGCAGATTATGGCTTAGCACCAAAAGGAAAAGCGGACTATGCTTTTTTACTACATGATTTGTTTCATATAAAAAATGATGGAATCATGACAATAGTACTTCCACATGGGGTTTTATTCCGTGGTGGAGAAGAAGGAACAATAAGAAAAAATTTAATTGAAAAGAATAAGATTGATGCAATTATTGGGTTGCCTGCCAATATCTTTTTCGGGACAGGTATTCCAACAATCATTATGGTGTTAAAAAAAGAACGCGAAAATACAGATGTTCTGATAATAGACGCATCAAAGGGTTTTACAAAAGAAGGAAAGAACAATAAATTAAGGGCATCTGATGTAAAGAAAATCACTGATACAGTGGTAGAACGTTCTAATATTGAGAAATACTCAAAAGTTGTCTCAAGAGAAGAAATAAGAAACAATGATTATAACTTAAATATACCAAGATATGTTGATAGCTCAGATGCTGCAGAAACCTGGGATATATATGCATCCATGTTTGGAGGAATACCTAAAACTGAATTAGATTGCTTTGATGAGTGGTTTGAGGTGTTGCCAAACTTGAAAACTGATTTGTTTGAAAAACAAACCGAAACATCGTATGTGATAAAAAGCAACGAAGTGAAAAAGATAGTCTGTGAACATGAAGATGTAAAACTATTTATGGATGATTTTAATAATAGATTTCTTGATTTAAATACATATCTAAAAAAAGAAATAATTGAGAATATGGAGACGTTAAGAATACCGAGAGAAGAAGCGATATTAAGCAAAGAGATTTTTGACAGAATGAATGGCCTCAAACTTTTAGATAAGTATGAAGCATACCAATTGCTAGATGATACTTGGGATGAAATTTCTGTAGATTTAGAAATAATACAGATGGAAGGGAAAACAGCTATTGCTGCCGTTGATCCCAATATGGTTTTAAAAAAGAAGAATGGCAAAGAACAAGAAGTGCAAGAAGGCTATGTTGGAAGAATAATTCCATTTGAACTGGTTCAACGAACAGTTTTAAAAGAGGACACAGCAGCAATAAAGGAAAAAGAATTAAGACTTGAAAATATTATACAAGAATACGATGAAAGATTAGATGAACTCTCAGAAGAAGATAGAGAAAAGACATTTGTGAATGATGCAAATGATGCTTTTGTAATTAAAGAAGTAAAAAAAGCAATCAAGGATGGTGATGTGGAAGGTGAAACTATAGAAATCCTTAAAAAAGTAAAGGATCTAAATGAAGAAGAAAAAGATTTAAAAAAGCAAATAAAAGAAGATAAGAAACAGTTAGAAGAACTCGCAAAAAATACTATTGAGAACATGAGCGAAGAGCAATACATAATTATGCTTGAAGAAAAATGGATAAAAACACTTATAGACAAGTTGTATGAACTACCACAAAGCAAGATAAATTATTTTATTGATAAAATAAACGCCCTTGTAAAAAAATATGAGACTACATATTCGGATATAGAAAAAGACATAAAAGAAACAGAAATGGGCATGATTAATTTTATAGACCAGCTTGAAGGAAATGAAGTTGATATGTTGGGAATGAATGAGCTAAAAGCGCTGCTTGGAGGTGGGACTGATGAATAATGAAAGCATGAAACCTGCCATTAGATTTAAAGGATTTACTGAAGCTTGGGAACAGCGTAAG
>DBPK01000013.1:0-935 GCA_002304835.1 Firmicutes bacterium UBA1422
CCAAGTCTTTTGACTCCTTTTTTCAAAAGGTCTCCCACCGATCCCGGCCTCTCATAGGGCATCAGTATCATAAGTCTGTCTGTGTCATCTATAAGGTTCTGCATCCCATGATGAAAATAATCTATTGTAAGTTCCTGATCTTCTTCCGTAAAAAACACTCTTTTGGGAGGCCCTGTGGTGCCGCTGGTCTCCATGGTAACTATCCTGCTGATTTCTTTTTGCGGAACACATATCATGTCTTCTCCGTGTAAGGCAAGGTCTTTTGGCATTGTAAAAGGAATATCTGCCATATCATCAAGGCTTTCAGGTATGGGGATATCCCCGTATATCTCTTTGTAAAACGGACTGTTGGCAACCGCAAGTTCAAACGTGTCCTTTATTTTTTTTATTTGATACTCCCGGATAACTTCTCCGGAAAGTGTCTGCCCCTCGGGAAGTCCCATCTTTGTTTTTGACCATGAATCAAGAGGAAGACTCATCTGTCCCACTCCAGAATATCCGAAAGCTCTGCAAAAGATGCTTCTATCATGCCCGGACATTTTTCGACTTTGTTCATAGGATCTCCTTCCAGCAGAACTTCACAGTCTATTGCTCCAAAGTTATCTTCGAACCAGTCGAAAAAATCATCTCTGCAGCGGTCTCTTGTTTCTTCTGTGCAGGCCAGAGATATAAGACACATGGCGGCTGTAAGTATACCACAGTTTTTTCCGTGATTCATGCCGAAACAAAGTCCTCTCATGGCTTTGATCATTTCTTTATCTTCAAGGCCAAGTCTTTTCAGACCCATCTCCATTATTATCTGACTGCAGCAATAACCCTTAAGTTTATAGTCCATGATCTCATTATTCATTTGAGTCCCCTTTCTCTGCTATAAGCATAAAGTAACTTACCCCTTCCGGTCTCATAAAATTTTCTTTTGTGTATTCTATAAGGTC
>DBPK01000013.1:952-1952 GCA_002304835.1 Firmicutes bacterium UBA1422
CGGAAATCGTAAAATCTGTTTCTGTGATCTTCAGCACATTCATCGCTGCAGGCTTCTTCATCATGTACCTTACTGGGATCATGATGCTCTCCGGGGGCAGGATAGTGTTCCGTCAGATTTGCCTGCCTTTCCGCCTCTATCCTTATCGCTTTCACTTTCTCAGGGTCCGGATCTTTCATGTATATATCGCTTATGAAAAGTTTGCCTGATTTTTTTAAAACACAGTAGGCTTCATGCAGCGCTTCATCCGCCAGTTTTATACGGGAAAGGACGCATTCCATAATTACCGCATCCAGGGAAAGCGAAGGAATATCTTCAAGGAATTCTCCGTCACCGTATTTTATGTCCGCTTTAAGGCCTCTTTTTTTTGCCTTGCTCACCATTTCCAAAGATTTATCTATTGCAGTCAGTCTGTATCCGTATTTTTTTTCCAGGCGCTCAACAGTTTCTCCCTCTCCACAGCCTATTTCCAGTACTTTTGCTTCCTTCGGCAGCATCATTTTTTCGATCGCTTTGTCTGTAATATCAAAATTTCCGGGTCTGAACATCTTTTTTCTCCTTATCACGGTAATAACTGTTATATGCACAGAAAGGGATCAGTCTGTCATCTGCTGTAAGCTGCTGCACTCTGCAGCGTTTCAATCTCTCAGCATCCAGGTTGCTTCGATCCATAAATGCCATACCTGTGACTGTAAACACATTGTTCTTATAATAACTCAAAAAATCATCAAAATCCATATTTTCCGGGTCTTTGCAGCTGCATTCTGCACCGGGCCTTGCAACGGCCCATTTATTCAAGACATAGTCTCTGTTTTTCTTTATTATATCGATTTTTTCATATTCCGAAGGCTCCTTTGAACAGCAGGACATTTCTTTCTCTTCAGATTTCCCGCAGCATGTGACTCCCTTATCCTTTTCTTCTTTTGAAAGCATAAGCTTGACTTTTCCATCCGGCATCTTCATATATGTGCTGTAAAAGCAGCATAACTGATGGCCTGTG
>DBPK01000013.1:2028-5198 GCA_002304835.1 Firmicutes bacterium UBA1422
TTTACCACATCCGTATTATCAAGAAGATATTTCATCATATCCCCTATATTATCCAGATTTACTCCCTTGACTATGGTGGGTACCAATGTGACAGGCAGACCGGCTTTCCTGCAGTTTTCAACGGCTTTTTTCTTTTTTTCAAAAAGAGCCTCGTTACGAAGCTTTAGATATATATCATCTCTTGTGCCGTCAAACTGCATAAATACAACGGAAGCGCCGGCCTCCTTAAGGGTCTTGGCATAATCTTCTTCTTCAGCTATGCGTTTTCCGTTGCTGTTTATCTGTATGTATTCGAATCCCTTTTCACGCCCCATCCTTATGATCTTTGGCAGATCATCTCTTACCGTGGGTTCTCCTCCCGATATGTGTATATTGAAAGGTCTTTCTTCCCCCAGTTCCAGGAGCAGATCATATTTTCGTTCCATCTCTGCAAGATCCGGCTCTCCTTCCTTACCGCTGCTTACTTCAGACAGATCGGATTCTGCAAAGCAGTATGGGCAGTGCTGATTGCACCGGTTTGTTATATCAATAAGTACACAGCAGGCTGTCTGCATGTGGTTTTCACATGTACCGCAATGCAGAGGGCACTCATTTTGATTCCCCTTTGTTATAGGTCTTTTTGGCGGTACATTCACCACCGGCGATCCCATCCATCCCCTGATATCCTTTTCATTCTCTGCAGCAAGGGTCATTGTCTTCCCGTGCACGGGGCATTCACTGATGAAATATACCCCGTCTTTTTCCTTTTTGTATTCCGCAGTCAAAGGCCTTCCGCAAACAGGACATATGGTTTGTGTTTTTTGTATAGTGTCCATTTGTTGCTTTCTTAGCTCCTCCTGTAAGATCCTCTAAATATAAATATTTTGTTTATATAAAGTTTTTTGCTATATGGCAAAGGGTCCTGATCAGTTGGCAGACATACCCCATCTCATTGTCATACCATGACACTACTCTCACCTCATATATTTGCGTACCGCATCGTTCTGCCAGGGTCTGGGTGGCATCAAAAAGCGAACCGTAATGCATCCCTATAACATCACTGGAAACCAGTTCTTCTTCAGTATAACCGAAGGACTCCGATGCCGCAGCTTTCATTGCTTTATTTATTCCTTCAACTGAAACGGTCTCAGTCTCGTCTTTAAGAGTGGCATCCAGTATAGTAAGAGAGCCCGTCGGTACCGGCACCCGCTGAGATGATCCTATCAGTTTGCCTGCAAGTTCCGGTATGACAAGTCCGATAGCTTTTGCGGCACCTGTGCTGTTTGGCACTATATTTATGGCTCCCGCCCTTGCTCTCCTGAAATCGTTTTTTCTGTGGGGACCGTCAAGTATCATCTGATCCCCGGTATATGCATGTATGGTCGTCATAAAGCCTGTCCTCAGTTCTCTGTACTGATTAAGTACTTTTGCCATGGGTGCAAGACAATTTGTGGTGCAGGAAGCTCCTGAAATTATGTTGTCTTTTTCTGTTAAAATATCGTGGTTGACCCCATAGACGATTGTTGGTATATCATTCCCTGCCGGAGCTGATATAACAACTTTTTTTGCTCCCGCTTCTATATGGGCATTTGCTTTTTGCTTGGATGTGAAGAATCCTGTGCACTCCAGTACCACATCTATTCCCATCTCCTTCCAGGGAAGGTTTTTTGGGTCCGCCTCCTTGAATGTTTTTATTTTGATACCGTCAACAATGATATATCCTTCTCCTGCAGTGGCTGTATGGCCTGCATTAAGGCCGAACGGTTCATCATCTGTTGCTGCAAACATTCTCTGAACACTGTCATATTTCAGTAAATGGACCAGCATTTCAGGATCTCCAAGATCATTTATGGCTGCGATCTCCATGTTTTTATTTTCAAAGACTTCTCTGAATGCAAGTCTGCCTATTCTTCCGAATCCGTTTATTACTATCCTCATCCCTACGCTCCTTTCATGTTTTTTCTGATTTTATATGATTTTATCTTTGAATTTTAGCATACTTCTTTGCCTTTGCTCTGTCAACTTTACTGTATGTTTATCATAATGACTTTTCCTTTTCAGCTAAAAAAAAGTCAGTTTACACTGACTTTTCTTTAGCTAGTAATGCCGCACCCAATGCTCCCGCATATCGTCCCTTTTCAGTTGTCTCAACATTTTTGCCTATTTTCTGAGATAATCTGCCTGCAAAATACTTGCTGTGACTTATCCCTCCCGTCAGGATCATATCTCCGAATATTTCTTTTCGCATAGTAAGTTGCGCAACTTTCGCTGCGACCGAGTCAACTGTTCCTGCTGCAATATCCTCTTTTTTGCGTCCCTCTCCAATATAATTTATTACCTCTGACTCGGCAAATACTGTACAAAGAGAGTTTATCGGTATAGCCTTGCCTTGCTCTGCCATAACAAAGAGTTCATCCAGTGTAATTCCCAGTCTGTTGGCCATTATCTCAAGGAATTTTCCGGTACCCGCTGAACATTTGTCATTCATTATGAAATCCTTGACGATGCCGTTTTCCAGAATGATTATTTTGGTGTCCTGCCCGCCTACATCAATGATCGTGCAATTATCTCCCTTTAGTTCCCTTCCTCCTCTGGCATGGCAGGTTATCTCAGTGATTATTTTGTCGGCAAAATCAACAGCTATACTCCCATATCCTGTGGCAACCACCTTTATGTCTTCTGAAAGAACATCGATCCCTTTTTCTTTTAGCTTTTCTCTGATAAATTGAGATGTTTCTTTGCCGTTCCATCCCGTAGGAAGGACAAATTTCATTTGCCTATCACCTTTTACCACAACTTTCGATGCTGTTGATCCGATATCTATTCCTATATAATTCATTCATTTTTCCTTTCAGCAGTACCGGTTTCTTTTCGGGTCAAAATCCTGTTTGATTTTTGCTATTTTCAGGATCTCTATCCTGTTTTCTTTTGCACAGATCTTTATTGCCTCCAGATCTTTTTCTTCCACCATAAGCGAAACACCACAACATTTACTGATCGATCTTGGAGTTGGTGCGATAGTGGTCTCGATTTCTTCTAAAGCCAGTTTTTTATAGAGTCGTATGGCCCTTTCATGATTTGAAAACAGAATGTAATGTTGGACTTTCTGCATATATCAATATACCCTTTTCATTATTTACTAACCATTCAGCATTTCAATAAATGCACTTATCCTTGTGCGAAGCTGCTGT
>DBPK01000028.1 GCA_002304835.1 Firmicutes bacterium UBA1422
GAGGATTTTGCTGTGATGAGACGTTCTCCCACACCGAAAGAGTCTATGCATGCTCCCTGTCTTATTACGTCCTCTATAATGTATTCATCAAGGGAATTGGACACAACTATCTTGCATTCCGGAAGCCCCGCATCATCCAGCATTTTTCTGGCTTTTTTGGTCAGATAACTGACGTCTCCGCTGTCTATCCTCACTCCCGTTTTCTGTGGTTTCATCTCTTTGAAGACCTTTATTGCAGACGGGACCCCGCTCTTGAGGACATTATATGTGTCCACCAGAAGGATGCAGTTTTCAGGATATATCTCTGCATATTTTTTGAATGCTGTATATTCGTCCGGATACATCTGTACCCAGCTGTGAGCCATTGTGCCCAGAGCTGCGATCCCGTAATCCCTTTCGGATACTGTGCAGGCAGTCCCCATACATCCGCCTATGTATGCCGCCCTTGCTCCGTATATGGCGGCAGAAACACCATGGGCTCTTCTGGTGCCGAATTCCATAACGCCTCTTCCCTTGGCGGCACGAACTATCCTGTTGGCTTTGGTGGCTATCAGGGTCTGATGGTTTATAAGCAGAAGTATCATGGTCTCAATGAACTGAGCCTGTATGACCGGACCTCTGACTGTTACTATGGGCTCTCCCGGAAAAACCGGGGTACCTTCCGGAACCGTCCATACGTCACAAATGAATTTGAAGTTTTTCAGGTACTCCAGAAACTTCTCGTCAAAAATGCCTTTGCTTCTCAAAAACTCTATATCATCATCGGTAAATTTCAGATTGCTGAGATATGACGCTACCTGCTCTACTCCCGCCATAATGGCAAATCCGCCCTCATCGGGCACTTCTCTGAAAAACATATCAAAGTAGGCTATATCATCTGCCATGCCTGTCTCAAAGTATCCGTTGGCCATGGTGATCTCATAGAAATCAGTCAGCATGGTCATATTAAGTTTCTCGATCATCGCAAAGTACCTCCAGTCTTTTTTTGTCGACTTTTGCTTTTTCTTTTATAACTAAATATCCTGCGGATATAACTATTATTCCTCCCAGCAGCTGCACACCGCCTATCATCTCACCCAGCAGTATCCAGCCGAACAAAGTCGCCGTCACCGGAAGAAAATTGGAATACACAGACATGGTCGTGGGTCCCAGAACACCAAGAGCATATACATAAACCAGAAATCCCGCTCCTGCGCTTATAAATCCCAGGAAAAGCATACCCCCCAAAACAGGCAGGGTAATGTCTTCAGGTTTTGGCAGAGCCGAAAGCGCAAAGGGCAGTGAAAGCAGTATTGTACAAACCAGCTGGTTGAATGTCAGTGTTATTGCCGAATATCTTTCCTTCAGCTGAGCAGTCATGAAATTATATGTATTCCATGAAAGCACTGCACCAAAACAAAACAGATAACCGGCAAATCTTCCTTCAAACAGTATACCAATATCCGCACCTATTACCATTATTATTCCGAAAATGCATATAAATATTCCCGCCACCATGGCCAGGGTCGGATCTCTTTTGAACAGGAGTTTTTCGGTTATTATTGATGCAGCCGGCACAAAGGCCAGTATCACGGTTATCAAAGATACCGGCATATAATCCATGGCTTCATATTCACAAAAAAAGTAGAGTATCTCTCCAAAAAGAGCACATACGAAAAAAAGCGGTATGTCTTTTTTTCTGAAAAAGCTCCTTCTGTCCATTTTCAGTTTTATAGGCCCTATTACAAGTATTGCCAACATATATTTGAAGCATACCAGCGTCAGCGTGGCCACTGACTCCAGTGCCCATTTTGCGGCCACATACTCAAGACCCCATAAAAATACAAGAAGGATCATCAGAACATGGGCACGGGTTTTATCCTTTTTTGTCAGGAACAAAATTTCACCATCTCTCCTAATGCTGTGTTTTTTTTATTTTATCATTTTTTTGAGATATTGTCCCGTATAAGAATTTTTGATTTGAGCAATTTCTTCGGGTGTTCCCTCTGCGATTATCTCCCCGCCCTTGAACCCTCCGTCGGGTCCCAGATCTATTATGTGATCTGCTCTTTTTACAACATCAAGATTATGCTCTATGACCACAACGGTGTTGCCGCCGTCTGTCAGTCTGTCCAGAACACTTAGCAGTTTGTCCACATCGGCAAAATGAAGGCCGGTGGTGGGCTCATCAAGGATATAAAGGGTCTTGCCCGTGCTTCTTTTTGAAAGTTCTGATGCCAGTTTTATCCTCTGGGCCTCGCCTCCGGAAAGCTGTGTGGACGGCTGCCCCAGTTTTATATATCCAAGGCCCACCTGCTCCAGAGTTTCAAGCTGTCTTTTTATGGCGGGGAGATTTTTAAAAAACTCCAATGCCTCTGAAACATTCATGTCCAGGACCTGGTATATGTTTTTGCCCTTGTATTTGACTTCCAGGGTCTCCCGGTTATATCTCCTGCCTTTGCATACTTCACAGGGCACATAAACATCCGGCAGGAAATGCATCTCTATTTTTATTATGCCGTCACCGCTGCATGCTTCACATCTTCCTCCTTTAACGTTGAAACTGAACCTGCCCTTTTGATATCCCCTTATTTTTGATTCGGGCAGCTGGGCGAAAAGGTCTCTGATATGTGTGAATACTCCCGTATATGTGGCAGGATTGGATCTGGGGGTCCTGCCTATGGGTGACTGGTTTATATCTATGACTTTATCGATATTTTCTGTCCCCTTTATATCTTCATGTATGCCCGCTTTCATCTTGGAACGGTTGATCTTGACAGAAAGGCCTTTATATAGTATTTCGTTGATAAGGCTGCTTTTGCCGGAACCCGACACACCGGTGACACAAACGAATTTGCCAAGGGGTACCTTTACATCTATGCCCTTGAGATTATTTTCACCGGCTCCTTTTATTTCTATAAAAAGTCCGCTGCCTTCCCTGCGTTTTTTTGGCACATCTATTTTTTTGTCTCCTTTTAGATACTGTCCGGTAATGGATCTTCTGCATTTCTTTATCTCTTCGACTGTTCCCTGGGCCACCAGCTCTCCGCCGTGTATGCCCGCCCCCGGGCCTATATCTATAATATGATCTGCCGCATACATGGTTTCTTCATCATGTTCAACAACGATAAGGGTGTTGCCGATATCTGTAAGACTCCTTAGAGTTGCCAGCAATTTTGCATTGTCTTTTTGGTGAAGGCCTATACTGGGCTCATCCAGTATGTAAAGGACTCCCACAAGGCTGGAACCTATTTGAGTGGCCAGTCTGATCCTTTGGGATTCTCCTCCGGAAAGGGAGCCTGCTGCCCTGGACAAAGTAAGATAATCCAGCCCCACATCCCCCAGAAATCCCAGTCTTGCATTTATCTCCTTCAATATCTGTTTTGCGATCATTTCTTCTTTTGTTGAAAGCTCAAGTCCACTTATGAAATCTATTGACTCCCTTATGGACATATCGGAAAGTTCGGCGATATTTTTTCCTCCAACTGTAACAGCCAGGACTTCAGGTCTAAGGCGTTTTCCCTTACATTCTTCACATGGAGTTATGCTCATATATTTTGTCATCTTTTCTTTTATGTAATCCGAGTTCGTTTCCATATAACGTCTTTCCAGGTTCTTCAGTACTCCCTCAAAGGGATGGTTCCTGTGGGATCTCGAACCGGTATTCCTGCTCTCATAATAATATGAAAGTTTCCTCTCTCCTGTGCCGTAAAGCAGTTCATCCCTGAAATTTGCGGGCAGATCTTTGTATGGAGTATCAAGATCCGTGCCGTGTTCCCGGGCCAGTGCTTCTATCATCTGTCTGTAAAATCCCGAGAATTCCATTGATGCGAAAATATTGCCCAGACAGCCCCGGGTTATGCTTTTGTTTTGATCTTCAATAATCAGATCCGGATCTATCCTCTGAATGAACCCCAGCCCTTTGCAGGCGGGACATGCCCCGAAGGGATTATTGAATGAGAACATCCTTGGCTCCAGTTCCGGTATGCTTACCCCGTGTTCCGGACATGCCAGCTCTGTGCTGAAGACTTTTTCTGTTTCTCCCGGCTTTGTTTTAGCTTCTTTGCTTTCTGTTTTTTGAGAAACCAGCACGACCACAAGTCCGTTGCCGTTGGATATGGCTGTTTCACAGGCTTCCGCCATCCTGCCCTCTGCACCTTCCTTTACTATTATGCGATCCACAACTATTTCAACCGTATGTTTATGGGTTTTTTCGAGTTTTATTTCGTCCTCGTCAAGGCGAATGATCTCACCATTTATCCTTACTCTTGTAAAACCTTCTTTTCTTATTCGTTCTATCACCTTTTCATGGGTGCCTTTGCGCTGAGCGATTACCGGAGCCAGTATGGTAAGTCCGGATCCCTCCCCGAGACCCATCAGACTGTCCACTATCTGGTCCACAGTCTGGCTGCTTATCTCCTTGCCGCATACGGGGCAATGGGGTATCCCTATCCTTGCATACATGAGCCTCAGATAGTCATATACCTCTGTTACTGTTCCCACTGTGGACCGGGGATTCTTGCTGGTAGTTTTCTGGTCTATGGATATGGCCGGTGAAAGTCCTTCAATGAGTTCCACATCGGGTTTTTCCATCTGTCCCAAAAACTGGCGCGCGTAGGATGAAAGGCTTTCCACATATCGTCTCTGTCCTTCCGCATATATGGTATCAAAAGCCAGGGATGATTTCCCGCTGCCGGAAAGACCCGTCAGCACCACCATTTTGTCTCTTGGTATGGTCACATCTATGCTTTTCAGATTGTTCTCCGATGCACCTTTTACATAAAGATCCTTTGTCATTATAACCTCGTCTTGTATTCAAAAAGTTCGTCTCTCAGTTTTGCGGCTCTTTCGAACTGCAGGTCTGAAGCTGCCTGTTTCATTTCTTTTTCCAATATTTTAACATATTCCTTCAGTTCTTTTTTTGTGAGTTCTACCGGGGATCTGCCTTTGTATCCAATGTCTTCTCCCTGCTTAGTGGCCTCAATGACCGCCCTTACTGCCTTTTCTATGGTTTTTGGAGTTATTCCGTGAGCCCTGTTGTATTCTTCCTGTACCGTTCTTCTTCTGTCCGTTTCTTCCAGGGCCTTTTTCATGGCGGGGCTTATACGATCCGCATACATTATGACCCTTCCGTCAACATTTCTTGCTGCTCTGCCTATGGTCTGTATAAGAGAGGTTTCCGTTCTGAGAAAACCTTCTCGGTCCGCATCCAGTATGGCCACCAGCTTTACCTCCGGCAGATCAAGTCCTTCCCTTAGAAGATTGATCCCCACAAGTACATCGAACCGGCCTTTTCTGAGATCTCTTATTATTTCCAGTCTCTCAAGAGTTTCGACCTCGGAATGAAGATATCTTACCCTTATCCCGCTGCCGGAAAAATATTCCGTGAGATTCTCCGCCATTTTTTTGGTAAGGGTGGTGACCAGTACCCTTCCTCCTTCTTCCGTTACCCTGTTTATTTCTCCGGTAAGATGATCTATTTGCCCTTCCGAAGGTACGATTTCAACAGGAGGATCAAGAAGACCTGTAGGCCTTATGAGCTGTTCAGCGGATATGCCCCCGCTTTGCTCTCTTTCGTATTCTGCCGGGGTGGCGCTGAAATATACCAGTTGATTGGATATTTCGTCAAATTCTTTAAATTTAAGCGGTCTGTTATCCAGTGCCGAGGGCAACCTGAAACCGAAGTCAACCAGGGACTCTTTCCTTGAGCGGTCTCCCGCATACATGGCCCTTAACTGGGGCATCATAACATGGGATTCATCTATAAGTATCAGGAAGTCATCGGGGAAATAGTCTATAAGAGTATATGGTCTGCTGCCTGCCGGCAATCCGCTCAAATGGCGGGAATAGTTTTCTATACCTTTGCATCTGCCGATCTCTTTGAGCATTTCCAGATCATATCTTGTACGTTGCTCTATCCTCTGGGCTTCGATGAGCTTTCCCCTGTCTTTGAACCAGATCACTCTTTCTTCAAGTTCTTTTTCAATGGATATAACCGCTTCTTTTATGTTCTCTTCTGTTGTAACATAATGGGAAGCCGGGAAAACCGATATATGGTTCCTCTCTCCCGTTATTTCTCCCGTAACAGGATTTATCTGTCTTATGTTTTCTATTTCATCTCCGAAAAGTGCCACCCGGACAGCGCTCTCTGCGCCTGCGGGATAAATGTCAATGGTGTCTCCTCTTACACGGAAAGTCCCTCTCTCAAAAGCCATGTCGTTTCTATCATACTGGATATCCACCAGCTTTCTTAATATATCCGTTCTGCTTTTTTCCATTCCCGTTCTTAGTGAAAGCATCTGGTTTTCATAATCCACAGGGCTTCCAAGTCCGTATATACACGAAACACTGGCTACTATTATTACATCTCTCCGCTCAGCCAGTGCTGCCGTGGCAGAATGCCTCAGCTTTTCTATTTCTTCATTTATATCAGAATCCTTTTCTATATATGTGTCAGTGGATGCCACATAGGCCTCCGGCTGATAATAATCATAGTATGATACAAAATACTCAACCGCATTCTCCGGGAAAAACTCTTTGAACTCGCCGTGAAGCTGAGCCGCCAGTGTCTTGTTGTGGGATATGACCAGCGTCGGGCGCTGAACTTTTTCGATAAGATTGGCCATTGTAAAGGTCTTGCCCGATCCTGTGACTCCCATCAGGGTCTGATGTTTTTTGCCGTCAAAAATACCCCGGGCCAGTTTGTTTACGGCCTCGGGCTGATCTCCTGTCATTTTGAAATCAGATACAACTTTGAAATCCGACATTTATATGAGTTCCTTTTTTTCTTTTCAGAATTTACAGCGCTTATTATAACACATTGAACGGTCCATTGCAAACAGATGTTCGGTTTTTTCTTCGTGTTTTTTTGTATTATGTAGAGTATATTTAATATAACTTTATTGCTATATATCGCTTTATTATGATATAATGCTACCATTGCACAGGAAACCGGAAGTTAGGAGGGGAAGATATGTTGAACTTTGGAAGAAAAATAACAGCCGGCAAAAAAACGGCTTCGGGTATCCCAAAATCTTATTTAGAAAAAATGTCAAAAGAATTAGCGGTCAAAAATGAGATCGCCGCTGATTTATACACTAAATACAACGTTAAGCGAGGATTAAGGAATGCCAACGGTACCGGCGTAATAGTCGGTCTTACCAAAATAAGCGAAGTTGTCGGATACCGTATCGATGAAGAAAAGAACAAAGTACCTTTGGAAGGCAAACTGTATTACAGAGGGTATGATATAGAAGACCTGGTGGCAAACTGTCTTGATGAAAAAAGGTTTGGTTTTGAAGAAGTAACTTATTTGCTTCTTTTTGGTCAGTTGCCCACTAAGAAAGAACTGTCTGAATTCACAAGTTTGCTTTCAGAAAAACGCGAACTGCCCCAGGGTTTCGCCCGGGATATGATACTTAATACGCCTTCCAGAAGTATAATGAATAAACTGGCCAGAAGCGTACTGGCTCTTTACTGTTATGATGAGAACCCGGATGATACTTCTGTAATGAATGTTTTGAGACAATCCATAGATCTTATGGGTTATTTCCCGACTCTGATATCATATGCCTATCAGGCAAAGGCCTCTTTCTTTGACAAAGCCAGTCTTCATCTGCATAATCCTCTGCCGGAACTTTCAACAGCAGAAAATATCCTGCGTATGATAAGGCCCATGGGAGAGTATACAGAACTGGAAGCCAAAACACTGGACCTTTCTCTCATGCTCCATGCCGAGCATGGAGGAGGAAACAATTCATCTTTCACCACACACCTTGTTTCTTCTTCCGGTACCGATACCTATGCCGCCATTTCCGCCGCCATAGGTTCTCTAAAAGGGCCCAGACACGGCGGTGCCAACATAGCCGTAATAAACATGATCGATGACCTTAAGAAGCACGTCAAGGATATCACAAACAAAAAAGACGTGGATGCATATCTTCTAAGAGTTCTCCACGGACAGGCCAATGACGGAAGCGGTCTTATCTACGGTATGGGCCATGCAATATACACACTTTCCGACCCAAGGGCTGTACTGCTAAAAAAGATGGCAAAGGAACTGGCTACAAACAAAGGGATACTTGATGAGTTTGAACTTTTTGAGCACATAGAAGCTACTGCTCCAAAGCTTTTTGCAGAAGTGACGGGAAATGAAAAAGCCATCTCGGCCAATGTGGATCTATATTCGGGCTTTGTTTACAATGCCCTTGATATACCCCTTGATATAGCCACACCTCTTTTTGCCACAGCCAGACTTTCCGGCTGGTCTGCCCACAGAATGGAAGAACTGATAGCCGGTAAGCGTCTTATGCGTCCAGCTTACGTCAATGTGGAAGGACATAAGAGTTATATCCCGATTTTAGAAAGGAAGGATGCAAAGGAAGTCAAAAAAGAGGCACGCAAGGAGATCCGTAAGGAAGCAAAAGAAGGCAAAGAAAAAGCCAGAGAAGAAAAAATCAGGGAGGAAATGGCAAGAGACAAGGAACGCAAAGAAAATGCTGCAAAAAACGAAGAACAAAGCAAAAAATCAGAACACGAAAAAAAAGAAAACCTCCTGGCAAAAAAACTACGTAGCAGATTTCTCCGCTGATAATATTATAAATCTTCATATAATAAAAACGGACACATGCTTATGTGTCCGTTTTGTTTGAACTGAATATTTTTTTAACCGCTTATTCCCTTTATAAATTCTCTGAAATCAGTTATTATCCTATCCATGTCTGCCGATTCATCATCAAGGGCAAGCCCGTAAAAAGGCGGTATGTCAAAGCCTCTTGCTTCTATTTCTTTTTTGAGTTCTTCCATGTAAACTCCCGAGCCCTCTGTTATTGCTTTATTGAAATCCAGATCGACCGGGCTTCCTCCCCATCTTTTGTCCCAGCATGTTATGGAAACACCGCAGGTGGGCGAACCGTCACAGCCCAATACGGCCACTGTCCTGTATCCTTCCCTTTCGTATTCCTCCATATAAGTCACCACATCTTCGGCAAGTTTTCGGCAGAAGCTGCGAAATCCATGGCTGTCATAAAGGTTTTTCGTATGCCACCATCTTTGTATGCCCAGATAAAGGGTCTCCGGGCAATGCATCTGCTGTATCCCCAGATCGTTTTCATAAAGAGTATCGAAAACTTCTTTGCACATGCCGGGGTAGCGGGCCAGTCCCTTCACCTTGTTATTGGTATTCATAAGACAACTGGCTACAAAAACTACCTTTTTACTTCTTGCGTCTTCATGTCTTTGCATAATTAAACCTCCGATTTTTTTGATACAAATTTTTTACCCCTTGGGCATGGGCTCTACTCCTTCTGCCGTTATCCAGCTTCCAAAAGGATAGTCCTTGAATCCCAGATTCACTGTCTGTGATATTTCCGTTATTCTGCTGTCAAAATAAACTTTGCCGTACTCAGCAATTACCTCTTTGTAGCCGGCTTCCGGTAGCAGTGTTTTGTCTTCTTCTTCCGCAAACCTTGCGGATACGCTGTCATGGCTGCTTGCTCAGCTTTCGCATCTGTTCATATCGAAGACTATGCCATGGATATTGTTTTCTTTCATATGGCTTATAAGGTTTCCTTCCATTCTGATGGTCATTTCATGCTCCTCCTCTGGTATCTTTTCCTGCACAATGCATACATGTTTTTTTGCCGTCCTTTTTCAACATAAAAGGCTCTGCTGTTTCTTCCCCGCATAAAGAACATCTATGTGAATCATAAATTTTTGCTTTTTCGGGAAAAGAGAAATGAACCGGCGTTACATCAAAAAGGTCTTTCCCTTCCATATCCATCATCTTTTTTTTGTCTTTTATACGCTTTTTTAGTATCAGTCTCAATGATTTTCCTGTTTTACGGTCATAAAAATCAAAGGCCATCTTTCCCTGGATTTTGAATATCAGATTTCCCTTGCCTGCAGTACATCCCAGTATTATCTGAATGGAGTCCACCCCGCAGGCATCGTTTTCGGCAATGCAAACTACCTCTTCATCCTCTGAAAAATCCATATCCAAAAGTTCCGCCGCGTAAAGTGCCGCCTTGAATCCTACTGTAAGGCCTCCGCAATCGTGTCCGTGAAAATCCAGGCACTTTTGCCAGAGTTGTTCATTTGTAAGCTTTCTATAAGTTTTTTTGTCACTCATGGTGCTATTTCTCCGAATTTTTTCATGTTTACTATTTTACTAATTCATTTTGTTAGTATATATAATACACTCAATGCATTATTTGTAAAGATAATATCCTTGAAGCAGATAATCCTCACCGTATTTCTTTGAAAGGTTCAGCAAATTATTTTTAACACTTTTTATCTCGGAGTTTCCAGAAACAAATTTTTTCAGTGCCTTTTCAAAACGGTTTTTCTCATTTTCGGAAGCTTTGGTTTTGAAATACCCCCATACATGCTGGGCGGCATTGACTGCATCTCCTTTTTCTGCCTTTTTATCAATACTTTTTTCGATGGTCAGATACATGGCAACAGCCGGATATGAGTTTTTGTCCTTTAGCATATTTCTTAATGACTGATAGCCTGCCTGAGAATGTTCCATCACAAGGTATTTATACCTGCCCCACTCTTTTTCAAGTTCCTTTATACCCCTTTTTGAAACACAATTGATACATTTCAATGCGGACATGTTTTTGTCTTTTACTTCAAGCATTATATCCGTATCTTTTGCGGAAATATTCCGGTAATAGTCGAGGAATTCTTCTGTTTTTATTGTTTCAGAGTGTGCCCCGGACTTTTTGCCTGTGTTCTGCTGAGAATAGTGTGTTTTCTGAGGACCGTCTTTTTCCCTCCATGTACTTTTGCATTCTTTTATCCACTGATCATCGGATGTAACATCATCGGAGCTGTTCACAGCATTATGAAGATTATCATATATGACCGGAAGTTTCAGTTTCTCTGCCGCTTCAAGTACATCGCATATATTGAATGACCGGTCGTCGTTTTCAAGCACCAGTCTTGCTGTCAAATCCGGCTTCAGGCTTCTGCAATGGGATATGAATCTTTTTTTTGCCACTTCTTTATCACCATATGCACCACCCAGATGAAGCACTATTTTATGTTCTGTGTCTATCCCAAGGGCATCAAGGACCCTTACATGGTATTCCAGGTCTTTTTTCGCCGCAGAAACAACAAGGGCTTTGGGAGAATTAAGGACTGTATACTGCCCCGGGTGCNNACACGCATTCCCGAATCCTTTATTTTTTTGCCCATTTCAAAAAATTTTTCTGCAAAGATATTTTCCCAGGCAATGTCTTCGCCAATAGAAGAACCAAATGGTATAAGGTCTGAGGAGATACGGAAAAGTTTTATTCCGTTTTTGATATTATAGTCTATAAGTATTTCAAGAGCATCAAGATTATGCTCTATCAGCGAAAGAAGCCTTTCCCGGTCTGCGTTCTTGAATGTACAGCTTTTCATTTCACTGCCGGGCACCGCAATTGCCTGGCAGGCATATCCTATCCTCAAAATTCATCCTTCCCCTCAACAGATCCTGGGAAGTCCTTCCCCATAAAGCATGTCAAGGACTCTTGTGCCTCCCAAAGGCGTTATGATCGTAACTCTGGCAACAGTATCTACTGCTGCGTTTCCCGGCAGACTTTCTGATACTTCACCTATTATAACAGCCTCTTTTCCATGGGAAGTCTTTTTCACTGCAGCAAGGGCTTTTTCCGCTTCTTCTTCAGGTATGACCGCTATCATTTTGCCCTCATTTGCCATGTACATGGGGTCAAGTCCCAGTATATCTGTAAGTCCTTTGACCTCTGCACTTAAAGGTATATCTTTTTCTCTTATGACCATCTCACAGCAGGAAGACTCCGCGATCTCATTGAGCACCGTGGCCAGCCCCCCCCTTGTCACATCTCTCATGGTCCTTACATTTATGCCCGCATCCAAAAGGGCATTTGCCACATCCGAAAGAAAACCACAGTCACTTCTTATACCGTTTTCTATTTCCATCCTGGCACTTAAGATGCATGCGTGATGTTCTCCCAAGGTGCCGGAAAGCATTATCTTATCACCTTTTTTGCAGTTTGCAGCACTTATGTTCCTGCCACTGGGCACATGTCCTATTCCGGTTGTGTTAATATATAATCCGCCGGATCCCTCTATTACTTTTGTGTCTCCGGCTATGATCTTTATCCCTGCCTCTCTGGCAGTCTCAGCCATTGACAATACTATTCTTTCCAGCAGATCCGTCTCAAGACCCTCTTCCATTATAAAACCGCATGTTATATAAAGAGGCTGTGCCCCCATCATCAGAAGATCGTTCAATGTTCCACACACACACAGTTTACCTATATCTCCTCCCGGAAACTCCAGAGGAGTCACCACAAAACTGTCGGTACTGCATGCTATCTTTCCCATTTCTTCATTTCTTGTATTACAAAACAAAGACGGATCAACCAAAGCCGCATCTTCCATCTTGTCAAGTATTTCGTTACCGAAATGTTTCCCGAATATATTTTTCATCAGGTCGGCAGAATCTTTTCCGCCTCCCCCGTGGGCCATTGTTATTTTCATTCGACCTACTCCTTTCACGCCTTTCTGTTTCTGTACCATATGCCGCATGCGCCTTCTCCTGAGACCATACATGGTCCCCAGGGAGCATCCGGTCTGCATCCTTTGGCAAACATGGGACATTCATCGGGGTTTATCCTGCCCACGATAACGTCTTTGCACCGGCATTCCCCGGGCAGTTTTATATCTGCATCAAGGCCTCTGCTTCCTCCATCAAAAGATCCTTCGTTTTTAAGATAAAGTCCCGATCCGTCTATGATTCCGAGACCTCTCCACATGGCCGGTCCTTCCTCAAAATGCTTTTTTATAATATGGAGAGCTTTTATATTGCCTTGCTCTCTAACTGCATTCCCGTAAAGATTTTTTGCTCTTGCTTCACCTTTCTTTATCTGCCTTACTATATCATAAATCACGGCAAGTATATGCTCCGCTTCAAATCCGGCAATAACGAAGGGCTTTTTGTATTTGACAGCCAGTCTTTCGTAAGGCTTGATGCCGATTATGACACTTACATGCCCCGGACATATAAAACCGTCTATATCCGGCTGATTTTCACATATCAAAGAAAGGGCCGGTACAACGGTTTTCAGTGCCGTAACGAATTTCAGATTTTTGATGCCTCGCTCCTTTGCATCTTCAATGGCAAGAGCATATGCCGGTGCTGTGGTTTCAAAACCGACGGCTGCCACAACAAACATGGTTTCGGGATGAGCCGCTGCTCTTTCCACCGCCTCAAAGGGTGAGTACATGAGTTCCGCGGAAGCCCCGCGCCCTTTTAGGTCAGAAAGGCTTCCTTCAGTTCCGGGGACCTTCATCATGTCTCCGAAGGTCAAAAGGATGTGATCTTTTTTCATGGCATATCCCGCGCATTTGTCTATATATGCGGCAGGAGTCACGCACACGGGGCAGCCGGGACCCGATATAAGTTTTATTGCAGGAGATATCATGCTTCTTATCCCGCTTTTGAAAATAGACGCTGTATGGGTACCGCACACTTCCATGAGTTTAAGCTCCGGACCGTCATAGTTTTTTAAATTTTCTATCACTGTAGCCGTATCCATTATCTGATTTCCTCCAGATCAGCAAATATATCCAGTAACTCTTCTGCTTTTTCTTTTTCCATCACTTCAATGGCACATCCGGCATGGACCAAAACATACTGCCCCGGTTTGGGATCCACCAGCCCTGTATTCACAGTAACCGTGTTCCCGCTGAAATCAACTTTTGCTTTATTTCCTTCAAGTGAAATGACTTTCCCCGGTATCGCTATGCACATTTATTTTTCCTCCTGTACCATTTTACACACATCTATCCATTCAAGGGCTTTTGAATGATCGAAAAGATCATCACATGTCAGTTCTATGGCGCTGTTGCTGCTACCGCAGGCAGGGAAAACCGTATCAAACCTTTTCATTGATATATCAGTATATATTCTCACTTCAGGATCCTCAACGGCAAATGCGCACACCCCTCCTATTTCATGACCTGTAAATCGCAGTACCTGGGCGGGATCCAGCATTTTTGCCTTGAATCCGAATTTTGACTTGTATTTTCCGTTTTGTATTTTTGTGTCTCCGGCTGTCTGTATAAGTATGCAGCCTCCGTCAGGGGTGCTGAATGAAAGTGTTTTGCATATCCTGGCGGGAATGACTCCTACGGCTTTTGCTGCCAGTTCAACTGTGGCACTGGAAACATCAAATTCCTTTATTTCTTCTTCCAGCCCAAACTGCCTGAAGTACTGTCTTACCTTTTCGATGGCCATTTTTCGCTCCTTATCATCTGTGTTGCAATATAAGTCTGCCCCAAAGCTATTCCCCCGTCATTGGGACTTACTGATATATTATAATATGGTTTAAATCCGTTGTCACGAAGCAGTCTCAAAGTTTCATCCATTAGTATCCTGTTTTGAAAAACGCCTCCCGAAAGAACCACTTTTCCGTCTATTCCTTCTTCTTCCCTTATAATGCTGCATTGTTCAAGAACCATTTCTGATATCATGAAATGGAATTTCAAAGCCAGCTCATCTGCCTTATCTTCTGCTTTGCCCTTTAGTGCCCTTGCCGCGGCATCTTCAAGCATCATGGCGCAACGTCCTTCATAACTGTTATTGTCACATATACCCAGCATGGCTGCCACTGCATCAAAAAGCCTTCCCATGCTGGAACTTTTTATTGTATTTATATCCCGGGAAAGGGCTTTGTTGACTATATCAGCAACGTTGCCGTCTATAGACCTGATTCCATTTGCGGCATGATCCCTGTTTATCCTTTCCATGAAAGAATTTTCTATTGCATATTCTATTATCTCTTTTATATCAGGAACTATCTGCCTTGCTCCGTCAGGGACTATCCCGTTTTTGGCTCCTTCTTCTGATTCTCTTATATAACTCAATGCGGATTTCCATCCTTCCTTCATGGAAGGATCTCCGCCTATCATCTTTACATATTTCAAATGAGCTTTTCTTTCAAAATCACTTCCCCGGGACAGCATGAACTCTCCTCCCCAGATGGCGCCGTCCATTCCGTATCCTGTACCATCAAAACCGACCCCGATAACCGGCCCGCCAAGGCCGTGCTCAGCCATTACCGATGCAATATGGGCATGGTGATGTTGGACCATCAATAAAGGTATACGATTGTCCTTTGCATATTTTTCTGCATATGCCGTAGTATAATATGAAGGGTGCATATCACATACCACAGCACCGGGGCTGATCCTGAAAAGTTCTTTCATATGAGTCAAACTGTTTTCGTATATGGTCTGGTTTTCCTTGCTGTCCAGATCGCCAAAATACTGACTCACATAAACAAAGGATCCCTTGGAAAGGGCGAAGGAATTTTTTAAATGTCCGCCGGCGGCAAAGATCTGCGTATCATCGGGATTTTTCCCGTCTGATTTTGCTCTATCTGTTTTTTTACCGTCTGTTTTTTTGTTTTTATCTTTGCTGTTATTTATGTCCAGATAAAGGGGTATGGGCGCATATCCCTTGGAGCGTCTTATCATCTGAGGATTTTCGTCTATTACCCTTACAACTGAATCGTCAACACTCACCCTTATATGTCTTTTATTAAAAAACACTGCTGCGATCAGAGGCTCTCCTTTTGCCATTTCTATCATTTCTTCATCGCTTTTGATCATAGGCATATCAGAAAGATTGGCGCTGGTGGATATCAAGGGGCCGTCTACGCAGCAAAGCAATGTATACTGTCCTCCGAAGCTGGGAAGAAAGCTTCCTATGAATCTGCTTTTTTCAAATTCCGGCAACCATTTCCCTCTGAAACCGCCCTTCTGAGGCATTCCATCCGTTCTCTTTTCCAGAAGTACTATAGGTCTTGCAGACGAGGAAATAAGTTTTTCTTCCGTTTCGTCAATGATGCAGTATTCTCTGATCTGCTTTTCATCCCTGAACAAAACAGCGAAGGGTTTCTCTTCCCTTTTTTTTATTTCTCTCAAGGCTGCGGTTGCTTCCTGATTTTTCGGGTCTGCCATAAGATTGTACCCACCCATGCTTTTGAATGCTATGACTTTCCCTTTTTTCAGAAGAGATGCCGCATATTCCAATATTTCTCTGTTTCTTTTTGTTTGATTTTCGTCATTCTTTATATGCTCAACATCTTCGGGATACATTTCCATCTGGGGTCCGCAGTCATGGCAGGATATTGTCTGGGCATGATATCTTCTGTTTCTTATATCCTTATATTCGCCCAGGCAGTATGGACACATATCAAAATCCAACATGGAAGTGTTATTCCTGTCATAGGGAAATCTGTCAGTTATTGTGTATCTTGGTCCACACACCATGCAGCTTATAAAAGGATATCCGCTCCTTGGATCATCCTCATCATTCATTTCCCTTAAACAATCGGGACAAACAGCTATATCCGCCGGTATCATGGCCGTTTCTTTGTCCCCTTCATCACTTTGTTTTATGCTAAAATCGTCGAAAGCTTCAAGGGGCAGAGTTTCTCTGCTTATATGAACTATCTCAGCCGGCACGGGCTTTTCTTTTTTTAATATATCCAGGAATTCTGTTATACGCTCTTTTTTGTCGCTAACAGTTATTTCAACCAGACCTCCTATATTGCGGACACGGCCTTTCATGCCCATATCATCGGCGATCCTGGCTGTATACGGTCTGAATCCCACTCCCTGGACTATGCCCCATAATTTGATTTTTTCTGTTATCTGTTTTTCCATTTTTTTTGTTTTATCACTCAGCCACAAATATTCAACTAATATTATAGTGCCTTTCGGTAGTATATACAATTTATATTTTTGCACAAAGTTGAATGCCTTTTTTTGTTGTCTCACAATGAAAAACGTTGACTTTTCAATATTTTTTTGATATATTATTATCCGTTGGATTTATTTTTAATTTTTTTTGGCACAGAATTTGTGAATTACATTTAGGAGGTGCATTTTTTTGAGAGAACAATGGAACTCTAAACTGGGCTTTTTACTGGCAGCCATCGGTTCTGCCGTAGGCCTTGGCAATATATGGCGTTTCCCGTATATTGCAGCGGAAAACGGAGGCGGAGCTTTCTTGGTTCCCTACTTTTTCGCTATAATAACAGCAGGTATTCCTATACTTATTCTGGAATACACAATAGGTAAAACTTACAGAGCAGGCGCTCCCACCGCCCTGGCCAGGATAAACAAAAGGTTTGAATGGCTGGGCTAGGTACAGGTAATGGTGGCCTTCCTCATAACCGTTTATTACTTTGCAATAATAGTATGGGTAGTAAGCTACATAGGATTTTCCTTTACAGAAGCATGGGGCAAAGATCCCACCACCTTCTTTGTCAATTACCTGGGTCTCACAGAAAGCGGTACCCAATTGGGCGGCATACAGATGAATCTGGTAATACCCTTCCTTATCGTGTGGATACTGGCCGCGATCATTCTTTATTCAGGCATCAAGAAAGGTATCGAATTGGCATGTAAGATCTGTCTTCCAATACTTTTGGTGATGGTCGTTGTGCTGGTTATAAGAGGGGTGACTCTTCCCGGTGCTGCTGATGGTCTTGATTACATGTTCAAACCCAACTGGGGGGCACTTACGGATTCCAGCGTTTGGGTGGCGGCATACGGACAGATATTCTTCAGCCTGTCAATAGCCTTCGCCATAATGATCTCATACTCCAGTTATCTTCCGAAAAAGACCGACGTTGTAAACAGTGCATTCATAACTGCAACGGCAAATCACGGTTTTGAAGTATTTGCGGGTATTGGTGTGTTTTCCATCCTGGGGTATATGGCCATGCAGCAGGGCGTTGCAGTAGAGGAAGTTGCAGGTGCCGGTGTAGGCTTGGCCTTCATGACATTCCCCACAGCCATAAGTACACTGCCTACCCTTAACGCATTCTTTGGAGTTTGCTTCTTCGGAGCTCTTTTCACTGCCGGTCTTACTTCACTGATTTCCATTATACAGGCAGTTGTGACAGGCATAATGGATAAATTCAATATGTCACACAAAAAGGCCGTTACCATGGTAATGGTTCCTGCCTTTATAGTAAGCATTCTGTTCATAACAGGTGCAGGGCTTACAATACTTGATATCGTGGATGCATTCGTAAACAACATCGGTGTTGCCGGATGCGGCCTTCTGGAAGTACTGCTTATCGGATGGTTCTTCAGTCCTGAGAAGCTCAGGCAAGCTGCCAACGAATATTCCAATTTCAGCGTTGGCAAATGGTGGACCTACTGCCTGAAGATCGTCACTGTCATCGTTTTGGGTGTTATGCTGGTACTCAACATAAAAACATATATCACCGAAGGTTACGGCGGATATGCTCAGCTTGATGTCACCCTTTACGGATGGGGTGCCGTTCTCATAATGGTACTTGGATCAATAATTTTCACATCCATGAAAGGTAAGGACGGCTACAGAGATCTCAGCCAGATCGCCGAAAAGGAGGTAAAATGATATGAGTGCAAGTGCAATAATAATGATGATAATAGGCTGCGGAGCCCTTTGGGGCGGATGTGCAGCAGCTGTAATAATCAACATGAGACACAACAAAAAAGAAAAGCAGCAATGACATTGACAAAAGAGCCGGTTACCCGGCTCTTTTTTATTGGGTATTTTTTGTCATCCTCTTCTTTCAAAAAAATATTTTGGCCAAAAAACCGGAAAACTGGTCGCTGGCACGACAACAGTTTTCCGGCATATGAAATGTGAATAAGAAAGAAAGCTTTTTGACTATTTACTTTATTGTTAGATTATTCTAACATTTCTATTATGTTTTGTCAACATGACTTTCACATAGCCTTCACATAGCCTTCAAATAGCCATAATAGCAAGTATCCACAGAAAACTAATAGCAGCTTATGTTGATGCAAATCAGATTATAGTAATAGTTTTAGAAAATTTAGTTGTGCGTCAACAGCCTTATCAAAAATCTCACCCCTATAAATATCAAAGTGGCTACCAGGGTATTTGATTACAGTTGCTTTTTCTCCCAAGATTTCCGCTACTTTCTTGTAAGAATCCGTGGAAACTGTGGTGTCTTTCTCACATACAAGTATTAACACAGGGCATTTGACATTCTCAGCCACCTTAGTAACGTTAGGTCCTTGCATCATAAGCATACTCCTACCACAAATTTTATTTATGAAGTATTCTGATTCAGACATCAAGCTTTTATAACCCTCAAATGCTCCTGGAGCATTAAGCAATGCAAAGGATCCAGGTTTACCAACCGCGGGAATAAAGTGAGTAGATAATCCGAACCTGGAACGTCCTTTATCCCTCTGAGCATGCATAAAGATCTTTAGAAAATAACCAATACCCTCTCTTTTAAATATTAGTTTGTCATCTTTGGCATGGTCCAAACTGGGACACTGGGATATGACCCCTGCTATTTTCTCATCTTCTGCCGCAATAATTATTCCATATCTTCCTGCCGCTGAAGTACTCCATAAAACAATTTTGTTTTCATCAATATTTTCTTGGTTTCTGGCATAATCGATTACAACTCTCAGATCTTCCATCTGTTTTATTCCGTTAATAAGCTGCCTGGGTTCTCCGCCACTTTCCCCAAAATAACGATAATCATAAGTAATAGCAGCCACACCAATATCTACAAATTTAAGGGCATAATCTTCTAAAACAGCATCTTTTGTTCCGCAAAACCCGTTACTAAGAATTACGCATGAGACCGGTTTCACTATATCTTCCGGCAGATATAGCCACCCGCTGATAAATGTATCATCTATTGGAATACTAATATTTTGGCGGCATTTTGGAATACTATTATCTTTTGACTTTCTGTTGATATTCTCAGCTTCTACTGTTACGAATGGACTAAAAACAACTACGGCTAAGTAACATAATATTAACCCAAAAACAACTACAATAATCTGAATTCCCATAAGCAACACCTTACCCTTTAAAATATTTACAAACTAAAAGTCTTAAGCACGTTCTATCTTTCCTTAGGTTTCTGAACATCATCCAACATTCCATAAAAATACATCCTTCTTATTTGTTTCTGAAATTCTCTGTAATCAGTGAAAATTTCCTTCCAGCTTCCATCCTTGACAAGCTCATTAAGTTTTTCCGTCACTAGCCAGATCAACTCAGGTGATAAATCATTTCTAACCTCTCCCTTAATTTGGGCAGCTTCAATATTCTTTAAATATCTACGCTTCATTTCTTCAATAGTATCTTCTACTGATAAAATATCTTGAATGAAATCACTTTTTATATTTGAAAAAAAGTCAATTCTCCACTGTGTAATTAACTCCACCTTTTCAGGAAAACCAATATCAAGTTCGTTTATTTCATCAAATTCTGAAAATCCCTCCTCAATTAATTCATCTCTAATATGTCTTACTAATTCATTTTTATTAGAGAAATACTTATAGAAGGTCACCTTGCTTACATTAGACTCTTTACAAATCTCTTCAATCGTTATTCTTTTAACACCATGCTTGAAAAATAAATTCTTTGCTGTTTCAATAAGCTGTGTGCTCTTTTTTGATTTGTACTCCTTACTTTTCCCTTTCAAAGTATCTCACTCCCATATAATAAGTTAACGATATATAAACATCTTACTAATTTAGTTCAATTATATTATTTAGTAAACTTATTTGTCAAGTAAAAAATACACTCTTTGTTGTCAACACAAATCAAAAGACTGCCAATTAAAGAAAAAGGAACTGCACTTTTTTTGAAAAATGCAATTCCTTAAAAGCTTTCATATTACCTTTACAAGTCTACTTTGATCATGTTTTTTGTGTATTCAGAAAAAAGACCTATTCTGCCATTTTCTTATATTTACTGTATCTCTCCATTGCATCCTTTTCGGTCTTCCTGAATAATTCTTCTGCTATATCCGGGAACTCCTTCGCCAAAGAAGTATATCTCACCTGATCCATAATGAATTCTCTGAACTTACCGTTAGGCTCTTTGCTGTCAAGCATAAATGGGTTCTTATCCTGTTCAGTGAGTTGAGGATCATATCTGTAAAGCTGCCAGTATCCGCATTCAACTGCTTCCTTTGTGTTTTCCTGAGTTTTTCCCATGCCTTTTTTAAGCCCATGGCTTATACACGGTGCATAGCATATTATAATTGAAGGTCCCTTATATTTTTCGGCTTCGATAACAGCTTTCATGAACTGATTCTTGTCGGCTCCCATGCCCACCTGAGCCACATACACATATCCGTAGGTCATGGCCATCATGCCCAGGTCTTTTTTCTTTGTCCTTTTGCCGGATGCGGCGAACTTTGCCACAGCAGCAGTAGGTGTTGCTTTTGATGACTGTCCTCCCGTGTTTGAATACACTTCTGTATCGAATACAAGTATGTTTATATCTTCTCCCGAGGCCAGAACATGGTCTACTCCTCCATATCCTATGTCGTAGGACCAGCCGTCTCCGCCCAGGGCCCATACGGATTTTTTTACAAGAAAATCCTTTTTGCTCATGACTTCATCCGCCAGTTTTCTGCAGTGAGGGCAGAGATCTTCACCTGAAAGAACCTCCGTCAGCCTGTCGCTTACCTTTCTGCTGTCGGTGCCGTTTTCCATGTTATCTATCCAGTCTTTGCATACTTCTATGACATTTTCTTTGCTTGTGTAATCAGCTATCGCCTTCAGATCATCTCTGATTTTTTCCCTTATCTGACGAACGCCTATGGCCATACCAAGACCGTATTCAGCGTTGTCCTCAAAAAGAGAATTCGCCCAGGAAGGTCCTCTGCCGTTGGCATCCTTGCAATAAGGAGTCGAAGGTGCCGAAGCTCCCCAAATAGATGAACAGCCGGTGGCATTTCCGATCATCATCCTGTCTCCAAAAAGCTGTGTTACTACTTTTATGTAAGGTGTTTCGCCGCAGCCTGCACATGCACCGGAAAACTCCAGATATGGCATGGCGAACTGGCTTCCCTTTACGGATGTTTTTGACATGATTTCATCTTTCACCGGTATGCTCATGGCATGAGTCCAGTTTGCCGCTTCTTTCTGCTGACTTTCAAAGGTCTCCATGGTCAGTGCTTTGGTTTTGGCAGGACACACGTCCTCACAGTTTCCGCATCCGAGACAGTCAAGGGCACTTACCTGTATCCTGTATTCGTATCCTTCCATTCCCTTTCCTATGGCCTTTTTCGTTTCAAAACCATCAGGTGCCTTTGCCTTCTCTTCTTCATCAAGAAGTACCGGCCTTATTGAAGCATGGGGGCAAACGAATGAACACTGGTTGCACTGTATACAGTTTTCGGGATGCCACTTTGGCACGTGGACAGCGACACCTCTTTTTTCGTAGGCTGCCGTTCCCGAAGGAAAGGTTCCGTCTGCTATATCTTCAAATACACTCACCGGCAGATCTTCTCCCTCCTGCCTGTTCATGGGTATAAGTATTTTCTCGATGAACTCAGGCATTTCCTCGGCCTTACCATCTGTATCGGCGGCATCTGCCCATATCTTTGGCACTGCCACCTCATGAAGGCTGCTTGTACCTTCATCCACTGCATCCTGATTCATCTTTACTATTTTTTCGCCCTTGAGACCATAGGTGCTTTCTATGGATTCCTTTAGGTATCTGACCGCCTCGTTTATAGGTATCACATTGGCAAGCTTAAAAAAGGCAGCCTGCATAACCATGTTTATCCTGTTGCCCAGTCCTATTCTTTCGGCAATTTCCGTGGCATTTATCGTATAGAATTTTATGTCATTTTCCGCCAAATACCGCTTCATTGAAGCGGGTATCTCTCTCTCCAGATCTTCTTCGTTCCATATACAGTTGAGAACAAAAGTGCCTCCCTTTTTAAGTCCTTTCAGAATATTATACTGATGTACATAGGCCTGATTATGACATGCGATAAAATCAGCTTCTGTTATGAGGTATGTTGATTTTATCCTGCTCTTTCCGAATCTCAGATGTGAAATAGTAACACCGCCGGATTTTTTGGAATCATAGGCAAAATATCCTTGGGCATACATATCTGTATCATCACCGATTATCTTGATGGCCTGCTTGTTGGCACCCACCGTTCCGTCGGAGCCCAGTCCCCAGAACTTGCATCTTACAGTGTCTTCGTTCTCTGTTTTTATTTCAAGAGAAGCCAGAGAACTGTTGTTAAGATCATCATTGATTCCTATGGTAAACTGGTCTTTTGGCTGCTGCTGTTTCAGATTCTCGAAAACAGCGGCTATCTGTCCCGGCGTTGTATCTTTGGATCCAATCCCGTACCTTCCTCCGTAAACCTCCGGAGGATTTTTTTCGTTGTAGTACATGGTTTTTATGTCCATGTAAAGAGGATCTCCCAAAGCTCCAGGTTCTTTGGTTTTATCAAGAACCGCGATCTTTTTTACGGTCTTTGGCATTACTTCTTTTAGATATTCGGGAGCCCATGGTCTGTAAAGCCTTACCTTAACCAGCCCGACTTTTTCTCCCTTTGCCATCAGCGTTTCCACGGTCTGTTCTGCAGTTTCACATACGCTGCCCATTGCCATTATTATGTTTTCTGCGTCAGGTGCTCCTACATAGTCAAAGGGTTTGTACTCCCTGCCTGTCAGATCCGATATCTGCTTCATGTAGTCCGCAACTGTCTCGGGAAGTTCATCATAGTATTTCTGGGATGCTTCTCTCTGCTGGAAAAATATATCCGGGTTCTGAGCTGTTCCCCTTATAACAGGGTGTTCAGGATTGAGTGCGTTATCTCTGAAATTTTGCACTGCATCCATATCGATCATCTTTGCAAAATCTTCATAATCAATAGTCTCTATCTTTTGCAGTTCATTTGATGTACGAAATCCGTCAAAGAAATGAAGAAAGGGTACTTTCCCCTTTATTGCAGAAAGATGAGCTACGCCGGCCAGATCCATCACTTCCTGCACCGAAGAAGAGCACAGAAGGGCAAATCCCGTCTGCCTGGTTGCCATTACATCGGACTGATCACCGAATATGCAAAGTGCATGGGTGGAAAGAGTCCTTGCTGACACATGGAAAACTCCCGGCAGAAGTTCTCCTGAAATTTTGTACATATTTGGTATCATCAGCAAAAGACCCTGTGAAGCTGTGTATGTGGTGGTCAAAGCTCCTGCTGCCAGAGATCCGTGAACAGCTCCTGCCGCTCCTGCCTCAGACTGCATTTCAACGACCTTCACTTCCTGTCCGAATATATTCTTTGCCCCGTGTGCCGCCATATCATCTACTACTTCCGCCATGGGCGAAGACGGTGTTATCGGGTATATCGCAGCAACATCCGTAAAAGCATATGAAACATACGCTGCTGCTGTATTACCATCCATTGTTTTCATTTTTTTGCTTGACATATTTTCCTCCTGTCCAGGCGGCTCCCCCGGGCTTTTTCCTTTCAGCGATTTCCTCCGATAAACAAAAAGAAGCCTCTGCCGCCACTATTAATAGTTATACTTTATCTTATACTTATGCCAGTGTCAATATTGTACTAAAAATAATACAATATACAATTCAGTACAACTTGTGGCAGTATCTCTGTTCTTCTGATATACTGATTTCCTGAAAGTCTTAATAATAAAACGGTATGATGCAAATGTTGAAAAAAGCGGATATTATCTTGGCAACCATAATACTGATCGCCGGCATAGCGGCTTCTCTTATTATTGGCAGTATCTCCCCGGCAAAGGGAGAAAAAGCTGTCATCATTTCTGAAGGTCGTATTTTTGGAGTATACAGCCTTTATGAGAACAGAACCGTTGCCGTATTGTCAGACGGTCATGTTAACAAGATCCTTATAAGAGACGGTGAAGTAAGCATGATAATTTCAAACTGTCCGGGAAAAGACTGCATACATCAGGGGAAAATATCAAAGCCATACGAAAGCATAGTGTGTTTGCCAAACAAGGTGATAGTAAAGATCGAAGGAAAAGACAAAAGTTATGATGAAATATCCAAATAAAAAAAGTAAAGCATACAGAATAACCTTCTGTGCCGGCTTGGCTGCTCTGGCCCTTGTTTTTTCTTATATCGAGCTTCTTATACCCTTTTTCGCCGCTGTTCCGGGAATCAAACTTGGTCTTGCTAATCTGGTCATCCTGACGGCTCTGTACAAACTTGGATTTACCGATGCTCTGATAATTGATATGGTCCGCGTTTTGGCGGCGGGGCTTCTTTTCAGCGGCATTTTCGGCATGCTCTATTCCCTGGCCGGCGCTTTGCTTAGTCTCCTTATAATGTACGGCCTTATGAGGACAGGGAAGTTTTCGGTCATTGGGGTTTCCATGGCAGGAGGTGTATTTCATAATTTTGGTCAGCTTGTAATGGCAGCTCTTTTAGTATCTACTCCCGAAGTGTTTATTTACTTGCCTGCTCTTATGATCTCAGGCATATTGAGCGGTGCTGTAATAGGAACGGTGGCATATATAATAATAAAAAGGGTCAGTTTCCCTTCATTAACGTAAACTGATCCTTTTATTTCCATTCTTTTTTATGATCGCGCCTTGGCCTGATGCCGCGCCTCCAACATTTTTTTTGCTTATTTTTTCTATTTTTTCTTTTGTTTTTTTCTCAGATCTATTATGGCACCCGTTATGCATTCCTTTACACACATGCCGCACATCTTGCATTTATCATAGTCTATTTTTGCCAGATTGTTTTCAACTTTTATGGCATCGAACTTACATACATCAACACACCTTTTGCAGCCAATGCATCCTTCTTCACAGGCTTTCATGGTAAAAAGCCCCGTATCCAGAGATTTGCAGGCGATATATATCCTCCTGCTTTCTTCTCTCATTTCTATCACGTTTTTAGGACAAGCTTTTTCACAAAGGCCGCAACCGACACATGCTTCTTTTTCAACCACTGCCAGTCTGTTTACTATTTTGATAGCATCGTGAGGACATGCCTGAACACAGTCACCAAGGCCCAGGCAGCCGTATCTGCACTCCATTTGTCCGCCGTAAAGCTGTGTAGCTGCTCTGCAGCTCCATTCTTTGTCATGCTTCATAACTCTTCTTATGGCATCCGAACTGCCTCTGCAAAGAACAGTGGCTATCTTGGGCTCCGCAGCTTCAGACTCAACACCCAGTATTCTTGCTATTGCTATTGCAAGATAAGCTCCTCCCACGGGGCATGCCGAGGTACTTATACCTTCTTTTGTGACCAAAGCACTGGCATAATCATCGCATCCGGCAAATCCGCAGGCTCCGCAATTGGCCCCGGGAAGTTCATCCCTTATCTGTTCGACTTTTTCATTGACAGAAACATGCATTAGTTTTGCCGCAACTGTCAGGACTATCCCGGCTATAAGACCTATTACAGCTACTATAGATACCGGTATGATTATATCCATGATGTCTCCTTTCTATGCAAATATACCATCTACTATGCCGCCAAATCCCATGAATGAAAGTGACAGGATCGAAGCAGTTATAAGGGTTATGGGTATCCCCTTGAAGGGTGCCGGGACCATTTGGCTCTCTTCGAGCCTTTGTCTCAGCCCTGCGAAAAGAACCATCGCCAGAAGGAATCCCAATCCTGCGCCAAGGGCATTAAAAAGAGCCTGGGCATATGTGTACCCCTCATCTATATTCATTATGGTTACCGCCAAGACAGCACAGTTTGTAGTTATAAGAGGCAGATATATTCCCAGTGATTTATAAAGTGTAGGTATATATTTCTTCAAAGCGACCTCCACCAATTGCACCAGAGAAGCTATCACAAGGATAAAAACCAGTGTCTGCAGATAACCGATGCCGTAGGTTTCCAGAATAAAATTCTGTATCGGCCAGGTCACGGCAGTGGCCAGGGTCATTACAAAAGTAACTGCCATACCCATACCTCTGGCGGAATCCAGCTTTTTGGAAACTCCCATAAATGGACATATCCCCAGGAACTGAGAAAGCACAAAATTATCCACCAATATTACACTCATCATAATAATGATTATCTGTTCCATTTTATACCCCCGCCTCCTCTTTTTCACATATTCCGCTACAGGTACCAATCATGGGACATCCGTCGCAGCCGATCTCCTTCTTTTTTATTGCCCTTCCCTTGGAAAGCCAGTTTATTGCAGCTATTATCATAGCCAGTACAAAGAATCCGCCCGGTGCCAGCATGAATATGCCCATGGGAGTTATGCCCTCCATAAGCTCGATGCCGAATGCTGTTCCGCCACCGAAGAATTCTCTAATCAGACCGATGAGAAAAAGTGCCATGGTAAATCCGATCCCCATGCCAAGACCATCCAACATTGAATCAACTATTGTATTCTTGCTAGCGAACATCTCTGCTCTACCCAGTATTATACAGTTTACAACTATAAGGGGTATAAACAATCCCAGGGATTCATCCAGCTGTGGAAGATAGGCTTTTAAAAGCAATTGCACCACTGTAACAAAACCGGCTATAACTACAATATATCCGGGGACTCTTACTTTTCCGGGTATGGCTTTTTTGAGCAGTGATATCACGATATTTGAGCATGTCAGAACTACTATTACCGAGACTCCCATTCCAAGGCCGTTTATGGCGCTAGTGGTAACGGCCAGGGTAGGGCACATTCCAAGTAGCAGGACAAGAACAGGGTTTTCTTTTATTATTCCTTTTGTAAAAATACTTATTTTGCCTTTCATTTCTATCACCGTCCCGCCTTTTCATATTCTAGAATGGCTTTTTTTACTGCCTCATACACAGCATTCGAAGATATGGTGGCTCCGGTTATGGCATCTTTGCTGTCGTCATCTCTTATGCTTTCATATTCCAGTTTTTCCGTTCCTTTATACTGTTTCAGGTACTCGGGCTCCATGGCTTTTGTCCCAAGCCCCGGTGTGTCTCCATGGGAAATAACCTTTACTCCTGTTATTTTCCCTTCCTTGCTGATGCCCACCATAACAGACATTTCTCCTCCATAGCTTTGAACGGTTTCCTCCAATGCTTTCCCTTCTTCATTTCCAAGGACTTCTTTTGCTGCTTCATCCTGAGTCTTGACTGCATTGGCGTCTATGGTCGTTTTTGTTTTTGAATATGTAAAAGCTAAGGCACAAGTAACAACAAGACATATAATTACAAGCACTATGGTGGGCAACGCATAATCTCCTAATCTTCTTTTAAAGTTCATTTTATGCCCTCCCCTTTATTCTCCATCAAAGCTTTTTTTGATTTTCTTTTTGCAGCCTTTACTCTGAATATTATATAATCACATAATCTGTCTATATGCGGTACCAGTATATTCATAAAGAGTATAGAAAACGAGACTCCTTCAGGATATGCTCCCCATACCCTTATGGCCATAGTTATAAATCCGCATCCCAGACCGAATATTATCTGTCCGGGAGGCAACACCGGTGTTGTCACATAATCGGTGGCCATAAAGAGAGCTCCCAACATAACGCCTCCCGCAAAAAGATGGAACAGCGGATCTTCTCCCGCCGCAAGAGCAAAAAAGAAAACTACAGCCAGATAACATATGGGTATCAACGGTGAAACTACTTTTTTGAAAAGAAGAAAAGCAAAGCCTATAAGCAGTGCCAGAGCACTTACCTCCCCCATGGATCCTCCCACATTGCCCAGGAAAAGATCCATATTGGAGGGTACTTCCAGGCCTTCTTTGATAAGACCCAATGGGGTGGCACCGGTAACTGCATCACCGGCGAATCTGGTGGTCTGCCAAGTGGTCATTGCTGCGGGGAATGATACAAGTAGCACGACTCTGGCAGTGATCGCAGGATTTACCAGATTCTTTCCTATGCCGCCGAATAACTGCTTTACTATTATTATGGCGATGAAACAGCCTACAGCAGCCATCCAGTACGGCAGTGAAACCGGTAGATTGAATGCCAGCAGTATACCTGTCACCACTGCGGAAAGATCCTTTGTTGTCTGTGGTTTTTTTGCTATAAGGTTGAAAACATATTCAAATATCATGCAAGCCGCAACACAGAAAACTGTAAGTGCAAATGCCCTGAATCCGAATATCCATGTGCTTGCCGCCAGGGACGGCATAAGGGCGATAATAACATAAAGCATTATCTTCTGGGTATTAAGTCCTGAAACCAGATGAGGCGATGCCGAAACGATAAGTTTTAGATTATTTTTGTTTTTCATACTACCGATCATTTTCAGATGCCTCCTTTACCAGTTGCTTGCCTATTTTATTGGTGAACCCAAGGGGCTTTCTTGCGGGACATACATATGCGCAGCTTCCGCATTCCATACATTGCATGACATCAAGTTCTTTTAGTCTTTCTATGTCCTGTCTGTCATAGGCTCTGCAAAGAGCATAGGGCAAAAGGTTTATAGGGCATGCCCTAAAGCAGCGGCCGCAGTTTATGCATGCAGTTTCTTCCTCGATATAAGCCTGTCTGCCGGTAAATGCCAGTATTGCATTATTATTTTTCACTATCGGCAGGTTATCCGAAAAAATAGCTCTTCCCATCATAGGCCCCCCCATTATTATCTTGCTTGGCTTGCCTCTGTATCCTCCGCAGAAATCTATCACATCAGATATCATGGCACCAATGGGGGCTCTTATATTCTTCGGCTGCCTTACAGCCGATCCGTCTACTGTTATCCTTTTTGAAATCAAAGGCATACCTGTCCTGAAATACTGACCAAGAAATGCAATGGTCGTTATATTGCTTACTATTACGCCAAGTTCAGCCGGAAGGACTCCCGCAGCCATTTTCTTGCCTGTTATAACTTCCACCAGAACTCTCTCTGCGCCCTGGGGATAGGAGGATTTCAATGTTACTACCTTTATATTATCCAGGCCCTGGTTATCAAGTTTTTCTTTGATAAGCTCTATGGCATCGGGCTTATTGCTTTCTATGCCTATAAAGCACTCTTCCATATCCAGATATTTCATTGTTAGTTTTATCCCGCTTATTATGTCATCTGTGTCTTCTATCATCGTCCTGTAATCGGAAGTAATAAAAGGTTCGCACTCGGCTCCGTTTATTATAAGAGTTTTTACTTCATCGGGGTTTTTTGGGGCAAACTTTATGTGAGTTGGGAAAGCCGCACCACCAAGTCCTACCAGACCGCTGGCTCTGACCTCTCTGACAAAGCCTTCTCTGCTTCTTATCCTGGGGGGCTTTATTCCTTCAACAAGATCCTGTTTTCTGTCTGTTTTTATTACCATTACCTTGTCTTCCCCACCGGTGGCTGAACGTATCCCATCGATTTTCTCAACAGTCCCCGATACGCTGGAATGTATCGGTACACTAACAAATGCATCTGAATCTGCTATCAACTGTCCCACTCTTACCATTTCCCCGGGACCCAAAAGAGGCTTACACGGTGCCCCGATATGCTGCGACATGGATATATAAACATAAGCAGGCACCGGTATCATTCTCTCTGTCTCAGACCCTTCAGTTGCTTTGTTATGATCCACCTTGATGCCTTTTAGGCTTTTACCTTTAAAAACCACTGATTTTTCGTCCTTTCTCTCTTTGCTTCAAAATACTCAACTGGCCGCCTTCTAAAATGGAAGTCGGGCAAAAAGCAAATTAGTTTATACAATGTGCAAACTAATCCTTCACCAGATGTATTGTAACTCAACTTTTTATCTTTTTACAGTATCTTTCAATATGTATTTTGTATACTTTTTTATACATATCCGCACACAAAAAAGGACCCTTTCGGGTCCTTTTGGAACTATTCATTTGTCTAATCGATTTTCAAGCTATCCTTCGGACATTTTTCAACGCATATTCCGCAGCTTATGCATACATTTTCATCAACTTCCCATGTCTTTTCTTTTCGATCCACCGTAATGGCATTACATGGACACTGTTTGGCGCAAATACCGCAATATATACATGTCTCTCTGTCGCACACCGGAGCGCCTCCGCTTCCGCCTGATGCTTTTTCTTTCTTTTTTTCTGCTTCGGGAATATTGAAAGTATCTGTTACTTTCACAACATCGGGACTGGTATAATCGGGTTTCATCAGAAGACACTTTTTGGGGCAGTTTTCTGCACATGCTCCACACTGTATGCAAAGCATCCTTTCAATGGTCCATGTCCTTCCTGCTTTATCCACATCAATAGCCAATGTAGGGCATCTTTTGGCGCAAATACCACAAAGTATGCAATCCGATTCGTTGATTTCTATGTGACCTCTTGTTCTTTCCTGCCATTCTCTTGGTTTGATCGGGTACATGAGAGTTGCAGGCTTTTTGAATAAACTTCTAAGTATGACTTTTCCTATTTTGAATACTGCCATATCTCTCACCTACCTTTCTGTACAGCTTATGCAAGGATCGATCGTAAGGACCAGCATGGGCACATCGGCCAAGTCACAACCCTGCAGTGTTTTTACCATTGCGGGTATATTGGCATTCGTAGGCGTCCTGACCCTCATTCTCTCAAGAAATTTGGTTCCCTGACCTTTTGCGTAATAAACGGCTTCTCCCCTGGGCTGTTCCATTCTGGTTATGAATTCACCGTCCACATTTCCCTTTACGGGAACTGCTATATCGCCTTCCGGGATCTCATCTATTGCCTTGTTTATCAGTTCGATAGACTGAAACACTTCCCTGAGTCTTACTTTACATCTTGCATAGCAGTCTCCGTCAGTTTCGACAACAGGTTCAAAGCCCAGCTCCAGATATTTGCCATGACCGGCCATACGCATATCCTGTGCCACTCCTGAAGCCCTTGCCATGGGTCCCACTGCGCCCAGTTCTTCTGCTTCTTCTTTTGAAAGCACTCCAATACCGCAAAGTCTGTTTTTTACTGAACGGTCTTCCAGGAATACATCTGTAAGCTCCTGCAGTTCTTTTTTTATGCCGTTTAGCTGATCAGACATTTTTTTGAGTGTTGCCGCATCTATATCTTTTCTGACACCTCCGACTTTGCACACAGAGAAGATTACTCTTCCACCGGTGGTTTCCTCAAAAAGGTCCAGGATCGTTTCTCTTATCCTCCAGCAGTGCATAAAGAGGCTCTCGAATCCGAATCCGTCTGCGAGAAGTCCCAGCCAAAGCAAGTGTGAGTGGATCCTGCCCAGTTCATGCCAGATGGTTCTCAAATATTCTGCTCTCTCAGGCGCCTTTATATCCATGGCTCCTTCAACAGCAGCACAGTATCCCCAGCCATGTCCGAAACTGCAGATACCGCATATTCTTTCGATAACATATACCATTTCGGTATATTCCTTTTTTTCCACAAGTTTTTCCAGCCCTCTATGGATATACCCAATAGACGGAATGGCTTCAACCACCCTCTCATCTTCAATGACCAGGTCCAGATGGACCGGTTCGGGAAGCACGGGATGTTGTGGTCCGAAAGGAATTATAGTTCTTTTACCCATTTTGTTTACTTCCTTTCTTTCTAATCTTTGGGATTCCACGGAGTCGGTTCGGAAACCTTGAAGAAATTGCCGCCGTAATCCAAAGCCAAATGCCTGAACTTCACTCCGAACAGATCATGCATTTCATTCTCGTAAATAAATGCATACCAATATATATCCGATATGCTTTCGATTTCCTGGTTTTCAGGAACGATCACTCTTATGTTTTTCATAAGATGATCCTTATCAAAAGAATATATCAGTTCGATATCGCCTTCTTTTTTCATGGCACATATCTGCGCCAGTCTATAACCTTCCGCCTTTATATCTTTCATGTATTCCAGCAATGTGGCAGACTCAACGGCAACAAATTCCTGTACCATATATTTTTTGTCACTCATTTTGTTTTCCCTCCGTTTCCACAGCCAGTTCCGCCTTGTCTTCTTTTACTTCCATTGCGGCCCTCTTTTCGGCCAGAACACCCAGGCCCTTGACCACGGCATCTATTATCGCTTCCGGTCTTGCTGCACATCCGGGAACATAGCAGTCCACAGGGATAACAGTATCGATGCCGCCCATAACATTGTAGCAGTCTCTGAATACTCCTCCGGAGCAGGCACATATACCTATTGCCACCACAACTTTGGGTTCAGGCATCTGTTCATATATCTGCTGTACCACTCCTTTGTTCTGTTCATTTACTGCACCTGTAACAAGGAAGACATCCGCATGCTTGGGATTTCCTGTATTTATGATACCGAATCTTTCAACGTCGTACATGGGTGTAAGGCATGCCAGTACTTCTATGTCGCATCCGTTACAGCTTGAACCATCATAGTGTATGATCCATGGAGATTTTGTTACATATGACATTTATTACACCTCCTATCCTATCATTATTACGAACAGGTTGATCCCGCCCAGCACCAGCGCAGCGATCCACGCCGAATTAAGAGCTACCTGCCACTTCATTCTTGCAAAGCTGTTGTCGATGCATATTTCAAGGAAATATGCAAGAAGACAAACCACGATGCCGATAACTGTCATCAGTATGGTCCCGTTCACGAAGAAAAGGAACACTATACCGAGAAGGAAAATATTTTCATACCAGTGAGCCACTTCTATCAATGCCAGCGTCCTTCCGGAGAACTCAGTTTTCAGGCCCGCCACCAATTCCTGGTGTGCATGATGGGACATGGAAAGATCAAAGGGGGACTTCCTGAACTTGATCGTCAGTATGAATATATAGCCCACAAAAATTCCCACAAGCGGTATAAGGGGCATATTGGATCCCTGCATTATGTCATCTACTCTGAAACTTCCTGTGTAAGCATAAAAGCCAACTGCTGTAAGAAGAACCATCGGTTCATAAGCCATCATCTGCAGCAGTTCTCTTTCTGCACCGACCTGCGCATATGCGGAGCCCGATGAAAAAGCTGCAACTATCAGGAAAACACTGGCCAGAGTAAGGGTGAATATCACCAGAAGCAAACTTCCTCCTGCAAAGAAGAATCCGCCTGTGACCACCACAAATATGAAAAAGCATATCACATAAAAGTCCTGAACTCTGTTTACTGTGATGTTTTCTTTTTCTCTGAGTTTTAGCACATCATAGAATGGCTGAAGTACCGGGGGACCGAATCTTCCCTGCATCCTTGCAGTTATTATTCTGTCTACACCTGCCAGAAAACCGCCGATAAGAGGTGCCAGTATCAGATATGCTATTACAGATATTATTGCTGTCAACATTTTACATACCTCCTATCATGGATCCCAGAACCAGACCGATGCTTATTACTATGGCAACTGATGTTGTTATAACTCCTATAACATTCATCTTTACTTCTCCGAAGTAGCTTTCCATGTACCAGTTCCTAAGTACCACCTGTGTATCCTTCTGCATGGATCCCACATATGTCAGGTTATCTCCCTTGCCGGCACCTGCCATGTAAACAGGCACGATCCTTTTGTTTGTCCTTCCGAAAAAGAATGCAAATATAAGGATCAGCGCGCCTATCATAACGCACATTATTATCAAGTCATAGGAGGTGAGCCCAAGGCCTGCTGCACTGCCGAAGCCGCTTTCCAGATAAGGCACTACCATACTGCTGGAAACGAAGGGGAAACACAGGCAAAGCAATACCACAAGGACCACATGTGTCCCCTGGGAAAACCACTCTTCTTTATGTACGCTCTTTTGTATGTTTTCTTCTTTTGCAACTATAGCCGACATTTTACCCAGCCATTTAGCCCAGTAGAAGGCTGTTGCCGCACTGCCGAAGCATATTATAAGTATCAGGATTATATTATTTGAATCTACAAATGCTATCATGGCATCCCACTTTGAAATCAACATTCCCATGGGAGCCAGGAACATACCTGCTATTCCTATCATCATAAACATTGCAAGTCGCGGCATCCTTTCGAAAAGCCCGTCCATATCTTCAATGTCTCTGCTTCCGATATTATGTTCTGCCGTACCAACGCAAAGGAATAAAAGTGATTTGGTTACTGCATGGAATATTATCAGCATAATTCCTGCCCACACAGCACCGGGACTTCCCACGCCTGCACAGGCTACTATAAGTCCCAGATTGGCCACCGTAGAATACGCCAGCACTTTTTTCGCATTGCTTTGAGAAATGGCATTGAAAGATGCCATCAGGAAGGTTATTCCTCCTACCATCATTACCATTATTCCCGCAACATTCCATCCCATAACAGGAGCAAGTT
Source organism: Firmicutes bacterium UBA1422 (assembly GCA_002304835.1). Taxonomy (GTDB): domain Bacteria; phylum Bacillota; class Clostridia; order Peptostreptococcales; family Anaerovoracaceae; genus UBA1422. The sequence continues at coordinate 34,949 of DBPK01000028.1, forward strand.
TGATTATAAGGAAAACTCCTGCTTTGACCATTGTTGATGAGTGAAGAAGTGCGGATGTGGGTGTCGGTGCCACCATAGCTCCCAGAAGCCAGCTGTTGAAAGGCATCTGTGCGGCCTTTGTTATTCCCGCAAAGGCAAGGAATATGGCAGGAGCTGCAACACTGTATCCCATTGATCCGATCTTGAGCATTGTGGAAAGTTCCAGGGTGCCGTAATATGAACCAAGTATTATGATCCCAATGACTAATCCCAGTCCTCCAACAAGGTTCATGATAAGTGCTCTGAATGCATTTCTCGTGGCGACCTTGTCCTCATGCTTCTTGTGGAACAATCCGTTGTATCCTATGAGGAAGAACGAACAAAGGGTTGTGATCTCCCAGAAAAAATACAACCATACCAGGTTGTTTGATAAGACTATGCCGAACATAGCCGAAAGAAACAGGAACATAAGGAAAAAGAACCAAGGTCTTCTGTCCCCTGCCTCCTGATGATGTTTCTGGAAGTCTTTCATGTATCCTATCCCATATACACAGATAAGAGTTCCTATGATTCCGATTATCAGGACCATTATCATTGACAGTCTGTCAACATATAAGTTGTTTACAACTGTAATGCCATGTCCTGTACTGAGCTCAAACCACACCATAAGCGGTGTCTGGATAGCTGCAAGAACGACTGCCAGGATTTTTTTGTATTTTATACCCAGCCATATAATTACAATGGCAAGAGCAATCTCCATTGCCATCATAAGATATCCGATCACTTCACCGTCAACATCGAAGTAGCGGTCCCCGTCACCGAAATACTGTACAACGAGTATTATTGAAGCTACGGCTATCAAAGCTGCCGAAACCTTTACAACAATATCACGCGGTCCATCGTTCTTGAGTATCAAAAGAGCAACAGCAGCTATAAGCGGAAACACGATCAGAAATATTATAGTGCCCATTTAATCCTCCTTAAATACTATTATTTACTAGAAAAATTTCATCAATATTATACACGCAAAATCCCTTGATTACAATACTTTTAGCGTTTAAAAAGTGTTCTGAATATTGTCTTATACATGAGAAAAATCCAGCTCTCCCGTGAGACTGAAAGTCTTCCCTTCTGTTATCTTTACATAAGCAAATTCTCCCTGAAGAGACAAGGGTCCTTCAAAATCCACAAGCTTGTACCCTTCCGTGCGGCCTGTAAGTTTCCCCGGATCTTTTTTGCCGGGGCCGTCCACCAGTACCCTTTCTTTTCGCCCTTCATATGCGGCATTTTTTATGGAGGAACATTCGTTGACCGCCGCAACAAGACGCCGAAATCTTTCGTGTTTTATTTCTTGCGGTATCTGGTCCTCATATTTTTCGGCAGGTGTGCCTTTGCGCACTGAATATATAAAGGTAAATGCAGAATCAAAACAGACCTTCTTTATCACATCAAGAGTATCCTGAAAATCCTGCTCTGTTTCCCCCGGGAATCCCACTATGATATCAGTTGTTATGCATATTTTAGGTGATGCATAACGGAGTTTCGCCACCAGATCCATATACTGTTCTTTTGTATATTTCCTGTTCATTCGTTCAAGTATACTGTTGCTTCCCGACTGCATGGGAAGGTGTATGGCCGAGCAGAGTTTGCTACAATCTTTGTAAGCATCTATCAGTTTATCAGAAAGATCCTTTGGATGAGATGTCATGAATCTTATCCGCTCTATGCCCTCTGTTTCCTGCAGCATATATATGAGATCAGCAAAATCCGTGTGCTTCTGCCATTTATTTGTCTCTCCGTATGAAATATCTGCCGATCCGGATATGCCTTTGTATGAATTTACATTCTGACCCAAAAGGGTGATTTCTTTTACCCCGTCTGCAGCAAGTTTTTTGACTTCATTCAAAATATCTTCAGGTTTTCTGCTCCTCTCCCTGCCTCTTGTATAAGGCACGATACAATATGTGCAGAAATTATTGCATCCGTACATTATGTTCACAAATGCCTTGTGTCTGTAAAGTCGTGAAGACGGCAGCTCTTCCACGATGCCTTCTCCGTTTTCCCATACTGATATATGGCCTTTCCCCTTTTCCATGATCCCGTTTTTTTTGGAATGATCTCTGCTCTCTTTTTCTTTTTCGACTTCTTCAAGGAGAGCTGGCAGTTCATGTATGTTATGCGTGCCGAATATGATATCTACCCATGGGTACTTTGCTTTTATGACATCTGTTATATGCCTCTGTTGCATCATGCATCCGCATACACAAACAACAAAATCGGGACGAGCCTCTTTTATTTTTTTTAGCTGTCCCAATGTGCCAAAAAACCTTTTATCCGCATGTTCTCTGACGCTACAGGTATTTATCACTGCAACGTCAGCTTCTTTTCGTTCTGCGGTCACGGAATATCCCATTTTTGATAATAGCCCGGCTATCGTTTCCGAATCCCTTTCATTCATCTGACAGCCAAAGGTCTGTATGTGGAATCTTCTATTCTTTTTCATGTTTTCTGTCTCGTCCCATCAGCTCCTCTGCAGCTTCTTTTGCACTGATTTCTCCTTTTATTATTCTGTATATGCCTTCTGTTATGGGCATTTCAACTTCTGCTTTTTTTGCCAGTTCATATGCCGCTTCTGTTGTGAACATTCCCTCCACGACCATGCCGACTTTTTTTGTGGCCTCTTCGGGCTTCATCCCTTCTCCTATCATTATTCCGCATCTTCTGTTTCTCGAATGCATACTTGTGCAGGTAACAATAAGATCTCCCACTCCGGCAAGCCCCAGAAATGTTTCTTTTTCCGCACCCAAAGCTATGCCCAATCTGGATATCTCGGCCATGCCCCTTGTCATAAGTGCCGCCTTGGCATTGTCACCGAATCCTACCCCATCGGATATGCCGGCTCCTAAAGCTATGATATTTTTGAGGGAACCTCCAAGTTCCACTCCCACTACATCATCATTTGTGTATACTCTGAACCTATCTGTAATGAAAATGTCCTGTATGTATTCAGCCAGTTTTCTGTCTCTTGAGGCTACAGAGACTGTGGTTGGTAAAAGTTTCCCCACTTCTTCAGCATGAGAAGGCCCGGATAAAACCACATATTTTACTCCCGGCATAAGTTCTTCCGCCACTTCAGACATCCTGCAGAGAGTTTTCTGTTCTATGCCCTTTGCCACATTGACTATGACCATATCTTCAGTTATATACGGCATTGCGCCTTTGAACGCACTTCTGAAATGCTGTGCCGGCGCAGAAAACAAAACGATATCAGCATAGCTTATTGCCTCTTCTGCAGTATCTGCCATTTGAAGATTATCATTGAACTTTATGCCCGGAAGATATCTTACATTCTCTCTGTTCTTTTTGCATTCTTCCAGATGCACGGAATCAAGATCCCATATCTTGACTTCATGTCCCTTACTTCCAAGGGTTATTGCCAGGGCTGTTCCCCAGCTTCCCGCACCGATAACTCCTATTTTTTTCATGATTTTCCTCCAAAATTTATCCTTGGTTCTTCGCCTTTTACAAGTCTTATTATGTTGCTTCTGTGTGAAAAAAGTACTAGCGCTCCAAGTAAACATGCAATAACTATTAATTTCGGCATAAAGAACCATGCTATAAAGGGCAGTGTCACCGCCCCTACTATGGATCCCACCGATGCTCTTCTTGATATGAATGCTCCCGCTGCCACAAGGGCAAGAGCAGTAAGCCCCATTAGCGGCTCCAGGGCCGTAAGCGTGCCGAAAATAGTTGCAACGCCCTTCCCGCCTTTGAACCTGAGGAGAACCGGCCATATATGTCCTGCTGTCACGGAAGGGGCACAAAGCATGGCTGCCGGGATCCCCGCCGCATAGTAGCCTATCAGAACTGCAGCCACTCCCTTAAGAACATCCACAGCCAGTGTCAGCACTGCAGCCTTTGCTCCAAGTACCCTCAATACATTAGTAGTGCCTGCATTGCCGCTGCCTTCTTTTTTTATGTCTATCCCCATGATCCTTCCTATAATGGTTGCAGGAGAAATATTCCCTATAAAATAGGCCAATATCATGGTAATGACAGTGATCAATTTGATTCTTATATCATCTGTCTCGTATCCGGTAAAAAATTCATACATTATCTTTTTCACCCTTCTCTCTGAAAACAAATTTGATAGATGTTCCGCTGAATCCGTAAACATCTCTTATCCTGTTCTCCAAGTATCTGGAATAAGAAAAATGCATAAGAGCTCTGGAGTTTACTTGGAAGGAAAACAGCGGAGGTTTTATCCCTACCTGAGCTGCATAATATATCTTAAGCCTTTTGCCTTTATCAGCAGGAGGCTGCTTCATCATAATTGCATCTGCGATCAGACTGTTGAGCTGCCCAGTGGGGACCCTCATTGCCCTGCTTTCGGCAACGCTTTTAGCAAAGGCTATGACCCGGTCTATACGCTGCTTCTCTTTGACGGAAATGAACACTGAAGGCGCATATGAAAGGAAAGCCATTTCACTGTTGATTTTTTTCTGGAATTCCTTCATAGTTCCTGTCTCTTTGTTTATCATATCCCATTTGTTTACTATGATCACTATGCCTTTCCCCGCTTCATGGGCAAGTCCGGCAATTTTTTTGTCCTGTTCTGTCACTCCGTCCTGTGCATCTATCATTACCAGGCAGACATCACATCTTTCTATTGATGCCACCGCTCTTATTACACTGTATCTTTCTATATTCTCGTTTACTTTACTTCTGCGTCTTATTCCCGCCGTATCTATCAAGAGATACTTATCTCCGTCCTTTTCAAATGGGGTATCGATAGAATCTCTTGTGGTACCGGCTACAGGCGATACTATAACTCTGTTTTCCCCCAGTATCTCATTTATCAAGGAAGACTTGCCCACATTGGGTTTGCCTGTAACTGCTATCCTTATCAGATCTTCTTCCTGCTGATCCGTATCTTCGGGGAAATTCTCGATCACTATATCAAGCAGATCTCCTATGCCCAGCATGTTTTCTGCAGATATGGCTATCGGCTCTCCAAGTCCCAGTTCATAAAAGTCATAAAAGTCAGGGGGTGTCTTGGCAGTATCTATCTTATTGACCACAAGAACGACTTTTTTGCCTGTCATTCTGAGCATCTGAGCCACATCTCTGTCATCGGCTGTAAGCCCTTCTCTTCCGTCGGTCATAAAAAGGATTACATCAGAGGTATCCATTGCTATCTCCGCCTGCTCTCTCATACTGACAGGTATCACCTCTTCGCTTCCCGCATCGATGCCTCCCGTATCTATTATCCCAAATATTATATTTCTCCATTCGGCTTCGGCGTATATCCTGTCTCTTGTTACGCCCGGTGTGTCTTCGACTATGGAGACTCTTCGTCCCACCACCTTATTGAAAAAAGTGGATTTGCCCACATTGGGCCTTCCCACAACGGCAACCAGGGGTTTACTCATCAAATATACCCCCTATAAACTCTTGTGCTACAAATTTCTGAAGGTCTTCTATGGTTTCTCCTGTACCGACGAATTTTATCGGCATATCAAATTCATCGGCTATTGTCAAAGCGATTCCGCCTTTTGCGGTTCCGTCAAGTTTTGTTATTACAATTCCCGTTATATCTGTTATGCTGCTGAACTCTCTTGCCTGGGAAACGGCATTTTTCCCTGTGGTGGCATCAAGTACCAAAAGGTTCTCTCTGGATGCTTCAGGAAATTCTCTTTCTATTACTTTGTCCATTTTTGAAAGTTCCGCCATAAGATTCTTTTTGTTTTGCAGTCTGCCTGCAGTATCGCAGATAAGGACATCTGTTCCTTTGGATTTTGCCGACATTATTGCATCAAATATAACAGCAGAAGGGTCTGCTCCTTCTCTGTGGATTATCACGTTGACTCCCGCCTTCCTAGCCCATATGGAAAGTTGTTCTCCCGCAGCGGCTCTGAAGGTATCTGCCGCCGCCAACAGAACTGTTTTGCCCTGCTTATTGAGCTTGTGTGTCAGTTTCCCTATGGTAGTGGTTTTTCCGCCTCCGTTTATGCCTATCATAAGTATGATCATGGGATACTCTTCTGATAGATCGTGTCTCTTTCCTTTATCCACCAGAGAGATCATTATTTCTTTTAAACGTTCTCTTACTTTTTCCGGCGTGTCAAGGCGATCCTTTCTTACATCTTCCCTTAAGGCATCTACTATCTTTTCCGTTGTTTCCATACCTATATCGGATGTTATCAGGATCTCTTCTATATCTTCCAGCAATTCATCATCGATTGAAGGTCTTGCCATTATGGCATCGGAAAGCCTTCTTGACATTCTGCCGAAAAAACTTTTTTGTTGTTTCTCAAGAGTCATTTTTTCTTCCTTTTTTGACTGCCTTTTATTACCCGGGCAGTTTTACATAAGAGGTTCTTCCCCAAGGGAAAGAGAATATATCTTTGATATGCCCCTTTCCGGCATGGTTACTCCGTACATCACATCTGCATGTTCCATGGTCGCCTTCTGATGAGTTATAAGGGTGAACTGTATGTCATCAAAATTCTTGAGATAATTTGCAAATATATCTATGTTGCTGTCATCAAGAGCAGCTTCCACCTCATCAAGTATGCAGCAGGGAGTCGGTTTTGTCTTTAAGACGGCAAACATAAGCGCTATTGCGGTCATTGTTTTTTCTCCTCCCGAAAGAAGATTTATATGTCTCAGCTGTTTGCCCGGCGGCTGTGCCGTTATTTCTATTACGGCATTCAAGGGGTCTTCTTCGTTATCAAGCCTTATATTCGCCGTTCCCCCACCAAAAAATTCTTTGAAAACCATTTCAAAGTTTTCAGCTATCCGGTCGAAACTCTCTTTGAATCTTGCCTTTATTATTTTGTCCATGTCTTCTATGATCTTTAGGAGTTCATTCATGGATGTCTCGATGTCGTTTTTTTGTCCGTTAAGAAAATCATATCTTTCTTTTACTGTTTTGTACTCCTTTATCGCTCCAACGTTCACTTCTCCCAGTTCTTTGATCCTTGTTTTTATTTCTCTGTTTTCTTTTACTGCAGGAGCCATTATAAAATCCTGTTTCTTGAACTCTATAGCCTGTATGTAGGATATCTCGAATTCCTCCCAAAGTTTTTCCTTATAGTTTTCCAGTTGGGTTTCCTGTCTTGCTATCCTTATCTCGGCTTCATACTTATTGTTCTGCAATGCCGTTATTTTTTTGAGCAGTTCTTCTCTTTCTTGAGAAGCCAGACTCATACTTTTACTCGTACTGCTTTTTTCAACGTTCATTTCTTCAAGCTCTTTGCTTAAACGTTCTTTTTCTTCTTCTTTATCATGTACAAGTCCTTCATTGCTGCTGACTCCCGAAAGAATGCTTTCCCTTTCTTTTTTCAGCTGTTCCAGTTCTCCGGTCTTTATCTCTTTTTCTTTCTCTGCCTCTTTTATAGTCTCATTTATTCTGTTTACAATGGCATCTATCTTTGTTTTTTCGCTTTCTGCGGCGCCAAGTGCGATCTTTGCCCCGGTTATTTCTTCTGAGGCAGCATCCGCTGTTTGCTTTTCTTTCTCGATCATTTCCGAAAGATTTTCGATTTCTCTTTCTGTTTTTTTGATTTCTCCTTCGAGTTCTTTTGATTCTATGTCCAGTTTTTTGACTGTCTCATCAGAAAGCGTCTGTTCTCTGTCTATATTTGCAAGTTCTCTCTGCCATTTTTCGCTGCTGTTTTCAAAATCATCAAGGGCTGTCTGCATCACTTTTACTTCATTTTCACCGGCAAAAAATTCTCTTTCCTTTTCTCTGAAAATCTCTTCATTCTCTTTTATCACCATAACTTTTTCTTCAAGAGCTCTACACATGTTCGACTGTTCCTCTTCAAGTTTTTGTTTTTCGGAACTCATTTCCTTAAGGCGTGTTTCCATTTTGGTGATTTCTGCTTTTCTTTCCAGTAGATTTGCTGTTTTGTTTTTGTATCTGCCCCCTGTTATTGCTCCTCCTGAATTTATTATTTCTCCTTCAAGGGTGACATACCTTAAGCTGCCGCCCGTCTTCTTTGACATAAGTATAGCATTGTCCATATTATCTGCTATTACGACTCTGCCCAGCAGGTACTCCATAACATTTTTGTATTTCTGATCAAAGCCGATCCGGTCTGCTGCATACCCCATAAACCCGGGCATTTTTGTCAGATCATCCCGATTTTCTTTTCTTCCGGGCCTTATGGAGTCCATGGGAAGAAAGGTCAGTCTGCCTGCTTTATTTTGTTTCAGCTGATTTATTGATTCCCTTGCGGCCCTGTCATTCTCGCATATTATGTTTTGAAGGGCTGCCCCAAGAGCTGTCTCCATGGCCACTTCATATCCTTCGGGTACATTTATAAGCTCCGCAACAACACCGTGTATCCCTCCTATTTCTGATCTCATTATGAACTTCACTGCATTGTTGTAACCCTCATAATTGCTTTCCATTTCTTCTATTGTCTTTTTTCTGGATGAAAGCCTGCTTATTTCAATTTTCAGTTCTTCAAGTTTCCCTGCAAGAGACCTCTCTTTTTGGATCACATCATTGTAACTCTTTCTTGTTTTTTCGGTATCTTCTCTTATTCTGTCCATTTCAGAGCTTAATGAATCTCTTTTGGCCTTTGCGTCTTTTAGGGAAGATATTGCACTTATGCTATTGCTCTCTCCACTTTCTTTTTGTTCAAGCACTTCCACGCGACGGTTCTTCAATGTGTCTTTCAAATTCTGCAGACTCTTCATTTCGGCTTTTTTTGAACTTATGTCCCCGTGAAGACTGAAAAGTCTTTCCTTCAGCCGCTCTGTTTCCTCTATTTTTTCATTTAATCCTTCATATATTTCTGTATGATCTGCTATCTTCTCTTCAAGGACATCGGAAAGCAGGGCAAGCTCTCTTTCTATACGATCTTTGCTTTCAAACTGTTCTTTTGAATCATTTTTTTCTTTGCTTAGCTTTTCTTCTAATACGGCTATTTCCATAAGAAGCCTTCTGTTGTTCTTCTCTATGGAAGCAAGCCTTTCGCCGTTTACTTCGCTTCTGTTCACCAGCGAATTGATTTCTTCTATTATATCAAGTAGCCTGGCTCTTCTTTCATTACACTTTTTTTCCAGCTCTTCGTTTTTTTCTCTGTCTTTCTCCAGATTTTTTTCTATCTTTTCTGCCGAGGTTCTGATTCCCTCAAGCTCATTTTGCAGGGCTCCGGCATCATCTTTGAATTCCCGGTTTTTCTTTTCGATGTTTTCTATATTCTTAAGGGTTATATTTATTTCAAGTTCTTTATATCTGTCTCTGAGTTCAAGATATAATGCGGCCTTCTCGCTGTCCTCTTTCAGTCCGCCTATCCTTCCCTCTATCTCTCTTATTATGTCATTGACCCTTTCCATGTTAGAGGTTGTTGATGAGAGTTTTCTTTCGGCTTCCGCTTTTTTTGTTCTGTAGCTTACTATACCGGCAGTTTCTTCAAAAATGTCACGGATACTATCTGACTTGTTGCTTATTATATCAGCTATCTGCCCCTGGCCTATAAGTGAATATCCATCAACACCTATACCGGTATCCATAAGAAGCTCCCTTATATCCCTCATCCTGCACTGATTATTGTTTATTGCGTATTCGCTTTCTCCGGAACGATACATCCTTCTTGTTATGGCGACCTCATTGTAATCTATGGGCAGTATGCCCGTCGAATTGTCTATTACAAGAGTAACTTCTGCCATTCCTCTTGATTTTCGGCTGGATGTTCCTGCAAATATGATATCCTCCATTTTACCGCCCCTTAACATTTTGGGGCTCTGTTCTCCAAGTACCCATCTTATCGCGTCACTTATATTACTTTTTCCGCTTCCGTTGGGTCCCACTACACATGTTATCCCTTTATCAAATTCGATAGTTACAGGTTCTGCAAATGACTTGAATCCCTGCATTTCGATACGCTTAAAATACATTCTGTTTTCTCCTTGCTATGGCCTCTTTTGCAGCATTCTGCTCGGCCTCTTTCTTGCTTTTGCCGGTACCTTTACCTGCTTCCTGTCCGTCCACAAAAAGATCTACATAAAAGGTTTTGTCATGATCCGGCCCTTCCTCCCGATCAAGAACATACCCTATTTCAGCGGTACCGCTGCTTTGCACCATTTCCTGAAATTCAGATTTATAGTCACTTTTCAGTTTCCCATCCATGGCCATCTTCAGGGTTTTTTCAAATAGAGGCAGCACGACCTTTTTGGAGGCGTCGAATCCACCGTCAAGGAATACCGCTCCTATGACCGCTTCCACTGCATCGGCTATAATGGAATCCCTGTGTCTTCCCCCGCTTATATCTTCTCCTTTTCCAAGACGAAGTATATCCCCGATATAAAGAGAATTGCCGATTTGGGCAAGAGAAGTCTCGCAGACCACAAGGGCTCTTGTTTTTGAAAGTTTCCCTTCTTCTCCCGAGGGCATCCTATTGTAAAGCTCTTCACTGATAACTGCATCAAGAAGAGCATCCCCCAGAAATTCAAGGCGCTCATTGTCCTTGCCGGGTCCCATGCCCCTTCCTCGGAAAAAAGAGCTGTGAGTCAATGCTTTTTCAAACAGCTCTATATCCTTGAAGTAATATCCTATCAGCTGCTGAAATTCAGTCCTGTTCACTTATGATTATCTCCTCAATATCCAAAACCGCATTTTGAATAGTATCTACTACATTTTCTTCAGCATATGGTATGCCTTTAATTATTGTGTTCTTGACAGCCTTTGCTCCCGAAGAACCGTGCATTTTTATGAGTGGCCCCTTCACTCCCAGTATGGGAGCTCCTCCGTATTCGGAATAATCAAATTCAGCTTTCAACTCTTTCATCTTGCCTGCAAGAAAAACCGCACCCAGTTTTGCTTTTGCACCTTCTGTGAATTTCTTCTTGAGAAGCTTCAGTATGTTCCATGCCAGTCCCTCTGTCAGTTTTAGTATGACATTGCCCACAAAGCCATCACATACTATAACATCACAAACACCCTTTGGCACCTCTCTGGCTTCCACATTGCCTATAAAATTGATATGGCTCCTGCCAAGAAGCTCATGGGCGGCCTTTGTAAGTGTGCTGCCTTTGTTTTCTTCTTCTCCGATATTTACAAGGCCGACCCTGGGGTTTTCTCTGTCAAGGACCTTTTCCATATATATACTTCCCATTATGGCAAATTCCAGCAGATTATCAGGTTTGCACTCGGAGTTTGCACCGGCATCGACCAGAAGAGAGGGTATCCCTCCCATCATTGGATATATGGCGGCAATGGCAGGTCTGTCTATTCCCGGTATCCTGCCGAGGGTAAAAAGGCCTGCTGCCATAAGGGCACCTGTTGATCCGGCAGAAATAAAGATATCCCCTTCTCCTTCTTTAAGCATCCCTATCCCTTTTACCAGGGAGGAGCCTTTTTTTGTTCTTACCGCTTTGACCGGTGCCTCCTGATTGCTTATTACTTCGTCGGCATTTATGACACGTATCCTGTTTTCATCATATTTATACTTTTTCAGTTCTTCATTAATAAGGTCTTCTATGCCTATTATAAATATTTCATCGTCTATTTCTTCTGCAGCTTTCACTGCTCCTTCCACGATTGCCGCAGGAGCATTGTCTCCTCCCATTCCGTCAAGAATTATTCTCATTTTTCACCTCCAGAACCATTACCTCAGGTTGGCATTTTTTGCCGTACTGGGGACATGACAAACAGTCGAAATAGTCCGGACCATCTTGGAAGGATATCGTCTCAAATCCTGCCCTCCTGAAAAAATCGGGAACCTTTGCTGTAAGATATATCCTTCTCCCCCCCATCTGCCTGACTTCTTCTATTACTTCCCTCAAAAGGAGCGAACCTTTCCTGTTTCTTCTGCAACTTTGCGAAACGGCTATTCCGTCCAGTATAAATTCGCCCTTGCTCTTAATAAGCAGAGCCCCTGCAATTATACTTTGCTTCGGACCTTCTTTTATCTGCCACGAACAAACGATGCGATCATCGACTTTTCCGTCATCATCATATTCAAGACCGTTTTTTATAAAAAACTCTTTCAGGCTGTTATGGTCTGCGTTTTTTTCCAGCATCCTTCTCCTTTATATTATTAGTTTCAGTAAATATTTTCAGTTTTTTATGTATCACTTCAAACTCCAGAGGGAACTTCTCGCCTCTTTCGCCATCCACATCCGTAGGTACTTCCACTTCAGATTCGAGCCTCAGTTTTTCTGTCTGAAAGGCCAGGACTTTTTTATGTTTCGGATGTTTCCCCTGGGATATGCTTACAAGTAGCGGTAGGAGTTCAACTACGGGCATCTCTTTGAAAAGAATAACATCCAGCTTCCCATCATTTATATCTGAATCCGGAGATATTTTTTTGAAACCGCCTGCAGATTTTCCGTTCATAACGACCATGAAATACATGCTTTCTTCGTATGTTTTTTCGGGCGTTATGAGTTTTATCGGTAGCGGTTTCAGGTTCGGCACCTCTGAAAGACCTTTAAGATAGTATGATATAACTCCAATGGTGTTTTTCAGGTTGGGATCTGTTTTCTGGCTGACATCCACCAGCGTTCCCATGGCTGCCACATTAACAAAATATTTTTGATTGCATCTTCCCACATCAGCATATGTATAGTGTTCGCCCATGGCGATCCTAAGCATATCTTCGATATCATGAGGCAGGCCGAAGTAATAGGCAAAATCGTTCGCAGTTCCTGCAGGGAAAATCGACAGCGGAAGCTCAACATTATTTCGGATCATTGAATTCACACATATATTGATCGTTCCATCACCGCCGGCCACTATTATCTGCCTATATTCTTCCTGTTTTATGCTTTCAAAGGCAGTTTCTATCATATTGTCCCTGGCGGCTCTTACAGGTATCAGTTGCATACCCTTTGCCTGTACTTTTTCAATTATAAAGTCCAGGTTATTTTTGAACAGTCCGTCACCTGAGTGAGGATTGTAAAAAAGCAGCACTTTTTTCCTTTTTTCATTTGCCATTGCCTGATATCCTCCCAAAGTTTTTCCTTATATCGCCGATCATATACAATGACCCTGCAAAAACCATAAGCCCGAATCCGTCTTTTCTTTTTTGTGCTTCAAACAAGGCATCTTTTACATCCGGAACCGCATGGCATAACGCACCTTTTTCTGCAAGTTTCTCGCAAAGGATCTCTGCTTTTAGTCTGCGGCTGTTATTAGGCTCTGTGGCAATAAAATCTTTGGCAGACTCTGCAAGTATGGTTATGATACCATCCACATCCTTATCCGCCATCATGCCGATCACATAAAGTGGCTTTCTGCCCGGGAAAAATCTGCCGATGCTGTCTGTCAGTTTTGCTATCCCATCAACATTATGTGCACCGTCAAGCACACATGGTATGCCAATGTCTATGACTTCAAATCTCCCTTTCATAAATGCCCCTGCCATGCCTTCACGGATTTTTTCAGGGTTGACTTTTATTATACTATTTTTGTGCAAAATTTCAATAGCTGCAAGAGCTGTCACAGCGTTATCGATTTGGTGCCTTCCTGCCATTTTCAGCCTTATTCCCTTATATTCAGTATCATTTATCACAACATCAAAAATACTTCCGGCGGGACCGCATTCCAATATCCTGGGCTTTGATCCTCCCGCATCAAAAATACTGCTGCCTTTTTGACGGGCGACCTCTTCAAGCACTATCTTTGCTTCACTTTTCACATTTATAACGACAGGGGCACCGGACTTGATTATTCCTGCTTTTTCGGAAGCTATTTCCCTGATCGTGTCCCCCAGTCTGTCCCCGTGATCATGGGAAATAGAGGTTATCACCGATATCAAGGGATTTTTTATGATGTTTGTGGAATCTCCCCTGCCTCCCAGTCCAACTTCCATTACCACAATATCCGCCTTCATCCTGCTGAAATAAACAAATGCCACTGCCGTGAGTATTTCAAATTCCGTAGGTGAATCATAACCGTTTTCCATCATTACCCGGGATTTTTCTATCACCAGGTCAGTGCAGATCTCCAGTTCATCCCTTGGTATGCACTTACCATCATATTCGATCCTCTCAGAAAAGTCCTCAACAAAAGGCGAGTTATAGAGCCCTGCCCTATAACCGTTCGCCTTAAGTGTCTCATATATGAATCTGCACACAGAGCCCTTCCCGTTGGTCCCGGCCACATGTATGATCCTCAGTTCTTCCTGGGGGTCTCCCAGCAGTTCCATAAGTTTCTTTATTCTTTCAAGACCAAGCACGCTGCCGAATCTTTTAAATTTTGCTATTTTCTGTTCTGCCTTCATTTTTTCTTTTTGCTTTCTACATAGACAAGCCTTTCACAGACTTTATCAAGCATGGATCCGTATTTGGTCAGTTTTTCTTTTTCCTTTGATATGACTTCTTTCGGCGCTTTGCTGACAAATCCCTGATCAGCCAGTTTCTTTTCTATTCGCTGTACCTCGCTTCTTAGCCGGTCCTTTTCTTTTGTCAGTCTTGATTTCTCCGCATCATAATCAATAAGCTCCTCGGAAGGTATGAATATTTCAGCTCCTCCCGTAACCGCAGACATGGAATCTTCGGGAATATCCTCTTTATCTTCAATAAATGATATGTTCGTAATATTTGCCAGTTTTTTTATGTACCTTTCCCCTGCTCTTGCGGTTTCCATTGCCGTTTTGTATGAAAGTATCACAAGGCTGAGTTTCTTTGACGGGGGAGCTTCAACTTCTGCTCTTATGTTTCTTACTGATCTTATTATCTCCATGGCCATTTCAAGCTTTTTTGTTTCTTCCGGATAAAGCTCTTTTTTTTCATGGGAAGGCCAGTGGGTCTTCATAAGAAACTTCTCAGGATCTTCATTTGTGTTCTCATTTCCCGGAAGAGCTCCCCATATCTCCTCGGTTATGAAAGGCATAAAAGGATGCAGTATTTTCAGCAGATCTTTCAATATGTAAAGCAGAACTCCCCTTACGACTTTTTTGTCCTCTTCATCACTTCCGTAAAGCCTCCCTTTTGCGATCTCGATATACCAGTCACAGTATTGGTTCCATATGGCTTCATATACCTTTTGACCTGCCTGACCCAGATCGAATTTTTCCATGGTTTCCGTTACTTTTTTTATTGTTTCGTTTGTGGTCGATATGATCCATTTGTCTTCCGGCTGAAGGATTCTTTCGTTTGCGGCATCTATAGTCGCTGCAGGAAGGAACTCCCCCTCTTCATCTTTAATATTCATTATGACAAATCTTGATGCATTCCAAAGTTTATTGGCAAAGTTTCTGGCCATTTGAAGACGTTCTTCCTGAAATCTCATGTCATTACCGGGAGTTATTCCCGTAGCCAGCATGAATCTCAAAGCATCAGCACCGAATTCATTTATGACCTCCAGAGGATCGATGCCATTTCCCAGTGACTTGCTCATTTTACGGCCATCATGGTCTCTTACGAGCCCATGTATGAATACATGCTTAAAAGGTACTTCTCCCGTTATTTCCATGGCGGAAAAAACCATCCTTACCACCCAGAAGAATATTATGTCATATGCTGTAACCATGGTAGATGTGGGATAAAAATATTTCAGATCCTTTGTTTCATCGGGCCAGCCCAGAGTCGAGAGGGGCCACAATCCCGACGAAAACCAGGTATCAAGGACATCCTCGTCCTGATGCATCTTTTTGCTTCCGCATCTTGTGCATCTTTCAGGCTTATTGACGGCAACATTTATCTCTCCGCAATCATCACAGTACCATGCCGGGATCCTGTGCCCCCACCAAAGCTGTCTTGAAATACACCAGTCTCTTATGTTTTCCAGCCAATGGAGATATGTTTTTTCAAATCTCTCGGGCACATGTATAAGTTCACCATCTTTTGCAACTCTTATGGCCGGCTTTGCCAGTTCCTCCATTGCCACGAACCACTGATCAGAAAGCATGGGTTCAACTGCCGTGCTGCACCTATAGCATCCGCCGATGGGTATTTCTATTTCTTCTGTTTTTACAAGATATCCATCCTTTTCAAGATCAGCGACCCAGGCTTTTCTGCATTCGTATCTGTCCATTCCTTCATATTTGCCTGCCAGCGAATTCATCCTTGCATCCTCATCTATACAGGACAATCTTTCAAGGCCGTGTCTTTCTCCCACTTCAAAATCAGAAAAATCATGTGCCGGAGTTATTTTTACGGCACCTGTCCCCTTTTCCGGATCGGGATAAGTATCTGCTATTACCGGGATCTCCCTGTTCACTATGGGAAGAAGGACTTTTTTGCCTACCATATCCTTGTATCTTTCATCTGACGGATGAACTGCGATCGCCACATCACCGAACATGGTCTCCGGCCTTGATGTGGCAACGATTATATCTTTTGCCCCGTCCTTTGACGGATATCTGAAATACCAGTAAGCACCTTTTTTGTTTTCATGCTCAACTTCGGCATCCGAAATAGATGTGCCGCATTCCGGACACCAGTTTATGAGACGATTACCTCTGTATATTATCCCCTTGTTGTAAAGATGCACAAAAAACTCATTTACCGCTTTGTTGCATCCCTCATCCATGGTGAACCGTTCTCTGCTCCAGTCACATGAGTCGCCCAGTTTTCTGCACTGACGCGTTATTTTACCTCCGTATATCTTTTTCCATTCCCATGCTCTTTTCAGGAACTCTTCTCTTCCAATTTCTTCTTTTTCCTTGCCTTCCTCTTCCCTGATTTTTTCTACCACCTTTACTTCTGTGGCAATACTGGCATGATCGCTTCCCGGGAGCCAGAGGGCAGAAAATCCCTGCATACGCTTCCACCTTGTTAGTATGTCCTGAAGGGTATGATCAAGGGCATGTCCCATGTGGAGCTGCCCTGTGATATTGGGGGGAGGCATAACTATAGTATAAGGAGTTTTGGCCGGATCTCTTTCTGCTTTGAAAGCTCCGCTTTTTTCCCATCTCTCATATATCCGCTCTTCAAAATCCTTTGGGTCATAAGTTTTGGCTATATTGATTTCTTTTTCCGTCATTTTTTCTGCTCCTTTTTTATAAAAAAATGTCCTTTTAATGCTTTTGGCAATAAAAGGACGAAATATTTTCCGCGGTACCACCTTTATTCCATACATATCAATATATGACACATATGGCTCTTTAAACTGTAAGGCTCACAGGCAACCTTCGAAAAATTCTTTTCCCGGAAATCTTTCAGCCAGGGATCTCCTTCTCTGACGGGCAGTTTTTTCTTCTACTCCTCCCACTCTTCGCCTTATATTCGATTATGAAGTAAGTATAGGGCATTTCAATGGATTGGTCAAGAATTTTGTCGCTGCAATGAGTTTTTTTATGTCTTTCTTGCTTTTTAAAAAGGTAATTATGATCCTTTTTCTCATTTGCTAAAAAAGTGCTTTGAATCTTTCTGTTATTCCCTGTATGCCATTCTTGATCCCGGCATTTTTGCCCGGGGACCTTTTGTTTGCAGTGCCGCATTTTGAACAGTTATCCTTTTTTTCTATGCCGTCTGCCCTGATAACGAACTGCACCATGCTGACTTTTGTGTTTTTCTTTGAAACAAAGGATTCGGCTCTGTAGTCCGATTTATCATATGCTGAAATCGCACTTTCTATCTTTTCCGATATCAGGGAAGGAATTCCGGATGTTTTCTGATAAAGCTCAGTTGCACCTTCTTTCAAAGCCGAAGATCCCCTGGCACTTTCTCTTATCCCTTCAGCATAAGAGAACAGTCCGGAATGGAAAAGAGAATACTTTTCGTTCAAAAGTGATATATTCTGCTGAAGCTCTTCTATGCCTTCTCCGGCTCCGCTAAGAGCCAGTGAAGATGAAGCAAATACCTCTGAAACATCAGAACTGCTGTAAATGCTTTTTACTATCTGTGCTTTGTCATAGGTGTTTATGAGTGTATTAAGATTTGTCATATCTTCATCCGTGGCCCTCCCATTATCTTTGGCATATGTCAGGGCCGAGATCAGGGAATTCATATCATCCTGTTCCAGGGCATCTTCAGGTATATCATTTATTGCATCTCCCAAAGTGCCGTTTGCATTATCAAGGGCCTCTGCCAATACTAAAAGGGTATCCGGATCAAATCCACCCTGTTCAGCAGCCAGAGAATTGTTTATTATTTGCAGGGCATTCTTTATTTTTTCAGAGCTGCTGATCAGCTGCGAAGAACCGGAATCGATTTTTTTGAGTCCCTTCTCGAATTCTGTAACTCCCTGCTCCAGTTGTCCTATGCCATATACAATGGATGTCATACCCCTTTCCAGAGATGAAATATCCGGTATATCTATGTCTGCCGAAAAAGGCAGTGCTGTTATGTCTATGCCATCCATACTGAAAGCCGAGGAATCTGTGGTAAGTGATACGATATCTTCATTGCCGGGCATTATGGAGAATGATACCACCTTATTGTTTGCCGAATTGGCAAAAGTGCCCCCTGATGCCTTTATGTTTTTACATTTTTCTGCATCAAGTTCCATGGATATCTGCAGCATATAATTTTCGAAATACGAAGGATCCACATTCGGGTTTTTCTCTGTTTTGATCTGTATCCTGACATTGCCTGCAGCTCCGGAAAGTGCCCCGGTGCTGACCGGTTCTCCGTCAAGAAAATACTTGATATCTATGTCCCATGGAAGTTCATTTTTCTTTGTTTTGCCTTTATAGTAAAATCTGCCTTCCTTTGCGGGTGCTGTTATCATTCCACCGTCATTATTTATCTTTTCTGCACTTGTCAGATTTGTTACAGACGAATAATCTCCGTAATCTGTTATTTCCCCTGCACTCTCTGCTTCAAAAATATTCACCACATATATATCCTTCACATTTCCTGAAGAAGAAAGATTGCCGTAGACTACCTCTTCCTTTGGTGAAGGTTTTGTCTCTGTTATCTGGGCAATGACAGGCACAGACATGGTTATGAGAAAAATCACCATTGTGAAAAACACCGTTATAAGTATATGTTTCTTTTTTGTTTTATTTTTTCCCCGGATCATTTTTCACTTCTCCTTTTTAGAAAATCTGATTTATATGTGGTGGCTCCCAGCGGTTTGTCCAGTATCATCAAAAGAGCCGGCAGGAAACAGACTACCATTAACAATGACAGTATCGCTCCCCTACCCAAAAGGATCCCCATTTCGGCAACCATCTCATTGCTGGATACCGCCCCCAAGACGAATCCCGCCGAAGAAAGTATTACGGCTGATAACAGTATGGATCTGAACCTTTCCGCCAAAGACTCTTTCATGGCCTCTTTTGGATACATGCTTCTTCTTTTTTGTTTATAGGTGTCTGTCAGCAGTATGGCATAGTCCACCGTGGCTCCCAGCTGTACGGTATTCACGATCAGGTATCCGATATAGTTCATGGGGCTGCCTTCAAAATATGGTATGGCAAGATTCACCCATATTGCCGCTTTTATGGAGAGCACCAGTAAAACGGGTATAAGTAGAGACCTGAAGGTTATCATGATGACCAGGGCAATGGCCAATACGGCAATAATATTTACCCTTTTGTTATCCAGGGTCACCACATCTTTCATGTCTCTTAAGTTGGCGCTCTCCCCACAAAGAAACACATTTGACCCATAGTACTTTTCTGCCGTTTTTCTCACCTGATCCACCGTACTGAATGCTTCTTCTCCTTCAGCAGCAGTATCGGTATATACAACTATCCTGGCATGATCATCAGAATAAAAACCGGTTGTTATCTCTTCACTTAAATATTCATTTGGTATCTGTGCCCCTACTGAGGAAACATAGGAAACCACTTCTGTAACATTTTCATTTTTCTCAAGTTCGCTGCAAAGCTGTGCTTCTTTTCCGATTTCTCCTTTTGGAATGAGAATCACTATAGCCGTTGATTCTCCGAAAGCTTTTTTTACAGATGCATCGTCCTCTCCTGTCCTTTCTCCTTCAACTACACCGGTGCTTTCATAAAGGAACTCATTGCTGTTTTGTGCCAGCCAGCAGGGATATATTATTATAGCCACCAATATGAGACAGGCTGTGCTTATTTTCATGAAGACCCGGCTGGAGCCCGACATCTCGGGCAGTATCCTTTTATGTTTTGTCCTTTTGATCATTTTCAGGGAGGAAAGGGTAAGAGCCGGCAGGAAAACAAGGACAGAAATAAAACTGAATATTATTCCCTTTGCCAGGTTGAACCCCAGATCAGCCCCTATTTCAAAATCCATAAATGTCAGGGCCACAAATCCAAAAAGAGTGGTGGCGGAGCTGGCGGCAATGGCAGGAAAAGATTTTTTCATTGCAGCTATCATTGCTTCTTCGGGATCATCATTTTCCTTTTGCATTTGGGCAAATCGGTGCAAAAGGAATATTGCATAATCCAGGGTAACTGCCAGCTGAAGTATCGGCGTCACGGACTGGGTTATATATGATACCTCACCGATCAAAAGGTTAGTCCCCATGTTTATTATTACTGAAACTCCAATGGCAAAAAGAAAAAGGAGCGGCTCTATCCATGAGGTTGTGGTAAGTATGAGAAGCAGTACAATGATCGGCAAAAGGATAATAGTAGCCTTGAGCGTTTCCCACAATGTGGCCGTTTGTACGCTGGCCAGAGCCAGGGCATTCCCCTCCAGTGCGTTTCTTTCTCCGATAACTTCATATACCTTTGAAGTTATTTCCAGTTCCCTGCCCTCTTCCACGGCAAATGATATGAGGGCATTGCCATCTTTATAGTATTTGTCCCTTATTCCTTCGTCTGCCATTTCCAGAGGTTTTTTTATATCAGCAACATCATCAAGCCATATCACATCAGATATTCCGTCTATCCTTTTGATTCTCTTTTTGTATTCAAGGGCTTCTCCCACCGTGACATTTTTCAGCATTACTCTGGCATTGGGAACAGCCTGATCGAATTCTCTTTCCATTATTTTCAGAGCCTTTGTGGACCTTGATCCTTCCGGAAGATAGTCAGTCAGATCGTAATTGACATACACTCCAAAAAAGGAAACAGCACATATGGCACTAAATATGATAAATACAACAACCACAAATTTTCTTTTTTTTACTATTATCCTGCCTATATGTTCCATTAATGTCTTTCCTTCTGCCGAGACTTGAGTTTTTATATATTCTTATATCACTTCCGTATAGTCTTTATATTATAAGCCATATATATAATAATACAATGATAAAATCATTTTAATATGTGTATTTTCAGACCGTCTCTTCCCGTATCTCTTGTGCCCCTTCCGATACCGGTTTTATATATCTCTTTCTCCTTGGGCTTTTTTCTGTATGAAGCCCCGGCACCTTTCAGTATCCCCAGTCCTCCCGGTGTTACCATTTCTGTTTCTATGTCATCTTGAACAAATCTGTATCCCGTTCCTTTCATCATAGCACTGACAGCAGGCACCGGTACCGGTACTCTCCCATGGGCACAGTCTATATGGCCACATCCGTCATGGATCTCAGAACAATAAATATCATGGGGATCCAAATATGATAATGCGGCAGAGACCCCAACTATATTGATTATTGCCCTGTCTCTTCCCAGTTCATGAAAATGTATAGTGTCCATGCTTTTTTTATGGACTTGCCCCTCTGCTTCTGCTATAAAAGTATATATTTTGAGCGCCATGCTCTTTGTCCTTTTATCAAGACCACTGTTTTTCAAAATATCTTCGATGTCCTTGAAGCTTCTTTTTTTATGATGAGCCGGGGACTTTGTTTCTTTGCTTTTTATTATTTCATCCGCTCTTTCATGCAATCCCAGTTTTGCTGTCTCCCGAAAAACAAAATCTCTGTCTGCTCCCAGATCAAGCAGGGCCATAAGCACCATGTCTGTGCTTATTCCGTTGCTGCAGTCAAAATACAGGTCCATTTTTTTCTTCCCTTCATAAAAACGGGCATGCATCACTGCATGCCCGCAAAATGATTTAATGATTTTAGTCAATATCGTTTATCTTATCAGCAAGGGATCTCATTGAGGATACTTCCTTCGATATCTCCGCTTTCAGATCAACAAGTGCTTCATCGAGAGCCGCTTTATATACTTCTTTTGCTGCCTTGTAATCTATCTTTTCTCCTGCAGCATCCTTTCTTACCAGGTCATAGGTGGTATCCCCTACCCAGTAAACCGGCGGCAGCTTGTCTGTGAAGAACTGTCTTTTGCCTGTCCATTTGGTATCGTCATACTGTATAAGGGTCTGACCGGCCACTTCCTTGGAGAACAGATAGTAGTTGTAATCCATTCCTCCGTTCAATTGCCAGGCCATATCCAGTGCGCCGTTTTCTTTTTTTGTCCAGGTCTTTTCTTTGTCCAACCCATCCATTACTCCCTGAAGGATCCCGATATTATTATCTACCAGGGAATGTCCTATTCCAAGCCCCCAGGTATCTGTTGCGATAAGTTCTTTCTGGATCTGCTTATAGACTTCCCTTACCTGAGCGTTTAGCTCGGCACCTTCTTCTCTGCACTCTTTTATGCCTTCTTCATCTTCTTCCGCAACAAGTTTTTCGTAATTTACATTTACCTGCTGCATCTTGTCATAAAGTACCTCGCATGCCTCACGAAGATCTGTAAGTTCAGCCTTGTATCCTTCGATATCCGCATCCGCTTCTTTTGCTGTGTCTTCGTTGAGAGCTTCTTCCAGATCATCGCATGTGGCACGAAGATCCAACTCCATGGCAGGCATTTTGTCGGTGTATACCAGCATTGCTCCATAGAAGTTTGCATTTGAAACAAATACATCCTTGTCCCATGTGTCTTTTGCATCGAACTGGGTATGATATGTGGTCGCCGAGAAATCTCCCCCCTGGAATCCGTTGACCATATATGGCACTCCTGCCCACCTGTACGAAACACCGTCTTCCATTGTGTTAGAATCTGTAGTCTTGGCTTTGATCCTCTTTATATGACCAGATCTTACCACCAGACCGGAATCGTCAACAAAGGTTTTCACAAAATTACTGAGTTCAGGAACAGTTACGGCAAATACCTTATCTGAACCGTCATCTATGGCATTGAGTTCAAAATTGAACATGCACTTGGTTTTTGCCGGCCACTCGGGCTTGCCCCGGGTAACCATGCCCCATGCTCCTGTGGTCCAGTCATCCTGAGCATTTGAAAGACCCCATTCCTCTGCACCATGGCAAACG
Organism: Firmicutes bacterium UBA1422; assembly: GCA_002304835.1. Lineage (GTDB taxonomy): Bacteria > Bacillota > Clostridia > Peptostreptococcales > Anaerovoracaceae > UBA1422. The sequence goes on from DBPK01000028.1 coordinate 57,990, forward strand.
AACACAAGATCGTTCTCGGGTTCATAGCCTGAGTCTTTTAGTGCCTTGGCCATGGCCAGAACATTACCTATGGCAATGCTGTCATCCTGGAATCCAAACCAGTATTTGTCATAATGCGCAGAAATTATTGTCTGCTGATCGGAATCTTTTCCTTTTATTTTGCCCACCACGTTATATGTGGTGCCCACACCCTTTTCAACGGCAGCATCTATCATAAGTGTCGCTTCATTATTACCGTTCTTTATGGCTTTTTTGATTTTCTTTGCTTGATTGGCACTTATGGCAGCTGTGGGAAGCAGGTCATCGCAGCATACATCCTGAACATTGATGGTGTCCTTGTTCAGTTCTCCATATCCGCTGTCCGCATATGAAACCACCGCTGCAGCTCCTTTTTCATTTGCCTGTCTGATATATCCGTCGATCCATGATTCATTGGACTGATCCACCTTGACAAGAACTATTTTGCCGTCCACGTCTTTGCCCTCATAGTCAGCTTCAAATCCTGTTTTGCAGTCAACTATCTCTGCTGTTATGCCATCTTCCCCTGTACCGGTCTGCTGATATGAGGCCGGTATAAGGTCTATCTTCGTTCCTTCGACAGTCAGTTTGGAATCATTGAACTGGAACTTGTCACAAGGTACACCGACTTTTTCAACATCTTCAAGTCCGAGATTTTCCATTTCTTCCATCAGATAATCGGCACATGCGTGTTCCGCATCGGATCCCGCAGTTCTCCATCCAAGCTCATTGTCAAAATATTTCTCATCATAAGCAAGGGTCTTGGCTATTCCGTATGCATATTTGGAGTCCACATTGTCCAGGTAATCCTGCACATCCCCGGCGAATGAATAATCGGAAGTGATTTTTGTCTGGAAGGTATCTTCCTTTGCCTCCTCTTTCTCACCGCATGCTGCAAATGTCCAAACTACCATGGACAAAACAACAGCGATACAGACCAGCTTTTTGAATTTCATGCTAACCTCCTTATAAATATAATATAACTATACAATTAAATGTTTCTCACTTATAAATGTATCCTTTTATTTCTTTTTCATAAAGATCATAGTCATCATCGGGTACCGGCTGAAGATCGATATTTTCAAATTCTTCCCTGTGGATATCATAGTGATCGTAAAATCCCAGCTCAGCTCTGTATACTTCACCGGTCTTTGTATCATAAAGACGGTCATAACCCAAGGTAGCATCGCTTCTTTTCTGTGAAAGAGCGTCATTTACTCTCTGCCTGTTTGACCATGCCTGATTATATGAATCTGCCGCTTCTGAAAGAGTGCGACCCACCTGCAGTGCCAGCTCAGTGCCCCAGTTGCTCCTGGCGACGCCCTCATCCACATATCTGTCTGTATATTTGAAACTTGACAGGCTTTTGAGAAGAGTGTTTTTGAGTTGATAAAATTCATCGGCGGGGGCACTTATTCCGGTTATCACATATACGGTATAATACCCCGCATCAACACCATACATATAACTGGTCATGGTGTCCGCCACACCTGCTGCAAAAAGACCTTCACAGGGTATATCATCATTTTTGAACAAAACCCTCAATATGGAATCATCCAGACAGTTTGACGAGATCGGAGAGTTTCTGGGCGTGGTCTCAAGTACCTCCAATTCGTTGAAAACAGGAAAATCATGATCTATCCCGTGGTTTTTTGCGTATGATGTGAATTCATCAAAAGTATTGTAAAACCCCTCTGTGGTGGCCGGTGAAAGCACGGGGGCATCCGCATATACCGCCGCATCTCCGTATCCTCCTTCATTCAAATAGCGGGTCCAGGCCTCTTTGCCCTGGCTGCTTTTCATGAAATATTTCATGTTGCCGTAAAAAAATATCTGTCTTGAAGGTTTCTCCGGGTCATATGCACGAAAACCGAAATTCTCATATTCTCCTACAGTTTTTATCTCCCAGCCCTTCGGCAGCTGCATGTTGAAAAAGTCTCCGTCATAGGGCTGAAGCTCCGCATTGATTTCAGGTGGCTCCTCTATTTTGAGCTCGCTTCCGCCCGTTTTAGAACAGGCAGAAAAAATCATAGCAATAACCAGTATCCCTAAAAACAATATCCTTTTTTTCTTCATGAGTTTCTCCTTGTTTATTTGTAAAACATTTTCAGTACATATTCTATTAAAGCACTAATTTCAGAATATTTCAATAAAGATTATGCTGTTTTTTTGTATCAAGTTTGCGGTCGGGAAAAATTATGCTTTCCCAACATCCAACCAATTTGTTCAAAGAATATGCTGCATTTGCAGGGCTAGTGGATGGAAGTCTTACAGCCTTTTTGCCGATTTTTGAAAAACAATAAGTGTTGTAGAGTTCAAATGCCTTGTTTCCGTTGGCATATATTTTGTCTATTTTTGAATTGTCCAGTAAAAACCCTATATCATTGGGGACAACGTTTCTTATGCTGCTGTCGCTGGACCCTTCTATATCACATGTTTTGACCACATCCCATAGAGCTATGCGGTTTTTAAGTAGCATTTCTTTTTTCTCACTTATGCCCACGGGCTCATGGCATCCTGTTATCCGGCTTATGACCTTCCAGAATCTGTTCATTGGATGATGATAATAAAACTCTCCCTCCCGTGACTTGACGGAAGGGAAAGTCCCTACTATCAGTATCTTTGAATCTTTGTTATACAAAGGTCCGAATGTATGCGTATATCTTTGTCTTTTCATGGCTGCCTGTCATATTTCAGTTTGGCTTTTGCTACGTCCGTTAAACGATCCTTTGATCATTTTCTCTATGAAAAGAAAAACACCTGCGCCGCCGCATAAAGCAAAGGCTGTTATGATCCCGGCTGCTGCATATATTAAAGGGAAACAAATCAATAGAGTTTTTGCTGCCCTTCTTATAATCCTGCCTTTTCCCGTAGTTTCCTTTTCTTTTATTTTATATGCGAACGAAACTGCTGTATTTGCTGCAGTGATGACACCTGCAAAGATCCAGAACCATATGGCATCTCCTATTATTGGAATGAATATTATTAACATCTCACAAACAAAAACAATATCCGCGACCCTGTCCCAGAAAATCTCTTCTTTATCCTTTACGCCTCCTTCTTTTGATTTTTTATCGGAAAAATACCAGGAAACCCAATAGGTGACAACAAGCAAAACATATAATGTAAAAAACGGGATTTCCAAAGGCTCGACCAACATTAGAACTGCCAAGAAAAATATCTTTGCAGCTGTAAGTACAGTAAGATGATACTCCTTCACTCTCCTGATGCCTCCTTGATCATAAATTCCCTGCCGGTGATAAGCCTGACCTCCCGACTTCCGCACCGGGGGCATATGGCTTTCGTTTTCTTGATATTAAATACGTTTCCGCATTCTGCGCATTTTGCTTCTGCAGGTATAACTTCTATTTCAATGGCTGCGCCTTCAAGCATGGTTTCTTTGAATGCGGCTTCATAACAGTCTTTTATATACTCCGGAACTACCGAAGATATCTCTCCCACCTGCAGAGTCAATGTCTTTATTTTTGTCAAATTGTTTTTACGGGCCTCTTCCTCCACTGTTTTTACTACTTCCATCATAATGCTGAGTTCATGCATTTTCTCTCCTTTTGAGTATCTTATACGCAAGACAGGCTGCGCCGTAGCCATTATCGATATTAACTACACCGACCCCGTTTGCACAGCCACAAAGCATGGAAAGCAATGCAGAGAGTCCCTTTAGATTAGCACCGTAACCTATGCTTGTGGGAACTGCTATAACTGGCGTTTCAACCAGACCTCCCACAACGCTTGCCAGAGCCCCTTCCATGCCCGCCACAACTATGACCGTATCCGCATTTCTTATTCTTTCGATCTTATCAAATAATCTGTGTATACCGGCGACCCCCACATCATATATCCTGTCTGCGTGGTTGCCAAGAAGCTCTGTGACAACTGCAGCCTCTTCAGCAACAGGTATATCGGCAGTTCCCGCTGTTACCACTGCCACCGTGCCCTTAAGCTTTCCTTCGCTGGCGTTTTCGGATCCCGAACCTGCATTTTTTTTCGGTGCGCCTTTTCTTTTTGCTGCTATTATTCCCGCCTCTTCAAAATAAACTGCCCGGGGCAGAACTTTTTTTACTGCGGCGTAATCATTTTCTGTGGCTCTTGTTGCTATTATATTGCCTTCGTTTTCTTTTGTAAGGGCCTTCATTATTTCTGCGATCTGACGGGGCTTTTTGCCGGGGCAGAAAACAGCTTCCGGTGCTCCTGTCCTTTTTGCTCTGTATTGGTCTATGTTGGCAAACCCCATTTCTTCAAGTTCATCTTTTTTCATTGGTTTTTATCCTTTTCAATGAGCATTTCTATCATTTCATCAAGTTCATCGATGTGTAACACTTCTATCTTTCCATTATCTGCCGCAGATGCCATTTTGGAATCTATGGGCATTCTGCTGATGGTTTTTATCCCAAATCTCTTGCCTGTCTCCTCTGTCCTGCTTTCACCGAATATACTATGACGGCTTCCGCAGTCCGGGCATTTGAAATAACTCATATTCTCAACTATGCCCAATACGGGGATATCCATCATTTCAGCCATTTTAACAGCCTTTTCAACTATCATTCCCACCAGTTCCTGGGGAGAAGTCACAACTATTATGCCGTTTACAGGCAGTGACTGAAAAACTGTAAGAGGAACATCTCCCGTTCCCGGTGGCATATCGATGAACATATAATCAATATCTTCCCATATAACATCCGTCCATAGCTGCTTGACCATGCCCGCTATCAGAGGGCCTCTCCATATTACCGGATCCGTATCATTTTCAAGTATAAGATTAACAGACATAACAGGTATCCCTCCGGCTGTCTTTACCGGTAGCATTGCCTCATCCCGGGCTGCCGCCTTTTCTTTGAGCCCGAACATCCTTGGGATCGAAGGACCTGTGACATCGGCATCGAGGATGGCTGTCCTGTATCCTTCCCTTTTCATATGTGCCGCCATAAGGGATGTCACCATACTTTTGCCCACTCCGCCCTTTCCGCTTACAACTGCTATCACATTTTTTATGTTTGAAAGCTCATGGGGTTTCTCTCTGAAATCTGTCTGTTCCTTAGTTCTTTCGCTGCAGTCGCTGCCGCAGGATGAACATTCGTGTGTACATTCTTTGCTCATTTATTGTCTCCGTTTCCTGTAAAAAAATATTATACATTGATTATAAAGCCCTGCCGGGGTTTTTTCAATATTTATAAAGGCCTCCTTGTAAAGGAGGCCTTTGGTTATTGATATTTTTCAGTTTCTTACAGTCCTTTATAGTCTCTTATAAAATACTCTGTAAGTTTTACGGTATTTTCCAGATCGTCCATATGAATAGTTCCTACAGCGGTATGCATATATCTCTGAGGTATGCATATGCCACCTGCAAGATATCCTTTACCTACCATAGGTGCCTGCCATGCATCTGTTCCGCCTCCTATGAACACTTCTCTCTGGAAGGGTATCCCGTGTTTTTCAGCCGTCTTAATTATTGCCCTTGTTACTTTTCTGCTGACATTATTGCCCATGGCTCTATCGGGATCCCAGTCATAATATTTGACTCCCGGACCTTCACCCATTTTCTGAGAACATTTTTCAATGGGCACTCCCGGTGTATCGCCTGTCAGAGTAACATCCAGAGCTATCATCACTTCGGGATCTATGTTGTTCATAATAGGGACCCCCGCTCTTAAGCCCACTTCTTCCTGCACAGAGCCAACCATTACCACTGTGGGTCCTATGTCTTCTCCTTTAAGGCGCTTTAACACTTCCACCATGACTGCACATGCAGATCTGTCATCCACAGCTTTTCCTGTATAGTATTTCCCACCATTCAGCACATAACCTTCTCTTGCAAATCCAATATAGTCACCCATATTGATGCCAAGAGCAAGAGTCTCTTCCCGGCTGGTTGTACCCACATCCAGAAAAAGATCTTCGATCTTCTGGACTTTTTCATGGTCTTCGGCAGTCATTATATGGGCAGGTTTAGCACCGGTAACACCCATGACTTTTTTGCCGCTGTCTGTCATTACGATCATATCCTGATTGACTGCATTTCTGTCATCATGGTATCCCACAGGCAGAAACCTTATGAGCCCGTTATCCTCGATATAGTTTATTATAAAGCCTATCTCATCCATGTGGGCCGAAAAAAGGAGCTTTCTTTCTTTGTCTTTGCCGTATCTTACAAAATACTGGCTGCCCATGGCATCTTCAAAATGCTCATCATAAAGGCCTTCCATTTCTTTGAAAATAACACCGGCTACTTCGGTCTCATCTCCCGAAACACCAAAAGCATTATCCAGGTTATATAATGATTTCAGCAGCGAACTATCATTCATATCATCACCTCTGCCATACTATAGAATAAATCCGAATATAAGATAAAGAATAGCCGAACCTCCGCCTGCAATAAGAGCATATGGCAAAGTTGCCATCATAAGGTCTATGGCTTTTATCTGACATCCCTGGGAACAAAGTATGACCCCGTCTCCGTAAAGACAGGTATTACTTCCGAATGCAGCTCCGGAAAATACAGCAGCGCATGCCAGTATGGGATCGCATCCCACAGCATGTGCCAGAGGCACGACAAGAGGCAATATAATTGCCGCCAGATCCCAGAAGCATCCTGTTGCATATGCATATATGCCACATACAAGGAATACTACAACAGGCAGGAAACCGCCCTTCATTATGGGTTCTGTTACCGATATTATATATCCTGCAAGGTCAAGGTCTGTATTGGCTGCCTGTACGGCAAAAGCCAGTACAGAAAGGACCATTACAAATCCCATGGCCATTATCCCGTCAAAGCATGCTGTCAGAAGTTCTTTGAATTTCATTCTCCTCTGAACAAGATAAAGCAAAAATGATATCACAACTCCTCCGAAGGCTCCCATAAGTACATCTGTGCCTGTCAGAAGGGTTATGGCTATCATGCCTATAAGAGGGATCAGGAAGTTCCAGGGATGAGGTTTGTACCCTTCGGGCATTTCCTCCACTTTTGCCGATTCAACCAGTTCCTTGTCAGTTCCCAGAGGAAAAACATCTCCTGTTTCCTCGGCTCTTATGGTGTCTTTTTTTATTGGTCCTATCTTCGGTATTATGCCTATGATCTGAAGTACAACAACAACAACCGCCAGCCATGCATAAAAAGTAAGGGGTATCCCCTGTATATATGCGCTCATGGCTGAGCCGTTGACCAGTACTCCCTCCTCCTTCATAAGTGCCGAAAAATATACAGCCCATGAAGAAAGGGGTACCAGCACACACACCGGTGCCGCCACACTGTTTACCACATAAGCCAGCTGTGTCCTTGGTACCTTGAGCCTGTCTGTCATACCTTTCATCGTGGTACCTACAGCCAGGTTGTTGAGGTAATCGTCAAGGAAGATTATTACTCCAAGTATGGCGGTACCGAACAGGGCTTGCTTTCTCGTCTTGATGAACCTGCTTGCCCAGAAGCCAAAATCTTTTACCGCATTTGAGCGCTCAAAAAGCATTATCAGCATACCGAACATGGCGATTACAAGAACGAGCCACTGAAGGGTCTCGTTGGTCATGGAAACATAAAGATAATTGAACCATGTCCCCACGAAACCTGTTATTTTGCCGGCCAGTATTATTGCTGCAACTGAAAGTCCGCATACCATGGCAAACAATGTCCGCCTTGTGGTGACGGCTATGACCAGAATGGTAAGTACCGGCAATACACAAATAATTCCGTATTCCATTTTCTCTCCTTTCTTTTATTCTTTGCGGCAGAGCCGCTTATATGATAAGACACCCTATGTGCCGCATCATCCTTTTCTGTTACATGCCAAAATCTTCTATGTCTTCTTTGAGAAAATGTATAGCACCCTCCAGGTCTTTCTTCTTGATACATCTGATTATCTTTATGTGGGCTTTTGTATCTCTTGGAAATGAGATATTATCCCATTTGTTCCAGTAGTGTTGGGCGTAGGCCATTGTAAGGGTATCCATGGCCCTTTTTAGAGAATTATATGCGAATTCATTGCTATAAAAAGACATCAGCTTAAGATGGAATTCCTTGTTGTACTCCCAGTGTGTCCAGAAATCGTCCCTGGCTTTTTCAGATGTGCAGAGTTTATCTATTTCTTCCAGCTGATCTGTTTGTTCCGTGCCGATGTCGGATATGCTTTTTCTCAAAGCTCCGCCCTCAACTATGATCCTGAAATCCAGGATATCTTCTATATCCTGTTTTGTAAGCCGTACCACTTCATATCCGTAGCGGGGAAGACTTTTTAGTACTCCTTCGTTGCAAAGTTCCACAAGTGCCTCCCTTACGGGAGATTTACTGACTTTATACTTCTCTGTAAGCGCTTTTTCTCTGAGGATAGTCCCCTGAGGATATTTGCCTTTTATGATACTGTCGAATATCAGAGAGTATACTTTTTCTTTTAGGGTCTTTTCCTTGGTCATTTTTGAGCCTCCGAACAACAGCATAAGTATAACAAATGCCCGAATATATGTAAATACGGTTTTGACATTTAATATTATTTCTGGTATTATCAGTAGTATTCTTAAGGAGGATGAATAGTCATGTCTGTAAACCCTTTAAACGAAACACATTATAAGGATTATATAAGCATACTGAAAAAAGATCTTTCTCTGGCTCTGGGATGTACGGAACCCGGCGCAGTAGCCTATGCCGCTTCAGAAGCGGTGACAGTTTTGGGAAGGTTCCCTGAGCGCATTGATATAAAATGTAGCGGAAATATAATAAAAAATGTCAAGGGCGTAATTGTTCCAAATTCAGGAGGCCTCAGAGGAGTGGATTCGGCAGCAATTCTTGGTGCCCTGGTGGGAAGAACCGGCAAAAAGCTCAATATTCTTGAGGATGTTGAAGAAAAGGATATAAAAAAAGCATCTGCCCTTCTTAAATCAGATTTCTGTCATGTCCATCTAAAAGAAGGCGAAGACAGCTTATACATAGAGGTGATAGCCAAAGAAAAAAATGATACTGCAAAAGTGGTCATTGCCCAAAGTCATACCAATATAGTTCTAGTACAGTCCAATGATAAAATCCTCCTTGATAAGCAAACAAACAGAAAAAAAGAAAGCAGAAAAGATGAAAAGGGAAATATTGATAATAGCAAAACCGTTCTCAGTATAAAAGGAATTCTTGATTTTGCAAATAAGGCCAATATCAATGATCTTAAAAGTCTTATGCAGTTACAGCTTTCAGTAAACACAGCCATTGCAGATGAAGGTTTAAGAAACCCCTATGGTTCTTCCATAGGAAGAACACTGCTAAAGACCGGCGACAATGATATTAGGACCAGAGCCAAAGCCAAGGCTGCCGCTGGATCCGACGCCCGAATGGGAGGAAGTTCTATGCCTGTTGTAATAAACTCCGGCAGTGGCAATCAGGGCATCACAGTGACCGTTCCGGTGGCCGAATATGCCGATGAGCTTTGTGCAGGGGAAGAAAAACTCTACAGAGCACTGGCAATAAGCAACCTTGTTTCTATACATATAAAAAACCACATAGGAAAACTCTCTGCATTTTGCGGGGCAGTCAGTGCCGCATGCGGAAGCGGCGCCGCCATAACCTATCTTGATGGAGGCGGTTATGAGGAAATATGCTCTACGATAACGAATACAGCTGCCAATGTGAGCGGTATAATCTGTGACGGAGCAAAAGGATCCTGTGCCGCAAAAATAGCCTCATCCATAGATGCTGCTATCATGGGGCATGAAATGACAAAAGCAAAAAACACCTTCCCCTGTGGAGAAGGCATCGTAAAAGATGATATTGAAAAGACGATCGATAATATTGGTTTGATCGGCAAAGAGGGCATGAAGGAGACAGATATTGAGATCATGCACCTTATGCTCGGGGATCGGGACTGTGGCAACTGCTGAAGGCAGCTTCCGCCACATGACGCATCAAAACACTTACCGTAACGCTACCCACTCCCCCGGGAACAGGGGTTATTGCATAAACTTCAGGCAATGCTGCTTCTGTATCAACATCGCCACATATCTTTCCGCCGGGGGAAACATTGATGCCCACATCTATCACTATCTGATTTTTGTTGAAAAACGAACTGTCTGCCATGCCGGTCTTTCCTGCCGCAACTATCATTATTTCAGAATTTCTGCATATCTCTGCCGTATCCCGGGTTTTTGAATGGCATATAGTCACTGTGGAGTCAGCCTTAACAAGCAGCATGGCCAAAGGTCTTCCGGACACATTGCTTCGCCCCAAAACGGCGCTCCTCTTTCCCGCCGGGTCGATTCCGTAATACTTCAGTATCTCCATACAGGCCACCGCTGTACAGGGTGCAAAAAAATCGTCTTTCCCGCTGTACAGGGCTGCCATGGACTTATCTGTTATTCCGTCAACGTCTTTTTCTGCAGTCAATGCCCCGCAGACTTTTTCATCATCTATGTCAAGGGGCAGCGGTCTCATTAAAAGTATACCGTGTATGTCCCTGTCACTGTTTAACATTTTTACTGTTTCAACGACCTCATCTGTGGATGCCTCTTGGGGCAGTGTATACTGGTCAACATCTATACCGGTTTTCTCGGCTTTTTTCAAAATGGCTTTTTCATATGTTTCATCTTCCGCTTTCTCTCCGACTCTTATTATCGCCAGTGCAGGAACAATGCCCTCCGCTTTGAGGGCTTTTGTTTTTTCTTCTGTTTCTTTGTTCAACGCATCTGCAACTTCCTTGCCTGTCAGAAGCTTTGCCATTTTCTTATCCTTTCAATTCAGACTCTACATTTTTATATACATTTTCTGCAACGGCTGTATATTCTTCCAGCATTTTTTCGGTCTTTTTGTTTACTTCTTCCGCATATTCTCTGTCATTCATGGATTTTGTATTAATAAAAACATTAAGACTTGCAGACTTTAATGCTGCTTTGCAAAAAACAGCTCCTGCTCCTGCATCGCTTAATGCCATCCTGCTGCCTTTTTTTGCAAATCCGTCACATATTTTTATGGCATCGCAGCATTTTTCCATTATTTCATAAGGAACTGAGCAGGCCTGCCGGAGACATTCTTCCATTACTTCTCTTTTTTCTGTTTTTTCTTCTTCGTTAGTTTCCGGCATTCCGTAGGCCTTTGCCAGGGGCGCAAATACCCGGGCATCCTTTTGTACCAGCGAAAGTAAATCTCTCTGCAAAATCAAGGCTTTTTCTTTTAATACGGTTACTTCTTTTTGAACATCTTCATACTTTTTTTTCCCGATGGTCAAAGAGCCCACCATATTACCAAGGGCGATGCCTACTGCAGCCACCAGGGCAGATGCGCCTCCTCCTCCCGGTACAGGATCTCTTCCTGCCAGCATTTCAACAAATTCTTCACAACTTTTCTTCGTATATATCATGCTAAAACAAACCTGATATCTTTCCGTCTTTGTCGACATCTATGTTTTCGGCCGCCGGCACTTTGGGGAGCCCCGGCATGGTCATTATGTCTCCTGTGATGGCAACTATGAATCCCGCTCCTGCGGATATCTTCATGCTGCGTACAGTGAGTGTGAAATCCTTTGGAGCTCCCAGAAGCTTCATATCATCCGAAAAACTGTATTGAGTCTTTGCCATACATACGGGCACATTTCCAAACCCCAGTTCTTCCAGCTGCTGCATTTGTTTTTTTGCATTATCGGTGAAACTCACATCGGAAGCCCTGTATATCCTCTTGGCAATGCTTTCGATTTTTTCTCTTATGGACATATCCAGAGCATATGCTTCTTCAAATCCGTTTTCGTTGCTGCAAAGTCTCAGAACTTCGTCGGACAGCTCCGAAGCACCTGCTCCGCCCATTGCCCACACCCGGCTCAAAGCCACATTGACTCCCAGCTCCCTGCATTTTTCTTCAACCATGGTCAGTTCGGCTTTTGTATCATTTGGAAATGCATTTATTGCCACAACCGCCGGCAACTTATAGACTTTTGTTATATTCTCCACATGCTGCAGAAGGTTTGGCATGCCTCTTTCAAGGGCTTTCAGATCTTCCTTCTCAAGTTCTGCTTTTGGGACTCCTCCGTGATGCTTAAGTGCACGGACCGTTGCGACTATAACTACAGCAGATGGTTTGATCCCGGCCATACGGCATTTGATATCAAGAAACTTTTCCGCTCCGAGATCTGCCCCGAATCCAGCTTCCGTAACCACATAATCTGCCAGTTTAAGAGCCATTTTTGTTGCCATTACAGAATTGCAACCGTGGGCTATATTTGCAAAAGGTCCCCCATGAACGAATGCCGGTGTGTGCTCAAGGGTCTGCACAAGGTTTGGTTTTAAGGCATCTTTCAGAAGCGCAGTTAATGCCCCCTGTGCCTTTAACTGCCCCGCTGTAACAGGCTTATCATCAAAAGTATAGCCGACAACTATTCTCGATATCCTGGCTTTCAGATCATCTATATCCCTTGAAAGGCACAATACGGCCATTATCTCGCTGGCCACTGTAATGTCGTATCCGTCTTCTCTGGGCACACCGTGAGGTTTGCCTCCCAGCCCGTCGACGATATTTCTGAGCTGGCGGTCATTCATGTCAACACACCTTCTCCATGTTACTTTCCTGGTATCGATACCAAGAACGTTACCCTGCTGAATATGATTGTCTATCATGGCTGCCAGAAGATTATTGGCTGCTCCTACAGCATGTATGTCCCCGGTAAAATGTAGATTTATATCTTCCATGGGCACCACCTGAGAATATCCGCCCCCGGCAGCTCCGCCTTTGACCCCGAAGACAGGGCCCAGTGAGGGTTCACGCAATGCCACAAATGTCTTATTGCCTTTTTTTGACAACCCATCGGCAAGGCCTACGGTAGTTGTGGTTTTTCCCTCTCCTGCCGGTGTTGGTGTAATGGCTGTTACAAGTATGAGTTTTCCGTCTTCTCTGTTTTTCATTTCTTCAAGAAGACTGTAATTTATTTTTGCTTTATGATTCCCGTAAAGCTCCAGATACTTTTCATTTATGCCTGCTTTTTCTGCTATTTCTTTTATGTCTTTTTTTTCGTTCTCCTGTGCGATCTCGATGTCTGATTTATATGCCATTTTTTCCTCCTGTAAATAAACTTCCATTGTTTAGAAAATGCCTCTTATCCCCGAATCATTTATGATCTCCGCCAGATCTTTATATTTGTTCAAGGAATATATATGCATTCCGTCTATACCCATATTCATATACTTGTACATCAACTTGATGGTGTATTCTTTTCCCGCTTTTTTGAAATCATCAGGATCTTCCCCGTATTTCCCTATTACATCAGCAAGGTCAGATGGTATGGAGCATCCGTTGCTCAATGTCATTCTTATAAGTCCATCTTTGAAAAGCACCGGCATTATCCCTACTATCACAGGAACTGTAACTCCTGCTTTCCTCAGTTTTTCTCTGAATCTTTCATACTCTTGTGTGTCATAACAAAGCTGTGTCAAGAAAAACCCGGCGCCGTTGTCCTGTTTGGATCTCAGATGGGCGATATCCGCCTCTTTGGAAACGGCTGATATATGTTTCTCCGGATAACATGCAGCTCCTATGCATATATCCGGGAAATTATCCTTGATATGTGCTATAAGCCTGTCTGCATGGAGAAAATATCCCTGCGTATCTTTCCACCCTTCCGGAAGGTCTCCCCGAAGAGCCATTATGTTGTCCACTCCCATTTCCCTATACTCGCCGATTTTTTTTGTTGCTTCTTCTCTGGAACTGCCAATACAAGTAAAATGTGTCATGACATTACGACCCGCATCCATTATTGCTTTGCATGTTTCTTTGCTGCGGCCCACATTTGTGCCACCGGCTCCATAAGTACAACTTATGTAATCGGGCTTGAATCTGGCAAGTTCATTCAGAGTTTCGGCAAGCGGCTCCATGGGTTTGTCTTCTTTGGGAGGAAAAACTTCGAATGAAAAAGTCATTTTCTTTTTTAATAATTCACTTATTTTCATTTTCTGCTCCTTATAACGAATATACTATAATATTTTACGGATATATAAAAGAGTTTTTTTACGGCCTTACGGCCATGATATTTTTGAGGAATGTGATGCGATGTATGGGGCATATGCCATGTGCCTTTATCCCTTCATAATGGGCTTTAGTTCCATATCCTTTGTTTTTGTCAAAGGAATACCAGGGATACTGTTCATGATATGATTTCATCATTGCATCTCTTGTCACCTTGGCAACTATCGAAGCCGCTGCTATGGAAATGCTTCTTGAATCTCCATGTATCAATGATGTTTGCGGTGTTTTTATTTCTTCTATTTTAACGGCATCGAAAAGGATATGCTGGATCTCTTTTCCCAGCATTATCTCTGCATTTTTCAATGCTTCTCTCATTGAAAGCTTTGTTGCTTCAAGTATGTTTATACTATCTATTATTTTTTCATCTGCCATCCCTATGCCGTATGCCAGGGCTTTTTCTTTTATTATTGGGCAGAGTATATCTCTTTTCTTCTCGCTGAGTTTTTTTGAATCATCTATCCCCGGCACATCAAAATCCAAAGGCAAAATAACCGCCGCAGAAACCACCGGCCCTGCCAGGGGGCCTCTCCCCACTTCATCTACACCGGCAACAAAAAATACCCCTTCTTTATACAGCTTTTCCTCAAAGGTCCTCATTTCTTCTGATTTCTGTTTTAAATATTCCTCTGTATATTTATTTTTCATTGGGTTTTTCCAGAGTTATTCTTCCGATCTTGCCGGATCTGAATTCATCCAGCACAGTTCTCCCTGTCCTTTCATAATCGATTTTCTGACCGGGAAGGATGAATCCTCTTTTTGATGCAATGGCCTCCATGATACTGACAGGACTGCTTTCTTCTATTTCATTCTCCTTAAGCTTATAGCGTCCGGCCAGAAGGTCCGGGTGATCTATAACCAGTACTGCAATAAGTTCCAGTGCCAGCTCTTGCGGATCCATTATTTCATCTTTTATTGAGCCACAGAAAGCAAGGTTCTTTCCGATATTTGGATCTTCAAATTTGGGCCAGAGTATGCCGGGAGTGTCAAGGACCTGCATGTCTGCTCCGCTGCCGGTTTTCTGCTGTTTAAGATTCAGCCACTGTTTACCCTTTGTGACCCCGGGTCTGTTTCCCGTTCTGGTGCTTTTTCTTCCTGTCATACGGTTTATCAAAGATGATTTGCCCGAATTCGGAACACCTGCAATCATTATCCGAAAGGGTTTTTTTGATTTGCTTTCACTTCGCATTTTATTTAGTATATCATAAAGTTCCTTTATTCCTTTTCCGCTCATACAGTTCAAGGCAACTGCTGCGGCATTTTTCTTTTCTCTTTTCAGTTTAACGAGCCATCCTTCGTTGGCTTTTGGGTCTGCCAGATCGCTTTTGTTAAGGGCAGTCACTCTAGGCTTGTCTTTAAGGATCTCATTCAATACCGGATTGCGGCTTGATATGGGTATTCTGGCATCTATAACTTCCACAACAACATTGACCAGTTTCAGGTTCTCCTGGATAAGTTCTTTTGTTTTTTTCATATGACCCGGATACCAGTTTATATCGTTTGTCATTTCTTTGCCTCTCTATGGCGATATTATAACAGAAAGTTGTCTCCTTCGGGCATGTTTATCGCTTGGCTCTCAAAAATTTAGAAAAAAAAGACCATCCGTTTTGGGATGGTCAGGAAAAAACTTTATTCTTTTGTTTCTTCGTTTTCCTTGGTTTCGTCTTCCGCCACTTTGTCTTCTGGAGCTTCTGCTTCCGGAGTTTCTTCTGTCTCTGTTTCCGCTTCGGCAGTTTCTGTCTTTTCTTTGTTGTCGGCTTCTACAGTTTCAACGGCTTCTGCTTCGCCTTTTTCAGCTGCTTCTGCCTCTTCAACGGCTTTTGCTTCATTTTCTGCTGTTTCGGCAGCCTCAGCTTCTGCTGCAGCTTTGGCCTCCTGCACTGCCTTGGTAGCTTCCTCTTCAGCTTTTGCCTTGGCCGCTTCCATGGCTTTCAGTTGTTCTTCTGTGTATATCTTTGATTTGATCTTTGCTGATTTGCCTGTTCTCTTCCGCATATAATTCAGCTTAGCTCTTCTTACGTTACCTTTTCTGACAATTTCGATCCTGTCTATTCTCGGTGAATGAAGCGGGAATGTTTTTTCAACACCAACACCTGAAGCTATCCTTCTTACTGTGAAAGTCTCATTGACTCCGCCATGTTGTCTTTTCAGAACGAATCCTTCAAATATTTGGATCCTTTCTCTTGAGCCTTCTTTTATTTTGATGTGCACTTTTACAGTGTCTCCCACATCAAACGCAGGGATATCACTCTTCTTATATTCATCTGTGATTGCCTGTATTACATCCATTTATGATTCCTCCTTCCCTCCAAGACGTTCATGGTATCTGCTCATACTCAGAGGACCGCCCGTAATAACTACAACAATATAGCATAAAACCCCTGCAAATGCAAGGGGTTTTTTATATCATTAATGCTTCCTGACACTATTTTGAAGATGCTGTGCCGGTGCCTGCTCCCATACCCGGTAACCTTATTATCGCCACAGTTTTTCTGCTGCCTATTCCTCCTACTATGACGCCTGTGCTGTAATCGGAGGCATGTATGATTTTCCCGTTTCCGTAATAAATGGCAACATGGGTTATTCTCCTCACACTGCCGCTCCTGGAAAACATTACTATATCTCCCGGTTTGGCTTTTTTTATGTTCCTTCCGATATTGTACTTTTTATACTTGCTGTATGTGGTGCGTCCCATTCTGGGAACTTTTTTTACTTTCGCTCCGCTGTTCTTGTACACCCAGTATACAAATCCGCTACAGTCAAATGATTTGGGCCCGGTGCCTCCGTATCTGTATCTGGCTCCCAGTTTTGATTCTGCTTTTTTGATTATTTTTCCTGCATTTGTTTTCCAGAATCCGGCACTTCTTACGATTTTCCCGGATTTTGTTTTTGCGGATAAGGTTTTTGAATATTTGCTGTATACCTTTTTGTTGCCTGAATAATAATAGGCTTTTATCCTGTACTTGTATGTTTTGTTTTTCTTTAGCTTTTTGTTTGTATAGCTTGTAGCCTTTGCTTTTTTTATCGTCTTGATCTTTACATATTTCTTTCCCTTGGCTCTGTAGATCACATATCCGTCCGCATCATTTACAACATTCCATTTGATTACTACAGATGTTTTGCCGGTGGATTTTACCTTCAGTATGGGAGGACCAAAAACCTTCCCGGATGTTGGCTTAGCGGCAGGAACTTCCAAAGCAACGGGTGTCTGTATCATTTCCTGATCCGGCTCTTCTGTTAAAATCGGTGGATCTGTTGTTTCTCCACCATTTTCCCCGGACTGTTCTTCCGTTCCGGATCCCTGAGGTTCCTGTGTTATCTGGGGATCAGTCCCTGTACCATCCTCTGCAAGTATTGCAGTCGGTGTACAAAAAACTGAAAAAGCCATAAAAACTATTACTGTCCATAATATTGGTTTTCTTTTCATAAATACTCTCCGGTTTCACATTTCTTTTGTGTCTTTGGACCCCAACACAATGAATGTTACCATTTTGTCACATTAGTGTCAATATAAAAAGTGAATGTTCACAAAACACACACATAGGTTATACAGCATATTGCATTTTTACCATAAAAAAAGCGCCCTTGGGGCGCAATATATTGTGTTTTTGATCATTCATTTTTTTTGTCTTTTTTTTCTTTTATTCTTGGGGTTTTTGTATGTACATCCGTCATTACAATGAATACATACATTGCTGCCACTGCCATCAATCCTGTCGCTTCAACATAAAGTTCCCTGCTCAAAAGCACTGCTGCCGTCCCCATTATGCCGCATACCCCGTACATGCAAAGAACTGTTCGTCTCTGTCCCATACCGGCCCTCAAAAGTCTGTGATGTATATGTTCACTGTCAGCCTGCATAACCGGTCTACCGTTTATTTTTCTTCTTATTATCGCCCAGAGAGTATCAAATATGGGAAGAGCAAGTACCAGAGCGGGAATAAGGACCGCTACCATGGTTGCCCTCTTTACCGGCTCCAGTATGGAGAAATTGGCTATCATGAAGCCCAGAAAAAGTGCTCCACCGTCCCCCATGAATGTCTTAGCAGGATAGAAATTAAAAGGCAGAAAGCCCAAAGCTCCTCCTGCCACCGCCAGCATACAAATACAGCCGGGATAATACCCGAAGATATATGCGACATATGCTATACAAAGAGATGCAATGGCAACTATGCCCGCTGCCAGTCCGTCAGCACCGTCCACAAGGTTTATGGTATTGGTGATTGCAACTATCCATATAACAGTGATTATAAAGCCCACTACTCCTGCCAGCTGTTGTGTCCCTTCTCCAAAATAGTTCGCAATGAAATCTATACGGTTTCCCGCAAAGAAAACCACCATCGCACATCCTATCTGCCCGGCCAGTTTGATCGGAGCAGGCAGATCTTTAAAATCATCTATAGTTCCCAAGATATAAATCAGGATGCCTCCCACCAGTATGCCTGCAACCTTTGATGTGGTAACGTTTTCACCTTCCAGCAAACCCAAAAAAAGGGCCAGGGCAACTGCTATGGTGACCCCCGCAAAAATTGCAGTTCCGCCTATTCTTGGTATGGGCTTGGTATGTATCCTTCTGGCATCCTTGGGGACATCCATTGCTCCTGTCTTCTTGGCCAAAGCAATAGCTGCCGGCGTGAGGGCAGCAGTTACAACAAATGCGCAAAGATATATTCCTATCAGGCAGATAATCCTGTTCGATTCATCCATTATAAGTATCTTCCTCCTGCCCCGTCCCATCTTCTTATAATCAGAAAATATTCAAACTCATGCTCTGGGGTGGGTTTTATCATAAACATCTTTTATCCTGTTTTTAGTTACGCTGAGATATATCTGGGTGGCGGCTATATCCTCATGTCCGAGAAGTTCCTGCAGGGATTTGAGGTCGGCTCCGTTTTGTATCATGTGTACTGCAAAGGAATTTCTCAATGTATGAGGTGTGAGTTTATGCTCGATCTTTTCCTTTTCGGCATATTCTTTCAGCACTTTCCACAGTCCCTGTCTTGTCATTCTCTGCCCGTAATAATTCACAAAAAGAGATTTTTCGGATTTGTTATCCTTTATTATCATGTTTCGGGCATCATATATATATCTTTCAAGAGCCTGCCTCGCGGGTCTTCCGATGGGGATTATCCTGGCCTTGCCATGTTCTCCCGGGCATGTGAAAAAGCCTATCCTTAAATTGACATCTTCAACATTTGCCGCTATTACTTCATTGACTCTTATACCTGTGGCATAAAGCAGTTCCAGTATTGCCCTGTCCCTCAGCCCCCTGGGATCCATAGAGGGGGAATCAAGTAATTTGTCCACTTCCTCTATAGTAAGATATTCCAGTTCCTTCCGCTCAACTTTTGGTGTTTTGATCCCGGATGTGGGATTACCGGAAACAATGCCGGCATTTTGCATATAGTTAAAAAAAGATCTGGTGGATGCCAGTTTTCTGTTTATAGTAGCAGCAGATTTCCCTTCGTTTTTCAGTTTTAGCAGGTACCCGACAACTTCTGTGTTTGTGGTTTCCGCAAGGTCCTTTATCCCTTTTTCTTTTTCAAAAGCAAAAAAATCCAGCACATCACGTTCATATGCCTCCAGTGAGTTTTTGGACATTTTTTTCTCTTTTGTCAAATATTTTATGAACCCCTCAATATGCATAGATCATACTCCGCTTAAAGAAAAACTGACATCAGTATACCGTACATGAATTTGGTTGACAATAACAATCACTGATTTTGAAGGTGGTTTTTTGCCATCAATATGGCAACTACTGTTTTTGCATCCCGGATCTCTCCTCCAAGAACCATACTGTATGCCTCCTCAAAATCGTACTCCACCACCTCAATAGCTTCATTTTCATCGAAATTTGTCTCACCGGGCATAAGCCCCCTTGCCAGATATATATATAGTGTTTCATCTGTATATCCCACAGAAGTTTTTATGGCTGTCATAAATTCCATGGAATCGGCCGTGTATCCGGTTTCTTCTTTTAATTCCCGATGTATTGTTTCAACGGGGTCTTCACCCTTTTCTATTTTGCCGGCAGGAGCCTCGAGAACTACGCAGTCAACGGGCTTTCTGAACTGTTTCACCAGAACTATCTTCCCTTCATCGTTTATTGCCGCTGCAACCGCCCCTCCACTGTGCTCAACTATTTCTCTGTAGGAAGTGCCATTTCTCACTGTTACCTTATCTCTTCTGAGATTCAGTATGGCTCCTTCATATATTCTTTCACTGCTCAGGGTTTTTTCTTCAAATATCATTTTGTCATCACCTTTGATTTGTTCAGAGCGGCGCTAAAAGCTTCTTCTATAACACCTGCCAGATCTCTCTTATTGAGTACCCGAACTGCTTCTATGGTGGTACCGCCGGGAGAGCACACATTTTCCCGCAATCTTTCAGGCGACTCTTTTGTTTCAAGTACCATTTTTGCAGCGCCCAGCATGGCCTGTGCTGCAAACACAGTTCCTTTTTCTCTTTCCATGCCGTTTTTTTCGGCAGCAGAAACAAGAGCCTCAATGAACATATATGCATATGCCGGACTGCTGCCGCTTAAAGCAGTAACGCAATCCATAAGATCTTCGGTGACTTCTTCTGCTTTTCCGGTGGAATCGAATATATCCATAACTGTGCTGAAAAGCTCATCATCCACATTACCATTCTTTGCAACTGCCGTCATCCCCTGCCCTATAAGCGCAGGTGTGTTCGGCATTATCCTGACCACTTTTGCTTTTTGCCCCAGATACTTTTCAATAAAAGATATACTCACTCCGGCTGCCATAGACACGACCACCTTATCATCGGTATATGCCTCCGATATCTCCGGCATGATTTTTTCAAAAATATCGGGTTTCAATCCCAATATCACAATATCGCTGCAGGCCACAAGAAGACCTGGGCTTTTTGCCGGATATACCCGGTATTTTTCTGCTATTTCCATGAGTTTTGCGGGATCTGCATCATAAGCCAGTATCTCATTGCCTGATAACGCCGCTTTTTTTGAGTATCCCTTCAGGATCGCTCCTCCCATGTTTCCCGTACCTATGAATCCTGTTTTCATTTATTCGTTATTCTCCTCTTATGATTTTAGCCTTTTGTTTTTATGGGCATAAAAAAGCAGTGCCTTTAGCCTTGCCTTCTGCAGCCTCAATAATAATGGATCTTTTTTTGCCGTTCATAAGAACTGTAGGGATGTAATACTTTCTGGCCCTTTTTGCTGCCTCTATTTTTGTAATGATGCCTCCCGTACCGAAATCGCTCTTGCCACCGATATCGATATTCTCCAGAAGTGAATCCAGATCGTATATTTCTTCGATCAATCTGGCGTCCTTGTTCTCCTTGGGGTCTTTGTCGAAGACTCCGTCTATATCGCTTAACATAATAAGAATGTCTGCATTCCATAAACTGGCTGCCGCCGATGCCAAAGTGTCGTTGTCACCTATTTTGATCTCCTCAACACTTACACTGTCATTTTCATTTATTATTGGAACAACTCCTTCATCGACCATGGTGAAGAGAGTGTTTCTTATGTGGAGATTTCGCTGGCTATCGGTAAAATCATCCCTGGTCAGGAGCATTTGCCCTACATTTATTCCATGGACTGCAAAATACTCTTTGTATGCCATCATCAATTCTACCTGCCCGATGGCACAAAGAGCCTGTTTGTAATTCATATCATCTCTGCGACTCCATCTGTCTATGGCGCCGGCGCCGCATATGCCTGCGCCGGAAGATACTATGATCACCTGTTTGCCACTGTTCATAAGGCTGTTTACCTGGTCGGCTATATCTCTCATAACTTCTCTGTTTACAGTTCCGTTATCGCTGGAAAGTACGTTGCTTCCTATCTTGATGACGATTTTTCTGCTTTTCTTGAGCAGTTCGCTTAGAGCTGTCATTCTATATCAGTTCTCCTTGTTTTAAGATGAAATCATTATATCATCTTTGTACCGCAAATAAAAATTGATTTTCAAAAAAGAGATTCCATTTTATAAAAAACCCTTGATTTTTATGGGGGGATTTGTTACATTAATAATGTGGTTATCCCCCTGATAACCTCATTAATCTCTAATCCCAATACCCCTTTTGAACAAAACAGACTGCTTTGCAGTCTGTTTTGTTTTTTGAAATATCAATGGATTGTGTTATTATAGTTCCATGGAAATCAAAGAAAAAGCAACAGATATAACAGTTTTCTCATCTGCCGTATATGATTTTTATTTTAACGGTCTTGATGTGGCTGTTTTTGACATTGAAACCACAGGCCTGTCTCCCGAAAATAATGCAGTTATACTGGCCGGTTTTTTTATTCCCTCACAAAAAGGAGGTATCGTACGTCAATACCTTGCCGGGAATCTCTCGGAAGAAAAAGAACTTATTTCAGCGGTCCTGCAGGAGATGAAAGGCTTGGATGTCCTGATCACTTATAACGGTAAATCTTTTGATATGCCTTTTTTGAAAGCACGGGCATCACGCATAGGCCTGCCTGATCTTCATTCACCATATGTACTTGATATATACCAAGCCGTGAGGGATCATTCCCCCATAAAAAGTTTTCTTCCCAATCTCAAACAAAAAACCCTTGAAACATTTATGGGCCTTTGGGACAATCGTACAGATATGATATCCGGCAAAGAGAGTGCAGAAATGTATTTCGATTATATAGACAAAGGCGATAAAAAGATCAAAGAAAAAATACTCCTTCACAACAGCGATGATGTGATACAATTATACCAATTACTGAAAGTGACAGGCAAAACGGATTTCCATAAAGCAATGTATCATCTTGGCTATCCCATTAAAAAAGGCTCTTGGTCCGGAATAGTATCGAATATCAGTTTTTCGGGACAAAGGCTCCTTGTCAAGGGGGATCAGCTTAATGATCCGGCAGACTACACCTGCTTTGCGGGAGAAGACAATGATTATTCTTCGTCTTTTTCATCAGCCAAAAGGGAATTCACCACAGAGATCCTTTTGCTTAATGAAAAAAACTTTTTATTTGCCGATCTGAGAAAACCGTCTATATGGAACGAGGACAGCGAAACCCTGTTTAAAAGTTATCCCGGATATGAAAACGGATATATCATAATCAGAAACGGCAGTGATATCAATTACCGTGAAACAAATCATCTGGTAAAACTCATTTTGGAAGGAATGGTGGAAAAATGCATTATATGACCATTGCAAAAGAAGTGAAAAATGACAGTTTCAAGCTGGCTTCTACTGAGGGGGCTGTCAGAAATGATGCCCTCAAAGAAATCGCATCTTCACTTCAGAGAAACCGTCATCAAATATTTGCCGCAAACACAGTCGATCTTGAAAACGGAGAAAAAGAAGGTCTGGCAGCCCCACTGCTTAACAGGCTCAAGTTTGATGAACATAAGCTTTCAGACTGCATAAAAGGGATAAAAGATCTTGTTTCAATGCCGGATCCTCTTTTTGATACACTTATGAAAAAGAAACTGGATGATGACCTTGTCCTTGCAAAGATCACTTGCCCCATAGGTGTTATAGGTGTGATATTTGAATCCCGCCCCGATGCTCTTGTGCAGATCTCCTCCCTTTGTGTAAAAAGCGGCAACTGTGCCATCTTAAAGGGTGGAAGCGAAGCCAAAAACACTAACAGAGCTCTTTTTGATGTCATACATGCTGCCGGGACAAAGGCAGGTCTTCCTTCAGGCTTTGCAGTACTTATCGAGGATAGGGCCGGAATAGACGAACTTCTTAAATGTCATGATTCCATTGATCTCATTATCCCAAGAGGCTCCAACAGTTTCGTTCAGCATATAATGTCAAATTCCAGGATCCCTGTAATGGGTCATGCCGATGGTGTTTGTCATATATATGTGGACCGGGATGCGGATATCCAAAAGGCAATACCGGTTATCATAGACTCAAAGATCCAGTATACTGCCGCATGCAATGCTGTTGAAACCCTTTTGATACATAAAGATATGGCAGGAATGATCATCCCTGCACTAAATGACAAGGCACAAGGAAAAATCATTTTCAGAGGTGATGAAAAGGCAGTCTCCTGTTCGGGGGGACAATGGGAGAATGCATCTGAGGAAGACTGGGGAAAAGAATATCTGGATAATATACTTTCGGTAAAAACAGTTGATGATATCAGGGAGGCTGTTTCACATATAAATCATTACGGCTCTCATCACACCGATGCAATAATAACAGAAAATGAAGATGCTGCAGAGTTTTTTATGACAAATGTGGATTCTGCAGGAGTGTACAAAAACTGTTCCACCAGATTCGCCGACGGATTCAGATACGGTTTCGGTGCAGAGGTGGGCATAAGCACCGGAAAGCTACATGCAAGGGGACCTGTTGGCATAGATGGTCTTATTACATATAAATACCGCCTCATGGGAGACGGTAACATCGTTGCCGATTATGCAACCGGCAAAAGCAATTTTAAATTCATATCAATAGCCAGCAATTTATTTCAATAGATACAATACTGAAAAATATTGTACAACTATAAAAGACAGCAGAGATATAACATAACTCCGCGAACAGGATATAGGAACACTTATTATCATATTACAAAGAGTAGTATGAGTAAAGATTTACGAGATGCTATTAAAGCTAAACAGAAATTAAGTATGTATCAACGATGAAAATGGTTATATAATAGGTAGATTACTATTTCTATTACAATTAATATAAGACCTGCTATTGTAAACAAGAATTCTGACTGATAATCATCAGGGGGTATTAAAAACATAGTGCACCTCCTTATTTAAGTAGATATACTTCTATATCTTTACACCCAAACTGAATAGCGTCATTATGATTATTGAATCCTATGTCTATTACATGCCCCTGTACTCCACGATCTTCTACAGTGTAGAGATGGCTTTTGCCATTTTGACAGGATCACATTTATCTTAAATTTTGATTTGTTTTATTATCATTATCACTTTTTTTACTATGAATTTCACACATTTGCAGACTTCTTTATCATGTATTTTTTTACATGGGCTATACCCCCGGCCTGAGATATGGTTTTGAATATATCCTCTTTATGACTTCTGTCCCAGAATGAGCCTGCCAGTCTGGTTATCCCGCTGCCTTTAAAGCCTTCGGGACACATGGGTGTTGATGGCCCTACCATTATGATTTCACGGGCTTTTTTGCACGTTTTGAGTAGTCCGTCTATTGTTCCGTTTACAGTGGTTGTCCCGGAAAGAACGACTATGTCCCGATCCGGAAGCATTTCCTGCTGTTTTTCCATGGGCATCACCTTTGCATCACAGCCTCTTTCTCCACCGCCCCGTAAGGATATCCCCTGATCAAAAACTATCAGAGACCCGGCATGCTTCATGAACATATCGGCCACAGGCGGAATAAAACCGATCATTCCAACTTTATCGTCTGCGTTGATATTTATGCCGTAAGGAGTCCCTGATTTTTCTTCATCAGGGACCCCCGTATCTTCCAGCGCCGCACAGAGGATCGCCCCTCCTATGGCTTTTTGCAGATCTTCTTTGCCCGTCAGTATCCATTCGGCTGTTTCCTTTACTGTTTTGCCCGGGACTTCTTTTGCATAGGGGAAGATAGAACATCCGTTTGGCAGACTGTCCCTCAAAACATATGATATCCCCAAACTGCCATCGGACAGTTGCACTGCTATAAGAGATACTCCTACAACTATATCTTGGACTTTTTTGTCTAAAAAAAACTGCTCTGACTTTTCAATGACTTTCTTTACCACAGACATTTCTGTTTCTCCATCTATATATATTCTTCAGGTATAAGTTTTTTGGATAAATTCCTATTTCCCCGCAATATACGCCTTTACTTCTTTTACGGCCTCATCTATATGCTTTCCCATGGGAGCCTCTTCTGTCCCCACCACATGTATATGGCATCTGTTAAGGGGAAGCAGTACTTTGTATGTGTGACTGCCTCCTATGGCAACTGCCATATCAGGCGTCAGCTCTCCCATCATGGAATTGGCCGTAAGTATTCCCACGACTCCCACCACCACATCAACATGCTTCATGTTGTGCACTATTGCGTTTTCTCCGGTTGCTCCGTCATCTGCTCCCGCTTTTAACATTTGTCCTGTGGCCACTGAATTGGTACCCAACGCCACTACTTTTATGTCTGGTAGCTCTGCCTTTAATTTCTCTACTATTGAGCGGCCTATGCCTCCGCCCTGTCCGTCAACAACGGCTATTTCCATTTTCTTATACCTCCGTATAAAAACTGTATCTCCGTATAAGAATTATATCACAGTTATAACTAAATCCAAAAGATAAAAGCCATCTTGTAACTATAGTTTATGGATCAGTAGTATAGGCTACTTGGCCCTTTATATTCCTGTATGGTATTTCCGCCATCAACAACAAAAGTCTGTCCCGTTATATAAGAAGCCTTTTCCGATGCCAGGAATACATTCATATTTGCCACTTCCTCCGCACTGCCTCCCCGGCCCACGGGAGTGTTTTTTCCGCCCGCAGCCTCAGCATCTGTCTGGGAATCCGTAGCTATCCAGCCCGGTAACACATTGTTTATCATTACGTTGTTTTTGGCATTTTCTATGGCTATTGCTCTGCTCATTCCAACTACAGCAGCCTTTGCAGCGCTGTATGCGGCTTCTCCCGGGTTACTTACAATAGGCCCTGTCACAGAAGAAGTGTTTACTATCCTGCCATATTTGTTTTTTATCATATGGGGTAAGACCTGCCTGGTTACATTGAATGTGATATTAAGGTTTCTGTCTACGGAATCGTCCCAGCTTTCGTCTGTCATCTCCGAAAAAGGTGCAAATTCCTCTTCCTGTCCCACCTGTACCATGCCGGCATTATTTATAAGTACATCTATCCGGGAATACTTTTTTATGATCTCCTCTATGATTCTTTTTACCCGGGTCCTGTCCATTAGATCTGCTGTCATTCCCTCAGCTTCGATGCCTGTTTTTTTCAGTTCCTCCGCTCTTTTATATATCCTTTCGGTGGTGGATATAAGGATCACCCTTCCACCCAACTCTCCCAGTATCCTTGCGGTCTGAAATCCGATGCCGTTTTCGTTGCCGGCTCCTGTAACCAGACATATCCTGTCTGTAAAATCGATAAATTTATTCATCCCTTCCTCCTCAAATCTTTTTTACAGTATACAACTTTTTTCTCAAAGTCAAAAGACCTCATGCTTACCTGCCGGAAAAAATAAAGTAAAGGCAGAATATGAAAATCCCGCCTTTACTTATCAAAAACTTTTTTTCATAAATATATGGCTATATTATATTTGATACTATCTCATCGAAAACAGCTGTATGTCTGTCTATATCTTCTTCCGATGTTGCAGCTGATATCAGAGCCATGTTATGGAACGGGGTCATAAGAAATCCTCTGTTCATGGATGCCAGATGCATGTACTGGTCCAATTCAAAATCCACTGCAGCTTCAGCTTCTCCTCCGTTTTTTGCAGGCTCTTTTCTGAACCAGTATTCAGTCCTGCATCCCAGTTGTGTCGTATTCCAGGGAAGATCATACTTGCTTATCACACTCTGCACACCTTCATTGAATCTCTTTGCCAGAGGTATATTCTTGTCATAATACTCCTGTGTAAGAACTTCACCAAGCACAGCCCTCATCACGTGCATGGAAAGTGCATTGGCTGCCAGCGTTCCTCCTATGCCTCCTATATCGCAAAGTTCCGGCGGTATGGCTGCAGCTGCTTTCTCACCTATTTCTTTGGTGAATCCGTAGGCGGCGCAGGGGATGCCCGCGGCAACGGTTTTGCCCACAACTACCATGTCCGGTTTAAGTCCGTATTCCTTTGTGCATCCGCCCACACCGGCGCATATGGTATGGGTTTCGTCTATAATAAGTAATGTTCCGTATTTTTTTGTCAGTTCTCTTAGGGCATCATGATACCCCGGCTCAGGATGCACTATACCACAGTTGGTCATTACGGGTTCTGCTAAAACTGCAGCCACGTCTTCATCCGCAAGTGCAGCTTCAAGAGCGGTAACATCGTTCCATTCTATCACCTTTGTTGTCAGCGCCGGATCACACTGGGGACCCAGGCTTCCGGGTTTTGCAACTGTTTTGCCTGTTTTTTCATCGATTACAGCCACTGTTTCATCCACAGAACCGTGATAACACCAGTTATAGACAACTATTTTTTTTCTTTTGGTTATCTCTCTTGCCAATCTTAGGGCAAATCTGTTGGAATCTGTAGCACTTGTGGCGAACTGCCAGTATTTCATCCCGAAACGTCTGTTAAGCTCCTCACCATTCCATGCTGCATCTTCTGTGGGCAACATAAAAGTGGTTCCCTGTTTTGCATACTCTGTTATAGCTCTTACAGCCGGTTCGGGTGCATGACCGATCATAGAGCCGGTATCTCCCAGGCAGAGATCCAGATAGTCATTACCGTCAACGTCCTGAAAATGGGCCCCTTTTGCACTGGCCACATAAACAGGATAGCTGCCTGCCCACTTTGTCATCCAGTTCATTGGTACTCCCTGCAGAAGACTTCCTTTGGCTTTTTTGTAAAGCTCACCGGATTTTTTGTGATTCTTTTCAAACATTTCAATTTCTTTTATCATCTGGCTTTTTAGCTTTTTTCTGTCAATCATAACAACCTCCTGTTTTTTATAGTGGATTCTATTATATCTTATTTTTACTTTCTTTATCAATCAGTGTTTGTTTTTTTGAAAAATGTCTTGACTCAAAAGGACATTGCTGAAAGAAATTTTTCCTGAAAGTCTTTGATTTCCGCCAGTTCTACATGCTCTGTTTTTTCAGGTATCTCCAATGCTTTCTTCTGCTCACCCTCATCGGCAAGCACCATTATGGCTCCGGCTCCGGCGGCATTGCCTACTGTATGTATCTTTTTTCTGTCAATGTCCGGAAGCAATCCTATGGCCACTGCACTTTCTTTATTAATGGAATTTCCAAAGGCTCCCGCCAATATTATTTTTTTTATTTCTTCTTTCTCCCTTCCTGCTTTTTCAAGCATTATGTTTATTCCGGCAGATATGGCTCCCTTTGCCAGTTGTACTTCTCTTATGTCTTTTTGGGTAAGAACAATGTCTTCACCATGCTCTCTTATAACAAGGGAGAATTCTCTGCTTTCTTTTTCACTGATGCGCATGGCAGGTCCGGGCAAATTATTATTTTTCAGTTCTTCGGCAGAAAGTATCCTGCCGGTCCTGTTCACTATTCCGAGTTCAAGCATCTGTGCCACAGCATCGACTATGCCCGATCCGCATATGCCCTTTGGTTGTATGCCGTCTATTGTCTTTATCAGAACCTTTTCTTTTTTTATTATGACTTTTTCAACAGCCCCCGCTGCGGCCCGCATACCGTTACATATCGAGGCTCCTTCAAATGCCGGGCCTGCCGCTGTCGAACAGGCAAAAATATTTTTCCCGTCTGCCAGAACTATCTCTCCGTTGGTGCCGATATCAATGAAAAGGGTGAGTTCTTTCTGATCAAGTATCCTGGACGAAAGCATACCGGCAACCGTGTCTCCTCCCACATGCCCTGAGATATTGGGCAAAAGCATAACTTCTGCCTTTTCATTTATGTTAAGTCCGCTTGTTTCTTTGTTCATTAAAACTGCACCTTCATAAGCGGCAACAAAAGGCGCTTTGGCAAGAGGAGAAGGATCGTGCCCGGAAAAAATATGAGACATAGTCGCATTACCGCACAATGTTACCTTTGATATTGAGTTTTTCTTCACACCGGAGCCATGGCACAATCCACTTATTATACTGTTAAGGCAATCTCTTATTAAATCCCTCATTACTTTCAGATTTTTGGGATCCTTTTTTACAAAAGATATCCTTGATATAACATCCGCTCCGTAAATCCTCTGCGGATTTGATCTTGCCAGAGACAAGACCTCACGGGCATTTTCAAGATTCCATAACACCCCTGCCACGGTGGTGGTGCCCATATCAAAGGCTATTCCGTATCCTGTAGATCCTTTTGCAGGCGAAAAATCCTTCGGCAGAACAAAAGCAGGTGTTTTCATTCTGTCTTCCTCATTGATTGATCCACCCTTAATGCACCGCCCACATATTTCACATTCCCCGGTGCACTTTGCTTCATTTTCTTTATTTATATTACAAAGGATGCAGCTTTTTTCAGTCCCTTTACAGTCCCTGCATTCATTCCCAAGTTTTACATAATCTTCAGTTACTGAAAAATATATCCCGGCACATGATTTTTCCGGTATAAGCAACTCTTCCCGGCTCAAAGTGATCCCGATTTTTTCACCGTCCACCAGCTTTTTGATTTCACTCATGCTTCTTATATCCATGCCGTAAAAGCCGGGTCCGAAAGCATCACTCAGTCTTTTGCCTTCGGAAGAAAATTCTTTTTCCAATAGCATTCTTGCAGCATCAACGAAACATGTTCCCCATATATCCGCCAGAAGCTGGTTTATGACCGGGCTGTTTTTAAGGCTGATATCACCTATAGTAAGCATATAGACATATGCCCCTTTTATCCGGGAGGGATCCAACTGCTCAAAGGCAGCGGAAACAAATTCCACTCCACCGACAACAGCCTTTCTTCCATAAAAAAAGATATCTTCATAATAAGAAAAGACAGCCTTTATCCCGATCCTGTCATATATCATATCCAGTGTTTCCAGAGACTGTTTTTTTTGGTTCTCATAACTCTGTCTTTTTTTGGACATGCCGCTTGCCCCGGCAAAAAGTTTTTCTGCCATCGGCATACATTTTTCTTTAGAAATGGAGATTTCTTTGTTTATTATTTCCATTTGCTCCTCTGTTTTTTTAGTGATTTTTCACTTTTCGGAGATGCACAGATATTCACATTTATTCTGTGTCATCTTCAAACTGTAAAAATGCCCTTTGCGTTTTTTTCGATGGATCTCAAAATAACGCTCATCATCCTGAAACCTATTGCCGATATGACCACTATTTTTGTTTCACCTATCTCTTCTTGCCATGGAAAGAGCTCTATGGCATCACCTGATGCACTTATGCGGACAGGCCCTTCTTCCGTAATGCAAAACCCTTTTATCCTATAACTTTCTTTGGATATATCTTTTATAAAATCTTCCAGAGCATGTATTTTGACTGCCCTTTGTCCTTTTACAACAAATGTTTCAGCTCTGTTTTCCGGGGTATTTCTACTTTCTCCGGGGGGTTTTTCGGAAGGCTCCATATCTGAAATCAAACTTTTTATATCCAGTTTACAGCGAACCGCTGTGTGTATGGTTATACACGGATTTATTTCTTTTATTTTCGCCTTGACTTTTTCCAGTTTCTCATGATCGATAAGATCAGTCTTGTTTATTATCACTGCAGAAGCAAATTCTACTTGCGCTTTGACAGCGGTCAGTATATTTGAAAGCTCCATAAAGCTATCTCCATCTGCTATGCAAAGAGATCCTCTGTAATCATATACATCCCCTGTTTTATGTTTTATGCCTTCGATAATATTTCCCATGCTTGCAGGGTCTGCCAGACCTGAGGCTTCAATAAACATAATATCCAGATCTATTTTGGACATTTCAATAAGGCTGTCAACGAATTTATCTTTTATACATGCACAGAATATTGAGCCGCCGGTCAGTTCTGCCAGCTGTATTCCTTCCCGCTTTAAGAGCATACCGTCTATATTTACATCCCCGAATTCATTGACCACAGCCCCTGTTTTCATTCCTTCAAATGAGTCAAATGCTTCTTTCAGGAATGTGGTTTTACCGGCTCCCAGAAATCCTGTTATCAGAAAAACTTTTATCATTTTTCAGCATATTCCTTTATTACATTTATCAATTCTTCTTTGGACGGAATGATGGATATCCATCTGATGTCTCCATTAACACATATACTGGGAAGATTTTTCACACCCATTTTTGCCGTCCTTGCAATATCTTCTTTTATGAAATACTTGTATACCCGATATTCTGCCATGTCCTTTATATCTTCATATGCATCTTCTACTGCAGCCAGCATGTATGTACAGGCAGCACACTGCTCCGGATCCAGCAGGAATAATTCAATTATGACTTTCTCCGATGCTTCATAATCAGGTATTTCGATGTCCATATGGGCGATCTCCTCCGGCTGATAGTTTTTGATCAATTCTCTGGTCCTTTCGGGATTTTTTACGGCTTGAGCACAGGCCACAGTGTTTTCCGGAGGTGTTGCATAGGGCATATCACATCCGGGGCTGATTATAAAATTGGTGTGGTCGCTGACGCTGTCCATGAGATCTATGACCTTTTTCATGTTATCTTCCTGGGTCCCATGAAGCATTGTTGTGGTAAGGGGAATGTTCCCTCCTATATTTATATTGTATCTGTCCGTTATTTCCTTGGCCTTTGGCAGATCAACATTCTCATCAACAGAGATGCCGTCGGGGCCTGTCTTGCACATAACTTCTATCTGTTTTGAGGCATTGCCGCAAACAAAGAAACAAGAGAATACATCTCTGCTTCTTATATAATCAAATACAGCGGTAAAGGTTTCCAGCATCATTTTTTCTATGTGTTTTGGCGAGACCTGGCTTATAAGGGGATCCACCACTGCTATAACGTCCATTCCCGCTTCAATATAAAGACCCGCCATCCTGCATGCCACTTGTCCGCAGTATCCAATAAGATCCTTCACGTATTCCGGGTCCTTGACCATATCCATGAAAATACTGCTTCCCCTAAGGTGTGAAGCAAGGGTAAAGGGACCGCATATGAGTCCGTAAAGAGCTATGTCTTCCCCCAGGGAACTTTTGACCCTTTTCATTGCTTCAAGAACTACCGGTATCCTGCCCGAATCGGCAGACGGAAATTTACATGTGCATGGTATGATTTTTTCACTGTCAAGAGGGTGTGATTTTACTGAAGGAGGATTATCCTTGGCCCACAAAAGTTCACATCCGAGAATCTCCGCCTCTATCTGCAGATCAAAAATCACAGGCATCCCGTCAGGCATGTATATCTTGGCGACTTCCGCTAAAGATGTGGCGATCTTGTCGGGGTCTTTAAGCATTTCCTCCGCTGTATACCCCTTCACTTTACCGGCATGAACACCTGCAAAAGGCACCCATGGCACTCTTTGTGTTTTTTCGTGTCTTAGTGATTTGAAAATAAGTTCTTTCCCCATTTCTTCCTCCCAGTCCAAAGACGTTTCAAATTATATGCTTTTTATCAGAAAATGCTTCGATCAATAAACGATGTCTCTGAAACATTATAACTCGCATCCTTTGAAGTGACAAACAAAAACCTCCCGGGAAGCGGTTTTTATTTGAAAACCCACTTCAGGAGGCATACTGTACTTTTTGGTAAAAAGCATTTACGTATTAAATGGTGGCCCAAAGGGACTTACGCGTATTGCCCCCGTCGATCCTCCGTCATGCGCTCGCTTCATCGTGCTCGGACCGTGAAGCTCCACCGGACCTTCACGCCCTTTCGGGTTCAAGTCCCTCCTTTCAACTGTACGTAACAAAAATGAGATGGATTTATCCCATCTCATTTTCTTTGGTGCGCCCAAAGGGACTTGAACCCCTACGGTCTCCCACTAGATCCTAAATCTAGCGCGTCTGCCAATTCCGCCATGGGCGCATATCATTATGCCGTTTTTAACGGCCATTAAAATAATATACATTATTTTTCATCTGACTTCAACCGATTAGTAAAAAAAGTCAAAGATGCTCTTTGCTTTCATAGTAAACTGATGTAAAATATTTCTCAGGGAGAAAAAAATGTATAAAAAAACAGTAAAAAGCAAACACGGATATGACATCCCCTGTATCACAAATGTTTCGGGAAAAGAAAAAAAAGTCATAATAATAAGCCACGGTTTCGGCAGCAGCAAAAAAAGCCCTACTGCACAAATGATCATGAATGGGATCGATCACCATGAAGCGGGCACCTTTGCATATGATTTCCCTGCCCACGGCGAAAGCCCTGTAGACGGAAAGTATCTCACTTTGGAAAATTGCCTTGATGACCTTTTCTCTGTGGAACATTTTGTCCACAAAAAAGCTCCCCAAGCTGAAATAATGTACTTTTCCTCCAGTTTCGGCGCATATATAAATCTCCTTTATCTGTCAAAGCGGGATCCCTTGGGAAAAAGATCCTTTTTGCGAAGCGCTGCGGTCAATATGCCCGAATTATTCCTTTATCCCAAAAAGGAAGAAAAGGAGCAGCTTTATTCTCTCGGATATCTGATGCTGGACAGAGGTTATGAGCATCCCCTTATGATCACAAAAGAATTTTTGGACGGTCTTATGAAAAATGATATTTTTCATTCATTCACGCCGGTATCCGGAGTTTCTATTGCCATGGTCCACGGTGACATGGATGAATGTATTTCTTTCAATAAAGCAAAAGAATTTGCAGATCAGTACAAAATAAGCCTTACGGTAATAAAAGGCGGAGATCACAGGCTTATGACACCCGGTTCCCCGGAGAAAGTCCTTCGGTTGGCAGAGGATTTTTTCAGATAATTTTTCAAAGCAAAAAAACATTTAAGTATTATTATTAACTTCGATCTGTTATCTGTAAGGCCAAAAAATAAAATCGCCCCTAAACTGCTGAAATCCCAGCTGTTTGGGGGCTTTCTGGTGACCCTACCGGGAATCGAACCCGGGTTACC
>DBPK01000018.1 GCA_002304835.1 Firmicutes bacterium UBA1422
AGGATGCAAGCTGCTGGAAAATGTCGGGGAAGAAGAGCTTTTCCAGGTCGCCAAGGCTCTGTGCAAAAAGAACCGAATGGATTATATACTTGCCAATGATCTGGCAAAACTAAGGGCCGGCATTACTGCCAGATATCCCGTATCAAATGAAGGGTACGCCGGTCACAAACTGGATACGGCAAAGGATATATTTGATTTTGTCAATGAGAAGCTCGGCTGATCAATAATTATAAATGGACATCCATACGGGAGAAAGAATCGAAAATCAATAACGGGAGAAAAAAATGGAGTATATTCTTATTGTGGGAACAGCACTAATAATAATCCTGGCTATAGTTATGCTGATGCAGCAGTCATCGGCCAAGGGAAGCCAGAGCGCCGCAGCTGAGGCGGCAGAAAAAAGGCTGTCTGAAATGAGCAGGCAGCTTTCCGATATGGCCATGCAGAATGAACAGAAGCTGGAAAACATAAGGGCCACCATGGAAAGACGAATAACTTCCATGCAGGAAGACAATAACAGGCAACTTGAAAAAATGAGGAATACTGTTGATGAAAAGCTGCAGAAAACCCTTGAAGACCGTATAACAAAATCATTCCAGATAGTCAACGAAAGGCTTGAACAGGTATACAAGGGTCTCGGAGAGATGCAGAATCTGGCCATAGGCGTTGGAGATCTGAAAAAAGTGCTCTCCAATGTAAAAACCAGGGGGATACTGGGTGAGATACAATTGGGAGCCATCCTGGAACAGATACTCTCAAATGAACAGTATGAAGAAAATGTCAGAACAAAAAGTTCCGGCAGCGAAAGAGTTGAATTTGCCATCAAGCTTCCCGGAGACAATGATGATTTCGTATATTTACCAATAGATTCCAAGTTTCCCGCAGATGCCTATTCTTATCTTGTGGATGCCTACGAAAGCGGAGATGCCAAGGCCATAGAAGAAGCGGGAAAGAGCCTTGAAGCGGCCATAAAAAAGTCAGCAAAAGATATACGCGAAAAATATATAGAACCTCCTGCAACTACGGATTTTGCAGTAATGTTCCTGCCCTTTGAAGGCCTTTATGCAGAAGTTGTAAGAAGGGGCATGGTGGAGACCCTTCAGAATCTTTATAAAGTCAACATCGCAGGACCCACAACCATGGCAGCCCTGCTAAACAGCCTTCAGATGGGATTCAAGACCCTGGCCATACAGAAGCATTCAGGTGAAGTATGGGATATACTGGCAGCCGTGAAAACGGAATTCGGAAAATTCCAGGATGTTCTTGAAGCCACACAACAGAGGATCAACCAGGCCAATCAGGAGCTGGACAAGCTGGTGGGCACAAGGACAAGGACCATAAACAGAAAGCTTAAGGATGTATCGGGATTGGGAGAACGGGAAACCGTTTCCATACTCGGATCAGACCATTCGGAAGCAATAAGCCTTCTGTCATCCGAAGATGACCGGGAGGAATAAATAAAATGAGCATTTTTGCTATAGCAGACCCCCATTTGTCTTTTTCTGAAAACATAGAAAAACCCATGGATGTTTTCGGTAACAAATGGAGCGGACATATCGAAAAACTTCAGAAAAACTGGAAAGCAACAGTAAGTGAAAAGGATACAGTCATAGTGGCGGGAGATATCTCATGGGCCATGAAGCTTACCGATGCGTTGCCGGATCTGGATTTTCTGGCAGCCCTTCCCGGAAGAAAAATAATGATAAAGGGAAACCATGATCTGTGGTGGTCTGGAATAAACAAGCTGAACGGTCTTTATGAAAACATAGACTTTTTACAGAACAGCCATTTTGAAGCAGAAGACCATGCCATATGCGGAAGCCGCGGCTGGACCTGTCCCGGCGGCGGGGAGGATTTCACAAAAGAAGATGAAAAAATATACCGGAGAGAACTTCTGAGACTGGAAATGTCATTGCAGTCAGCAACAGCCAAAGGATCAAAAAATATGATCGGCGCCATACATTTTCCTCCCACCAATGACAGGTTCGAGAGATCCGGATTTACGGACCTTTTTGCCGGATACAGAGTGAAAACAGTAGTATACGGCCATCTGCACGGAGTCAATAATGGATTTGAAGGGGAAATAGACGGAGTGCAGTATAGGATGGTAACAGTAGATCATACGAACTTTATGCCTATGAAACTTATTTAGGGTGAAAAAATGATCAAAAGAGTGATAATAACAGTACTTGACAGCCTGGGGATAGGCGCCATGCCCGATGCCGCGGAATTCGGCGATGAAGGAGCAGATACCTTCGGACATATAATAAAAAAAAATCCCGACATAAATATCCCCAATCTCAAAAGATTGGGTTTTTGTAATATAAAGGGAGCGGCGGCAGGAGCCCTGGCAGCAAAAGATCCTCAGGGGTCTTTCTGCAGAATGGCAGAAAGATCCAAGGGTAAAGACACCATAACGGGACATTGGGAAATAGCCGGTATATATACCGAAAAACCCTTCAGAACTTTCCCGAAGGGCTTTCCAAGGGCATTCATAGAGGACTTCGAAAAAGCAATAGACACAGAAGTTCTGGGGAACTATGCCGCATCGGGAACAATAATAATAGAAGACCTGGGGCCGGAACACGAAAAGAGCGGAAGACCCATCGTATACACTTCAGCAGACAGTGTTTTTCAGATAGCTGCAAATACAGAGATAATACCCCTGGAAAAGCTTTATGAGATATGCATGATCGCCAGGAAGATGCTTACCGGAGATATGGCCTGCGGCAGGGTGATCGCAAGGCCTTATATAATAGAAAACGGCAAAAGAACAAGAACTGCCGACCGAAAAGACTACGCTGTATCTCCGCCGGAAAAAACAATGCTGGATCTCATATCAACCTCCGGCAGAGAAGTGTATGCCATAGGAAAGATAAGTGATATATTCAACGGTCAGGGGATCACAGACTCTGTACATACAAAAAGCAATAAGGACGGAGTAGAAAAAACCATAGAAGCAATGAAAAAAGATATTGAAGGACTGATATTCACAAATCTTGTGGATTTCGATTCCAAATACGGACATCGTCGTGATGGAACGGGTTATTCCCATGCCATTGAAGAATTTGATGCGCTTCTGCCGGATATAATAAATTCAATGAAGAAAGAAGACGTTCTTATCTTATGTGCCGATCACGGCAACGACCCTCTGCACAGCGGATGGGATCACACCAGAGAATACATTCCCTGTGTAATATTCGGAGAAAACATAATCCGGGGGAAAGATCTGGGTACGAGGGATTCCTTTGCGGATATATGCGCAACGGTCACCCACATGCTGGGAAGCGAAAATACCGGTAACGGCAAGAGTTTTTACCCCTCTATCAAAGCAGGGTAGGGAAGAGCAAAGGGAAAATATTACAAAAATGGTTGACATTGACTTTATGTTATGATATGGTTATTATAAGCCATATTGTTTTTATGTGCATAAGGAGTGGATATCATGAGTACTGCCGCAGGAAAAAGAATAGTCTTAATAACTTTCATGTTCATGGCCCTTTTCTGTTTATATGCAATTTTTGATGCAGAAGAGGTAAGCGCAGATACAACCACCAGATCCGGAGTTATCAAAAACGGCCCTCTTAATCTGAGAACAGGCCCGGGCACCGATTATTCGGCATCAGGCACTATTGCCAAAGGCAAAAAGGTAACAATAACGGCAACCACCAAAAGAAACGGCAGCACTTGGTACAAAATAAAATATAGGTCAAAGACCAGGTATGTTGCAGCAAAATACGTAAAAGCCGGCAAAACCATAACGATAACTTACAGCAAATCAAAAACGGCAGTAGTAAAGAATGGCCCGCTCAACGTAAGGAGCGGCCCTTCCACCGGCAAAAAGAAACTGGGATCCCTGGCAAAGGGGAAGAAGGTTACGGTAAAAGCATTATGTAAAGTAAGTGGCAGTTACAGCTGGTATAAGATCACATATAAATCCAAAACAGCTTATGTATGTTCTTCATATATTAAAATCAAGACCGCAGTATCTTCTTCGGGATCGGCCACCGGATCCGTCACCTATACAGGGACAAATGCACAAAAGGTCATAGCGTGTGCCGAGTCAAAGCTTGGCTGCGCCTATCAGTTGGGAGCGTCGGGACCGGATAAATTCGACTGCAGCGGTTTCGTATACTGGGTAATGAAAAACTGCGGTGCCCAGACATATATAGCGGCACCATCAACAGGCTTATGGAAGACGACTTATGACAGTAAATATGCCGCATACAGCATCGGTACAGACTATACTGATGCTTTGCCAGGCGATATAGTAGTGTTTTCCACAAACGGCCGGATGTCAGGAATAACACATGTAGCTTTTTATTACGGAAACGGCAAGATAATACATGCCAGCAGTTCATCCACCGGTGTGTGTGTGAGCAGCATCACCGCATCCGCGGCCGGCAAGCCGATACTGGGTATAGTCAGGATAATCAAATAAGGCTTTTAGGATATATTTATGGAAATGATCGGCATAATAGAAAAAAAACGGGACGGCAAAAAACTTCAGTCTTCCGATATCGAATATTTCATAAAAGGATATACAAAAGGCGATATCCCGGATTATCAGGCTTCAGCTTTCCTTATGGCATGTTATATAAGAGGGCTTGACAGAGAAGAAACCTTTCTGCTGACGGAAATAATGAGAGATACGGGCAA
Source organism: Firmicutes bacterium UBA1422 (assembly GCA_002304835.1). Taxonomy (GTDB): domain Bacteria; phylum Bacillota; class Clostridia; order Peptostreptococcales; family Anaerovoracaceae; genus UBA1422. The sequence continues at coordinate 4,660 of DBPK01000018.1, forward strand.
AAAAGCAGATCTTTCATCCATAGAGGGAATCAAAGTCGATAAGCACAGCACCGGTGGCGTGGGAGACAAAACGACTCTGATAACCGGGCCCCTGGCAGCCTCCCTGGGAGTGCCGGTGGCCAAAATGAGCGGAAGAAGTCTGGGATTCACCGGCGGGACAGTGGACAAAATGGAGTCCATACCGGGGATGAAGGTTTCACTGAAAGAAGAAGATTTCATCAGACAGGTAAATGAAAAAGGGATCGCCGTGATAGGGCAGACCCCCGATATAGCCCCTGCCGACAAATTGATATATTCCCTTAGAGACGTAACGGGTACAGTTGATAATGCCAGCCTTATAACAGCCAGTATCATGAGCAAAAAACTTGCTTTGGGAAGTGACGCCATCCTTTTGGACGTAAAATGCGGCAGCGGAGCATTTATGCAGGATTATGATGATGCATGCGATCTGGCTAAAATGATGGTTTACATAGGAAATGCGGCGGGTAAAAGGACTGTCGCAGCAGTAACTGACATGGATCAGCCCCTGGGACATGCCATAGGAAACAGTATAGAAGTTATTGAGGCCATAGAAGTCCTTAAAGGAGAAGGTCCTGAGGATATAACCGAACTTTCCGTGACCCTGGCGGGGCTGATGGCATATATGGGAGAAAAAGCACCTTCCCCCGAAGAAGGCAAGCTTCTGGCAAAGGAAAAGTTATACGACGGAAAAGGTCTTGAAAAATTCAGGCAGTTCGTGGAAGCTCAGGGCGGAAACCCTGAAATAATTGAAAATTACATGCTTTTTCCACAGGCTAAACACAGTATCGACATATTGAGTGATAATAATGGATATATAGTAGGGATAGATGCCGATAAAACAGGTGAGGCTTCAAGGCATACGGGAGCCGGCCGGGAAGTAAAGGGACAGAAAATAGATCTTTCCGCAGGCATATACCTGCATAAAAAGGTGGGAGATCAAGTAAAAGAAGGAGATATCCTGGCCACCCTGCAGGGAAACAGCAAAAAAAAGCTTCTGGTTTCAGCGGGTATCTGCAAAGAAGCTTTTCACATGGCAGGAAGCAGACCGGACAAAGAACTTCTTATAAGATCGATAATAGGCCTTTGATATCCATAAAAACGATTAAAATCCGGGGAGTAAGTTAGATTTATAAAGAAAATGACCGGGAGTGTTGAGCTGATGTATAAAGAGAAAAATAATATAATCAAAAGAACAGCAAGCATAATGCTGGCGATGGTTATGGCGATCACCGTTTATTCGGTTGTTCCCATTTCTGCTGCCACTGCAGCAGATACTACGAAAAAGAGTGCTGTTACAAAATATAACTCAAATATAAGGACCGGAGCAGGCACCGGATATAAAAAGGTCGCATTATTAAAAAAAGGTAAGACTATAACCATAATAGGCAGTAAAAAAGCCTCAAACGGCAAAACCTGGTATAAATTGAATTATAAGTCCAAGACCAGATATATAATCTCAAGCAATGTTAAGATAAAGGCCACTGATGTCACATATTCTCCCGTAAAAGCTGCTGTGACCAAGACTAGCTTAAATGTCAGAAACGGTGCGGGCACAAAGTATAAAAAGGCAGGCACATTAAAAAGCGGACAGTCTATAAATTTGAAGGGTTATAAAAAATCCGGCAGCACTAAATGGTACAAGATCACATACAACAGCAAAACCAGATATGTTCATGGATCATATGTCCGGATAAAATCAAGCTCTACCCAAAACACGGGCAGTTCAGGAAAGGGAGCCACTACAACTACAAAAAAAACCGGTATAACAAAATATAATTCGAATATAAGGACCGGTGCAGGTACGAAATACAAAAAAGTCACTTTGTTCAAAAAAGGCAAATCATTTACGATAATAGGCAGTAAAAAGGCTTCAAACGGCAAAACCTGGTACAAACTGAAGTATAAGTCAAAGACCAGATATATATATGCAAGTAATGTGAAGATAAAAGTCACTGATGTAAATTATTCTCCCACTAAAAAGGGAATATCTACTGCGGGGCTGAATGTACGAACAGGTCCGGGAACCGGATATAAAAAAGCAGGTTTTCTTTACAACGGACAAACAGTGACCCTGAAGGGTTATAAACAGCCCAGCGGCAGCAGTAAATGGTACAAGATCACATACAACAGCAAAACCAGATATGTTCATTCCGCATATGTAAAGATCAAGACGAGTTCCGGAGGAACCACCACAAGCACAGGGAATACGGGAGTTTGCACATCGGGTTTCCCTGCCAGTTATCAGACCCTTGTGGACAAGCTCAAGGCGGCACATCCAAGATGGGTATTCAAACCCCAGTATACGGGTCTTACATGGAGCGATGCACTTAAATATGAATACGAAAAAGGAAACAACGTATACCAGTCAGGCAGCAGTTGGCCAAAGGCATCAAAAAGCATGGTGGCCTATTATATGGATCCCAGAAATTTCATCAAAGAAAACAATGTATTCCAGTTCCTGGGCCACAGTTTTGATTCTGCCACCCAGAGTCTGGATACGGTCAGACAGGTGGCAGGAAGCACTTTTATAAGCTCGGATTATTATGTGAACCTTATATATACAGCCGGAAGAGATGCGGGAGTCAACCCCAATGTGCTGGCTGCCATGATCATACAGGAACAGGGCACATCAGGAACAAGCGCCCTGATTTCAGGCACATATTCAGAAAAATACAAAGATATTTATAATTTCTTCAACATCGGAGCATACAAAACTTCCACCATGAGCGCCGTCGAACGGGGCCTTTGGTGGGCAAAGGGAGCGGGCAATAACTACACTTCATATCAAAGACCCTGGAACACCAGAGACAAGGCAATAAAGGGCGGAGCTTCTTATTACGGGATCAATTATACAGGTAAAGGTCAGAACAGCCTTTATCTAAAGAAATTCAATGTTATGAACGGGCTTTCCAAGGTGGGGACACACCAGTACATGACCCATGTGGCCGGAGCCTATGGCGAAGGCAACAAACTGGCCAGAGCCGATGATTATACATATACATTCTATATACCGGTATATAACTATATGCCAACCACACCGTGTGCGTATTGATCTGAAAAAATATAAATGAGGGGAAAGTGTATGGAAGGAAAAAGAAGGACCGCCATTTCAATTCTTGCGGCAATGGTTCTTATGCTCATGTTTTCTTTGACTGCGGTTTATGGGGAAGAAACAGCAAGGGTAGATATCAAGACCCCATCAGAAGTTCAAAGGGGAGATCATTTTGAGGCATCTGTCACATACAGCGGCAGTTCCATGGGAGTAATAAGTTCCGTCTTGGAATATGACCCTGAAATACTTTCTCATATATCCGGAGGCGAAAAAACAAAGGATGGAGAAATAACCCTGGATAACGATGTGGGAGGCGGGGATTCTTACACCTTTACAGTAAAATTCAAGGCAGAAAAAGAAGGCCAGACAGCCTTATCCGTCACCAGCAAGAGCGTATGGGACACAGAAGATAAAAGCCTGGGTTCGCCCATAGCCAGCAAAAGTGTGAATGTGGAAAAGGCCGCATCAAATGAGGGTGCTGCAGCTGATATCAGGGACAGATTTGCATCCGACAAGGAACTTTTCACATTCTATATGATATGCATAGGAATCAATTCCGTATTGCTGCTGGCAGCCATCGGTATAAACAACAGAAAAAAATACTCCTGAGATGACTCCCGGGAGTATTTACTTATCTTGTTACCATAAAATATCATATATTTACAGAACGATTTAAAATCGATTATTTAAGATTTTCGGGGTTAAGACATTCCAGTTCCGGGATGACGAAGACTCCGTTTTTTCTTATCAGAACATCATCAAAGTATATTTCACCGCCTCCGTATTCGTCTCGCTGTATCATCACAAGATCCCAGTGCAGTGCGGATTTATTGCCGTTAAAGGCATCTTCATAGGCCGATCCCGGTGTCAGATGGAAACTTCCGGCTATTTTTTCATCAAATAGGGTATCTTTCATTGGATGCAGTATATGAGGATTTACCCCCAGGGCAAATTCTCCGAAATATCTGGAGTTTTCATCGGTATCCAGAAGTTTGTTTATTCGTTCGTTGTTATTGGCTGAAGCCTTGACTATTTTCCCGTCTTTTATTTCAAAAACTATGTTTTCGTATGTGAAACCCTGTTCCTCCGAAGGGGTATTGTATGAGATTATACCGTTCAAGGAATCTCTCACAGGTGCGGTGTAAACTTCTCCGTCGGGAATATTTCTTTCGCCGCCGCACTTTATAGCCGGCATATCCTTTATNNTTTTCCATGGATCTGCTCATTTTGGAGTAATCAAGGGTACAGACATCGAAATAGAAATCTTCGAATTTCTCCAGGCTGGTTCCGGCCATCTGTGCCATTGAGTTGTTGGGATACCGAAGCAGGACCCATTTCGTATTGTTTACGCGATGATCAAGCACCGGTCTTAGTCCCTTTGTATAAATGGTCATTTTTTCTGAAGGTACGTCGGCCAGTTCGGAAAAATTTTCGCCTGCACGTATAACTATGCAGGCCTGCATTCCTTTCATCTGTGCCAGCTGGTATTCTTTCATGAATTCTATCTGCTCTTTGCTGCATCCCAGAAGAACTTCCCTGGTGACGGAGGAATCCTTTTGTTCCACATGGGGAAATCCTCCCGCATTATAAATGTCTTTTATGACTCTTTTGACCAGAGTCCTGGTGGAATCTCCCTCATAGCTTATGAATACATGATCTCCTTTTTGTATATCACAGGAGTAATTGACCAGTATCTCTGACAGTTTAGTTATCCTATTGTCCAATTTTGTTACCTCTCATTTTTTTACTACGATATCTATTGTAAAGGGAAAAGGTGTCTTTGTAAAACTTTATTTTGATACATTTGAGCTTTTATTCTTGCCAAATCAAAGGAATGTTTGTAGAATTGTTCTATGAGGCATATATTTATAATAAACCCCGTTTCCGGAAGAGGACGGGGCAAAAATTTGCATAAGGACATATTATCTGCATCAGAAAAAACCGGTATTCCGGTGGAAATATATCATACCAAAGGAGAAAATGATGCG